>JABJIC010000029.1 GCA_018661465.1 Gammaproteobacteria bacterium | reverse complement strand
GAGTGATATTTTTGATTACATTGAAATGTTTTATAACAGCAAACGACGGCACAGTTCCAATAATCAGCTGTCGCCTGTAAAGTATGAAGAGCGTTATCAACAGAGGCTGCTAAGTGTCTAGAGAATTGATAGCGATTCAACTTTAGCTTTTTCTCTTGTAAAAACAACAACTTTTCCACTAGCCAATAGCTTAAAGCTCACCTATAGTAAGCTTTTTAAGGCATAACAAATAGTACCCGTCCTTCGATAAATATCCCAGACCTCTGAATAGCTATTTCCCGGACAAAACGTGACCTCCATAGCAGATAATATTGATGCCATTCGGCTCAAGCTCCTTAAATACGAATCAGAGTATCTGCGGCAAGCAAAGTCCGTAGAGCTTTTGGCGGTGAGCAAAAGGCAATCCGTGGAGAAAATCCGCGCGGCCCATGCTGCCGGGTGTAGGGATTTTGGAGAGAATTATCTCCAGGAAGCAGTAGGCAAGATTGAGCAGCTCGAGGAATTGGATCTTGTCTGGCACTTTATCGGACCCATCCAGAGTAATAAAACCAGAGCCATCGCTGAAAATTTCCAATGGGTGCACAGTGTAGATCGCGAGAAGCTTGCCAGCCGACTCAGCGAGCAGAGGAATCCATCTGCGCCACCTCTCAATATTTGCATTCAGGTCAACCTCTCTAGTGAGCCCAGCAAATCAGGAGTAGCTCTGGCGGACACTGAAAAACTTTGCAAATTTATCGATCCTCTTCCCGGTATTCGTCTGCGAGGACTAATGGCGATTCCGGCACCACTTGACGGGCTTGAGGCGCAACGACGATGCTTCCGCCCCTTACTCAATGAGTTTAAGCGCCTACAGCAGCAGTTTCCGACAATGGACACTCTCTCTATCGGTATGAGTTCAGACTTTGAAGCCGCTATTGCGGAAGGATCGACGCTGGTGAGAATAGGAACGGCAGTATTTGGGGCTCGTGATTAATTGCAAATAAGATAGAATAGGCGCTCTGGATTTAGCACTGCTTATTGAGCAAACAGGCAATGACACAGAAAAACAGGAATCGTTTTGGAAAATAGTTCGATCGGATTCATCGGCGCAGGCAATATGGCCAATAGCCTTATTCGGGGCTTACTGGCCCAGGGCGTGAGAGCTGGCTCTCTTTGGGCCTGTGATATAGATGAAGTCAAATTGGCCGCACTGCAAAATGAATGCAGAATCAATATCGGGACAACGGAGCAATTGGCGCAGAATGCAGACGTCATTGTACTCGCGGTAAAGCCTCAGGGAATCGCTGAGGCCTGCATTGGTCTTGCTAGCGCCCTCGGTGACCGACGCCCAATGATCATTTCAATCGCTGCCGGAATTAATCTAACTCAGCTTCAGTCTTGGCTAGGAGATGACAGCGCGTTAGTTAGATGCATGCCAAATACACCTTCCTTAATTGGAAAAGGGGCAAGTGGTTTATTTGCCAGCACCAGCGTAAGTGACGAGCAACGGTCAATCGCAAAGACGATTATGGATGCGGTCGGCATGAGTGCTTGGGTCAATGAGGAAAGTGACATAGATACTGTCACTGCCGTATCAGGAAGTGGTCCTGCCTATTTCTTTCTGTTTATGGAGGCTATGCAGGAATCAGCGAAGGAAATGGGGCTAAGCGATGAGCTTTCCAGAAGTTTGGTGTATCAAACCGCAATAGGTGCGGCGGAATTGGCATTGAGCAGTCCTGAACATTTGGCTGAACTTCGTCGTCGAGTGACTTCTCCTGGCGGCACTACCGAAAGCGCCATCAGGGAATTCGAAAACGGAGAGCTGAGAGCTTTAGTCGATCGCTCTCTAAAAGCGGCACGAGATAGATCAATAGAATTGGCCGAAGAGTCTTCGAAGAAATAGGCTCATCATTATTAATATTTGGTAGATGTTTTTACAATTAAAAGTACAGGAAATTAAATGGGTGTCTTCGGTAGTTCAGCAGCGCTAATTTTCAATACTGTAGTCGGCATTTATTTGCTGGCTGTTCTCTTGCGGTTCCTATTACAGGTTGCCAGAGCTGACTTCTATAATCCTGTCTCTCAAGCAGTGTTCAAGATTACTGATCCCATGGTTAAAATATTCAGAAAGGTTATTCCTGGATATCGCGGCATAGACTTCTCTTCCTTGATTCTCGCCTTTGTGGTTGAAGCCATGGGAATCTGCGCATTGATTCTTCTCTATGGAGGAAGCATTCCCGGTGTTGGCTATATAGTCACCTGGGCGTTTGTCGGAGTCGTGTTCTTTATCATCAGCATTTATTACTATGCAATAATTGCCTCCATCATTATGTCGTTTGTTATGATGTTTTCCGGAAGCATGAGCCCTCACCCGATACTGCGACTAATCTGGCAGCTGACCGAGCCAGTAATGGCGCCGATAAGAAAGGTTGTGCCACCTATGGGTGGAATGGATTTTTCTCCGATCGTTATTTTCATTGGTATTCAGCTCATTCAGAATTTACTGATCACTAGCTTCGGAATTACCAATCAACAAGCAACTGTAATCATTGGCATCTAGAGTCGGGCTTACGTGCAACTCCTCGAGGTTGAAGCTGCCGCTAAGGATGTCAAAAAGCCCAAGAATGACTGCACATGTACTATCGTTGGCAAGACGAAAAGCTATTTCTTGAATGCAGTATTCAAGCAAGAGCAGGAGAAGACAAAATAGTTGGCCCAGTTGGTGACTGTTTGAAGATTCGTATAAGTGCACCCCCCAGCGATGGAAAAGCGAACAAGCAATTGATCAAGTTCCTGTCTGGGGTTTTTAAAGTCCGCCAGAGTGACATTACTATAGTTAGTGGTCATAGCAGTCGAAAAAAGAGATTATGTATAAGCAATCCTGGCAAGATTCCAGTTTTGGAGTCAGGTTTGAGTCAAATAAATGAGGACTTATTTTCCAGACGTGAAATCTGATTAACATGAGTGATAACTTCCCCGCAGACTCTGTTGGGCTGGTTAAGCCCCAGCTTCATCATTTCGATGAGCCGCTAACTTTACGTAGCGGCAAGATTCTGCCTGCCTATGATTTAATGGTAGAGACTTACGGGGAATTGAACGCAGATAAATCCAATGCGATTCTGATCTGCCATGCGCTCAGCGGTGACCATCACGCTGCCGGCTTTCATAGCCGCGAAGATAAAAAGCCAGGCTGGTGGGATAGCTGTATCGGACCAGGCAAGGCAATCGATACTAATCTGTTTCATGTAGTTAGCCTCAATAATCTGGGAGGCTGCGCGGGCAGCACAGGTCCGGCCTCGCAAAACCCCGATACTGGCCAATTCTATGGGCCAGATTTTCCGGTGGTAACAGTGAGAGACTGGGTTAGCAGCCAGGTCAAACTCATGGAGAGACTGGGCATCGAGAAGTGGGCCGCCATCGTAGGCGGAAGCCTGGGCGGCATGCAAGTACTGCGCTGGGCGATTAGCTATCCAGATAAACTAGACAACGCCATCTCCATAGCAGCAGCACCCAAACTATCCGCCCAGAACATTGCGTTTAACGAAGTCGCGCGTCAGTCAATTACAGGCGATCCTAATTTTCATGAAGGCCGCTATCTCGAAGAGAATACCTATCCGAAACAGGGCTTGATGCTGGCTCGTATGGTTGGTCATATAACCTATCTATCTGATAGTGCCATGCGCGAAAAATTCGGCAAATCCATCACCGATTTCGAGCAGGATAGCTCCTCAAATTTTGGTCGTGATTTACGTTCCGGAAAATTGAGTTTTGGATTCAACGTAGACTTTCAAGTTGAGAGCTATCTTCACTATCAGGGCGAGCGGTTTTCAGAAAATTTTGATGCGAATACGTACTTGTTGATGACTAAGGCGCTTGATTATTTTGATCCGTCTGTGGATTACGAAGGCGACCTGTCGCTTGCTTTCGCTAATAGTAGTTGTAAATTTTTCCTCATGTCTTTCTCAACGGACTGGCGATTCCCACCAGAACGTTCAAAAGAAATCGTAACGGATCTATTAAAGGCAGGGAAAGAAGTAAGCTATTTGGAAATAGAAGCAGATCAGGGGCACGATGCTTTTCTTTTACCTATTCCAAGATACGTCAATGCGCTCTCATGTTATCTGAAGAAAGTTCATGAAGGAGTTTCAAGCAATGCGTCCTGATCTTGAAATTATCCAACAATGGATTGAACCCAATAGTAATATTCTTGACCTTGGTTGTGGTGATGGAAGCCTGTTACATTTTCTAATGAACACCAAATCAGTAAGAGGCATAGGCCTTGAGATAGATGAGCAAAACATTGAAAAGTGTATTAGCAGCGGTGTAAACGTCATTGAACAGAATCTTGATCAGAGCCTGGAAAATTTTCAGGACAACAGTTTTGATACAGTGCTACTAGCCCAAACACTACAAGCATTGAACAAGCCCGAAGTGCTGATCGACGAGATGCTTCGAATAGGAAAGAAAGGAATTGTTACATTCCCGAATTTCGGAAACTGGAAGAGCCGCTTTTATCTGTCCACAAAAGGCCGTATGCCAGTATCCAAATTTATGCCCCATACTTGGTATAACACTCCTAATATTCACTTCTGTACCGTTAAAGATTTCGATGCTTTGTGTCGTGAAAAAAACATACGCGTACTGGAGCGAACAGTTGTAGATCTGGAACATCAGGGTAGCTGGTACATGAAGGCCTGGCCTAATCTGCTTGGTGAAATAGCGATTTATCACATCACCAAGAACGACTCCTGAGTTCGGAAACCCTATCAATGAAGAAAATTGTGTTGGCAAGCGGGAACAAGGGAAAGCTTGTAGAGCTTAATGCCATACTTGCCGACGAGGGAGTTGAATTATTGCCTCAATCAGAATTCGGCGTAAGTGACGCAGATGAAACCGGCCTTAGTTTCGTAGAGAATGCCCTCATAAAGGCTCGCCATGCTTGCCTGGAGACCGGCCTACCTGCCATTGCAGATGACTCAGGCATTGAAGTGGATGCGCTCAACGGGCAGCCTGGCATTTACTCTGCGCGCTATGCTGGCGGCCATGGGGCCGAAGCTGACCAGGACAATAACGACAAGTTGCTCAAAGAGCTGGAACAGGTAGCGGAACAAGATCGCACCGCCCGTTTTCAGTGTGTCATCGTCTATCTGCGATACGCGGAAGATCCAATGCCCTTAGTTTGTCAGGGAACCTGGGAGGGCCGAATACTAACCGCCGAATCCGGAGGTAACGGCTTTGGCTATGATCCCCTATTCTATGTTGCTGATTATGATTGCGCCTCTGCAGAATTAGACCCCGAAACAAAAAATTCAATTAGCCATCGTGGGCAGGCATTGCGCCAGCTATTAAAGTGTTGGAACTCCCTCCGCTAAGCCTCTACATACACATCCCATGGTGTGTAAGAAAATGTCCCTATTGTGATTTTAATTCTCACGAGGCGGAGGGGCCTATTCCAGAAGAACAGTACATCGACGCCCTCTGTGACGACTTTGATCGAGACTATGAGTTGTGTGGAGATCGAAAGATTGAATCAATTTTTATTGGTGGTGGAACTCCGAGCTTATTCAGCGCTGCTGCCTTCAACAAACTTCTCCAACATATCCAGGATAAAGATCTACTCAGTGCAGCCACTGAAATTACTCTCGAAGCCAATCCAGGCACGGTAGATTCGGAACGATTCAAGGCCTATCGCGACCTTGGTATAAATCGATTATCAATAGGTATCCAAAGTTTTGATGATCGGAAATTGCAACAACTCGGCCGCATACACAGTGGAGATGAAGCTAAACGGGCAATCGAATACTGCAAACTTGCCGGCTTCGAAAATTTTAATCTAGACATCATGCACAGTCTGCCAGATCAATCCGTAGAAGAAGCATTGCTGGATTTGATGCAAGCGGTGTCCTTTGAGCCCGCACATATTTCCTGGTACCAACTAACGATCGAACCCAATACTGTGTTCTATGCAAGACCCCCGACGCTGCCTCAGGATTTCGTTCTTGAGGAAATTGAATCGGCTGGGCATCAATTATTGTCAGATTCAAATTACCTCAGATATGAAGTATCTGCCTATGCTCATGGCGATCAGAAATCACGTCACAATTTAAACTACTGGCAGTTTGGCGACTATATTGGAATTGGTGCAGGCGCCCATGGAAAGATTACAAACAGCGAACAACAAATCATCACCAGACTGCGTAAGCACAAGCAACCGACAAGCTATCTGAATAATTCCGTAAACCGTAGAGCCGAGTCGAAGCAGATTCCGGTTGAGGAAAGAGCCTTGGAATTTCTTCTTAACGCATTGCGCTTGCGAGAAGGCTTCAGTCTGGACATGTTTGAGGCGCGCACTGGGGTCTCTTTTAGCACTATAGGAAACAAGGTAGAATACCTTTGCTCGAACGAGTTATTGCAACAACGAGAAAACCGGATAAGCAGTACTGACAAGGGCTACAGAGTGCTAAATAGCATTCTTGAGGAATTTTTGTAAGTGGAAGAGTCGCCGACAGATCTATTTCAACGCCGCTGTGAACCTTGCCAGATGGGCTCCTTCGTGGTCACTGAAGAAGAGGCAAATGATTTGCTACTAAAAGTTCCAGCTTGGCGAAGAGAATTTCATGAGGGTGTGGAAAAACTGATTAGGGAATTTCACTTTGTCGAATTCAAAGATGCATTCGCCTTCAGTTACAAGTTAGCCAGCCTCGCCGAAAGAGAAAATCATCACCCTTCCATTATGACTGAATGGGGAAAAGTAACAGTATACTGGTGGTCGCACAAAATTAATGGTCTGCACATCAATGACTTCATCATGGCTTCTAAAACCGACATGATCGCGAAGCTTTCAGCAAAATCCTAACGCAATTCATACAGCGGTACACATATGGCTGGTAAATCACCAGAGCTATTCTCCGAGCTAAACAGCATCGTTAGCATAGCTAGCGTCAGCTCCTGCAATGATGCCATCGACATGAGCAACAAAGCTGTCATTGATTATCTTGCCAATCAGTTTGAGAATATGGGTTTTAGCTGTGAAATTGTTTCAAGCCCAAGTGATGGCAAAGAAAAATTTAACCTTATAGCAACTCTTGGCTCTGGTCCCGGCGGCCTCGTGTTAGCAGGGCATACAGACACTGTGCCATTGGATGAAGAGCTTTGGGATGTAGATCCGTTCAAGCTTACCGAGAAAGACGGAAAGATTTTCGGTCTGGGAATTACAGACATGAAAGGCTTTTTCCCAATTGTAATGGAAGCAGTTAAACCGCTCCTTGATTCAACATTTAAGGAACCGCTCATAGTTCTGGCCACTGCCGATGAAGAAACATCAATGCAAGGCGCGCGCACACTTGCCGAGATGGGCAAGCCCCGAGCGAGGTCCGCCATAATTGGAGAACCTACCGGATTACAAGCAGTACGTTCCCACAAAGGCATCATGATGGAATCCATTCGCCTGTTGGGAGAAAGTGGACACTCTTCTAATCCAGCATTGGGAAACAATGCGTTAGAAGCCATGCATCTGGTCATAGCTGACCTCATGTTGTTTCGCGAGGAATTGAAACAAAAGTACCGCTGCGACTTATTCGAAATTCCCTTCCCCACTCTTAATCTTGGCGTAATTCATGGCGGCGATAATCCAAATCGAATTTGTGGCCACTGCAATCTGGAATTTGATATTCGACTGACACCAGGCATGCATATAGAATCTCTCCGCGAAGAGATTAAGAGCAGGGTAAGAACAATAACCGACCCGCTCAAGATTAAATTCGAATTGCGCCCGTTGTTTAGTGGTGTTCCGGCATTTTTTGCTGAGGAAAACAGCGCGATCCTTCAGATGGCGGAAGAACTTACGGGTCACAGCGGCATAAATGTTGCGTTTGGCACCGAGGCTCCTTTCTTGCAGGAGTTGGGCATGGATACCATCGTATTGGGCCCGGGAAACATCGACCAGGCTCATCAACCTAATGAATACATGTCAGTGGATATGATCAATCCCTGTATCAACATCTTGCAGCAACTGATAAAAAGACATTGTTTAATCTGATCTTATAACGGTTTTTTTGGTAGACAAAAAATGAATGAGAACAACACAGAAATCATAAACTGGTTTAGAGCATCCACCAGTTATATCAATGCCCATCGCAACAAGACCTTTGTGGTTCTGTTGGCCGGCGAGGCATTGGCAGACAATAATTTGCCTAATGTGGTTTCTGATTTGACTCTTCTACATAGCCTGGGAGTTAAACTAGTTCTGGTCCATGGTGCTCGACCTCAGATCAGCGCCGCTCTTGAAAAAAATGGCAGAAAATCCAAGTACCACAAAAATCTGAGAATTACCGAAGCCGAGTGTATGGATACCGTCATGGGCGCGGTGGGCGCCGAGAGCTCTAAACTGGAAGCCCTGCTATCTATGGGAGCGAGTAATTCATCATCTCATGGAATTCAACCCGGTCTGTGTCGCGGCAACTTTGTTACTGCCAAACCTGTCGGTGTACACGATGGTATCGACTATCAATACACAGGGAACGTTCGGAAAATTCGCGTCGACGCTATTGAACAACAACTGGATCAAAACAATATTGTGCTTCTGTCAAATCTGGCTTTTTCACTGACTGGCGAAGTTTTCAATTTAACAGCGGAAGAAATCGCCACTGAAGCGGCGATAGCACTCAATGCCGAAAAATTCATTCTATTGGTTCCTGAGCCGGGGGTTATTGATGACAACGGCGAGCTTGTGCTTTCTCTAAGCGAATCCGATGCGGCGAGCTATGCCAAAAAACTTTCGAAACTTGATGAAGATGCTGTGTGCATAAGTCATGCACTGGAAGCCTGTATACGCGCCTACAATAACGGAGTGCATCGATCCCATCTTGTCAGCTTCAAAGAAAATGGCGCATTGATTAGAGAACTTTTTACTCGCGAAGGAAATGGCAGCCTTATAAGTAGCGACAACTTTGATAACTTGCGCGGAGCAAACATCGAAGACGTTTCCGGTATTCTAAATCTCATTAAGCCTTTAGAAGAGAACGGCACACTGGTTGAGAGATCTCGTGAGTTATTGGAAACTGAAATTGAGAACTTTAAAATTGTCGAACTTGAAGAGAGCATTATTGCCTGCGCCGCACTCTATGATCATGGAGATGGTTTCGGCGAGGTCGCCTGCATTGCCATAGACTCGCAGTTTCAAAAAAATGGCTACGGTGATCGTCTTCTAGCAAGCCTGGAAACTGAAGCCAAGAACAATGGAATCGATAAGCTGTTCGTACTTACCACCGTCACCGCGCATTGGTTTCTTGAGAAAGGATTTGTTGAAAGCAAAATTTCTGAATTACCCCAACAGCGACAACAACTTTATAACTTCCAAAGGAAGTCAAAAGTTCTGACCAAGACTATTTGATTATTCCCATTTGAGACTGACTACTCCCGGTTAAGATTGACTACTCCCGCTCAAGTAGTCTCTGAAGCACGCAGATGCTGTAATCGTAGGCATTGTTCTCATCTTTGAAGAATTCCTGTCTTGAGGCCTCCTGCCACTGGGACTCATCAAACTCTGCAAGAGAAACATCACCATCTACATCGGCGTGCACTCGGGTAAGGTGAAATCGAGATGCCATGGGCAAAGCAGTCTGATACAGACTCGCTCCTCCAATGACAAATGCCTCTTCGGAACCGTCGATGTAGGCAATACTTTCAGCAAGCTTGATCGCTTCCTCAAGGCTGGAAACTACTCTTGCTCCTTCTGCCTCGTAATTTTTATTGGAGGTAATTACGATATTGGTTCTGCCTGGAAGAGCCCGACCGATGGACTCCCAGGTATTTCGTCCCATGATGATGCTGCAGCCCATGGTTGTTCGCCGAAAATATTTCAGATCTTCAGAAAGATGCCAGGGCAGACCATTTTTCACGCCAATAACTCGGTTCTCGGCCATTGCGCAAATCAGAGATAATTCCATGCTAATAGATTCCAGAGACGCTTATAGATTTAGACAGAGAACGGATAACTAATAGGCTCATGGTGCTCATAACCTATAACGCTAAAGTCCTCGATGCCTACCCAGGATTCAATATCCTTCAAGCTCTTGATGTCTGGGTTGATTGAGAGCTTGGGTGGAGCAAATGGATCCCGGCCTAGCTGCACATTGCGCATCAAATCCAATTGATCCTCATAGATATGCGCATTAACAATTTTGTGATAAGCAATCCCGGGTGTTTTCCCGCTGATTTGAGCGATCAATGCCAGAAGTGTAAACACCTGGATCTGATTAAAATTCAGACCCAGTGGCACATCGCAGGATCGTTGATAACTTGTTAGGTACAAGGTATCTCCCAAAAGTGAAAATGTATGAGTATGCATGCAGGGCCGCAGGCAACCCAATTCAAATTCCCCGGGATTGTAAAAAGTAAGAATCTCGCCGCGGTCATCAACTCCGCGAGAAAGATTACTTACAATTTTTTCCAACTGATCAAGCTTGCTACCATCGGGCTTCTGCCAACTTCGTCCCTGGACTCCGTAAACCCGACCCATATCATCATCACCCTTTCGCACAGGGTTATTGAGCCAAGCTTCATTGTTATTGGCATTGGCATCCCAGGACTTGGTTCCCAGCTCTCGAAAATCGGCTGCATTATCATAGCCCTTCAGATATCCCAATAACTCGGCAATAGCAGCCTTCCAATAACTCTTTCGTGTAGTAATAATCGGAAATTCATTAGCAGCCACATTATAGGAAAGGTCTGCATTAATTGCTGTCAGGCATTTCTTACCTGTCCTTTCATTCTCGACCCAAACTCCCTGATCGATAATTCTCTGACACAATTTTAGATACTGATGCATAAATTAATTCTCACTGACTAACAGCTGAGCCTCTGTAGGCTCGAAATACTAGAAACATCCCGATTAATATCATAGGAGTAGACAATAGTTGACCCATAGTCAGCCATTGAAAAGCCACATAACCAATATCTAGGTCAGGCTGTCGGAAAAATTCGATAAAGAAACGGAAACAACCATAGCCGATTGCGAATACACCGGTAATAGCTCCACGCGGTCTAGGCTTCGAGGAGTAGATCCATAGGAATACAAATAGAACCACACCTTCAAGAGCGAACTCGTAGAGTTGCGATGGATGTCTAGCCAACTGATCAACATGGGGGAAAACCATTCCCCATGCAACATCTGTTGGTCGGCCCCATAACTCTCCCCCAATGAAATTGCCTATTCGCCCGGCACCCAACCCAAATGGAACCAGTGGAGCAACGAAGTCCATTACCTGAAAAAATTCCTTATTAATTCTCTTTGAATAGAAATAAAACGCCGCCAGCACTCCCAGTAGGCCACCATGAAACGACATACCACCTTCCCATACCCTGAGTAGCCAGATTGGGTCGGACAGAAAACGATCGAAATTATAGAAAATCACCGAACCAAAGCGACCTCCCAAGACGGCCCCAAGAGCGCCATAAAATACCAAATCGGAAATTTGCTCCCCACTCCACTGTCCTGGATCAGTCTTCGCCCTATGGGAGGCGAGTGCCCAGGCACCACCGAAGGCAATTATGTACATGATCCCGTACCAATGAATGCTGAGGGGCCCGATAGACAATGCGATTGGGTCAAACTGGGGAAATGTGAGCATGGAGACTTACCATCAGCTGCTACGTTGCTAGAGACCAGCATTATACAAAATCGAAACGCCTTTTTGGGTAATTTAGTTAGGCAAACTGCCCTCCACGGCGGCAATTATCTTTGATATGAATCTCTGGCCTTCCAAATAGTGGCTTTTCCTGAAATAGAATACTGATTCTGATGAAAGAAACCGCTAGAATTCCGGTTCCCTTAAACCAGCATCGGTTTTGAAGAATTGAACGCCGACTTCCGCAGCATCCTCAAACGAACCTCAGAAGCATGGTGTGTGACTGAGTGTATGAACAGCAAACTAAAGAAGTAATCCAAAAACATGTGTCTTATTATTTTTTCTTATCAGCCCAATTCCTCGACGCCTTTAGTAGTCGCAGCCAACAGGGATGAGTTTTTTGCTCGTCCAACTGCACAGGCGGATATATGGACGGACAAGAGTACTGAAGAGCGAGTACTGGCTGGCAGAGACTTGCAGGCCGGAGGCACTTGGTTAGGGGTTACTCAATCAATGCGCTTTGCTGCGGTTACCAATATCCGAGATCCTTCTCAGGCTGAGCAACGACCCTTGTCCCGCGGAGAGCTCACACGGGGCTTCCTTCAGGGACAGGAATCTGCTGAACAGTATAGCTACTCCCTTGCAGATAGTTTTGATCAGTATGCCGGCTACAACTTACTGCTGTCTGATGGCGACTCTTTCTTCTACATTAACAACCAACAGAAAGAGATCAGCTCAGTGGAGGCTGGAGTGCACGGCCTCTCAAATGGTTTACTAGATTCACCTTGGCCAAAAATCGCAAAAGGGAAATCTGCACTACAGGCATTGATAGATAGCGATGAAAATATTCGAACCGATCACTTGATAGCAATGATGAATGATAGGGAACAGGCAGAAGAAAAAAACCTGCCCGATACTGGAGTTTCCAGGGACCTGGAAAAACGTCTTTCATCTGCATTCATTGTAAACACAGATCGTCACTATGGCACTCTGTGCTCAACTGCGGTGATTTTCAACAAAAATGGATCCATGTGCTTTGCCGAACAAAACTATGATTCATTCGGAAATCGAGACCAACATCATTTCTATCAAATCAAGCCGTCCTAAAATACTGCAAATAGCCTTCGACTGCTAAGCGCCAGCTCTCAACAAAAATACAACTAAGGTACAAAAAGCCACACGGGAGAAAATATGTATATACCTAAACATTTTTCAGTGTCTGATGAAAATATTATCCATGAGTTTATTCAGCAGAATTCGTTTGGTCAGTTGATAAGCGTTGATCAAGAAGTACCCGTTGCCAGCCACCTTGCTTTCATGTTCTTACCGGAAGAAAACAAATTACTGGCACATATGGCGAGGATAAATTCTCAGTGGCAGCAAATAGACAACCAAAAAGTTCTAGTCTGCTTAAACGGTCCACATGATTATATTAGCCCATCTTGGTATGACACACCTGGGGTACCTACCTGGGACTATCAGACCGTGCATATCTATGGCGAGGCCCGATGCACAGATGATCCAGAAACATTAAAAAAATTGGTAGATCAATTAAGCACTATTCATGAGTCCGGTTTTGAGAAGCCCTGGGAAATTGACTACAAGGAGTCGATGCTAAGAGGAATTATCGGCATCGAAATCGACATCCAGGACATTCAATGCAAGTTCAAGCTAAGTCAGAACCGAAGTTTGGAAGAGCAACAGAAAATTAGTGCGAAATTGAAAGCACGGGGGAATTCAGCATTGGCCCAATCGATTCCCTTTAAAAGTGAAGATAATTGAGTTTCTTAAGCTGGATCAAACCCCTTTTCATATTTTTCCTCATACTGGGAATGTAGGATAAATGAAAACTTTGGAGATCCAAGATGATGAAACATGTACGCCGAGATGCGCACAAGGGAATGAGAGTCACTCTGTTTGCTATCTGCCTGATATTTTTAAGCAGCTGCACACAAACAGGAACGCAAATCGGAACATCACTGACTCTGTGCTGCCCGGGAGACTATGAGAATTATCAGGCTTTCGGCCTGGAAGTAGTCGATATGCCAATTTTTCTGAGGGACTACGTTACAGAGGAATTTGACGCTGTATTTCAGGGCAAGGGCCTCTCGCGGGATGACCGGTTTAATGATATCCGTGTGGTAATGAGTTACAGACATATTAATCTGGACCCCGATACCGAAGATATTGATCCCTTCATAAGAGTTGAGTCCATTAGTAGTGAATTACGTTATATCGCTCGCATCGATGTGAATATTTATGAAACCCGAAGCAATGATTTGGTTTGGGCGGGGACTATCAGCCGAATTCACCAAGTGAGCCCCGGTGAGTATATGCACGAAGATAGAGCAAAGCCTTCTTTCTATCAGGCTTTTTCAACTCTAATGGCTGACTACCCAACGCAGTAGCTTGGATATTACGTTTTTTGAAATTATCTGATTGATCAAAAGCCTGGTGAAGTAATACGCGCCGGGCTTTTTCATAAGTAGGTGAATGCGCTGTTCACATGTT
Organism: Gammaproteobacteria bacterium; assembly: GCA_018661465.1. GTDB lineage: Bacteria > Pseudomonadota > Gammaproteobacteria > Pseudomonadales > Pseudohongiellaceae > UBA9145. The sequence continues at coordinate 10,693 of JABJIC010000029.1, read as the reverse complement.
TTCAACGGCAGGCGATTGCTGTATGTTTATCTACGTTGTCTCACCGATAACAGTAGCTCACAAACTTATAGATAGACTCGTGGATTAAGTAGATGATCGATGCCGAAGAAGCATTACTAAGACTCAAGCGAGGAAATCTTAGTTTTCGTTCCGGTGATCATCAGAATCTGGAGCTTGATGCATTAGTTCGGTCTCAGTTGGCCCCAGACCAGCACCCCTTCGCAATAGTACTTGGCTGTTCGGATTCACGAGTTCCCGCCGAAATTGTTCTCGGTCAGGGTGTTGGCGATCTATTCGTAATCAGGGTAGCAGGAAATGTTGTCGCTCCCTCACAGATTGGAAGCATTGAGTTCGCTGCCGAAAAATTCCAAACTCGTCTGGTAGTTGTTATGGGTCACAGCAGATGTGGTGCCGTCGAAGCTACGTTGGAGCAAATGGCAAAACCCGAAGAAGGTAGATCGCCAAATCTACGAGCCATCGTAAGTCGCATAACCCCAGCTCTTGAACCTTTGATTACGGAGGGAGATCTTACTATCGGTGATGAGCTAATGACTAAAGCAGTTCGCGCTAATATCGACGCTTCGGTCAAGCAACTCCGCCAGGGCTCTGAGATTCTTGAAAAACTGATTCATGAAGATGGTTTGAAAATTATTGGAGCAGAATACTGTCTCGAAAGTGGTGCAGTCGAATTCTTCGAAGAAGACTAAAAACAAAAATTAGTTGGTTCGTGATGAACGCAACAAGCGATCTACGCCCGCATTAAACAATGCCAAATCCACCGCCGAACGGATCATTTGCGCATCATCCAACTCCATTACCTGATCCAGCAAATCCTGAGCAGCGTCCATAGTCACGCTACGAATTACCGATTTAACTTTAAGCAAAGTTGAAGCATTCATGGATAACACGTCGTAGCCCATGGCCATGAGCAAGATTGCCGCTCCCGGATCTCCAGCCATTTCTCCACAAATACTTACAGGTTTTTTCTCTTCCTTTGCCGCCGTAACCACCTGTTGCAGTGCGGCTAATACAGCGGGGTGGAAGGCTGAATACAAGTTGGCGACCCGTGGGTTATTCCTGTCCACAGCCAGCAGGTACTGAGTAAGGTCATTGCTACCTACCGAGACGAAATCAACCATTTTCGCTAGAGTTCTAATCTGATATACCGCCGCCGGCAATTCAATCATCACTCCTACTGGTGGATATTTTACTTTTACACCTTCCTGAATAAGTTCGCGATATGCTTTCTTGATCAACTGCTTGGCTGCCGTAACCTCGTGGATATTACTTATCATTGGCAACATGATCTGCAAATTTTCCAGCCCGACACTTGCCCTGAGCATTGCTCGAATTTGAGCGGTGAAAATTTCCGGATGATCCAGCGTTACCCGGATGCCACGCCAACCAAGAAAGGGGTTGGCTTCTTCAATAGGGAAATAGGGAAGTGACTTGTCTCCACCTACATCAAGTGTGCGCATGGTTACGAGCTTTGGCGCAAATGCCTCCAATTGTTCGTGATATATCTCAAACTGTTCCTGTTCACTTGGAAATCGCTCACTTAAAAGAAACGGGACTTCCGTCCTGAACAGGCCAATACCCTCTGCTCCTTGATCGAGGGAGTGAATAACATCTGTCATAAGGCCAGTATTTACCCACAAATGGACACGGTGACTATCCGGCGTCTCACACGGCAGATCCTTAATATTCTCCAGGCCCCGATTAAGTAGATCCTGCTCTTCGATAGTGTCTTGATATTGCTTACGAAGCTGGTCAGAAGGGTTACCTATTACCTCACCCTTATAACCATCAAGAATGACTTCCTTGCCATCTAATTGCTTAGACGGAAGATCTACCACTCCCATTACTGTTGGAATACCCATGGTTCGCGCGAGAATTGCGACGTGGGAGTTTCCTGATCCCTTAATTGAGATCAACCCTTTAAGCTTGTCTTTTGGAGCCTCGGCAAGCATTGCCGGTGTGAGTTCTTCGCTTACTAAAATAGTATTTTCGTGATACTCGGTCTCTATTGTTTCTTTCTCTTGCAGATAAAAAAGTACTCGACTACAAAGATCCTTAATATCGATAGCACGTTCGCGCAGATAAGAGTCACTCATCGATTCGAAATTACGTATGTGCTCATTCGCAACATATGCCAGTGCACCCTGCGCCCAGGATCCAGTCTTTATGCGCTCGACAACTTCGTTACCTAGAGCATTATCGTCAAGCATTCGGACATAGACATCGAAGAGCTGTCTCTCCTCTTCAGCAACATGACCTTCGAGACTGGCATGCAATTCCCGCATATCATCTCGAACAGACTGCAAACAGCTGTTAAAGAATGCTATTTCCTTTTCAATATTCTTTGCCCGTCGTTGCGGAATCTGACGCAGGTCGGCGTGAGGGAATACAATGACAGCCTGACCAATTGCTACACCTGAAGAACCGGAAATGCCGGTAAAAATAGTATCCGATGTTTTTTGCCCTGAGGGGCTTATTCCCTCAATCGCACCTGTCGCTTCTGCGTGAGCAATTACTCCTGCCAACTGTGCGGAAAGTGTTATTAGAAAAGCTTCTTCACTTTCATCAAAGCGGCGACGTTCTTCATGCTGAACAACTAATACACCCAACACTGAACGGTGGTGAATAATAGGTACGCCCAGAAAAGAATGAAAATCTTCTTCACCGGTGTCTTGCAGATAATGAAAACTGGGATGGAGTGCTGCGTCTTGCAGATTCAGCGGTTCGGCATGCTTTGCCACCAAACCAACCAAGCCTTCACCGGTTTGCAGGCTAACATGACCAATAGCTTCTTTTCTAAGACCTTCCGATGCCATCAACACATGGCTATTAATATCGGCATCGAAAAGAAATACAGAACAAACTTGAGTATCGAGCGCATCTCTCACTCGACTTACTATTATATCCAGAGCAGATTGCAGGTCCTTAGCTGCATTAACTTTTTGTACTATGCTGCGCAATCTATCCAGCATGTTTTAATGTGCCCCTTCTTTGCCCAATGACTCTTCTAACAACATTTGTCAAAGTGCTTGTTATTATGTTCCAACGACTATCTGTGCATCTCTCACTGACTGCTGACAAAGCTTTCCAGTGGATCTGCCAATATCTCTAAAGCCTTTCTATAAACATCTCGTTTAAATTCGATAACCTGATCTACTGGATACCAATAGTTTACCCAGCGCCAGTCATCAAATTCCGGGGCATCTGATTTATTCAACTCCACCCTGTCCTCATGACTCTCAAGGCTAAGCAAAAACCATTTTTGCTTTTGCCCAATGCACAGGGGTTCACTTCTATGGCGAATAAAATTCTCAGGTAAGCGGTAATGTAACCAATCACTTGTCTGATGGAGAATTTTCACATCTTTGGCTGAAAGGCCAACCTCTTCATCTAGTTCACGATAAAGTGCGTCCTCCAAAGACTCTTTGCGCTTTATTCCCCCCTGAGGAAATTGCCATGCACTCTGACCAATTCTCTTCGCCCACAGTAATTGTCCCTGCCTATTGCAGATTACAATACCAACATTGGAACGAAAGCCTTCTGAATCAATCACGCTCATAAATCCTTTTGACCTGCAAAAACGACCATTGTTTCATAGATTCTCGCCCCTGATCAATGTTTCATCAGCCAGCATCACAAATAATATTATTATATTTCAATAAGTTATAGATATTGCCCCTATGTATCCGTCACTGCCTCCTATATATTCAGGAAAAATGCCCGGTCAAGCTCTTACAAACAGATGTGGTTTCAAGCTTCTTGCCAATCAGGGTAGTGATAATTACGCCCCCCAATTTACTGGCATGGGATTAGCTAGCTATCGATGAGAGTACATATTTTGGCCCTAAGTCTCATTTTTGCTCACCTCCGCGTTATAATCACGGCCACGCTCATTCAATTTTTCTACTCTGGCATATACATAGCTGCCAGCCGTAAATAGAGACGCAGACTAAAAGAAACATGGAAAACACAAATACGAGAAAACTAGCCCTGTTCGATTTAGACAATACTCTGCTTGGTGGTGACAGTGACCATGCCTGGGGAGAATTTCTTATCAGTCGCGACATGGTTGATGCAGAGCACCACAGAGCCCGCAATGATTTCTTTTATGAGCAGTACAAGCGAGGCGAGTTGGACATACACGGGTATGTCGCATTCACGATCGAGCCTATTCGTCAGTTAAGCGCGGAGGAGCTTCAGAATCTTCACGCTCAATTTCTGCGAGACGAAGTCGCTCCGATGATGCTGGACAAAGCTCAGGATCTGGTGAAGAAGCATAAAGACGCGGGGGATTACTGTGTGATCATTACCGCTACCAATGAGTTCATTACTAAACCTATTGCCGCGCTGTTCGAAGTTGATCAACTGCTGCCCACTGAGCTGGAAATAGTAGGAGATAGATACACTGGGAAGATTTCCGGGATCCCATGTTATCAAGCGGGGAAAGTTGAAAAGCTGAATCAATGGTTAGCTGGCTCAGTGAATGACTTGTCGCTCAGCAACAGTATTTTTTACAGTGACTCTATGAACGACTTGCCGTTGCTACAGGCTGCGGCTGTGCCCGTAGCAGTAGATCCGGATGCAAAGCTCAGGGATTTCGCAGAGAAATCCGATTGGAAAATCATTAGCCTTAGAGACTAATATCAAAAATCTTCAATGGGTTTTCGACAGCAAACAGGTCACTCCAACTCTCTTAGTGTAACTCAGCTATGGAGAAACCTGGTCGATTAGCTTAGATCAATCTCGACAATTAAATCATCCGCCAATTGTTCAAGTCGTGACTGCAGCTCTTCAATTTGAGTGTCTGCGGGTATATTCAGACTGGCTTTTGCTTTAAATAGCAGGTCGCTGGACATGGGCGCCGGTTCGCATTCAGTAGTCAGTTGCTCTACATTCACTGACATTAGTGATAGCGTCTTGGAAATTTCCCTAATAATTCCTGGTCTGTCATTTCCAACCAATGAAAGCTCTGCAGTTTGCGAGCGTCCCTCTTCTCCATTCTCAACTGCCTTCTCCACTACTACTTTTAGATGATCAGAGAGCCCATTAAGATCGGAGATTAGACTGTCCGCCCGAGATTCAGGAACACTCACTCTCAGTATGCCGGCAAATTTTCCAGCTAGTTGAGCCATGCTGCTCTCCAGCCAATTTCCCGAATTATTTGCGATTGCGACCGACAATGCTTCCACCAGACCAGGCTTGTCATCGCCGATAACAGTTAACACCAGATTACTTGTCATATTTTCCTCAATACGTTTTCTAAAGCTTTAGAACAGCCCTATCTGTTTATTCAGTATCTCATCCATCGAAGATGCCTTAAAGACGAGAATGGAATCTGCGATGGGCATAAGTTGTTTATCGATATAAAAGTCAAAGTCTATAGCGGACTGAAGATATTGTCGCGGCTCGGGACCATTCACCGTCATTATATATTCTATCCAGCCACCTGAGCCGTATAGACTCGGAAGGTTTCTCTCCTTTCTTATCGCTTCAGCCTTACGTGCAGCCTGAACATGGGGAGGAACGTTCTTCACATAGTCATCCAATTTTCGGCGCAGCCGCTTTCTCAACACCAACTCGTTTTCCAGTCGACCTTCAATCAATTCATTAACTGTTGTCTTTATGAACTCTTCGTAAGGTTCATCCTGAAATATTAACTCATAGAGCTTCTGCTGAAATTGTCTCGCCATAGGCGACCAATCACTGCGTACGGATTCCAATCCTTTGAATAATAGTCGATATCCCTTTTCTTCTTTACTGTCCTTGATAACACCAGCATAGCGCTTCTTGCTACCCGCATCTGAACCCCTGATTGTAGGCATCAGAAATTTAGTGAAGTGGGTTTCAAACTCCATTTCCAAATTACTTTCCACTCCATGCTCTTGCTGTAGTTTCTCTCGCCACCAGACTGTTAGTTCATCTGCTAGACTATTAGCAACTTCATCGACATCAGACTCCGGTACTGAGTCCAGCAAGACAAACACGGAATCTGTATCTCCATAGATAACCCTGTAGCCCCTGCTCTCAATGTATTCTTTGCTTTCAATTATTATTTCATGCCCACGTTTGGTTATTGAGCTCACCAGGCGCGAATCAAAGAACCTGCAGCCCAGCGTTCCCAAGACACCGTAGAATGAATTCATAATTATCTTTATGGCCTGAGACAACACAGCGTTGTCGTCAGCTTTGGCTCTATCTCTTGCCTTCCATAGGGTCTCGATTAGTTCCGGCAGAATGAATTCAACTCTCGAGAACTGCCCTCCATCGTACCCCTTGATTGGATTGTCTTCCGTTTCTGCGACTGAGAGAGCCAGAGGGTCAACATGAAAAGTTCGTATTATGCTGGGATACAGACTTTTGAAATCCAGCACAACTACATGTTTGTGAATACCTGGGACTGAAGCCATGACATATCCACCCGGACTAATATTTTCAGCCACAGCGTGATCAACGCTCGGAGCAACAAAACCCTTGCGATGCAGCCTTGGCAAATATAGAAAGTCGAGTGCCGCTACCGACCCGCCATATCGATCCAGCTCAAGACCGGTAAGCAGACTTCTCTCTATCGCGAAAGCGAGAAGCTGTTCCTTCTCGAAGATATCCCAAACCAATTTACAGTCTTCCAGATTGTATCGAGCGAGGGCGGGCTTATTGTCTCGAAAAAGATCAGTTATTTCGGCACCCCGCTGATCAACGTCATCAACTAGCTTTCCTCTTCCAAGTAATTTTCTGGACACGAATTCAAGGGAAAAGTTTTCGAATTGATAAGTTGCCGACTTCATCAATTCGATACCATCCAATACCGCTCTCCCCGGAGATAGGGCATAGTATCGATCGTTTCCGTCCCTTGCCTTTCGCCACACGATGGCTTGCTGATCTCGCCCAAGGAGGAATGGAATTCTTAAACGATCACAGAAGTTTTGCAGGCAACGTAGATCAAAATTGACAATGTTCCAACCCATAATGACATCAGGGTCCATGCGCCTGATCTCAGCAAGGAATGATTGAATTACCATGCTTTCATCCCTGCATAGTATGAGTTCAGGTGACGAGGCTTGCTCAGCTTGCTCGTTTTCATCTCCAACCATAAACACGACTGCGCAATCATCAGCATACAGCCCTATTGAATATAGCCTACTCGCTTCATAGTTCGTTTCAATATCGATTGATACAGCCTTGAGAGCAGGCCTGTATTCACAGCTCGCTAATTTGCCATTCTTTACGTCTGTGAATTTTTCTTGAGAAAAAAGTTCCCCAGATATCTCTGCTGCACCGGTTACAAACCTCTCCATCAAAAATCGGTCCGTCGGCTTGATGTCCATTTCCACTAAGGGAATTCCTGGACCTTCCAGTTTGTCCCGATAGTCGAATAGTTTACGCCGGCTGCTCAAGTAAAGCGCCGACATCTCTTCATGACTGAAATTTTTGAGCTTGGTTGATCTGACTCTCCAACTACCTAAATTGGAAAGTACTTTAGTGAGCTCGTCGGTTTTGGCAGTGGGGAAGAAGCAGACCGCTTCCTGACGGTTTACACAGAACCGGAGAGGTCCCGATTCCGTGATAAACCAAAAGACCAGATCGAGACCCGCAGAAGTCTCCATCCATTGACGTGTGAGAATGAAACCTTTCAGATCAAGTTACTAAGCAAATCTGAAATGCTTAACTATATTGTGATGGTTCTGGTGAACTGACCGAAATCTTCCCAGAAGCTAACTTGTTCCGGCATCTCCTCTTGAGTCGCCTGAACTTCACCATTGATATCGGTTACCCGGGACACAATAGTATGATCACCCGCTGAAGCATTGTCCCAGTCAAAACTAAATAGCTTCCAGGAATACTTGGTTGACCTTGGGTTTATTTGAGCGCGCTGCCACGGACCATTATCAATTTTCACTTCAATACTTTCAATTGGAGTTCCGTCGTTGAGAGCGAAGCCCTGAATCTTGTGCCGGCCCCCTGATTCTACGACTCGAACAATAGAAGATTTAAGATTCATGGTGGTGACTGAATTTTCAACCCACCTCTCCACTCCGCCTACATCCACTTTCTTGAGAGTTACATAGTCTCTGCCCATAAATCGACCCATATATCGGGTGTCTTGAACATGAATCTGATTAATCCACTTTACGTTAGCCACTCCGTACCAACCAGGTATGAGTAAGCGAACTGGCTTTCCGTGGTAATGGGGAAGCGGTTCGCCATTCATTTCAAACGCGAGCATGTTTTCAGGACGCATTGCATCTTCTATCGATAGCGCCCTGGCAAAGGCCTTGTCTACTTCGGTATCACGGATTTCTTCAGTCGCAATATCTGTACCGAAGAAAACTATCTCCTTCGCTCCATTCTGAATACCTGCCTCTTCGAGAAGTTTCTGTAGACCAACTCCTTTCCAATAGGCGTTACCAATCAAACCTTGAAAGAGTCGGCGGCCATTTCCGCCACATTCGAATCCAGCTTGCTGCTCAAAGACATCTCGGTCCATAAGATCCTGAAGACTAAACTCCAGTTCATTATCGACCATGCCAGTAATGCGCAGACGCCAGGAATCGTTATCTACTTCCGGCTGACCATAATGTTGAACAAGATAGAAGTCATCGTTATCGGTGAAGTAAGAAGTTATTTCGCGAGTATCCAGATAATGAGTCGAGTTAGGACGGACAGGTCGAACATTGAAAGTATCTGGAACGTCTGTGAAAGGAACCAACGTCTCTCCTTGAGCCAGTGCGGGGAAAATCATATTGGGAACCACGGCCGCGCCAGCTGCCAACGCACCAGTGCCCAGGGCACCCTTTAATAATTCTCTTCGACTCTTATCTTCTGGATTCATTATTTTCCCTCTTTTCTTTATCTTCGGAGCTTTGTTGAGTTATTTGTGGAAGCGGATTTAGATGATTATCCAGGCCCTATTCTCACAGCTAGTCGCCAAACAATAACACATCAAACTTATTTGTACCCAATGAAACAGATGTCCATAATGCTACTCCCAAACCCCGTGGCAGACTCTAGACAATGGCACAAACTCACAGCTTATCCAGCTCTATTCGACTTAACGAGGAGACTTATACCTCCTCGGATGAATACCCTCTAATTGAGCAAGCATGGCATGCCTTAACCGAGTGGGAGCAGTGGAGAAACTGGCTCCCTGAAATTGTTCAACTAAGCCACATAGATGAGGGAGAGTCTGGACGTGGCACCCGTTTCCGCATCTATACACCCAGTTCTGTGCAGATGTGGACCATAAGCCATTGGCAACCTGGTCATCGTCTGGGCTTCATTGTCGATGGAGCAAGCCAGCAAAGCGCTTTGGGAATCACCTTCGCAGAAAATGAAGCCGATGGCTCACTGGACATCCTGCTTGAAGCAGAATATGAGTTTTCCGGAATGCGAAGGCTCTTGGCGCCGGTCCTGTTAAGGTGGCGCGCTCGCTATCTGCAGAATTTTCTCAGGGCTCTGAGTCTTCAAATTTCCAGCAATTTCACCTCTTCAAAGTGATAAAAAAGCTCCACACCACAATATTTGGTGTTTCTGTCCATTTCAAACCACCACCTGTAGATGAGCAGGGCAAGCTGCTGATTTTTAAGTATATTTTGAGTAATGTGCGATGAATCACAATTATGCAGAGTATTTCTGCTATCTTCGATTCTATGGTAAATAGTGAGAACTCAATCATGTTTTCAATGCAAAAATAGAGACTTAGGATTTATTGACAACTTGCTTGGAGACACCCTGAGAGACTGAGTTATTTGACCATATTAATTTGATATAGCGACAAGAGCTAAGACAAAAAGAGCGCATAAAAACAACGCCTATGAGTTCATATCCCACACAGCCCCTTATCGAGAGCGTCACCTCGGGCCAAGATGTTCAGCTTTCAGCTAGCAAGCTGGCCAAAGGCATCGACAATTATCATATTGACGTTAAGCTCAGTAATAAGTTTTCTTCTGATATTAAAAAGCTTGTCGCACTCTTGATCTCACAGATGGCTGTTCCTAAGCCAAAATCCTGGGACAACTCCAGACTTTTAGAAAAGGTTCGCGATAGCTATCTCGATTTGATGACGGTGCTTATTCATCGAGTTAAAACAGATCTGAGTGCCGACGAACTATGTCTCATGCAGTTTGCTCCAGTGAAACTGATTCTCAGTATTACCCGACTCCAGCTGGACAAGGAAATTGATAGCATCGCTTCAAAATTGTCCGATTTGCGACAGAAAGGATCATCAGAAGCTCTAGCCACAGATCAACGACTCTTCTGGCTCAAGAAAAATTACGATTCAATTCTCTACAATGTGAACAAGCAAATATTTTCTCAATTGCAGCGAGTGGAAGAACGTCAACTACATGTTGTTCGCGATCAGTTCCTTGACGAAAATTATAAATTTATGCCCCAGGCTCTAGCCAACCCCCTTCTTTACACTTCGAAATTGAGCGCGTTACCTCTGCTTTTAAATGAATTCAGCATGTGGAGTTGGAATGGAGAAAACTCCGACTTCATTAATTTAAATAGCAAAGTTGAAGCATTGCTAAACAAACGAATTGAATCGCTATCACTTTACTAGACACCTTTCAGTCATACAAAATGGCTATAAGAGAGGTGAATATGAGCAACAATCGATACACAGAAGAATTTAGAATAGAAGCGGTCAAGCAAGTAGTTGATCGAGGCCACAGTGTCG
>JABJIC010000035.1 GCA_018661465.1 Gammaproteobacteria bacterium | reverse complement strand
GAGTGATATTTTTGATTACATTGAAATGTTTTATAACAGCAAACGACGGCACAGTTCCAATAATCAGCTGTCGCCTGTAAAGTATGAAGAGCGTTATCAACAGAGGCTGCTAAGTGTCTAGAGAATTGATAGCGATTCAGACCAAGAACCCCCGCTTTCACGGCTTTATTGTTCCTTTTATGCTTATTGGCATTCTCGCGGACATATTGTTTGTTACCTTCGAAATTCAGTAACTTCGAAACTCAATAGCTCCATAATCGATTCCTACCCTGATAATGATGAAGAACAGCACAATCAAGCTTAACTCGAATATAATTGAGCGACGTATTATTTCTCTGGAAACCTGAATGAACAAACCTCTTAAGCATTTCCTGATCTCGGCAGCAGTTCTCGTCTCTTGTTCTCAAAGCTTTGCAGCAGAACCAGCATCTTCGGAGTCGTTAACTGCACTGCAGGCTTCTGCCGAACTAGGTCAGTCTGATGCTCAATTCGAACTGGGGAATATGTACTCAACAGGTACGGGTGTAGAAATAGATCTTGAAAAAGCGTTTTACTGGTTTTCACTGGCAGGAGAACAGGGAAATACCAACGCTTCATATAATCTGGGGGTAATGTACATGACCGGCCAAGGTGCGGAAGTCGACCTTGAGCTGTCCCTCGACTGGTTTCAACGAGCTGCCGATCTGGGCGACCTTGTTTCTCAGTATAGCCTAGGAGCGATGTATGCAAATGGTAGAGGCGTAAGTCGTGACTTTGCGGTGGCGTACAAGTGGTTCAGCATAGCAGCGGCCAGCGGCGATCCAAACGCTCAAGCCAATCTGGTGTTGTTTCGGGAAATGCTCAGCACCGAGCAAATATTGGCTGGGCAGGAAATGGCTACTCAGTGGATTGAGGATTTTTCGTCTAGTGAAGAATCTAAGTAGGCCGCAAAATTAGCGGCGAGATAGGCAACAAAGCACTGCTGCTTTAGACCTCGCCCAAAATCCAGATTAGACTCCTGAGTTACTACTGTCCTCGTGGCGGAGGTGGCGTCCAGTCACAATCTTCACAGTCTGGCGACACATTATTTTGCGCTAGAACTTCAAATATAAAGTCACGCCAAACCGTATTAGGTTGCCATACTGTATTCATATCAGCCTTGGCATCGGCTACGGCTACGTCCTCGTAGATCACCCGATAAAGGAAACTGAAAGCAGTAGCTCTGGCGTTCACCTGACAATGCAATAAAGTCTTCTTGCCAGTGTTACGCCGCATGGAATCAGCAAAAGCATAGAAATCATCAGGCAGTGGATTGTCGAATGCCACCGGTACGTGCATATATTCCATATTCAGGCCTTTCACAACTTGATCGGCATCCGGCAAGGCATTTGGGTTATTGGTAAAAGCGATATAAACGATGCGCTCGAACCCGTGATCGGCGATTGTTTGAAACTGCTCAAGCGTGGGTTGGCCAGCACTGGCAAAGGTGTCACTGTACTGACGGAAATTTGTAATCTCAGCAAGGGCAGGATCCACGTCTTCAACTGCAAATGTAACTGAAGACAATGCCATCAATATGCAACTCAGTGACAAACTGAAAATTCCCAGATTCGGTTTTTTCATTCTTATATACCTTTTATTTAATTCCGCATGCTAAAGATGATCTCATTTCATGGACTATATCAAAGGTCTGATGTGCTGCCTATTACCTACCCCCTGCCGACCCGCCGCCCGCCATTAACAAAATGGAGATAGCAATCTGGCGCATTGGCAAAGACGTCACTATTCGTGGTATAAGTCCTTGAAAGAATTAGGAATAGTATAAAGGAGCAAGACCTATCGCAGCGGCTACATTTGCTTAGCTTCCAGAGCACCACAAAACCCTGTGCTTTGCCGGCCGCAGAATCCTAGCCTGGAGCTCATTCCTATCGAGATTCATGATTTCGGAGAATAAAGTCGAAATGAATGAATCCAAATGCATCGCACCGTGCATCTGTACATTAATTACAGGTAAACCACTAACGGAGAATAACGATGAACGAAGCATTCATTCCTATAATTGCGATAATACTAATATTCGGCGTGCTACCCGCAGTCACACTGTATTATTTAAACAAGATGAAGAGCAAAAAATACGCAACTCTCATCAAGCTCGCGGAGATAGGCGGAGCGGTCGATCCCGAGATGTTGAAGATGTTGGAATCCGGAGGCGTTACAGGATACAAATCCGACTATCGGTTGGGACTGATCTGGCTGGCCATAGGTATTCCAATTACACTTGGAGTGATGACTGCCCCTGATGCCGAAGGCGTCGCCTTTACGTTGATCCCAATGTTTGTTGGAATCGCATACCTGATATCTGGCAAGCTACGTTTACGCGAGCCTGACAACGCCTAGAAAGCGGAGAGATCCATCGCCAGTCCAGTGCAGGATGAAGCCTCATTAATAGAACGCGCATTGACGCAACGGGACAATGCCGCGTTCTCCTCACTGGTGGAATTGCATCAGGGCAAGATACGGGCATTTCTGGTTCGCCTCAGCAAGAGCTACGATCTTGCTGATGACCTGGCACAGGAGACTTTCATCAGTGCCTACCGCAGACTTAGCACATTCGCGGGTAAGGGCAGTTTTCAGGGATGGTTGTTTCGAATTGCCTATAACTGTTTCATGCAACATATCCGAAGCAGCAAAAGGCGAACAGAAGTCACCGATGAGTTCTCCGCACAACACGAAATATTAGAAGACAATTACGAAAACTTGTCTTCACAGCAAATAGATTTGGAAAACGCTATGCAACAGCTAAACGAACAGGAGAATGCCAGTATCACCTTGTGCCATGGTTATGGTCATTCCCATCAGGAAGCTGCTGACATTTTGCAACTGCCACTGGGCACGGTAAAATCAAGCATTCTCAGGGGTAAGGAGAAACTTAGAGAGATTCTCACTTTAAAAAATGAAATGGAACAGGCGTCTTAAACAATGACTGACTCCCACCAAAAATCTGAAATCGATCCCCTTGATGTGTTGCTCGCTCAACCAGCAGTAATTGCAGACAGGGGTTTCAGTAGCCGGCTTGGCCAAAAACTTTACAAGCCACCAGTGAAGCGCGAGCACGTCTTCATGGGCATGGGAGCGGCTTGGTTATTACTCGCTTCTGTTTTCGGATCTCCTCGCGCCCTGCTACAGTCTCTCGAGTCAGTGGCCAGAGTGCTTACATCGTGGATCAGTTCCGTGCTCCCACTACCTGCAGAACAAACTGCAAATCAGCTCACTTCGAGCCTGTCACTTCAACTTACCCAAGAAGCGGGTTCAGTCGGACAACTCATCTCCCAGTCGGGGATGATTGGTATTTATGCCCTTGGTTTTCTGGTGCTTTGCGCGATGTTCTTATTGATACGCGATCAACTCTGATTTCAATTTCTGACTATAAGTTCTGATTTCCTAAATTTAGTTGTCCGGAATCAAATCGATCTTCTCATACAAAACTGTTTCAATTTTTTCTCTGGAATAGAACGCCGGAAAAACCCTGTCATTGGCCCAAAGATCAAATAGGTTGTCATAGAGAGGGCTATCTGGATCTCCTACCTGACCCGGAGTATTCATTCCCAAAGTGTTATCCCAGTCACGAGTGTCGATAAAGATTCGAAAGGAGGCACCCGATGTTTGATTATCTCCGCTGCCTGTATTGCCCACAGTAAAGCTACTACCACCACGAGGCACGGGGCCCACATTTAGACGATCTCGAATTTCATCGTTAACAGCTGTGGCCAAAGGATGGCGCAAAAGTACGTGCTTGTAATCTAACTGCCCGTATACCCAGTCTTCGATATTTGTGCCCAACTTCTCTCTCAAAGTGGCTACGCCCTGGGAAAGCGTATCGATAAGAAACTGATCTCTTCCCGCAATAGGATCGCTACCGAAATCCCCATCTGGAGCTAACAACATATCTATGGTGGTTTTCATTCCAACAGTCAAATAATCACTGGCCACTGTTGGCACTTTTAGTGTTTCAATGTTTTCCAGCAACTGTCTCTCAAATGCAATGTATATTCCCGCTTCAATGGAATCCTTATCTAAAACGAAATCCCAGTTCAGCAACATCTGCCTTGCGGTTTCTATCTGTGGATCGTCAATTCTAATGTCTTCGAAAAACGTCACCAGACTGCGGGCCGGAATGGAAAGATAATCATGTTGCAGCTCGACCATATCGGTCATGCTGAATTTACGACCGGAATCCAGAACCTCGCTCGCCCTCGCCCAGCGATAGGGATCTGTCCAGGTATAGCCAATGGCATCCAGATAAGGATAATCCGTAGGCGTGTAATTACTATTGGATGTCTCGATAAACCCATTCTGAGGGTTGTAGTCGTTGGGCTTGTTCTTTATTTCAAGATAACCATCCCACTCAAACCTTCCATCGCCGGGAACTGGCACCATGCCGCTGAAATTTCTTCTCAGTGGTGCGATACCTACTGCCTGCCAGCCGATGTTGCCGTCTCGATCTGCCCAGATCATGTTTTCACCCGGGATATGGCTGTAGTTCGATGCCTCTCGAAACTCTTCCCAGGTAGTGGCCTGATCCATACGCAGGGATGCTAGGTAAGGAGCCCCTCCTACATCCATCCAAGCCGGTCTAACGGCATATGCCAAGTTCTTTTCTTCATCTTCGAAGGATACAGGGCCATGTCTGGTGTATTTGAGCTCGACAGTGACAGGGGATGCGCCTTTAACCTCAATGGTTTCCTCGATTACGCGCATGTCTTCCCAACGACCCTGATACCGGTATTGATTGGAATTATCAGGATTTATTTCGTAGACCATCAAGTCTTCACCGTCAGTGTTGAACACAGTAAGACCCCAGGCACCCTGCTCATTGTGCCCAATTGAGATACCCGGAATTTCTGGTTCACCACCACCGAGAACATTCCATCCCGGACCCACAAGATGCACCCAATAACGCAGTGAAGGCACGGCTTGGGCTCGATGAGGATCGTTGATCATCATCGGCCAGCCATTCTGAGTAAGATCACCGCTAACAACCCAGTTATTACTACCTATATCTTCAATCGAGCGTTTTTGAAGTTCTCTATCTTCTTCCACTAGAGTTGCTGCAAGGCTTTGAAATGATTCTTCGGTATTTCTATTATCAGCAACTGCCAGATCCGAAGGCTGGAAGCGAATGCCACGACGATAGGCGTTATACAAACCCAGAATGTCATTCTGAATCAGAGACTCACAATCAATCATCGGGTCAAGTTCAAGAATAGGATCATGGGGATGGTAATACTGTAACTCGCGAACCTTATCCTCACCGATGGCGCACACCGCTCGGCCGGTATTGAGTTCCGCGCCTATGTTGCCCAATAAACCCTGATGTCGTGAAATAACCACTTCCGGTGTCCAGTGTTTAGGTTGTATCCCCATCAACTTAAAAGGCAGTGAGAGGCTATCTGGATCCTGTAAAGCCACATCGATATAGGCATTAACGCCATCGACGAAAGCAGTAATGATTTCAGCGCCACGGGGGTGATAGTGATTCATCTCCTCGGTCATATCACCACGAAACTTGAATAACCTGGTGCCATGATCGCGCTCTAGCGCACGGGGCCCAAGAATCTCAGCAGTAGTTCCTGTTGCCTGTGCTCGCCAGATTTCAAATTGGAACAAGCGATCGCGAGCGGCACTATATCCCTGAGCAAAAAACAGGTCGTGTTCGGTCTGGGCATATATATGGGAAATACCCCAACGATCTTTTAGTATCTCCACGGGCTGATCAAGCCCCTCAATGCTAACTGAGGAAGACTCCTGAGCACTCGTTAATGAAACTATGCTGATAGAGATTGAAGTGATTAGTATCTGAAGGAATTTACGATTGTGCATTTTCTTTGGCCTCTTCTTATTTTGGCTCTAGATAGTTAGATCGGTTAAATAGTAGTGCTTGCTGTTGTTCGGCTCGCCTACTCTTGGAAATTGGTCAACAGCTCCATGGCATATTCCGCTTTAACTGCTGGCACAAAAATATGATCGTGAAAGTGAGCGGCTACGACGTTTGCACTCACACCATTGCTGGCGAGTTTATTCGAAACTGCCGCAGTGAACCCAACTGCATCCAGGCTTGAGTGTACCGACAGGGTGATACCCCTAAATACAGAATTGTAAGATAGCTTAATTTCGTCCGCAGTTTCTTTCAGCAGAATAAGACTCAGTCCCTCCTCTTCGTGATAGCAAGCTAATGGTTTCAAGCTGGACAGTTCTTCCAGTCTTCCATCGGGAACTGTACAAAATACAAATTCTCCGGATATTAGTGTGGGCTGCATGAAAAGTAGCAGCCTATCTAAATCGATTTCGCCAGTCATTCGAACCCCCCTTCTTTCCTTTGTTTGTTGCTTCGTTTTACATCGAACTAATCACGGGCATCCTGTCCTATCTATTATTCTACTGACTTATTCTTATGCCAGTTTGCCGTAAATCATTTTTCGGCCAATCTGTCCTCATTTATTTTGTTGGCGCGCTGAACTGCCGGTCGCTGCTGATTTCTACTGACATATTCTTCGAACAGCGGACGTTTCTCAATGGTTCCGAACAACATGCCCCATTCGAGACAGGAACCTACATAAACATCTGCCGCAGTGAAATTTTCACCGCAAACAAAAGGACCATTGGATAATGCCAGCTCCATGGCATTGAGAACTGTTTCATAATTTCCAAAACCCACTGACATCTCTTTGTCTTTAGGAACTTCCCAAGAATTCGATCTAGCCGTCATTGCCATCTCGGCTGGGCCTGCAGCGAAGAATATCCAACGATAAAAGTCAGCCAGTGCTGGATCGCCAACAGGCGGTATAAGCCCTTTTTCCGGATAGCTCGCTGCCAGAAATGTGCAAATAGCAGGACATTCGGTGATGACTGCCCCTTTGTGGTTCACTGCAGGGACCTTACCCATGGGGTTAACCGCAAGATAATCTGCAGCCTTCATCTGCTCGCCATATTCGATCCACTGGATGTCATATGGCTCACCCAACTCCTCGAGAAACCAGTGGACTATTCGACCCCGGGACTGGGGGTTGGTATAGAAAACGATATCAGTCATATCTACTCCTTGATTTTGCGCGGCGCTGATCAGCGCTCCGTACGCGGTACTGGAATCCGATTGTTAGCGCGCTTATGTCTTAACGATAACAGAAAAAGAGGAATTGCGGGAATGCTGACGAGCTTTGGAATGAATCTGCAATGGGGGCAACAGTTGAATCTGACTATTAGATTCCGATAGCTAGCGTCTATAGGTCGTTAGCGAATGATAGCCAGATATTGAAAATTAGTCAGACCTGTAAAACCGCTTTGCTATCTCGACTAATTCATTGCTATCGAAGAGTCGTAATCCCTTTTCGCGAAACCTCTCTAAATCCTGTTGTTCAGGAAAACTAAAATAATTTCCCGAAGCTTCCTGTGGGAGACACTTAATCTCCTCTCCACCGCCAATTTTCAAAACGTTTTCCAACATCAAGCGACACCCATCTTCATAAAGGGCCAACACATGCCATAAATAGGACTTACTTGAGTCCATCGGCAAGCAAGATATACCAATTACCTTTCCTGTATCGATACTGCTGTCATCGATGTAATGCAGTGTAGAAGCCAGTTCTTTATCTCCGTTTAGCATTGCGCGAAAACTCGCCATCACTCCTTTGTAATCAGGAAGCTTCCCGGAGTGAAGATTCAATACACCATATTTCGGCAAGGCTATCGCTGCTTCTTTAAGAATCATTCCGTATCGAATTGACAGAACGAGATCAGGCTCACTGGATTGGAATCGCTGAGCCTCCTCCCCATTTATTTTATTGAGGATGGTGATTTCCAGGTCAAACTTCCTTGCAAGGCTGTCGAAACTTCGTAATTGAGGCTCAGTAAGATCTAGCGCATCGGCGATAGGAAATACTGTATTCAGGAACAGGTCCTGTTCATAGAATTTTAAATCTTGAAGCTCTTTAGCTTGCTCTGTTGAGCCACCCACTCTAGAGGAAAGAAACACATTTACCTCATGATCCACCAAGCCCGGCAGCAAGTGATTGAGCGCAACACAACTTGCCAAATCCCGATTGGAAAGAATAGTAATTTTCATAGTAGTTCAAATAGTAATGAATTAAGTATCAGAAATTTCAATGAATGGGTTACAGGTTCGAGCTGACCAACTTTCGAACCATGCCATCTCCCTTGCTTAGTAGATACAACTCTCCCTGACTATCGATACCCATACGCAAATCTGATCTATTTCGTTGAGAATAGCGATTAGGGTAGTTGGAGACATCATGAAATTCTCGTTCCTCACCGTCAATTTCCAGGCGCAGCTCCAGAATCTCGGCCGGCACACCTGGAGTCAGGTCATCGGCATCGATATAAAATATTCTGCCCCTCACCATGTCAGCAAATACATATTTACCAACAAGTTCTGGAATACCATCGCCTCGATATACAAAACCACTCCCCACCGCATTGCCTTCATCATGATCATATTGAGCTACAGGATAGATAAACTCTTCAGGATCTGAAGCTGGCCTCTGATAGACCGGTCCAGGACGGGCACGATCAAAAGCGAAGGCAGTTGCGAACATGCCCTCCCTTACTCTCCAGCCAAAATTACCTCCGGGTACAGCAATGTTTATTTCTTCTACCTGGTTCTGCCCGATATCCGCCAGAAAAATACGACCATCTGTATCAAATGAGAATTGCTGTGTATGACGCAGCCCGTACGCCCAAATCTCGGGCGCTATGCCGGGCTGATTCACAAAAGGATTGTCCACTGGAATACCATATTGACGACTGCCTTCACCCCCCAGTGGGTCAATACGCATCAGAGACGACATAGGCTCAGAAAGAGACTGGCCAAATTCTCTTGGGTCATGGGCTCCACCTCCGTCCCCCATACTGACATACAACATGCCATAGTCTGCCGAATTCTGATCAACAAAAGGGTTAAATTTTATAGTTCCAATATTATGATTTTGATCGAATTGGCCAATGCGAAATATTTCTCTGGAGCTACCACTAAATTTTTTGGCTGCAGGATCATCAACGGTCCACTCACGAATTACGCTCTCATGATTATCTGAAACATCATCGAGATAATTTGCATATCCATGATCAGAGGGCGAACTGTATGCTGTATAGAATTTTCCAAAGCCTTGGCTACCGGGCAGAGAAAAATCTGGATGAAAAGTAAAGCCAGCCAGCCCGGTTTCATTGGCAAAAGTTGCATCGCTAAAGCCTACATCCTGCTGGCGAAGGTCGAGATATATCTCAGGCTTCGATCCTTCCTCATCAGTAACATATAAGAGGCCTCTGGTATCGTTAATCATCAGGCGACCGCTGCCATCGCCTACAGGCAATAGATATTGCAATCGAGCAAACGCAGGATGGGCTCCTTCTATATTCACATCTTCAGTTTTGGGCAACTGAAGGAAATTTTCTACTGCTACTACTATATTCCCCTTCTGAATCTTCGCCGGAATAGGATCTTCCAGCGGGACAGCTTGTTGAGCCTGGCTCAATATCGGCAGGCAACTTATGACTATTGCTGCAAATAGGACTCTGGTTTTATTCAACATGGGCATTCTTTCCTTCTTGTTTTTCCAGCTGACAAAAATTGGGCTTTTCACTTTCTTGGGCTCTCTGCTAATGTGACTCTCTTATGAATACTCTCATCTATGCGCAATTTAGTCAGGCCAATCTGGTTTTACTTCGGTGCCTGATATTTTGTGTATCTCAAGTCGATTGCAGCCATTGAAGGCAGCATACTTCTTAAGTTCCGGTCGCAGAGCCTTGTAAAAGCTCTCCTCATTTTCCTTACTGTCCTCGACATGTAAATGCAAAAGATGAAATACACCATCTTTCCGAGATGCCTTGGCATCCAGGCGCGCTACAAGTTTGTTGTTACGAAGTATAGGTAGACAAAAATACCCGAACTTGCGATTTTCTTTCTTCACATAGCACTCTATCTGATAGTCATAATCAAATAAGCTTTTAATCCGCTTTCGCTGAATCACAGCGTTATCAAATGGCGAGAGGATTCTTAATTTTGCTCGAGGTGAAGGCGAATCCAAACAATTGAGAGCTTCTTGGGTAGTCAGGTAGGGCTGACCCTCTTTCATAACGGACATCACTGCTCCCTCCTCTTCCATCTGCTGCGAAACCCGAGTCATTGCTGGACCCAGCCCTTTGCGGAGATAGTACATCTCTTTTAACTGCCCCAGACCATGAGCGCGCAGATAATTACCAATCAGATGACGGCAAAATTCTTCCTCATCAGGCTCACTCAAATCCAGCCCTTCAGGGAGCACTCTTTCCCTCAAATCGTAAACCTTATGAAAGTTAACCCTACGGGGAATCATCAATTCACCTTCCATGAACAATTGCTCAAGCGCTTGCTTTGAAGGCGATCTAGACCACATGTTTTTGCTGCCAGCTTTGTCATCAAAGTCCTTCGAGGATAGTGCGCCTTCTTCCTTGATTCTTTTCATAACATGTTTGGCTTGTTTGGAATTTTTTTGATACCAGTGCACCTCGCCTCTTGCTATTCGATTCATTCGCGGCAAGGCAAAGCGATAGTCCTTCATAGGCAAAAGAGACAGGGCATGGGCCCAGTATTCGAAAATCTCACCCTTCTGCTGCAGAGAATCAATGTGGTCCGGCCTGAAACCATCAACTCGATTCCACAAGGTATGAAGGTGGGCTCTTGCTACCACTGAAAGCGTATCAAGCTGGACATAGCCCAGATGGTCAATGACCTTCGCCGTAGCCTCAAGACCCTTCCCGAAGCTATTACGTTGGTACAGCCCCTGACACTGAAGCGCGATCTTTCTGGCTTGTATCGATGACAAGCTTATAGTCATGCAGTACTAGTCCTCGCCATCCTTTTCGTTTTCCTTCAGCTGATTGCGAAATTTTAGTACCTGAGTATGGTAATCCTCTCCATCACCGTAACTCAGAAACTGTTGATAGCGCTTATGTGTTCCTGCTACTGAGCGGGCATGTTTGATTGGACACCAGTATTGCTCCGTAAGTGAAATAACTTCACCCGAGTATGCGATCACTCCGTTGCCGTAAGCACAGTACATGCAGTTGAGCTTCTCAATACCATTGAGGTAGGCAAGATATTGCCTGTCCAGCACAATATACTTCCCTCTCCTCACTCGAGGAATGCCATAGAGGCGAAAGCAAATATGCTGATAAATGCTCATAGTCAAATCCATAAAGGCTAATGGAATTATCATGGAATAAATGAAAGGAGCAGAGACAGTATTGCGAAGTGTAGATTTTCGAAAGAAGGGTATGATGTTCCTCTTCACTTTTTTATGAGCTCGAGCAGCAGCTTCCTCAAATTTTACTTTGGTGCCTTCCAGCTTATATTGAAACTTTTCTTCCTGATCCTTCAGTTCCTCAAGTAGCTCTTCTTCTAACCTGAGAATTGCATCCATCAGCTCTTTGGCTTTGGTATTCATGATTGCTCCGGAGATCACTAGACCTGAAGCCCAGCATAGCCTAATTAACTCTTAGGCCAAAGGGATCCAAGCAAGTGACACAGCAGTGCCTAAGAAGGTGACTAAAGAGGCACAAAACAGATATTGAGATGGTGCCATAGCAGGAGTATATTGATTGCTGGATGACTGAAAAACAGGCAGCAGCGCCCGTGAATAGTACGTCTCCAACATAAACCCTGATGAAGCTAGTGGTAGTTACAACTTCATCGCAGCATGTGACGGTAAGCTAAGCCTGCTCTCAGACGTCAATACGGTAAGGAATCTCAATTCCAAACTAGGTCTGAAACCCCAGACAATGGCCAAGCCGTCGCTCCAATATAAGGAGTGCGCGATGCATACAGTAAAACAGATACTAGGTTACAAATCCTCGAATGACATCTGGTCAGTGCGATCGGACGCTACTGTATTTGAAGCCATTCAGATAATGGCAGACAAACGGGCAGGTGCCCTGCTTGTTATGGACGACGACTCGCTGACAGGTATTATTTCTGAAAGAGATTACGCCAGAGAAGTTATCCTCAAAGGCAGGTCTTCCAAGAAAACACTGGTAGGAGAAATCATGAGCACTGATGTAATCAGTGTTCCCTCAACAATGACTGTGCAGGCATCACTACCAATAATGACTGAACACCATATACGACATTTGCCCATTGTCGATGATGATAAGGTAGTCGGCGTGGTGTCTCTTGGGGATCTGGTAAAAGATGTTATCAGTGATCAGCAGTCAACGATCGAGCAACTGGAAAATTACATACGCAGCTAGTCTGTTGGCATTTCGTTTGAGAGTTTATTTGCCTGTTCATTAGATAGCTCAGTTTGTATCAGCATAAAGCCGCCTGATTCACCGGCCACGAATTCCAGCTTCTGAGTAATGCAGCCTGGTTTCTCGTCCTCCACATGGCTGACATAAATTAGCTGGGTTTTGGTTTGCTCTGCGATAAGCTCTAAGGTGGAGAGAATCAAGCTGCGATGATAATCATCCAGCCCCACACAGGGTTCGTCTAGAATGAGAATTGAAGGGCTCTTGACCATAGCCCGAGCCAATAACACCAACCTCTGTTGGCCGAATGATATTTCGTGGTAGTAGTTCTCGTGTATATTTTCGATACCTAAAGTTTTTAGCCACTGCTGAGCCAGATGATGCTCTGATCCGCCGCTGTCGTCATACAAACCAACAGAATCAAAGAAGCCGGAGACCACCACATCCAAAACCCGCCAACCTTTTACATATTTATTATGTAGCTCGTTGGACACTACGCCAAATCGGGATTTAATCTCCCACACGGTTTCCCCACTACCGCGAAGTTTACCGAATAGGCTTACTCCCTGACCGTATGCCTTATGGTTCTCGCCATCGATTAAAGAGAGCAGAGTGGATTTTCCACAACCATTAGGGCCCTCAATCAGCACATGATCACCAGATTTCATGATCCAATTAATATTCTTTAAAACCGCTTGGCTGCCGTAGTTTGCTGAGACATTTTCCAGCCGAATTAATGCTTCATCGCCTAGCTGTTCAGATGTATCAGGGGTTGCAATCCCCGGCAATGTATCCGGCCCTACCGGGGGCAAATGCCTAAAATCTGCAAAGTCATCAGACTCACGCAGGCTCTGAATTGGCCCCTGTTGTGACAGGAAAATCTTTTTCTCTGAACGCTGAATCAAAGCGAGATGGGTCGCGGAAGGAAGAATATCCTGCTCCCGGCGACACAGCTGCAAACTGCAATTGCTCTCACCAAGATAACGCTGAATACAATCCTCCATCTTCTGACAGGAAAACCTGTCTATGCTTTCAAGAGGATCATCAAAAACAATTAGCTGAGGTACATCATCACGACGGGCATACAATGCACGGGCTATCAGCACACGTCGAATCTGCCCTGAAGATAGAAAGCGAATTCCCTTATGCAAAAACTCCTCCAGGGCGAGCTCTACAGCGAGAGAGGAAAGCAAAGCTTCATCCTGCTTATTTGTAGAGCGACTGGCACGGATTAACTGTTCTACTAATGTGCCTTGATCCTGTGCGTTATCTGCGTACTCACTAATATCCAGTCTATTGTCTCGCTGCCACAAGCGTTGTTGCTCTTCGAATGAAACAATATGAATATCCTTTCCAGGATCGAAGCCATCGGCATAGCTCACGTAGGAGCCGGAATCGACTCGCTTTCCGCACAGAAGCTCAGCGAGTAGGGTCTTTCCTGACCCATTTCCTCCGAACAGGCACCAGTGTTGCCCCAAGTCGAGGGAAAAATGATCAACCACCATTAAGAGCTGGCGCCCTATTCGGCACTGGGCATTGGATATGGATGCTATTGCTGTCATACAAGTGATGGTGCCACAGAATTCGACATACTAGAATTGAATACGAATGAAATATTAGTGCTCTAAACTCGCAATATTCTCAATAGAGTCGCAATCTAAAACCAACAATCGCTAAGTGAATTATTGTGCGGCGGTTGCTTTTCAACAGTGCTGTGAGTAAGCTGCCCGCCATGGACTTTAGCCCCTTGGATATATTCAGTTTCGTCTTTTTTGTCGGTTCCTGGCTGGGCTACAGCTTGCTTGCTCGACGTGCTGCAAGAAAACGTAACAGCCTCTCCAGTGTACTTTACCGCTATCGCAAGGAATGGGTCAGGAAGCTCAGCATAAGCGGCATGAGCGAAGTGGACTCGGAATTATTGTCCAGTCTTGAGAGACAAGTTTCATTTCTGGCATCTACCTCCCTTTTGATTCTTGCCAGCCTGGTCACCGTGCTGAGTACCGCAAGTGACATGTTCATGAATCTGTCATCCCTTCGATTCGTGACGGAAGTTTCTGTCGAAGTGGTGCAAATGAAGCTGCTCTTGTTGCTCTGCATCTTCGTCTATGGATTCTTCACTTTCACCTGGTCCATACGCCAATATGGTTTCTGTTTTATTGTATTTGGCTCTTCCTTCCATACGGTAAAATATTATCGGGAAAACGAAGAGTACAATGCAGTAGCAGCCAAGCGAGACTTTGGAGCAATTACCAAGGTTTTGGATCGAGCGGCTCACAGCTATAACTACGGAATTCGAGCATATTATTTCGCCATGGCCGCCCTGGCATGGTTTATCAACGCCTGGTTTTTTATTGGAGCCACTGCAGTAGTAATTTTCGTGCTATATCGAAGAGAGTTCATGTCCAGCTCACTGAACGCTATGGTAACTGCTCGCCAGGTGGACAATGTACACGATGAAGATGAAATTACTTTCGACTAGACTCGATTAGATTTCGACTCTACCCGATTAGATTTCGACCCCACCCGATTAGACTCTGAATGTTAATTCTAAAGGTTTAAAATCCCAACTAAGGCCTTTTACCCAAAGCTCGTTGCATAACTTCATTCTGAATGGTCATCATATGGCCGATGGATCGCCGCCAGTATTCTGAATTATGCCTCCCCCTACTTTGCATATAGTCAAACGGGACATTATTTACCATTAACAGGTTCGCCAATTCTCTCGCCTCATTGATCAAACCATCTTCGGTACCGGAATCCATATAAATGTGGGGCATCTGGCTCCTTGGCACATCATAAATAATGACAAATGGATCATAGGCATCGGCCTGTTCTGCTGTTTCGAAATCCACACCCTTAGGCGTTCTTTCGTCCTGTGTACTAAATCCGGGAATGTTCACTATCTTTGAAATGAATGCATCTGCCTCAGCGATACGGGCTTGAGTCTCTTCATCCCGCGGCCCCTGGCTGCGATTTGCCCCTGCTCTAATCGCAGCAGCGGCGGTACGCGCATGACCCAGAGCACCACTGGTGCTACCAATAGATACAAATAGTTCCGGGTGCCGCAGACCCAGTGAATAAGCGCCGAACCCTCCCATTGAAAGGCCCGCAATTGCACGGCCTTCCCGCCTTGCCTCGGTGCGATAATTGGCATCAACGTAGCTGATAACATCTTCAACAATATGATCTTCCCAATTATTAAGCTGACCGTCTTCGTTAGAGGCATAGTTAATGAACCAGCTATTGCCACCATCAGGCAACACCAGAATCAGTTCATTCAGGTTTCGAGCATAGAATGCTGCAGCCAGATTTCGACCCCATATGGTGTAGTTCTGCATATAACCGTGGAGAAGATATACAACCGGATAGGAGTCGCTGGATTGATGGTAGCCTTGGGGTAGTACGATATCGAATTTCATCCGACGGTCTACGGCTGCGCTGTAAAAATCAACGGTTTCCATGCCTGGAGGAATAGGAGCTTCCACCGGGATCAGCTCGACGTCATTCTGTGCCATTAACGGGACAGAATAAAAACTCAAGATCAGAATGCTGAGCGTGATTTTTTTTATGGGAATGAAAAATTTCATGGCTTGTTTATATCAGATATCCTTCATTTTCTCTGCTGAAAAACAAAATAAAGAACTTAGCGAAAATATGACGCCCCGTTCACATCAATGATCGTACCGCTGGAAAATTCGGCGCCTTCAGACGCGAGAAAGAATACGGCATGTGCAACTTCTTCCGGTTCTGCCACACGATTGAACGGGCTCTGGGCTTTGATTTCCGCTCCTTCTGCTCCGCCCAATCTTTTTGCACTCAACTCCGTATTTACGAAGCCCGGCGCAACCGCTGCAACGTAAATCTTGTGGGGTGCCAAGGCAATAGCTAATGACTGTGTAAGAGAGTTTAACGCTGCCTTACTGGCACCATAAGCTGGCTTGATGGGTTCACCGCGATAAGCACCGCGGGAAGAAATATTTATGATCCTTCCGCCTCCGCTTTCCATCATTTTTCTTGCGGCACAGAAACACAGATTAGCAGGACCTATTAAGTTGGTTTGCAATGTCTGCTGCCAGGCGTCTTGCCAAGCCTCATAGCTACTTTCTGGGAGAGGATGATAAATACCAATTCCTGCATTATTAACCAATACATCCAACTTCCCGAATGTCTCAACGATTGAATTGACTGATTGCTCCACCGCATCTGCGTCGGCGACGTCGGCCGCGATTGCTATATGACCTTCTCCGTCAAACCCCGCCAAGGCTTCATCTGCTGCAGCCTTGTTGTCGCGATAAACAATTGCGACGCGAGCACCTCTAGCGGCAAAGCCTTGAGCTATTGCCCGGCCGATGCCGCGAGAGCCGCCAGTTACCAATACTGTTTTATCTGTAAAATTCATCAATCGATATTTACGCAATATGACCCAAGGCCTTCTTCTAAATCACACCATCCATCGCAGCTAGCCGTCCCACCAGTTCTTCGACTCTGGTGCTGTAACCCCATTCATTGTCATACCAACTCACCACCTTGGCCATACGACCATCAAGAACCTGAGTTAGTGGTGCATCAAAAATTGAGGAATGGGTATTGCCTATAATGTCACTGCTTACGATAGCTGCCTCGGAATAGGACAGTATGCCCTTCATCGGGCCTTCTGCCGCCGCTTTCATCGCCTGATTTATAGCTTCTACACTAGCGTCTTTTTCCAGCTCCACAACCATATCGACAATACTGCCATCGGGAACCGGCACCCGCATAGCCATGCCGTCCAATCTACCTTTCAATTCGGGTATAACTATTCCTATTGCCTTGGCAGCACCAGTAGAAGTTGGAACTATATTTGTGGCTGCATTGCGAGAACGACGCTTATCACCGGAATGAGGAGAGTCGATTAGTCGTTGATTCGATGTATAGGCATGCACCGTAGTTAGCAAGCCTCTGCGAATACCAAAATTATCATGCAGGACTTTAGCCAACGGCGCCGCACAATTAGTTGTACAGCTCGCATTACTAATTATCCAGCTGGATTCCGTTACCACGTGGTCATTGACACCAGCTACCAGAGTGGCATCAAGTGGGTCTTTGCAAGGCACCGTCAAAATTACTCTCTTGGCACCAGCATCAATATGTTTCTGCAAATCAGTCAGGTGCCGGAAAGCTCCTGAACTTTCGATGACATAGTCCACTCCTAATTCTTTCCAGGGCAGTTTTGCCGGATCTCTCTCACACAATACCTTGAATTCATCACCATCAATTTCAATGATGTCGTCGCGGGAACTCACTTCACCGGGATAGAGCCCGTGAGTACTGTCGTATTTGAATGCATAAGAAAGCTGATCAGGGCTAGCCAGATCATTCACGGCAACAACATCGAAATCACCTCGAAGTTTTGCAATGCGCATTATAGTTCTGCCTATTCGGCCGAATCCGTTGATGGCAACTTTCGGTTTAGACCCAGTCATAACATAACTCCTCTGGTAAAACTTATAAGGACAACATTTCTTCTGTCATTGACCATAGTTTCTGAGCACTGTCTTCATTTACTGCCCATGGAGAAACCCCAAAGAAGCTTGGCGAGTCCTCGCCAGCGAGGTCTGCTACATCACAGTCTTCGCAATACAGACCACCCAGATCAGCCAGGGACTCACTAGTAGCAGCCCATAGACTGGTAGTACAACCCTGAGTGGTAGTTTTGAACATGGCAGCTGCTTGCTCTGAAATATTGCCTTCGGCATCTGTCCAGCCTAGAGCCACCATTTCTTCCACAGGAAGGTGTCGCTGCAGTGGTGTAAGTATCCCCCCTGGATGAACTGAGAAGGCCTTTACACCCTGATCCCCATATTTCGTATCAAGACCGAGAGCGAAAAGCGCGTTGGCTGTCTTCGCCTGGGCATAGGCAGTCCACTTCTCATACGGCTGATTCAGGAAATGGATATCATCCCAGAGAACATCGGAGCGACGGTGAGCGGTTGAAGATAGACAAACCACTCTGGCGCCACCCTCAGCGATAAGTTGAGGTAACAAACCTGTAGTCAGAACAAAGTGGCCGAGGTGATTAACCGCAAACTGGGACTCCCAGTTATTGCCTATTCTGGACTCCGGACAGGCCATGATTCCCGCATTGTTTATAAGTATATCTATAGAAGATTCCCGGTCTGCAATGGACTTTACATAGGCCTCTACACTGGGCAAATCAGCCAGATCCATTGCGTCCACTATAACCTCACCTTCTATGTCAGCTAGATTTTCTTTGGCTTTTGCCGGCGTCCTCACGGGCACATAGACCTTCGCCCCTGCAGCACAGAGCGCTCTGGTAGTCTCAAGACCGATTCCTGAATACCCGCCGGTGACGATCGCCACTTTACCGGTCAAATCTTTTCCTTCCAAAACCTCGCTTGGCTCCGATTTCGCTCCAAATCCTGAATTAATTTTCTTCTGTTGATCTGCGGACATTTCCTACTCCATTTTGTTACGTAACTTTATATTTCGACACTCTAGTTAGGCACTATATTTCAGCACCATCTTTCAGCACCATCTTTCAGCACTAGCTTTAGACTTCATTTTCATTTCCTTAACCATAGCTTAAAGTCAGTTGAAGGTGAACGTATTAAGCCCATTGTTGCTCGTCACTTCGCCGCTTACTCCCAGGCAATCAGATTCCAACATTAAATTCAGATTGCGATCATCAATCGGAGTATTGGCAATAAATCGGCGACCGCATTGTCCAAGCCTACCGATAATAATTCCTTTCTCAGGATTGCCTTTTCTGAAAACCACAGTATAAGTTTCTATAGTGCCGCTGCCAGATGGGGTTTCTGTGAACTCCGGGCCGGTCATGGAATTAATGCTCTGCTGAATGTTAACTGAACTTCCCTTTTCCCAGTTTCCAACAGCGGGAGTGGCAGAATAGATTCCCGTAGCATGTTTTGACAGATAACCCCCATTCGCAGTAACGAGGCCGAAATCCTTCGGCTTGTTTCTAAGCAAAGGAATCATGCTTGCAATTGCATGCATGGAATAGTTATTTCCGGGCCCACCGAAAAATGGCAATCCACCGGTTACGGTAAAGCCTCTGAAATCGTCCAGTTCCAAGCCCAGCTCCCGAGCAGAGATTTCCACCGCCGAAGGAAAACAAGAATAGATGTCGATATGAGCGATGTCTTTAATCGATTTTCCCGCCATGTCCAGAGCCTGAGCGGAATTTGCGGCGATAGCCGGAGACGAATAGTAATTCACTCTTTCGCTGATCAGTATTTTTTCGTTGGCTTCACTGCATCCGTGGAGAAATATCCATCGCGAAGGATCCACGCCTAACTCTTTTGCTCTGGCCACAGAGGTCATCACTACGGCGGCTCCCTGATTAACTCCATCCATGGCATTCATCCACTTTGGATAGGGAAAACCAATAAAACGATTTTCCTTTGTAACAGTAGCAAGGTCCTCGGCACTACGCCGAACGCCGTATGAGGAATAGGGGTTATCCGCAGCAATTTCTGAGAATGGCGCGAACAGCTCTCCCATTGCGAGCATGTGTTCCTCGACCGAATGGCCTAGCTGCCCTCGAATCGCATTTTCGAAAAGCGGATAAGTTTGAATTGGAATACCGATGCCATGAGCAAATTCATGGGGAGTCATCATTGTCTCTCCAATCCCGCGATCTTCCAGTGAACCACTATCGTCTTCTTGCCAATCTAGCTGGATGTTGTTTCGAATTGCTGTCCGTGCTGTCTCAATTGCTTCAGATCCGGTGAGCAGAGCGACCTCTACGTCCCCGGAAGCGATCCGTTCTGCCATTTCACTGATGTACTTTTGAGGTGTATTACCACCTACATTTCCATAGATAGCATTTACAGGATTCGCACCAATTCTCCGGGCGACAGCACGAGGCGGATTTTCGGCCCTTCCGAAAGGAATTTGCATTCGAGGCCGATTGCTGGAGTCGGGGAATATTCGAATAACAAGAAGAGTATCAATCAACTTCGCTAATACTTCCCCCTGACCCGTATCAGCCAGAGCCGCCTTCGCCGCTTCGGCAGCGATACCCATCGGCGGATGAGCGAGGAGAGGATCTACACCCTTCTGAGTGAATTGCCCTCCTCCGATAATTATTGGAGTCAAATCCTCCATGAACTACACCTGCTACTCAATCGCATTAAAGACTGCATTAATGTTCTCTTGCTACTAGTATTAAAGCAATTAATAATGATTTTCCTTAAGCAGAAGAACCACTCATCGGCATAAGAGAGATTCAATATGTCACTCGACCCACAAGCCCAAGCGCTACTGGACAGAATTGAAGAGTCCGGAGCTCCAGCTTTTCATACGGTTTCCCCTGTTGAGGCTAGGAAGCTTTATGATCAGGCCAGTGAATTGGCGAAAGGTAACCCGCCACAGCCAGCTGAAGTGAAAAACATCGCAATTCCAGGACCGGAAACAGAATTAGCTGCGAGGCTTTATCGCCCCAACGATGTGGCAGACCTGCCTATTCTCGTCTACTTTCATGGCGGTGGATTCACCATAGGGTCTCTCGATAGTCATGATGTCGTTTGCCGAACTCTCTGTGTCGAAGCTGAAACCATTGTCATTTCAGTAGACTACCGCCTGGCTCCTGAACACAAGTATCCCGCGGCTGTCGAAGATGCCTGGGCCGCAACTCTTTGGGCCGTAGAAAATGCAGAGTTACTGGGTGGGGATCCTACTCAGGTCGGAGTTGGTGGAGACAGTGCAGGCGGCACATTGGCAGCTGTTGTCGGCCTTAAATCCGTCGAGGCTGGAAGTCCTCAACTAGCGTTCCAACTGCTGATCTATCCTGGGATGGATATGTCTTGCTCATTCCCTTCCCATCAAACATTTGGACAAGGTTACAGATTAACAACTGATCTCATTAATTGGTTTTACAAGCACTACTTTCCACTGGATGCTGACTTCATGCAATGGCAGGCTACGCCACTGGCCGCACCAAAGGAATTGATTAAAGGATTACCTGCAAGCTTCATTCTCTCGGCAGGCTTCGATCCACTTCAGGATGAAAATAAGGGCTACACCATAAAATTAATGCAGGAAGAGGTTGCAGTGCAATTCAAGCACTACCCGGGAATGATCCACGGATTCATCACAATGCCGGGCTTTCTCGACGAGGCAAAAGTCGCTCTAAGCAAATGTGCCGAGATGATGCGTTGGGGATATAAGTTTTAGAAACTTTTCCAGACTCAGAAGCCGCGGATCCTAAAGCCAGCGTCTGACCTTATTCTTGTAGTCCAGGTATTCCTGTCCGAACTTCGCTTCCAGGTATTCTTCTTCTTTGTTAATGGCAATAATTTGAACCGCTAGTGCACCGGGTATAAAGCTTATGAATATCCAAAAACTATTGAGCGCGATGCCAATGCCAATGCTGAGCATACAGAAACCCAAATAGATTGGATTTCTAGACCAGGCATAAAAGCCGTCAGTAACTATACTAGTAGTCGGCTTCCAAGGCTCGATCGCTGTATTTCTTCTCTTGAATTCAGCATTCACCAGGATAGCTATAGTCGCACCAACAAGAATCAATACACCTCCAACCAGAGCGCCATTACCTGACACCCCCATTCCTATCGGCCATAGATAGTCCAATCCGCCGCCCAACAAAATGATCATCAGGAAAACTATCGGTGGAGGATACTTAACTCCTGCACCTTTCAGATCGGCATCATCCTCAATATTCCGGCTTTCATTGCCGGTTTCCAGCTCATCGGTGTTCTGATCTTCATTGCTCATTTTGGTTACTCTCAGAGGACAGTTTTGTAATCCCTCAGATCTGCACTACAAATCCGGGAAAAGCTAAGCGTCATAGGGACAATATTTCAAATCATCGCCCATCTAGCAAGTAGATTTTTCATCATGTAATTGCAAAAGCCTACCGTTCAGTGGATATTTAGCTGAGAACTGCCGCAAATATCGATTTTTGGCTGCAAAATGAAGCTCACCGAAGGAGAAAGACAGGACATGTCATCAATTAGTAAAATCCTGATCGTATTGGATGTGTACAACGATTACCGCGATGATCCCAGCCATCAACCTTCAGAGATCAAGAAATCTCTGGAAATGATCAGCCACAACAAGGATGCAGAAATTTTCCTTGTAGGATGCGGCTTCGAAGAATACCTGCATGACAATTATTCCAATTTCGGCCCTGAAGCCCTGGTTCAGCGCAAACAGTTTTGCGCTGAAATGGAATCTCGCCTGCAGGTATTTGCTGACACTCTAAGTAAAAATGGATACAAGGTAGATTGTCGCGTTCACTGGACCTATCCAAGGTTTGAGCAAATAGCCAAAGAAGCCATTGATCTGGATGTAGACCTGGTGGTCCAGCACGTACATACCCAGCGCAGCACGGAACAACACAATCTTTCCCATGATAGCTGGCAATTGGTTAAAACCTGCAAAAAACCTCTTTTATTAATAAAAGAAAGACCCTGGTCAGAGCATTGCAAGGTGATGGCCGCCGTAGACCCGGTTCATGCTCATCATAAACCACAGGGACTCGATCATCAGATACTAGGCATCGCAGCATCTACAGTGGCAAATATCGATGGCGAGTTACATGTTGTTCATGCCTATTCCGGAACAGCTCGTCCTTTCGCTAACATCGAAGAAATTCACAGCAATCACAATCAAGCGATGGATCAATTATTGTCAGAATATGAAATTGCAGAAGACAATATTCATTTGATTGACGAGACTCCTGCAAACGCCATATTGAAAACACAAAAATCTATAGCGGCAGACATTGTAGTACTGGGCGCCCTTTCCCGGTCCAGAATTTCGGAAGCCATTATTGGAAACACGGCAGACAAGGTGCTTGATTATATAAATTCAGATTTGTATATAATCAAACCAGAATAAGGCTTACAGACTCGCAATTAGCGACAAGTCAGGCCATATAGCTAAACCTGTAAATCTTCAAACCCCGTTCCGGAAACGCATCTTCAAACTCCGGAGCGACTTCCATGGTAGAAACGAATTGGCTTTGCGGCAAATGCTTGGCAAACAAATCCAACAAGAAATTTTCGTCTAGAAATGGACTGTTCACCGTAGCTATTATTTCCGCTCCAGGGTTACAGAGTTTGCTCATTCGCTTGATGACAGATGGATAGTTCTTGGTGACGTCGAAACTACCCTTCTGCCTGGTGGGAGGGTCAATGATTACCAGGTCATAGCGCCCGAATTGATGAGTTCGCCCCCATGATTTGTAAATATTATGAGGAATCGATTTCACTCTGTCAGATTCCTGATTATTCAAACGATGGTTTTTTTCTCCCCAGAGAATACTCGGTTTGGACATATCCACGTTTGTCACCGAACTGGCTCCACCGGCAAGAGCTGCCACCGATAGCGAACATGTGTAAGCAAATAGATTAAGAACGTTTTTATCTTTGCTGTGCTTTTGCAACCAGTCCCTCAGTAAGCGCATATCAAGAAAGAGCCCGATATTTTGATGCTTGCCGAAATGGACTTCAAAGCGTAAAGCGCCTTCACTCACTATCAACTCTTCACTTATCGCTCCCTTCAAAGCAATAGCGGGAACACCTTTCTCAAAACGCTTCTGAACTACGATGGAACCAACCTGCTGATGAATGTCCACTGCATTAATATGGGAAGCTAATTCTTCAAGCTGATCGTAATCGTTAAAGAGAGTGATCAATACGCTGGGAGAAAACCAATCCACGCATACATGCTCGAGACCCGGATAACGTTGGCCACGACCGTGAAAAATACGCCTGACATCGGTTTGTTCTTCCGAAAGAAAATTAGTGATGATTTTTTTAAGTTCTGGATCCACTGGTTTCACATTTGGTTGCAAGTTGAAGCAAACTAAAGAATATTCATTGCTTTATTGGGGGCTGACCTTCCTACCCATAATGGAGACCGTTGCGTATTCAGCTTTAGTCTTAAGTTCCGGCACAAGTGAAATGAATTTTTCAATATCATCGAAGGGCATTCCCTTTAATTCCAATATGTCATAATTCCACCATTCACTGGCAAGCAAAGCAGCGATCTGCTCCTCAGCAAAACGAAGTTTTATTACCTTGGCCGGATTACCCGCTACAATCTGATAGGGCTCAACATCCTTGGTCACAACAGCATTTCTTCCTATTACCGCACCATGACCAACGCTGACTCCGGCCATGACCACAGCATCGTGGGCAATCCACACATCGTTACCAATAGACGCATACTCCTTACTCGCTTTGTAGTCACCGCTTACACTCATACTGGATGAAACCCAATAGATCGGATGGTTATCCCGCTGTTGACCGAGAAAAACATTCCGCCCTATAGAGCAAAACCGTCCTATGGATTGCAAATTATTAATCTCTCCACCTTCGCGAACATAGCTGTAAGCCCCGACGTGCAGGGGCACATCAGAATCGGGAAGTTTTACTCTGACATTTCCAAGGCGGGAGTTTTGCTCCATCAACAAATGGGAGCTCTGGCTGATATTTCCAAAATCCTGAATTCTGACGCCAAGCTTTTTCGCTTTTTGCTTCTCTAATTTCTTCATCGGCTTCTGTACTTACGAGAGGGTTGCTTTGCAATGCGCCCGAGTACCGAGTTTGCCAAAATTGTTCATATAAAACGCCAATGACATCTACTATAGAAAGACATCTACTATACTAAGACATCTTTTCGGACAGCTGCTCACACTATACGGTAAACTGAATAACAATGCGTAGTACACTCGACATCTTACAATCGGTTTTTGGTTACCCCTCCTTCAGACCACCCCAAGACGAAATAATAAGCAGCCTTGTCAACGGAGACGACGCTCTCGTGCTTATGCCTACGGGCGGAGGCAAATCTCTCTGTTACCAGATTCCCGCACTGGTTCGAGATGGTTGTGGCATTGTCATCTCCCCCCTGATCGCTCTAATGGAAGATCAGGTAACTGCATTACGTCTGCTGGGAGTGCGCGCCGCTTATCTAAATTCCAGCCTTGATGCATCTAGCTCCAATCAGGTTGAGAATGCCCTGTTAGCAAACGAGCTCGATCTTCTTTACATCGCGCCGGAACGCCTTAGCCAGGCACGTATGATTCAGTTGTTACAAAAATCCTCCATCTCCCTTTTTGCCATCGATGAGGCACACTGTGTTTCCCAATGGGGGCATGACTTTAGAGCCGATTATTTACGCCTGAGCCTCTTGCATCAATTGTTTCCGGAGATTCCTCGAATCGCTCTCACTGCCACCGCGGATGAGCGTACTCGACAGGAAATTATCACCCGCCTTGAGCTTGAGCAGGCTGGGCAATTTATTGCCGGATTTGACCGCCCGAATATTCGTTATCGGATAGCCCTAAAGCATAACGGCAAGCAACAATTATTAAAATTTCTCAGAGAGGAACATGAGAACGATGCCGGCATAATCTATTGCCTTTCTCGAAAGAAAACCGAAGACATTGCCTATTGGTTGCAGAGTGAAGGGTTCAATGCTCTGCCCTACCATGCTGGCCTCGCTGCAACTACACGTTCAGAACATCAGAAAAAATTCCTCAGGGAAGAAGGTGTAATCGTGGTGGCCACCATCGCTTTTGGAATGGGCATCGATAAACCGGATGTTCGCTTTGTTGCCCACATGGATCTACCCAAAACCATCGAATCCTATTATCAGGAAACCGGCAGAGCCGGCCGTGACGGAGAAGCAGCTAACGCCTGGATGATTTACGGTTTACAGGATGTAATAAAGTTGCGACAGATGATGAGCAACTCAGATGGCAACGAAGAGTTTAAGCGTGCTGAACAGCACCGACTTAATGCCATGTTGGGTCTGTGCGAGATTACCAGTTGTAGACGACAGGCCCTGCTTTCCTATTTCGGCGAAACTATGGAGCAGGCTTGCGGAAACTGCGACACCTGCCTGCAGCCTCCCAATACCTGGGATGGCACTGAGGCCGCCCGCATGGCGCTGAGTGTCGCCTACCGAACCGAGCAACGATTTGGTGTAAATCATCTAATCGACGTCCTTCGTGGTGCTGACACTGACAAGATATTTCAGTTCAATCATCATCATTTGGCTTCTTATGGAATCGGAAAAGATCTAGACAATAATCAATGGCGTTCTGTGTTTCGCCAACTCGTAGCGAGAGGGTTTCTAAGTGTTGATCTCGATAAATTTGGTGCGTTGTGCCTAGAAGAAAGCTGCAGAGCACTGCTGCGTGGAGAAGAATCCATTGAACTGCGCAGAGACGTAAAACAGAAGACTGCAAAGCGTCAAACAAAGACAGCGCTTGCAGCCGATATTGATATCGCACTCTGGGAAGCGCTTCGAGAATGTCGCCGGATCTTCGCCGAGGATCAAGGTGTTCCACCCTATGTTATTTTCCATGACAGCAGCTTGCAGGAAATGGCCATCAGCCTACCCCGAGACATGACTGAGTTCTCCCTAATAAGCGGTGTCGGCGAGAGAAAATTGGAGAAATACGGCCCCGCATTTCTCCGTGTAGTCGGCGACCACTTAGCCACCTGAGCCACTGCTTTTTATTGGCCACATTCGGTAACAAATAAGTGTTTGCAATGCAGCACCCTTGTGGCAAAGTTGGCCTCAAAGAAGAATAGGAAAATAGAGCATCAAAGCTGGAAAATCCTTTTTTCGAAGCGAACGTCCAAACGCGAGCTCAACAGGAATTGACCATGAAAAAAACAGATCTGGAGAAAGCCGCGGGAAATGGCTTGATCAATCGAAGGCATTTACTTCAATTGGGATTGGCAGGCCTGGGAAGTGGTGTCGCTTCTTCCGTTTTGGCTGCAGAAAATAATCTGAAGATCGAAATTCCCGGCTGGTCGAAACAACCAGGCCCGGGCGCCAGTGCCTATGGTGTCCGTTCCGGCCATACTGAATTCATGCAAAGGTCTGCCGGAGCTCCTAATCCACTCTATCCTGGAGG
This sequence comes from Gammaproteobacteria bacterium, assembly GCA_018661465.1. Classification (GTDB taxonomy): domain Bacteria; phylum Pseudomonadota; class Gammaproteobacteria; order Pseudomonadales; family Pseudohongiellaceae; genus UBA9145. The sequence continues at coordinate 53,292 of JABJIC010000035.1, read as the reverse complement.
TGGAGCGTCTCGCTCTCCTCTGCAGCATCTTCAAGGCACCATTACACCCAATAGTCTGCACTTCGAAAGACACCATGCCGGAATTCCGGACATCGATCCAGCAGGACACCAGCTAGTAATTAATGGCTTGGTAAAACAGCCTTTGGTTTTCAGCTACGAAGACCTGCTTAAGTACCCTATGGTAAGCAGAATCTATTTTCTCGAATGTTCAGGCAATAGCCGCGCACTGTTAGGTCCCAATCCTCCGGACGGTACCGCTCAAAGTATTCATGGTTTGGTTTCCTGTGCGGAATGGACTGGTATTCCCTTGTCGACCCTACTGGAAGAGGCAGGAGTAGAGGACGAAGCGCGTTGGCTTGCAGCCGTAGGTGCCGATGCTGCCAGCATGGGTAGATCAATTCCGCTAAACAAAGCGCATGATGATGTATTGATAGCTCTGTTCCAAAATGGAGAACCTGTTCGACCAGAGCAAGGGCATCCTATGCGCTTATTCGTACCCGGTTGGGAAGGGAATGTCAGTGTTAAATGGCTCACTCAGCTGAAGCTGACCCGAGAACCAGTACAGTTCAGAGATGAGACCAGTAAATACACCGATACCTTACCGGATCGCAGCAGCGAGCAATTCACTTTTCCAATGGGCTGCAAATCACTAATCACTTCTCCTTCCGGTCAGATGAGTCTGAACCGTCAGGGCGTTTATCAAATTAATGGTATGGCCTGGTCAGGCGGTGGCAGTATCAGTCGAGTTGAAGTTAGTGCAGACGGCGGACGAAGCTGGGCTGATGCGGCGATTGAGTCTAATCAGAGCGAAAAAGCACTGGCTAGGTTTTCTATTCCCTGGCAGTGGTCAGGGGGAGATGCCATCCTGCAAAGCCGCGCAACCGATAGTCTCGGAAATGTACAACCAACTCGTGAAGCCATACTCGCAGACCGTGGAAGGCTTAGTTTTTATCATAATCATTGCATTCAGAGCTGGGCAGTTAACGGCAATGGTGAAGTGAGAAATACCTATGCCTAAATTAGTCATAATTATTCTTATTCTATTATCACCTTTAGGCTTTGCATCTCTCGCGCAGAGTCAAAATGTGGGACTTGGTACTCCGATCTCCCAAGCTCAACTTAGTGATTTTGATTTGATCGCCGGGCCCGATGGAGAAGGCTTTCCCGAAGGTAGCGGCACAGCTTTTCAAGGGAAAGAAGTTTACGATCAAAAATGTCAGGCTTGTCACGGCGCGAATGGTGAAGGTACTACTGCAAATACTCAACTGGTGGGTGGAGACATGCAGTCTATTGAATCACCAGTAAGAACCGTGGGCAGCTACTGGCCCCATGCAAGTACTATCTTCGATTTTATTCGTCGCGCCATGCCAGCAGACTCACCCAAATCCTTGAGTAACATCGAAGTTTATCAAGTGACTGCCTATGTCCTATATATGAATGGCATTATTGATCAAAACAAAATTCTGGATAGACAATCCTTGATTGACATCAAGATGCCGAACAAAGATGGCTTTGTCGACATGTCTCAGCAGCAATAGCAGTTCACCTGACTACAAAAAACCAGTAAACTCCCCCCGCTTCCAATTCCAGCAGTAAAATTTATCCCAAGAGAGGAACCAATGAGAAAGCTTCAGTTGAAGTTGTGCCTGCTCGGCACAGTATTAGCTATTCTAATTTCATCCCGTGCGTATTCAGCCAATGGCGGCCTGGATATTCCACTAATATCAGCAGAACCTGAATTTAGTGATTTTCAGGGAATGAGTCCGTCAACTGCGCTGGCGCTGTCTATGACCAAAGTTGCAGATTTCACGCAGCGCACTCCTGACGACGGTGATGCGGCCACCCAGCGTACCGAAGTTTACATTGGCTATGACCACGAACAACTACATGCAATTTTTCTAGCCTTTGATAGCGAGCCTGATCAAATTAGAGCGAACCTCTCCTCGCGGGAAAGTATTGATGGTGACGACAATGTCGAAATAACCATCGACACCTTTAATGATCAACGAGCAGCATTTTCATTTCGATCAACTGCCATGGGAATCCAATGGGATGCCCGATGGACAGAAGGCAGTTCGCTGCGTGCCGGCTTCGACACAACACTCGAAGCGGTTTGGGAAAGTGAAGGCCAGCTAACAGATCAGGGCTATATGGTTAAGATGGCAATTCCTCTGCGCAGCCTGCGATTTCCTGATGCCTCAGAGCAAATCTGGCGTGTTCAGTTTGGTCGTTATGTACCCAGGCTCAGCGAGGAATCCTACTGGCCAGCCTACTCGATAGGTATAGAAGGGAGGCTCAATCAAACTTCCTTACTCACCGGAATTCGGGATGTATCCCCGGGCAATAATTCCCAAATCATTCCATTCATATTCGCTCGCGAATTAGATGCTCTCGATACCGGCGCCACTGGCGGACCCAAGTTCGACAGAGGTAGCGATCAGGACGTAGGTGTCGATGCAAAATTTGTATTCAACGATTCAATGGTATTGGATTTAACACTCAACCCGGATTTTAGCCAGATTGAATCTGACCAACCTCAAGTAACCGTAAATGAGCGTTTCGAAGTTCAATTTCCAGAGCGCCGCCCCTTCTTCGTGGAAAACGCAGATTTCTTTGCGACAGACTCGATTCTGGTGTTTACCCGCCGCATCGTGGATCCGGAAGGTGGATTGAGATTTACAGGGCGCGCCGGTGAATATGGGTTCGGCGCAATCCTGATAAACGATGAGGCTCCAGGGCTGAATCGAGCACCTACAGATCCGCTAAATGGTAAGAAAGCCAATATTGGTATTCTCCGCGGCTTCCGCGACATATCGGAACAATCTCGCGTAGGTTTCCTGTTAACTGACAGAGAGCTGGGAGATGGCTTCAACCGGGTAGCCAGTATTGATGGGCGCTTCAAGCTTACGGATAATTGGATCACTAATATGCAATTAGTGGGAACCGAGTCTGAACCCTGGGCTGGTGGTGAAAGCACCACGGGCTATCAGCGCAATATCCAGGTCAACCGAACGGGAAGAACTGTGAATACTCATTCCCATTTCATCGAAACAACCGGCGGATTCAGATCTGAGTTGGGTTTTATGAACCGCTTCTTTAGACCAGACGTGTCGGGAATTCACAATCGCTTGAGCTTAAATTTTTTCCCGGAAGAAACCTCCATCAATAGCTGGAATACGACCATATTTGATGTCTACCTTGAAGATATGGACGGCACACGAATCTATCATCAGCTTGGTCCGAGTTTTAACCTCAATTTTGACACTTCAAGTTATGGGGTTTCCTGGACGGACTACACCGAGATCCTCAAGCCAGAAGATTATGCAGGCGTCGCTAGCAACACACGTTTTGACTATGACAACTGGCAAGTTAGCTACAACAACAACACGCTAAACACTTTGGAATTCGGCGCAAGTTATCGAGCCGGTACAACACTAAATCTGGTGCCAGCAGCTGGCAACCTACCTTCTGTAGCGGATAATAATCGTCTCGATATCGACATGCTGTGGCGCCCGCTTGATCGATTACGCGTCTCCAACACCTACTTGAAAACAGAGTTGGAAACCCGCAACGGCGGCACTAAAATCTTTTCCAATGAGATTGTCCGAAGTAACTGGAACTATCAGTTTACCAAGGAGTGGTCTCTACGATTTATTGCACAGTACGAAGAAACTGATGCTGGGCCCGCATCTCGCTTAAAAGATGACAAGAATATGAATTTCGATCTGCTTCTACGCTACGTTATCAATCCATGGTCAGCTTTCTTTGTTGGGTATAATAGCAATAGCAGCAACTTTGATATCGTGGAAAGTGAAGGTGAAAGAGAATTGATACTCACCAATGATTTGAGAAACGATGGTGATCAGATCTTTGTAAAATTCTCATATATGTTCCAGCGATAGGCGACTCTCGAACTGGCGAATATCTTTCCGCCAGTTCGATTTCCCTCTCTTTCTCAGCCAAATGAGTCTGCAGGCTCAATTTTCCTCCTACTGTCACAATTAATTACAACAAAGCACCGATGCGGCTATTTGTCGCACTGCTTACGCCCTCGTCGAAAGTAGCTCGTCGCAAAGCCACTAATACCAGGCACTTCGCGTCGGTTAGCGAGGAAAATCCTTGATTATTCACCGCTGTAGGTCACTACGCCGAAATTCCTGCCAAGTCCGCCCATTGGCGAGGGCAAGGGATAGGTTTATAATTCACTCAACTTTACCTTCGGAGAAATCGAAGATGCTTAGCAATTCAATAAACTGGCTCAAGCCAGCCACTCAAATTTCAACAATCGCACTTGCGATTGCCGTCGGCACTTTTTCCGTGACAGCATCTGCGCAGTCTGGCGAAGCTATCAGGGATCAATACCCCGAGCTCGCCGACCTGTTCAATGCCTTTGACGTGACTCAGGCAAGTGCATTCGAGAAGATCGCGGAAATAAATTCCGACTCCTCTACTCAGCAGGCTCGCAATGAATTGGCGATGGAATTGGAGATGGCGTCCAGACCAGGCCAGGGCCATGCGATGAGCCACAGCGGTATGGACATGGATATGAATATGGGGACCGAAGGTCCTTATCATGAACTGGAAGTTGCAGCCCGTGTCGAACTGCTTGAAACTATGCGCGAAAGTCATTCCGACGAAACTGCAGAACAGGCCTTCAACGAAAGTGGAGCAATAGACAGACATACCGCTGAGGTCCTGAAAAGAGGACGCAATTTCGAAGCCAATCTGTTTGCCATTTACATCGATGACTCGATAAGCGACAAGAAAGCCGCCGTAGCAGATGCCATAGAAGAGTATCTAACCGACGAGCGTCATTCCGTTACAACATTCCCAAAAGATAGTAGCTATCTGCTTGCTCATGATCAGGCTACCGGATTTACTTCGGCCTTCCCTCTTCTAAGCGGCTTTCTTTGGACGCAGCAATGGCTGCAACTGGCTTCTCTCGAGGCGGTGATTCTGGAAGGGTTGGATAGCCAATTCGCAAACGGCTACACAATTGCCCTGGAGCGATTCTGGAACAAAGTAGGCTCATCAGGCGGCATGACAATGTTTCCTGCTCCTAACGAACTACCTATGGCTCCAGCAATAGCACCTAATCTTTATAGCCAGTCTCAAGAAGCAGCTGTTATCCTGGACAATCTAAATGTACTCGAAACATTAATCCTCGATATTCTTTCTTATCCGAATACTGAGAATCGCGAAGAATTGATGGCGACAGCAGTGTCTGAGTTTACAGACAAGAGCGAAGAAACTGCTCTAAATTCAGATTATCTTCTATTTGCTTTACGCAGCGGTATATATAACCAGGGCGGCCCAGCAGTAGGAGAGTTGATGCAATCTGAGAGAAACCGATCTCGCGAAGCAATGAACATGGTTCATTCGATAATAATGTCTCAGTAAGTAAGCTTCCTCGAATTGTTCTCAGAAACAGTTCGTATAAGTACCTCAACTAGATAAACAAGAAAGGGTTAAGCCGAAAAGCTTGACCCTTTTTTTTGATTCATATTTCAAGTCAGGATTGATCTAAACCGACACTCAACAGTGACTTGGCTTGACTCAGATCAGCATTCGCAAAACCCTTGTTGAGAAAATAAGCGTATAGACTTAATAGACTCTGGAGCCCTTTTTTTGAACAGATTCAGTAATGACAAGAATTCACACTTCTCTTCTTTGTCGCGGAGACAATTCCTTCAGAGTGCGTCCCTCTATTCTGCAGGCATTCTCATACCTGGAGTCGCCTTTGCGCAGGGAGCCCAACAAAGAAACCCATTAAAGATACCCGATCAGCTTTTGGGTACGCAGCGCAATGGACAGTCCCATTATTCCCTGAATGTGCAAGCCGGTACGTCGGAATTCATTCCTGGCCTTCGTACTCCTTCGGTAGGTTACAACGGCGACTATCTAGGGCCGACTCTCCGTTTTAAGCAAGACGACAATATTTCGATGCACATTCGTAATCAGCTGGAAGAATCTACTACGGTTCACTGGCATGGACTGCACGTCCCAGCAAAAGCCGATGGCGGCCCAGCTCAGGTTATAAAAAGCGGTGATGACTGGAATCCTGAATTCAAAATCATGCAAAGGGGCGGAACCTACTGGTACCACTCCCATGCTCTGAATAGAACAGGCGACCAGGTTTACCGCGGCATGTCCGGACTGATTATTATCGACGATGAGGACAATCAGCAGAGCGGTCTCCCCTCTGAATATGGCGTAGATGATATCCCTCTAATTGTGCAGGACCGTCAGTTTAACGAAGATGGCACATTCCGCTATATAGGTACGCCACGAGACATCATGACGGGAATGTTTGGTAATACGGTGCTCGTGAATGGAACCCTCTCAGCTGAATTCAACCCCAAGACCGAGCTCGTGCGCTTTCGCCTGTTGAATGGAAGTAATGCACGAACCTATAGCTTCGCTTTCGATGACCAGAGAACATTTAAATTAGTAGCGAGTGATGGCGGGTTGCTAAGCAAAGGTAATGACCAATCAACTTTGGTTCTCGCCCCCTCGGAGAGAGCTGAAATACTGGTGGATTTCTCCGATGGAAATCCAGTTAATCTAATCAGCCTGTCCATGCCCGATTCCTCGCCATTTTCGGCCAGAGGGATGATGAGCAATATGCACCCGATGAATCAGGAACGGATGCAGATACTTGCCATCGAACCACAGTCCAATCTGTCTTCTTCGGAAACAGTCAGAGCAGAACTTTCAACAATTCAACGTATCGATCAAGCAGAAGCTGTTCGCACTCGAAGTTTTACCCTTTCCATGGCGATGGGAATGGGAATGATGGGTCGACGTGGAGGCCGCGGCAGGATGGGCGGTGGTGAATCGTTTTTCATCAATGGCGAAGTCATGGACATGAACAGGGTGGATGCAAGAATCAGAATGGGAGATACGGAGATATGGGAAGTCACCAATGATTCGATGATGATGCACCCCTTCCATGTCCACTTCGATCAGTTCCAGATCCTCGACAGAAATGGCAGACCTCCTTCAGCAGAAGAGATGGGCTTTAAGGATTCGGTAAAGATAGGACCGGATGAAACTGTCAGGTTTATCATGCGATTCAATGACTTTTCTGACGCTGATACCGCTTACATGTATCACTGCCATATTCTCGAACACGAAGACAACGGCATGATGGGGCAATTTACGGTTACGTAAAAATCTACGGCAAAGCTTCAGCTTCTTTCAAGAGTTATATAATGCAGAATCATGCCGCCAATCATTGCTGCTACAAAAAGCAGTACGGTGGGATTCAGGCTTGCAAGCCCTGTTAAGGCAGGTCCGGGACAAAGTCCGGCAAGCCCCCAGCCAATTCCAAACAAAGCCGCCCCACTCAATAAATTTTTGTCGATATCCAGCTTGCCAGGCAGGAAAAACTTCGACTCGAATAAAGGTTGCTCACGTTTCAGCACGAGGCGGAACGCCGGTGTTGTAATGGCCAAACCTCCAATCATCACCAGTGCAAGACTTGGATCCCAGTTCCCTGCCAGATCAAGAAAGCCAATCACCTTGCCTGGATTTATCATTCCGGAAATAATCAGTCCCAGACCAAACAACAGGCCCGAGGCGAAGGAAAATAAAGGAATAAGCTTATTGTTTTTCTCACTCATAAACCTAGTCCAAGGAGGTGTCGGCTTACATAAACGGTTATGAATCCAGTAAGCATAAATACCGCGGTGGCACTGAATGACCGTTTTGAGAAACGAGCTATACCGCAGATACCATGTCCGCTAGTACATCCGCTACCCATTCTGGTTCCAAAGCCAACGAATAAGCCAGCGAGGATTGTTACTACTGGAGTCGATTGGATTTGAATATCCGGAGCGCCGCCAGATAGGAGCATATAGGTGACCATGGCAGACAATAGTCCAAGCAAAAATAGCAGTCGCCAGGTGAATTCGGATTTTGGCGCAAAAATGAGACCGCCAAGAATGCCACTGATTCCTGCAATTCTGCCATTAGCCCAGAGAAATAATGTGGCGGATACGCCAATAAGCGCTCCGCCAATCAGAGCGCTGAAGGGAGTGAAGTCTTCCATTTAACAGCCTGTCGATCTTCCTTTTCTAGCAACTCATTCAAGCAAGCCTATTTACAGGCCAGCTTGTTAGTGAGGGTTTGCCTGGCCGGCACCGTGGGCATTTTCAGCACCGTGATGAGCCTCATGATCAGCATGATCTGCCTGAGTACTTCCATGAGCCTCAGTACCACCAGAGTCATGGCCTGCACCATGCTCTGCTCCGTGAGCCATACTATCGCCCATCTTACATTCCATGGCGCCATGTTCTTTATTGTCAGAGTCGCCCATCTTGCATTCCATGTTACCCGCCGCACCATGACCGCCGCCCTGAGCACCGTGTCCCGTTTGAGCCGCACCATCGCCATCCTGCGCAAGGCAAAGGCTTGGTAATAGGGCAAATACTAGGATGATGAGATGTTTCATTTGCTTCTCCAAAAAATACATTCACTGGATTTTAACAGTAACATAAGTGAATTGATAAGCGCCCAACGGCTTCCATTGGGCACTTATATGACATCATGGCTCTACAGCTTGCTTGCCAGCGTGAAAAACAGTGTACACATAGATTGGAATATCAAGATCTCCAAGCTGAGATTTGATAAGAGGTTTTACCTGATTCCATTCGAGTCCACCAACTCCCGTGGCAAGTTTAGGCAGTGCTACTGAAGTAAATTTTTCTTTCGCGATTATCTTCTTGAGTGCGCGTAAGGAGTGATTAACTATAGACTCGGTGGCTTTTCCAGGCCGGTTTCCCCCACCATAACCACCATCTTGAGTAAGTAAATTGACGATTCGCGCACCTTCCGCCCCGCCCCAGACCCATGCTTCACCGGGCTTAGGGTGGTTCTGGTGGCACCAGTGATGAAAATCCTTATGCATAGCAGGATATTGCTCATGCAGAGACAAAGCCAAACCTTGATTCATTGGATCATTAGCGGCTATTCCATGGGCTATAGCCTGCGCCTTAGTTAATAAAATGTCTCCCTCTACTTCGTGAATCATTCCTAGTCTCCTTAAGCTATTAAATTAACGTTACACCGGTGAAACGCTTAACGACCCCAGTGTAAAATCATCTTATACAATCCACTGAAAGTGGAGATTGATCGGCATCAAGGGTTCATAAAAGATATTATTCATACTCTAGAGCCATAGATCTTCCGGGAGTCAGGCGCTTTGACACAGATAGATTTCATCTTCGGGCTGGGTATCTTCCTGTTCGGAATGTCACAGCTGGAAAAGGGTATTCGACGCCTTAGCGATGCCCGCCTTCGCTTTTGGTTGAGAAACAGCACCAAGCATTCATTCGGCAGTATCACTCTGGGCGTCGTTAGTACGGCTCTTCTACAAAGCAGCTCCATGGTGAGCTTGCTCGTCCTTGCATTCGCCAGCGCCGGGCTACTGCCTCTGGTAAATGCCATCGGCGTTATACTCGGCGCAAATCTAGGTACCACCATGACTGGCTGGATAGTAGCCACCATCGGTTTCAAGCTTGACCTGGAAGCCCTCTCCATACCCATCCTCGGCATCTCTTCTCTCGTCATAGTAATGATGAGGAAAAACTCAGGCCTTAATTCAACCGCGATTGTATTTCTGGGTATTGGTCTGCTGCTTTTTGGCCTAAGCATTATGAAGGCAAGCATGGACGCTATCCCTGAGCGATGGGACGTCTCCCTGTTTCAGGGTCACCATCCGGCGGTCTATCTTCTGCTCGGGGTAATTATCACTTTCCTGATTCAATCCAGTTCCGCTGTCATGATGATGGCTCTGGCCGCGTTAAACACTGGCATCATCGGCCTTGGAGAGGCGGCCGCCCTCGTTATAGGCGCAGACCTCGGCACCACCAGTACTACTATTCTAGGAAGCATCTACGGTAACACCATAAAGAGGAAATTAGCTTTCGCCCATTGCTCATTCAACTTCATCGTGGATATCACTGCCTTCCTATTATTACTTCCTTTTCTCGGATCCCTTCTTGCGATGCTTTCCATCAGCGACCCTCTCTACGGACTTGTTGCATTCCACAGCATCATGAATCTTTTGGGACTAATAGTATTTGTTCCTTTCCTTACACCTTTTTCTAACTGGATTGAAAAAATCTTCGCAAAGTCTGACCAGTCTCCGGTTAGCCCGATTGAAAAAGTGCCTCCGAGCATTCCTGACGCGGCCATCGTAGCACTCCAAAGAAATACTACTTTCATGGCACTACAGGCAATATGTAATTCACTACGATTGTTTTCCCTACACCCCGAAAAAATGAAAATTATTACGGAGTCAAACGAAGAATTACTGCAATTGCTAAGCTACAAAAACTTCGAAAAGGCATACGAACAACTCAAATTCGAAGAAGGTGCCGTGCTCAGATACTCCAGAAAAGTCCAGTCCCAACCTCTATCTGAAGAAGAAGCCTTTGCACTGGATAAATTCAATGAAATATCCAGAGCAATTGTGTACAGCAACAAAACTCTCAAGGACATCAGCAAAGATCTGGATGAGCTAAAAAGAAGCAGCATGGAAGGAGTAATAGAGCTCTATCATCAGCAACGGCAATTTCACAAAAATTGCTATCACAAATTATTGGAACTTCTTCTGGCTGATCACGCGGATGACTTCGTTATTGAAGAGTTGGCCGAATTACAAAATGTAAATAACAAACATTTTCTATCCATGAACAACCTGGTTCAAGCGAGTAGTGATCATTATTCGGAAGACAGCTCGGATATATCCAGTCAGCTTAATTTGAATCACGAAGTTCATCATGCGGCCAAGAGCATGCTCAACTCGATTCAAGAACTTATAGTCACTCGAAGCAGTATTCTGAAGTTCGCCGACGGAATTACTCTGCCTGCGACCTAAACACTATTCCTGGTTAAGCTCTATTCCTGGTTAAGCTCTATTCCTGGAAAAAAACCCTTTCAAGCAGCTCGTTGGCAGCCCAATATAATTGTGGTTACAATGCTCAACCATAATAAAGCCCAAGGATTCTCACCATGGACAAGAACAAATTCGACAATATTCTAGGCACCATCGGCAATACCCCGGTTGTGCGCATCTCCAAGCTGGCTCCAGATCATGTCAATCTCTATGTGAAGCTGGAGGCTTTTAACCCTGCGGGCTCAGTGAAGGACCGGCTGGCATTGGGAATTATCGAAGACGCTGAGGCCAGTGGCGATTTAAAGCCTGGACAGACCGTAGTTGAAGCTACTTCGGGTAATACCGGCATTGGCTTGGCTATGGTATGTGCACAGAAGGGATACCCATTAGTCATCGTTATGGCAGAATCCTTCAGCGTTGAGCGACGTAAGTTAATGCGATTCTTGGGAGCCAAGGTTGTGCTGACGCCAGCCGCGCAGAAAGGAAGCGGAATGTTATCCAAAGCGCAGGAGCTTGCTGATGCCCATGGCTGGTTTCTTACCCGTCAGTTTGAGAACGAAGCCAATGCCCGCATGCATGAGAAAACCACTGCAGTAGAAATTCTGAGAGACTTTGATGGAGAACGCCTGGACTATTGGGTATCCGGTTACGGAACTGGCGGCACTCTCAATGGCGTGGCTCGTGTTCTTAAAGCCCAGCGCCCAGATACAAAAATTGTCTGCTGTGAACCAGACAATTCCCAACTATTGGGTAGTGGTACTGCTCAACCGGATGAAGTTAATGGTGTAACACAAAGCCACCCCGCTTTCCGACCCCACCCTATGCAAGGCTGGACTCCTGATTTTATTTCAGGACTTCTCAACCAGGCAGTCGATCACAAGCATATCGATATATTGCTACCTATTGCCGGTGGTGATGCGCTTCGCTGCTCAAAGGATCTGGCACGGCAGGAGGGTATTTTCACAGGAATAACTGCTGGAGCGACATTTGCCGGCGCGCTAAGCATCGCCGAGAAAGCAGAGCCGGGAAGCAATATTCTTTGTATGTTGCCGGATACGGGGGAACGTTATCTAACCACGCCTCTATTCGAAGATATTGATTCTGAGATGGATAACGAAGAGCTGAAGATCTCGACCTCTACTCCTAACTACCAATTCGATGCACCGCCAGCAACAACAGGTGAAGATAACTCAGAAAAAAAGTAGTTACGCCGGGAAAACCAGCTGATGTGCCAAGTGATGGTACTGAGGCTGTTGAGAGATTTCTGGCGGACGAGGAAAACCCTGTAGTGTTATTCGCTCTCGAATGGTGTGAATTCTGCTGGGCAGTTCGTAAATTATTTACATCCCTCAGTATTCCCTATGTGTCGGTAGATCTCGATTCGGTGGAATACCAACAGGATGATAAAGGCGCCAATATCCGAAAAGCACTATTGGATCGAATTGGAAGCCCCACCATTCCCCAGCTTTTCGTTGGCGGCATCTTGTTAGGTGGTGCAAGCGAAACACTAGAGGCTAATGATAGCGGCGAGTTACAAAGGCTGCTGAATGCCTGCGATGTCAGCTATGACCGCAAGAAAAAAGTACTTGGTCACGAGTTTTTACCGAATTGGGTAGCCCAATAAGCCCTCGGAACGGCATTAAGGCGAGTCACAAAGAAACAAAACCAGTAGTATTGCTGCTATGAGCTACGAGCTATTTAGAATCCTTCATTTCCTCGCCATATTCATTCTGGCAGGTGCCATTTTAATCCAGAATATGGCAATCAAGCCCGAGATATCAGGCGAGGATGCAAAAAATCTGGCTAGAGTTGATGGCATACTAGGTTTGAGTGCTGTTGCAGTTCTGTTTATCGGACTAGTCCTCTGGCTATGGGTAGGTAAACCAGCAGAATTCTATTCGACAAACCCTGTATTCCACGTCAAGTTGGGGCTCTTTCTTGTAGTATTTTTACTGTCTCTCTATCCAACGATTTTCTTTTTTAAAAACAGAAAGTCCGAAGAAGAAGTCATACAAGTTCCTAAAGCTATTGTTACTTTACTCCGACTAGAGATAATCTTGCTGGTTCCTATTCCAATTCTGGCAACCCTAATGGCTCGCGGAATCGGCTTAGGCTGATATAACAGTTAACTTATGGATTTGTGAAGACTTCTGAAGAGCATGCTGTGAGCGCAGGAATATGAAAAAAAGATCACTCCTATCAACGTTACTATTGTCAGTCACCTGTCTAATACTTAGCTCTAGCTATGCAATCGACAAACAAGCCCTGCTTCGCGCCATTTCAGGCCCAGACAGAGAGGTCACAGATTTTGCTCGTGACCAGGCTCGCAAACCAGTTGAGGTATTGGACTTTCTAGGCCTCGAAGAAGGAATGACCGTCCTCGATTTGTATGCTGCCGGTGGTTATTACACCTTTATCTTGTCAAAAGCTGTGGGCGACCAGGGTACTGTCTACGCACAAAACACTCCTCGCGGTCTTCGTTTCGAAGAAGACAGGCAGAATATTACTCAGGGTGAAGTGCTTAACGCCAAGATTGAGAAAGGAAAGCTGAGTAACGTCCAGCAAATTATTCGCCCGCTAAGAGAGATTGGCCTAACAGAAAACTCACTGGACATGGTTGTAGTCGCTCAAACTCTCCACGACTACTACAACCCGAATCCTCAGCGAGCTCTTGAGATGCTGACTCAAATCAGAGTATTACTAAAACCAGGCGGGATACTCGGCATTACTGATCACATCGGAATAGCAGGACGGGATAATCGGGATATGCATCGAATGGAGACTCAGCAAGCCATAGACCTCGCTGAGCAAGCAGGTTATTTAGTGGAATCCAGTGAATTGCTACGTTCTCCTGGCGATGACCACAGCCGAGCTATTTTCGACCCACGTCTTAATCGAAACACAGATCGATTCCTTCTCAAGCTACAAAAACCATTCAATTAGATCGCCACTTTCCACTTTCCCATAAGTGAGACGAATAGCCCAGACAACAAGATAGATCTTGGTAGTAGTTCCCAAGATTTGTTAATCTCAGTTACTCGTGCCCTGCTAATAATTCAGAAGCATATAATCGAGATACACTAAGGCGAGAATCAATCATGAATTCATTTCGACCCACACCAACAATCGTTCACAGAGCAATTCTTATGCTGGCAGGTTTGGCTGTGTCAGGAATTGCTCTTGCCCAGAACAGCAACTATCAGGTACCCAGAACCGTAGATGGCGCTCCTGATTTACAGGGAATGTGGACGAGTAACACTATCACCCCACTGTCGCGCCCTGCAGAATTCGGTGATAAATTGATTTTAACTCCTGAAGAGGCTTTCGAGCTAGAGAAGACGGTTGCCGATTATTCTGCAGAACAGGACGCTCCAAGCGACCCTGACCGTGAGGCTCCGCGCAAGGGCAGAATTGAATTAGCGGACAGCTACAACAACTTCTGGTTCGATGATGGCACTCAGGTAGCCAGATTTAACGGTGAATTCCGCAGCTCACTGATCGTTGATCCGGCAAATGGACGCATCCCCGACTATACTCCGGCCGCAGAAGAACGAATTCGCATTGCACGACAGCAACGAGAACAACTGGGACCGTTTGCTGGACCCGAATCACGCCCTCTCGCCGAAAGATGCCTGTTGTCCTTTAGCTCCAGCGGTGGACCCCCGATGCTACCTATTCTCTATAACAACCATTATCAGATCGTACAATCACCAGGTTATGTAATGATTCTGGTGGAAATGGTACATGATGCTCGAATTATCAGAATCGACGATGACCCCTTGCCTGCAGCGCAGCACCGCTGGCTAGGAGATTCCCTTGGGCATTGGGAAGGAGATACTCTGGTAGTAGAGACCAGCAACTTTAATCCCAGCCAGAGCTTTCGCAATTCATCTGAAAATTTTCAAATTACAGAACGTTTTACACGGGTTAGCGACGAAGGAATAAACTACAGCTTTACCATCAGCGACCCTGATACATTTCAGCAAGACTGGTCAGCAGAAATACCTATGAAAATTACCGACGACCGACTCTATGAGTACGCATGTCATGAAGGCAACTACTCTTTGCCGGGCGTGTTGGCAGGTGCTCGGCTTGACGAGAGCCTTTCTCAATAATAGAAAGTCAGAACTAAAAACAAAAATGTAAAAGGAATTAGGAAAGGGAGCTCTAGTGAATAATTCTGATAAGCCAGAAATTAACCAACTCTACGCCGATGATCCTGTTGCTGCGGATCGTGTACTCTGGGGCAGACAAAGCCATGCCCTTAGCCGTCGTGGCTTTCTAAAGAAAAGCGGATTAGTGGCAATGAGCACGGCCTTGGGAATGACTATTCCCTTCTCACGTTTTATGCCTGCGGGACTTATACCCGCTGCTTTCGCAGCTGAGTCTGCAGTAGATCAAATCCCAGGAAAAGACGGACTGATTGTTCTTAACAACAGACCAGTTAACGCCGAAACCCCCGCTCATTTACTCGATGACTCTGTCACCCCAAATTCCCGTATGTTTGTTAGAAACAACGGAATTCCCCCTGAGAATGTAAATCCCGAGACTTGGTTGTTGGAGATTGGCGGCGAGTCATGTGAACGTCCCGTCAGCTTCTCAATAGAGGAATTACGACAACGGTTCGAAGAGGTCACCCTACAGTTACAGTTGGAATGTGGTGGAAATGGCCGTAGCGAATTTGCTCCCGCTGCTAGCGGTAACCAATGGACTACCGGCGCCATCGGCTGCCCCAGCTTTACAGGCATACGCCTAAGAGATGTTTTAAATTATTGCGGCCTCAAGGCGGATGCTGAATATATTGGCTATTACGGCGCCGACACCCATACCAGTGGCGATCCAGACCGCGACCCCATCTCCAGAGGTGTACCAATTGGCAAGGCAATGGAAAGAGAAACCCTGATTGCCTGGCAGATGAATGGTGAGGACATTCCTATGCAGAATGGCTATCCCCTGCGTTTGATATGCGCAGGGTGGCCAGGTTCTGTATCCGGCAAATGGCTGAATAGAATCGTGGTTCGAGATCAACTTCACGATGGCGAAAAAATGGCCGCTCCTTCTTACTCGGTTCCCAAGCAGAGTGTAGCCCCCGGCAGCAGAGTTCCCAATGAGGATATGAAGATCATCGAATCTATGCCGGTGAAGTCTTTAATAACTTTTCCTCAATCTGGTCTGAGCCATGATTTACGTGAACGCATGATTATTAGAGGACATGCTTGGGCTGGGGATGATCAGCTTAGTGGAGTCTTTCTCTCTATCGACTTTGGCGCTACCTGGATTCCTTCAGCACTGCAGAGCGCAAGCAATAGACTGGCATGGCAGGACTGGGAAACCTGGATACAATTCCCAGAACCAGGATATTACGAAGTCTGGGCTCGAGCCATGGACGCTCGAGGCAAATCACAACCAATGTTAGTGCCTGGATGGAACCCTAGAGGCTATCTCAACAATGCCTGTCACCGCATAGCCGTTCAGGTTGTCTAGTATGAGTCAGCTACAGACAAAAAAAATGCTCTTATTGTTGATAGCCTGCATCAGCACCTTGTTTCTTAGCTCCTGCTCTTTAGAAAATTCGGTAGCGAGTAGCTTGGAAAAAACTGGGGACTGGGAAGTGGTTCAAAGCACCTGTACTGAATGCCATAGCTCGCAGCTTATTTCCCAGAACTCTGGAACCCGAGAAGTTTGGCTAAGCCGTATTAGATGGATGCAAGACACCCAAGGGCTGAAAGAATTGGATTCCTCTCTTGAGGATACTATTCTGGGATACCTGACCCTTAATTATGGACCCAAAACTGCGTCACGACGACCTTCATTGACTGAAGCTTTTCTTCCAACTAATCCATATTCAACAAACGACTAGTATGCAAAATAATCAAATGTCCATGTTCGAACTCGACGGACAGGAAAAAGCTGAAAAACCCAAACAAATGAGCCTTTCTGTAAGCAGAACCATTTCTGCGCCTGCCGAAAAAGTATATGACCACTGGTTAATACCGACTTTTGTTGGCAAATGGATGTTTGCCGCCGGCAATAAGGGCGAACACCTAATTGACCTTCATAATGAAGTCAGGCCTCGAGGCGAATTCTCCTATAAGGTCCAACGAGGTGGCAAGGACATTACCTACAGCGGGGCGTACCAAAGAATTGACCGGCCTCGCCAGCTTATTTTCAGCTGGAAAGCCAGCAATGGAGAGGCCTGCCCCAATAGAGTTACTGTGGATTTCGAACAGCTTGACCAGAAAACCAAACTTAAAATATCCATGCAGATGGACAAGGATCTGGCCAATTTTTCTGACGAGGTTAAACAGCAATGGTCAAACCGAAGCAAGGCACTGGCGACTTTGCTTTCGAAATAGTGTGAAAATCTTATTCTGTCGCCATCTGCTACTTAACTCTTACTTCTCTTCCTCTATACCTAGTTACCGACAGATGACGCTTCAGCCTGACGAATAGTGCGCTCGGCTGCGTAAGGTAGAATATATCCATCGGCAAGGTTTTCCTCTACCACTTCTCTCACCCTGTTCACATATACCTCATGACTTGAATATAAATCATCGAGAACGTCCTTCTCGAATGGCTCGTGGGAACCATAGAGAAAGCAGAAGCGATTACTGCCGTTATTCAACCCCGTATTTCGCGCGGTAGGAACTGCATGTTCGGCCAACCTGATTCCTCCAAGAATATTGCCCATTTCATCCCGAGCAAATTCCAGCTCTGGAAACATCTTGCCCACTTGCAGAGGCTCCGCTACTGGTGGAGGGACATCATCTTTTATCCATGCCACCAGATGCTCATAGGCTGCATTCATAGCATCGTGAAAAGGAACTCGGCTATATTCCGGAATTGCGCAACCCGCATCTCGGAGTTCTGCCTGAGCCAATGGTAAACCTTCTCTAAGCAAACGCACCTTTGAGTACTCCATTTCGAATCTATAGCCTACATGGGAGGTGCCAGCCACTTCCCACTGGCGGAAATTATTCGTGTTCGGCTGAGGAGTTGCAGCACGGCGAGGCATATCGGTCTCCGACATGATCTTGAATATCTTCACATCCTGATCGTCACGGATTCGACCTCCACCACCGTGAACCATCATGCCATCGTAGACAGGCTCAAGAGGGTGAATATTATTTAGATAATTTGCTAGACGACTAGCAGATTGAGAATGTCCTGTAGCGATAATCTGCTCAGCTTTCAAGCCATCCAATATGTCTACTTCACCGCGGGCAGAACTCTCCCCTACTCTATTAATCGCCTTGCCTACTGCTGAAAAAATATCGTAGGACAAAGCATCCTGGGCAACCATTCCATCATGGGTAACATCAAGGCTTCCATATCGCTCAGAGCTCCAGTCCTTCATGGTATCAATACCCATTTGCTGAGCTGAAACCACAACATAGGCATAGCCATTGCGAATAAAATGTTCTCCGGAAAGCCACCAATCAATATCCTTATCTGGCCCGCCAGTTACATTTATCCATTCAACAATTACGATACCGTTAAAGGACGACGATGCTTCAGGCCGGCGCACGACCAACCGGGTCTTATACCGATGACCACCATCAAGAATGTCAGCATTCATCATTTCCGGGTTGCTGTAGCGATTTGCTCGACCCTCGATAAAATATTCTTCCTCGACATAATTCCCGTCATCCAGGTTGATTCCAGAAGCACTATAAATAGTGTTTAGAGTCCCACTTCCAGCTTTATCAGCAGCAATGGGGCCGCTTATGGTGGCCTCCGGGACGGCGCCATAGGCACTAAAAACAATTGCGAATGATGAGAACAAGACTGAGATTGTTTGGTTTAGTAGGCTCGCGCGGCTCATTTGAAAGTTTCCCTGATTTATTTTCTGATTCGAGCTTAGCAAAGTTTTACTCTCATCCCAATTGTTTATATGCTGGAGTCCATGTCGGAAAATCAAACCAATAAAATTCGCCAAGCAAGCTTCATACAAGCACTGCTGTGCTTCTCAGGCGTCATCGGCATAATCTCAATCGGCCTATTTCTATTCGAAATTGATCTTCACAGTCTGATGTTCCTCTGTTTGACCTGGGCAGTCTGCAATGCAATTTACCTGGGTTATTCCTGGCAAGCCCTACGCGAGATGATGAGTGCCGCCATCACCAGAGCACTTCCTGCAATTTATATCTTTCTCTTAATAGGCATGGTCATAGCCAGCTTTATGCAGTGCGGCACCATTGCCGCACTTATGTATTACGGTCTGAATTGGCTTGGGCCAACATCCTTCCTCCCAATCGGATTGATTCTCTGCGCCATCATGTCTGTTGCCACCGGGACATCCTGGGGAACTGTAGGCACTCTTGGAGTGGTTTTTATCGGCATTGGGTCAGCACTGGGAATCCCGCTTCCCATTGTTGCCGGCATGGTTGTATGTGGAGCTACATTCGGTGACAAGATGTCTCCCATTTCCGACACAACTAATTTGGCCGCCATGAGTGCAGGCACAAACCTCTATCGCCATATCTATTCGATGATGTTCACAACTGCTCCTTCTTTCCTTATCGCATTTTTCATATTTCTGTTTATAGGCATATCCCATAGCGAGGGCGGGAATTTCGGCTTCAGGATTTTGGAGATTCAACAGGCCTTACTAGCGTCATATGGTTTGGCTCCGATAATAACTCTAGCACCTATCATTCTTCTGGCCGTGTTGAGCATAAGAAAAGTCGCTGCAGAAATTGCTATGAGTAGCAGCGTCCTTTTAGCCCTTTGCATAGCAATCGCTTATCAGGGGCAAAGCCCAGTCGATGTGCTAAATGCACTATGGATAAATACACCTGGTAATACTGGCATTTCCAGTCTTGATGACTTGCTTGGTCGCGGCGGTATTTACAGCATGAGCTGGACTCTCATGCTGGCATTAATGGCACTGGCGCTTGGAGGCATTCTCCATGGCAGCAAATTGCTTGATACGTTATTGGCGGGGCTTATTTCGCGAATCCAGCATGTCACTGGATTAATCTTTTCCACTATCGTTACTGGCTTCATGGGAAACATCGCCATGGGAGAAGCCTATATTTCGATTATCCTCAGCTGCCAGTTATTCAAGGCTAAATATGAACAAATGGAATTGGATGAAGCAATCTTGTCCAGATCAGTGGAGGAAGGATCTACTCTAACAACTGGACTGATCCCCTGGACGACGGCTGGCGCATTCTACGCGGCAACTCTTGGCGTTCCTGTATTGGAATACGCACCGTACGCTTTCTTCAATTATATGAATGCCTTCATCTCTGTGGGCATGGCATTTTTGGGAATAGGTCTTTTAGGAAAATCCTCACAAACACCGAAAAATATTCCGGCATAGGAATCACTACTAAGCAATTCCTTCCTGTCTTAGGAGAGCATCAACTTCAGGCTCTCTTCCGCGAAAAGCAACAAACAGATCCATGGCATCCTGTGATCCACCACTGGAAAGCACAGTTGAGAGAAACTTCTCACCCGTTGCCGGATTAAATATTCCTTCTTCTTCAAATAGACCAAATGCGTCTGCAGAGAGTACTTCAGCCCACTTATAACTATAGTAACCTGCCCCGTAACCGACTGGGCTGCCGAAGATATGAGAAAACGCGTTTTGGAAGCGATTCTCCGAGGATACAGGAACTACCGTAACCTGGCTCCTAACTTCATCTAGAATCTTCTGGATTTGATTCTCTTCATCAATTGAAAATTCCATATGCAGTCGCATGTCAAACAGAGAAAACTCCAATTGCCTAACCATATGCATGGCTGACTGAAAGTTCTTGGCCGCCAACATTTTATCCAACAGTTCTGCGGGCAGTGATTCGCCTGTTTCATAATGACTCGAGATAAACTCCAGAGATTCTCTCTGCCAGCACCAATTCTCAAGAAACTGACTAGGTAACTCCACCGCATCCCAAGCCACACCCCTAATTCCTGATACAGCTGCACAATCGATACGGGTTAGCATGTGATGCAGACCATGTCCAAACTCATGAAACAAAGTGACCACATCGTTATGGCTAAGGAGAGCCGGCGTATCACCAACCGGTCCGGGAAAATTGCAGGTGAGATAGGCAACCGGTAACTGCACGCTGCCATCGGCAAGTTCCCTCCTCGATCGACATTCATCCATCCATGCCCCGCCACGCTTTTTACTTCGAGCATAGAGATCGAGATAGAAGCGAGCGATTATCTGGCCATCTTTATAGATATCATAAGTCGTTGCGTCATCATGCCATGTAGCAATATCCGTAGTTTCCTGTACATCTATTTCGAAGAGCTTATTGACGACCTGAAACATGCCTGAGATGACTACAGGAGCAGGAAAATAGGGACGCAATTGTTCATCGGATAAATCAAACTTTTCTTTCTTAAGCTTCTCGGTATAAAAAGCCACATCCCAGGGATTGAGCGATTCAATACCGTATTTGGTTTCGGCAAAATCCTCGAGCTCCTTAAACTCAGCTTGTGACGCAGCCTTAGACTTCACCGCGAGATCATTAAGAAAATCCATGACCTGAGCAGGAGTATCGGCCATTTTTGTCGCCAAAGAATTTTCAGCTGAGTTTGAGAATGAAAGTAGCTGCGCCAATTCCTTTCTTAGACTCAATATCTGAATCATCAAATCGGAATTGTCGAATTTCCCGGCATGAGGTCCATATTCCGACGCTCGGGTCCCCACGGCTTGACTGATTTCACGTCGCAACTCAGCATTGTCGCAATGACTCATCACTGGAAAGTAGGATGGAAAATCCAGAGTTAGCAAATAACCGCCTTCGCCTTTCAGCTCCGCCGCCTGCTTGGCGAGACTGAGGGCACCATCGGGAACGCCTGATAATTCCGCTGGATCGTTTATTAATTTACTCCACGCTCCGGTGGCATCCATTACATGATCAGCAAATTGACTGGTGACCTCTGATAGCTGTTTGCTCAGCTCGGCGAAACACGCTTTCTTTTCATCATCGAGAGCAACACCCGAGAGACGAAAGTCCCGCAAAGAATTCTCAATGGCTTTTTTCTGCGCAGCTGAAAGAGTGTCAAATTCATCACTCTGGGAGAGAGTTTTAAATCCTTGATAAAGGACTCTATTCTGTCCAAGCTCTGTTCGAAACTCACTTATTTTCGGCAAACAGGCATTGTAAGCTTCGCGCAGTTCGTCGCTGTTAACTACGCCATTCATATGCTCTACCGGCGACCATGCCTTGTCTAATCGATCACCAATTTCTTCAAGCCTCAGTACCAGACCCTCATAGCTAAAGTCACCTGCCTCGGTGATAGTCGCTACTATCCGGCGGTTGTCCTCCAAAATGGCTTCAATAGCAGGAACGATATGACTCGGCTCGATCTGGCCGAAGGGAGGGAGCTCATGCTCCTCAATTAGTGGATTAGCATGTAAGGGCGTCGTCATTTTACTTCCTATGTGATGAGCTATTGTTTGAGGGTATTGGTTGAAACTATCTATTAAGATTAGCGCGGTATACTTGTCGCGCCTGATCAAACTGCCCGAAGACATGGCTCTTTTCTTCTTCGGAACGCCAGCCAGGCCAAGCATCAGCCAACTGCTGCAACTTATCAATCCAGTCCAATCCATATTGTGCTGATTGAGGGTTGCTAATAGGCTCGTCCCCTACTTGAAACCAAATGGGATTGGTAAACGCCTGAGCATATCCAACATCCATTGGAAACCTGTCTTCTCTCTCACCTTCTGTTCGCAGGTGACACCAACCAGTTCGCTCTATGTTGATCTCGGCGCTAATATCAAGACTATTTTTATCACGCCGCAAAGGAAAACTCTCAATCAGATTTCCATTGCAAACCAGCTTCAGTTCATCGAGGTCGGTGATCGAACGTAGTCGGCCGTTAATGGTGACGCTACCTCCACCTTCTGGCAATTGGATGGTATCACCGGGAAGGGAAGTTCCAATATTCATTTCCAGAAGCGGTCCTGAGCTTACAAAGGCTCTGCCCCGCTTCATGGCATCAAACCACTGCTCCATTCCCAATCCCGCCGACCCTGTATAAACATAGGTACGAAATGACCCGACTAATTTGCTTCTATGCAGCGAAGAAATGGAGTCTTCACCGCCGGTAGCGGTAACTCGCAATCCGTTATTCCATACTGCATACAAAGGGAAAAAACCCGAAGTTGCGGAATCCGACCATTCCAGGGCATCAGTTGTTGCCAGTGCAGCATCGACCATAAAGCCTTTGCCGCCGCCCAAGTTACCAAGCAATGGATCGTCTTCCCCAAGAAAAGGATGCACATAGCCGGTAATAGCGCCCTGTGCTTTGGCCTTGATAAACATATCTGTGTTGCTGGGATACAGGCTTTCAATAGCCGTGCCCTCATACCCTGTTACGAATGGCGAAATGAGGTGTTCCTTCATCCCGAACATAAATACATGACCATAAAACGGAGGCCGGAACTCCTGGCCCACAACCACAATCTGGTCTGGTTCCGAAATCGAATGAGCTTTCCCACCCGGTTCAAAATATTGATAGTCGAGAATACGGTTGTCTTTATTTGCCACCTGCTCCAAAACCAGATCCTGATCCTCTGCCCTGGACATCATCATCAAATTTTCCAGAGTATTATGTAAATTGCCTCCGTAGTTGGAGTGGACATGGGTAGAGGCTGAATACCAACCTTTCGCGCCCATATCCGTCATTGGCTCCAACTCAATTGAAAGCCGGCTAATCTCGCCAGCCTCAATCTCCACACTGGCGTTCTGAGTGAAATATTCAAATCCTTTGACGAAGGTAAGATCGACCTCGCCCACGGGCAGCTCAATCTGAAATTCTCCCGCATTATGGAAGATCATATCTCCGCGGGTACCAGCTCTGGCATAGGCATTGTCAGGTGAATAGAATTTTCCATCTGCCGCCGTGATATGTGCCCTATTATGAGTAATATTCGAATTTCCCGCCTCATTAACCCTAACTTGCAATATTCCCATAGGACGTTTGTAATGACGCTCATTAACACTTACTGTCTTGAGCTTTCCTCCATAAGTTTCCAGCAACATTAATTGCGAGAGGCCCGGTTCGTTTGAAATGAAGGCAATCCATTCTCCATCTGGCGACCACCTGGGATGAAAAGCATCATGTTCAAAGAAAGTCATCTTGTACGGCTCGCCGCCGACAGTAGGCTGCACATACAAATTATTAAACTGGTCTGCAGAACCACTAGTAGACGTATAGACGAACCTCTTGCCATCTATGGATACGTCAGGGCGAGTTCGATAGAGTGTCTGTTCTGAGAGCACTGTTTCTGCCCTAAGTATTCCATCTTCTTCCGCCGGCACTCTCAATACATTTCCTGAACCCAATGGCACATTGCGGTTGGATACCAGTAATAACTCTTCGCCGCTAGGTAGCCAGGCAGGAGTAATGTGCATATCCCAGTTTCCGAAGTAGAGTCTATTGTTGCCATAATCATTGTCCCGCGAGACAGCAATCGGCTCTCCAACCCACACTCCGTTCTCAATAGCTCTTACATAAACATTGAAATAACCATTGGGATTGGTGGATACATAGGCGACCATACTCCCGTCAGGAGAAAATACAGGATCGGTATAAATAGCCTGATCGTCTGTGAGTTTGGCTGAGGTCCCAGTCTCGGTATCAAAGATCTCCAATTGAATTCGCTGATGGTTATAGTCCGCTGTGTAGATTATCCAGCGACCATCCGGGGACCAATCCGGTGACGAATGATATGCTTCGTTATAAGTCAGTTCATAGGAGACACCATTGTCTGGATCGAGCTTCCAGATACTGCCTTGCATCGCCACAGCTATCCACTCTCCATCTGGAGACCAATCCGGCGCCCATGGTGTCGCACTGGGCGAAGGTGGAAAGTAGAAATTATGCATGTAATTGCCACCGCTTCTGGCATCAGGGTAGACGCGAGGCTGTGCCGTCACACTGTTGCTGAATAAAGAGACTAGTAGCAAGGTAAGTACTGCAAATATCAGAAAGAAAAGTTTTCCGGGGTAATTGCTTGTCATAGATAACACCACGTTTAATTTTTGAACCGAGAAAGGCTTTAGCTCACCGGATACGATTGTTTGATGTAATTTTCCAAGGAACGCTTTTCAGCGTCATCCAAATAGAGGCCCAGCTTGCTGCGCCGCCAAAGTATATCGTCAGCATTTCGAGCCCATTCGTGCTTGCAGAGATAGTCCACTTCTCTCTGATAGAGACTATGTCCGAATTTTACGCCCATATCTGCAAGTGAATTAGTCCCCTTCACAATATCAAAACTAAGGGTACCGTAACTATTCAACCAGCGACCAATAACGTCTGGCCCCAACCATCCATAGACAGACACCAGTTCCTTGAACAGTTCTTCCGGTATATCGAAATCGCCTCCGGGAAGTTTAGCCTTGTTGGTCCAGCTGGCCCCCATTTTAGGGAAGAACTGCTCCAGCTTGTTTACTGCGTGTTCCGCCAGCAAGCGGTAACTGGTTACTTTTCCTCCGTATACCGACAGCATCGGCTGAGGCTTTGTTTGTATTTCGAGGCGAAAACCTCGGGACACTTTACTCGCATCTTTTTCCTGCTCATCGATTAGAGGACGAACTCCAGAAAAACTGTGCACGATATCTTGTTGCAATACATCTTTTTTAAAATAGAGATTGACGATGGAGATTAGATAAGTAGTTTCTGCCTGGGAAATTTCCACATTCTCCAACTCGCCGGTAAATTCTTCCTCCGTGGTACCAATGAGTGAGAACTCTTGTAAGTAGGGCATGACAAAAACCACGCGCCCATCATGATGTTGTAGCAAAAAAGCTTGTTCCCCATCATGTATTTTAGGCACGATAATGTGACTTCCCTTCACCAGCCTAATTCCATGATGGGCCGGCTCTTTACTCAAGCTTTCAGCTACATCCGCAACCCAGGGACCAGTAGCATTTACAATAGCCTTGCAGTTAAGCTCATATTCTTCTTCGCTTTGATTGTCCCTGACAGTCACCGTCCATCCCTGTTCCGTTGCCCTCATCCCTGTGCATTCTGTTCTGGTTAAAATTTGAGCGCCATGGGCTTCAGCCTGAATAGCATTAAGCACAACCAAGCGAGCATCATCCACTTGAGCATCCCAATACTCAAACCCCTTTCTTATCGCCGCATTGAGAGGGCTATCGTCACCGAAGGAGATACGTCGAGAATTTTTGAAGCGTTTACGTGGAGCGATATAGTCATAAAGAAACAACCCGGCTCTAATCAGCATGGAATTGCGGGAATGTGGAAGTTGGGGAATGTTAAATGCAAGGGGTCGAATTATGTGTTGGGCGAGACCGGAAAGTAATTCTCTTTCCTTTAAGGACTTTCGAACCATACTAAATTCATATTGTTCGAGATAGCGCAGGCCTCCATGAATTAATTTTGAGCTACTGGATGAAGTCGCTGAAGCGAGATCGCCTTTCTCACATAGAACAACATCAAGACCACGGCCCGCCGCATCAGCCGCAATACCTGCTCCATTGATGCCACCCCCGATAACCAGAAGATCATATTCAGAATTGGATTTACTCACTCTCGCGTTTCCAAACCCTTAGAGAAAACTATAACAAGATGCCGAAAAAACTGGCTTTAGTGTAACATGCTTTCAGACAGACAAATTCCCATTGGGACAGCCCATTGAATCAATATATTTTATCAATAGACCAAGGCACAACCAGCAGTCGAGCCATTCTTTTCGACTCTGAAGCGTCAATAATCTCCACTGGTCAGCAGGAATTTACTCAGTTCTTTCCAGATGACGGCTGGGTTGAGCATGATGCCGAAGAAATCTGGACTACAACTCTAGACAGTTGCAAGCTTGCCATTAACAACGCGGGCATTCAGGCGCAGGACATCGCTTGTATTGGCATTACTAATCAGCGAGAGACCACAATTGTCTGGGATCGTGAAAGCGGCAAGCCAATTCACAGAGCAATAGTCTGGCAGGATCGACGTACAGCAAAATTCTGCGAAACCCTGCGAGATCAAGGACTGGAAGAAACTATTCAAGAGAAGACAGGGTTGCTGCTCGACCCCTATTTTTCTGCGTCCAAACTAGCCTGGATTCTGGATTCAATTCCCGGTGCACGAGAGAAAGCCGAAGACGGCAAACTAGCTTTTGGAACAGTGGATTGCTTTTTGCTGTGGAAGCTCACTCAGGGAAAGAGTCATTGTACTGATGCCACCAATGCTTCTCGCACCATGTTATTCAATATCAGTAGTCAGCAGTGGGATGAAGATTTATTGACGCTGTTTAATATTCCTCTCTCGATACTGCCCGAGGTCAAGGACTGCGCAGCAGACTTCGGGGTCTGTGATGCCGAAATCTTAGGAAGTGAAATTCCTATTACAGGGGTGATTGGTGATCAGCAGGCTGCCGCATTTGGCCAGTGTTGTTTCGAATCAGGAATGACTAAAAGCACCTATGGTACCGGTTGCTTTCTCTTAATGAACACCGGTGCCGAAATGATAAAGTCGAGTAATCGATTGCTGAGTACCGTTGCCTACAGGCTTAACGGTGAAACCAGCTACGCAGTTGAAGGTAGTATCTTCATGGCTGGTGCTACTATGCAGTGGGTAAGAGATGGCCTGCAAATAATCAAAGATGCTAGCGAATCGGAATCACTGGCAGAGCAATGTTCAGATGATCTTAAGGTTTTTTTAGTTCCAGCTTTTACTGGTCTCGGTGCTCCTTATTGGGATACTGAAGCCAGAGCCGCTATCTATGGCATGACCAGGGATACAGGAAAAAAAGAAATCGTAACTGCAGCCTTGATGTCGGTAGTCTACCAGACCAAGGATCTAGTGAACGCGATAAATTCTGATGGCGGAAAACTGGAAAGCCTTCGAGTAGATGGCGGCATGGTTAAAAACAATTACGTTCTACAGAAAATGGCTGACCTGCTCGACTGTGAAGTTTATCGCCCGCGGATCACCGAAACTACCGCACTGGGGGCTGCCTACATGGCGGGCCTCCATATCGGCGTGTTCGAATCCCTTGAATCATTAAGCTCCAAATGGCAGCTGGAGCGGACATTTTCTCCTGAAAAAAACGAACAGTGGAGAGAACAACAATACAAGGGATGGGAAAAAGCCATAGAGCGCACACGGAGCTGAATCCAAAATCATGGAATTACATTTAATACGACACGGGCAAACCAACTGGAATGAAGAACGCAGAGTTCAGGGTCAGAGCGAGTCCGAATTAACCGAACTGGGCATAGAACAAGCGAAGGGCTTAGGTCAGAAAATTTCACAGCTGAGATTCGACAAAATTTTCTGTAGCTCTTCAAAAAGAACTCGACAAACGGCAGAACATGCCTTTCCGCAGTTCCAACAAAACATAGAGTATCTTGATTCTCTTAGAGAAATTTTCCTGGGACCATGGGAAGGACATCTCTATGCTGATATAGAAGTTCAGCAGCCCGACTCCTACCGACACTTCTGGGAGGAGCCTCATCTATTTAATGTGGAGGGGGCAGAATCATTTTTCGATCTACAAGACAGAGCTGTTGGAGCGGTAACGCCTATGATCGAAGCGTTCCCCCAGAAACAAGTAGCCATCGTCAGCCACGGTGCGTTAATCAAGGCATTCCTAAGTCATGTCGAAGGCAGGTCGATGCACGAGCTGTGGGCGCCTCCCTTAATGCACAATTGTGCCCATAGCATCGTTCGTTTTAAAGCTGATGGCAGTAGCGAAATACTTCAATATGCCGATCAAGCTATAAGCAAAGGCAGTTAACAGGATCAATATTCAGTGAGCACTCATCCCATAAAAAACAATTCAGTAAACAATAAAACATTAAATCTAGGATTGTTTTTCCTGATCTCAATATCTGTCGTAAGTATTTCTCAGGCGATTGGTTATTGGGTCAATAGTGCTATTCCTCAAAACTCCACAATAGAACTAAGCAGTCTTATACACTTTACCCATGTGAGGAATCATGGTGGTGTGTTTGGCATGCTTCAGGGAATGGGATGGCTGTTCGTAACTATTAGCATTGGTCTGTTACTAGCCGTGATTGCCTATCTCTGGTTAAGCGCTTCGATTAAGCGACACGAATACGTTTGCTTTGCTTTTGTCGTCGGAGGTGGCGCCAGTAATATCCTGGACCGATTCCTCTATGGTAGTGTTATCGACTTCATCGATATACAGCATATCCCCTATTGGAACTATGTATTCAATACAGCAGATGTAATGATTCATGTAGGCATCTGGCCCCTTCTCTTTTACAGCTTTTTTCTCGACTCTAAGCAGACTGATCTAGAGAAATAAACGAACCGACAATCTACACACAAGAAAAAACCCGACCACTTCGCAGTAATCGGGTTTCTCATTTTCTCTAACTAAACCAAAAATCTAGCTAGGGAACTGGCTGTAAAGATCAACCAGCCTTTATTCTGTAACTACTTATATCCTGTAACAAAGAGTATATACATTGTCTTCAGAATAAGGTGTCGCAAGAGCTGTATTGGAAGGATTAGTGTTAGTACCACCAGTTCCTTGAGTAGCTCTTAAGCGTCCTGTAGCACCCAGGCCATCATCCAGCTCACCATCGATAGAGATAGCAGCAGAACCAGGAACCTGGCTCAAACAAACCTTGGTACCTGTCAGGTTGCCACCCATATTCGATGCAAGAATTCCCATTACACCACCCCAGGAGTTAGTAGGAAGTGCAAGACGGCCTACATCTGCCGGGTTTCCAGAAATAAAGCCCGCTGCCTTCAGCTGCTGCCAGAATGCACCAGACTCGCCTGTACCTGTGAATGCGGCATTTGTCGCAACTTCTAGGCGCCCGTCAGCGTCACCGGCGCTAACAGCAGCCCAGCTTGCTCCCCGTGCAGTCAGAGCATAGTCTTACCACTACCAACTTCCCCCACCACTTTGAGAATACCTTCTCCATTTTCAATGGCAAATAGCATGGCGTCGAGAACAACGCCTCTGCCCTGATTGCCACCAGCAAAGAACAGCGAAGTATCCGGAGTAATACGAAATGGATGCCGATCCAGGGAATAATAATCCAGATACATTTAGCATGACCCCTGCCGTTAGCCGATGAATAAATTGGTTTTTCAGCAAACACCACGAAGGCCTGATAAAAAACCAGCTCTAGTCATTTGTATCGGTATTCTTTAAGAGAAATTAACTAAATATGGGGGATTAACACCAGATAATCCGATGGCTTGAGGCAATATTCCCGCAAATGAGCAAAAATCATAGAATCAGTCTGATATTTCTGTCCCAATCTCGAAATCTGGCAGAATTTGAGTTTCTGCTCGAGCCTCCTCACACCAGTTTCTTACTGCCGAATTATCCAAAATAGCCTGCATATACCGCTGACTGACTTCCGATAAAGAAGCCCTATAACAATGAAAACGCATCACTACTGGAGCGTAGAGACAATCCGCTAAGGAAAAATCACCGAATAGGTATTCTCCTTCTGCTTCCACTTTACTCCGAGCCTCCATCCAGAGCGTATCAATCCGCTTGATATCAGCCAGAGAGCCTGCACTGAATTCAACAAGACGCTGAGCACGGCAATTCATAGGTAATTCATTTCTTATGGAATGAAAGCCACTGTGCATTTCGCTGCAATAGCTTCGACAGCGCGCACGGGCGTGTAGCTCCTCTGGTAGTGCCGCACCGGAAAGATACTTTTCGGAGACGTATTCGCAGATAGCCAGAGAATCCCAAATCCTGTGCTCACCATCTAACAGAACCGGAACCTTGCCGTGGGGTGAGAATTTTGCCAGTTCGTCATCATATCCATCAACAAAGAGATCCACCGATATCTCTTCAAAATCAACATCAAAATATTTTAGAAGAATCCAGGGCCTCATGGACCACGACGAGTAGTTTTTATTTCCGATGACTAGTTTCAATTCTACTTCCACCTCAAGCTTGTGTTGTATGACTGTTATCGGACTGTACTGGAACAATAGCAGTGATAAAAACTGCCAGATGATCCTTGCTGCAGTTCTGGGTCTGAAGAAGGACTGAATAGCCACCTTGAAAACACCAAAAGGAGGCTAATCCAATTCTCTTCAATCCTAGGCAGATAGCGGCTTTCAAGGCTTTTTAGCTACTCAGAATAGAGGTGTTTCTTAATAGACAAAGCTCGACGCTTCCGGTAGCCTCTGGTGGTGGTGAAGCATATTCATTCAGCCTCTGTTATTGGATTGTAACATGTTGTTTTATCTGAGTATTTTAGGGGGCCGGAGTCAAACTCGGTGTGGATAGTCAGATTCCCATGCTCGCCATCAGTGCAAAACAGCATTCGAATAACAATATCTCAATGAGGCAAGAAATGAGAATAATCCCAAATATCATCAAACGTGTGTCACAGATCTTATTACTGGGGCCATTCATTCTGGGCGCAGCTACGCTGCAAGCTCAGGACACAGTTGAATGGACTACCCTTGGAAATGATTTCGCTCACACCCGCTATACAGAAGCCGACCAGATCACAGTCGAAAATTTCGGAGATCTGGAAGTAGCCTGGGAGTGGGATGGAGCTACATTGGGAGCAGTGAGCGGACGCTCTACTCCCAGCTATATCAATGGAACTCTTTATACTGTTGCCGGCTCACGCCGCCACGTAGTAGCGATTGATCCCAAAAGTGGTGAAACTCTCTGGTCTTATCGACTACCAAATACCGGTCGCTGGGAATATTCCATGCGAGCCGACTACGGTAAAGGTATCGGCTATGCAGAGGTGGATGGACGCGGCGTAATCTACATGATTACTCCAGGCTTCTTCCTCACAGCTCTCGATGCTGAGACTGGCGCCCCTCTTGATGGTTTCGGTAGCGCCGTTCCAATCGACGGCTTTCCGGAAACTGGTGTCGTAGATCTACTGGCTGACCTCGGTCATCCTTACGATCCATACGAAGGTATTCCTCTTGAACGAGGATACATCACTGGCTCCTCTCCGCCGATCGTTGTTAACGATACAGTTATCGTAGGCAACTCAGCTGAACAAGGTTATAACCAGTCAAGAATTGAAAACGTTCCTGGTGACATTCTCGCCTATGATGCGCGAACCGGTGCATTAAAATGGAAATTCAACGTAATCCCCAAGCCAGGTGAGTATGGCCATGAAACCTGGGAAAACGATGCTTGGCAGTGGACTGGCGATGTTTCTTCCTGGGCACCAATCTCGGCTGACGTTGAGAACAACCTGGTTTACATTCCAACTAATGGCGCGACCATCGACTACTACGGTGGATTTCGACCGGGTGACAACCTGTACGGAACTAGCGTAATAGCTCTTGACGCCACTACCGGTGAACGACGCTGGCACTACCAGACTGTGAAACACGATATCTGGAACTATGACAACCCAACAGCTCCAGTGCTGCTTGATCTCGATATGCCGGGCCAAGGTAAAGTTCCTGCCATTGCTCAGGTTACCAAGCAGAGTTTCGTCTATGCGTTCAACCGTCTGACTGGCGAGCCTTTGTGGCCAATGATTGATCGACCAGTCACACAATCGCTGGTGCCAGGTGAGGTGCTATCTGCAACACAACCATTCCCAAGCAAGCCTGCTGCCTTTGATGTGCAGGGCCTCGCTATAAACGATCTGGTTGATTGGACACCCGAGTTGCGTCAGCAAGCTATTACAGCCTTGGCTGACTATCAAATCGGGCCATTGTTTCTGCCACCTCTTCATCGAGACAACGATTTGGGCAAGCGTGGCATGATGCTCTGCCCAGGTGGTGGTGGTGGTGCAAATATCACGGCTCCTCCGGTTGCCGACCCGGTTTCGGGCTACCTCTATGTCTCTTCTCACACTGCCTGTAGCGCCGTTCAACTGGTTCCAGGTGAAGAAGCTGACACACAATATGCAGAGCCTACCGGTGTAACTTATTCTCAATATGCCAACGGCCCAGGTGCAGGAGCACCTCGTCACCCAGCTGGCATACCCCTGTATAAGCCACCCTATAGCCGTATTACTGCTATCGACATGAACACCGGCGAGCATGCCTGGATGATTCCAACAGGAGAAACTCCAGCACGGGTAGCTAATAACCCCGCACTTCAGGGCATCGATATCGGAAATACAGGAACTGGCAATCTGGTACCTATGGTAGTTACTAAAAATATGCTGGTTTACTCTGATACTGCTACTGATGGCACTCCAATGCTTTATGCTATTAATAAGGCTAGCGGAAACATCGAAGCAGAAATCGAAGTACCTGCTAGAAGCCGATACGGCATGAGCTCATGGGTGCACGAAGGTAGGCAATTCATTATGTTGCAGACTGGATCTTCGCTAACAGCAATGGCATTGCCAAGCGATGAAGAAGTTGGTGGCAGAGCCCACTAAGCTGTGTTTTAGATACGCGTTTTAGAACACGTGTCTAAATACTTTAGTTTAATAAAAAGCCCGATCACTTATAAAGTGATCGGGCTTTTTATTTGCTTAACTATATTGTGAAAATACTACCGGATCAGGATAAGCCCGATCGAATCGAAGTGCTCTAAAGAGTACGGATCTGAGTGTAGTCAGTATATCCAAGAAGAATCTTTTCAATACCATCCTGCTTGCGAGTTCGCATACCAGTGGTAATGGCAGCATAATGAATTTCAGAAGCAGGCGCTCTGCGCAGAATCATTTTCTTGATTTCCGGCGTACTCATAATTAATTCATGAACACCCATTCTGCCACGATATCCGGTTTCCAGACAATCAAGGCAACCTGGCGACTTATACAAAGTAAATTCATCTTTCTGAGTATATAAAGTCTTCCACTCTGAGAGCTGACTAAGAACATCTTCTTCTTTTGGATCTGCGCGAGAGCCATCAGGGACAGCCTCTCGACAATACTCAACAGCCAAAAATTCTAATTCCCTGTCTTCAGGATGATATGGCTTTTTACAGGAGGTACAGAGAGTTTTTACGAGCCTCTGGGACAAAATTCCTGTTAGAGCATCCGCAAAGTTAAACGGGTCCATGTCCATATCGAGTAATCGAACAATACTCTCCGCTGCACTATTGGTGTGCAGCGTAGATAACACTAGGTGACCAGTCAACGAAGCTTCAATTGCCACAGAAGCTGTTTCCGAATCTCGCATCTCGCCGATCATTATGATGTCAGGATCTGCTCGGAGGAATGCCCGCATGGCCTTGGAAAATGTCATTCCGACCTTTTCATTAACTTCGACCTGACGAAGACCCTGCTGTGTTATTTCCACTGGATCTTCTGCCGTCCATATCTTGCGCTCAGTAGCATTAAGATAATTAAGAACAGAATGAAGGGTTGTACTCTTACCAGAACCAGTAGGGCCGCACACCAAAAACAATCCGTGGGGCCTCGAAACGCTGTCGAGCAAGCGATCTAAATTATTACTACTCAAACCGATGGCATTAACCGGCATGCACTTTCCGCCACTAAGAATACGAATTACAACATCTTCTATGCCGCCAGCCGTAGGAATAGTTGCTACACGAAGCTCAATATCGATTGGAGCAAAATGGCGAAAATTAATTTTTCCGTCCTGAGGGTTATTCTTATTGGATATGTCCAGATGTGCCATAACCTTGATTCTGGATACGAATACTGCACGATACTTTGCTGGAAACTTATAGTAAGTTGAGAGAACACCATCTTTTCTGAAACGCACAACTACTTTCTGCTTTCCCATACCTGGTTCGATATGGACATCCGATACTTTTTGACGATGGGCGTCTTCAATTATTTTGTTAACGATTCGAACGACGACATTATCGTTACCTGAGAGGTTTCTACTGCCGAGAATATCGATGCATCAAAGGAATCATCCTCAGTTTCTAGAGTCTCTAAATCCTCATCGTAATCTCCGATCGTGTCTTCGATATCTTCAGAAGTGTAATAGAATTGTAGCGCCCAATTAATATCTTCAGCAGAGGCCATCACTGGCTCTACGTATTTATTGATATTAAAGCTGAGGGCATCAGTGACTTGCCAGTCCATCGGATTTTCAATGGCTACAACGATCTTCCCTTCATACACGTACATGGGAACAACTTTGTGCTTGAATGCCACCGCAGCGGTGAGAACTCTAATTACATCCGGATCTACGATAAATTCTCTAAGATTTACGAAAGGAATACCTAGCTTCTTAGCAAGGCTTTGTTGAATTTCGTTCTTATCAATAACACCTTTATCTACAAGAATTTCACCGAGAGCACTCTTTCTCTTTTTCTTCTGCTCTTTTAACGCTTCCTGTAACTGAGCCTCGGTAACGAGATCCTCAGATAGAAGAATCTCTCCCAATTTAAGATTGGGCATATTCTTTTGTCGCGACAGCGCGTTCTCCAATTCATCGGCATCTACAATCTTCTGATTTATAAGATAGTCACCGATAAGCCGTGAACGTTCTTGTTGCTGGTCTTGAAGAGCTGAGTCCAAAGCATCTTTAGAGATCTGCTTCTCTTGAACCAGCATGTCACCAATTTGACCACCGATAATGTGATTTTCGATTGCCGTGTTTGATACAAATAGGTGCGTACAGTAGCGCCACTTGCGCCCTACTTTCGTTTGCTCATAAAAATGCACACCGTTCTTGTCATTTCTGGAGCCATAAGTCTTGCCAGTAATCTCGGTACGATCCTTAAAGAAAACTTCGAAGCTTCTGGCGTCAGTATCGACATCCAGACCTTTTCTCGCTTCAGCGGGATTGTCCGGGTCCAGCATTAATTGATAAGGCTTTTCAAGACGAAGGAATTTGATGGTGTTCATCAAAATTTCAGTGGGAGAGGCAGCGCGGGGCTCTATGATCTTAATTGATTCAGTCGCAGCATCAAACTGCAGCAGCTTACCCTTGGTCCGGGTACTGTTGTTCAGTTCAATGGTCACCGAAGTATTTGAATACTCAGGACCTTCATTAACCTCAGAAAAAGGGGGTGGTTGTAGATCAATCTTCATTTGGCCTGGAGATTGAGTCTCTTCTTCTTCAACCTCGACTTCTTCTTCCGGGGTTTCAACCTCAACGGCAGATTCGCTCTGCATGATCACCTCGTGTCCTTCTTTGTTTTGTTCATTCTGCATGTGATGGAGTTAATTATCCCAATTTCGTTAAGACGCTTTAATCGACCAGATCAAATAATTAGACATCCAGATTCAGAACTGACTAAGTACTCTATCAGGTATTTTAGACCTACACAATTTGTGTATCCAATTGTTTTTAATGCTGTTTTTTGACTGAAAACAGTGCCGAATATCTACCCGTGGTTATGTAGACCCCTACCAAAACCAGAAGACAAGCCAGAGCCATGGATATAGTTAGCTCTTCACCCAGGAACATGCTCCCCCACAAAATACTAAACGGAGGGATAAGGAATGTAGTTGATACTGCCCGGTGTGAGCCAATTCTTGATATGAGGCGGTAAAACAACAAATAGGCCACTCCAGTACAAACAACCCCAAGTGCTATTACACTTAACCATACTGCTCCCGTAGGCATTTGCTCTGGCTTCTGAACTATTGCGAAAGGCAGTAACACAAGGCTGGCAAATCCGAGCGCTCCAACTGTAGCTGCAATGCCGCTTACGGCAGACAATTTGTAGTAAGTGATATTTGCTGCAGTCCCGTAAAGCAGAGAAGCTAGAACTGCTGCTCCAATTGCTAAGAGATTTTCTGTAGGCTGAGACGAACCCCCCGAATCCAGCACCAGGGCGCTTACACCAGCAAAACCTACCAACATTCCTATCACTGCGGATATTGATAGCTTCTGGGACCACATGATATAGGCAACAAGGGCGGTGAAGAACGGAACTGTCGCATTCAGTATTGAAGCCAAGCCTGCATTTATACTAAGAACTGCGTAGGCCAGCAGACAGAATGGCAAGGTCATATTGCACAGACTCAGAGTAAAAATCAGTTTCCAGTTTTGTCGAATTTCTTCAATCTTACCCAGGTAAACACAAACTGGCAGCAACACTATCAGGGCCGACAAAACCCTCAATTCGATTAGAAAAACCGGCCCAAATTCAGGAGCAGCGACACGTAGAAAGAGAAAGGAAGCACCCCAAATTGCAGACAACAAAACAAAATCAAAGATGTCCCTGTTAGTCAGACTTTTATTCACAACAGAAGGCACATACTTAAATTCAACACCGAGAGAATCGTTTGCTGTTTATGAGTTTGAATAAAGAGTACTCGCTGCCTTAACTGCTTTTGCCGTGTCACAAGGCATCCCCATATCAGACAAAATATTCCCCAACGCAGAAAGACAGAGACGCACATTGGTTTTGTTACTAGCGTAACCCATCAGACCAATTCTCCAAACAGAACCCGCTAGAGTGCCAAGCCCTGCTCCAATTTCCAGATCATATTCGCTCAATAAACGAGACCGAACGGCGGCATCATCTATTGACGATGGAAAAGAAACCGCATTAAGTTGCGGCAATCGATATTCTTCATCCACCACAAATTTCAGGCCAAGTGCCTCTATACCAGCAACGAATGCTAGATGATTAGCGTGATGTCGATCCCAAGAGTTCTGCAGCCCCTCTTCACGAAGGATCACTAGAGATTCATGCAAGGCATAAAGAGAGTTAACCGGTGCTGTGTGGTGATACGACCTTTTCGCTTCGCTTCCCCAGTATCCCATAACCAGATTTAAATCCAAAAACCAACTTTGAACGCGAGTCTTGCGATTCCGAATAACTTCTGCAGCTCGGTCAGAGAACGAAACTGGGGAAAGGCCAGGAACACAGGAGAGACATTTCTGAGTGCCGGAGTAAATTGCATCTACTCCCCAGGCATCAACGTTGATATCAATTCCACCGAGAGAAGTAACAGCATCAACGATTGACAGGCAATCATATTTCGCACTCAGTCCACACAGAGCTTCTGCGTCAGATCGAACTCCAGTGGAGGTTTCGGCATGCACAAATGCAAGAGCCTTGGCCTCCGGGTTCTGCTGAAGAACCTGCTCCACCTTATCCAGATCGACGGCACAACCCCATTCATCCTCAACCATGATTGCTTCCGCACCGCAGCGTTCCACGTTTTCCTTCATGCGCCCACCGAAGACGCCATTCTGACACACAACCACTTGATCACCTGGTTCGAGCAAGTTTGCGAAAACAGTTTCCATGCCAGCGGAGCCGGGAGCCGAAACTGGCAAAGTAAGTTTATTGCTAGTCTGAAAGGCAAACTGGAGAAGTTCTTTTATCTCATCCATCATCTCGATAAAAGCAGGGTCAAGATGACCTATGGTCGGCCTGGACAGAGCCTCAAGTATTCTTGGATTAACATCAGATGGTCCTGGACCCATCAAAGTTCGAACTGGCGGATGAAAAGAATTTGTCATTTTTTTCCTCATTGTTCTTTAGCGTTTGGGATCAGCTTTCATTCTAATGCTAAGCACTGAATGGTCAATAAATACGGATAGTAAAAACAAAAAAGCCGAGAAATTCTCGGCTTTTTTGCAATCTTGAACAGCAGAGAACTTAATCCTCTGTTACTGTTTCCAACTCTTCTTCGATACTCTCGCTGTCAGCAATTGGACGATCAACTAGTTCCACATAAGCCATTATGGCTCTGTCACCAGCACGTTCGCCGCACTTTAGGATTCGAATGTATCCACCTGGACGATTTGCGTAGCGTGGACCCAATTCAGTAAACAACTTTCCAACCGTTGCTTTACTGCGGGTACGACTAAACGCAAGCCTGCGATTTGCTACGCTATCTGTCTTGGCCAGAGTAATCAAAGGCTCTGCTACAGCGCGTAATTCCTTCGCCTTAATCAGGGTAGTCTTGATAATTTCATGCTCTACCAATGACGTAGCCATATTGCGGAACATTGCTTTTCGGTGCGAACTATTTCTATTTAGCTGGCGACCACTTTGTCGATGACGCATAACTCTTTACCTTATTTGTACCAGGATTCTCGGATTGCTTACGCAGCGCGATCATCAGTTTTAAGACTTGATGGAGGCCAGTTTTCAAGACGCAGTCCTAGGGAAAGCCCTCGAGTAGCCAACACGTCCTTGATCTCAGTCAGAGACTTCTTACCAAGGTTTGGGGTCTTCAACAGCTCGACTTCCGTTCGCTGAATGAGGTCACCAATGTAATAAATATCTTCTGCCTTCAGGCAGTTTGCGGATCTTACTGTCAATTCCAGATCATCTACTGGACGTAACAGAATAGGATCAATTTCGTCTTCATGCTCTTCTGGTTCAGCAACGATTTCGCTCTTAAGGTCAACGAACACCGCAAGCTGATGCTGCAGAATTGTGGCTGCACGACGGATAGCTTCTTCCGGGTCGATTGTGCCATTTGTCTCTAGATCAAGTACCAACTTATCAAGGTCAGTACGCTGCTCAACACGAGCGCTCTCAACCGAATAAGAAACTCTGATTACTGGAGTATAAGACGCATCCAGCAAGAGCTTACCTACTGATCTTGTTTCATCATCTTCACTTGCACGGCTATCTGCGGGTGAATATCCACGACCCTTACGAACAGTAAGGCGCATATTCAGGTTGCCGTTAGTATTCAAGTGCGCAATTACGTGATCAGGGTTGATAATTTCAACATCATGATCTTCGGTAATATCGCCAGCAGTTACCGGACCTGATCCTTTCTTGGAAAGAGTCAGTACGGTTTCGTCTTTGTTATTCAGAATAACAGCAACGCCTTTCAGGTTGAGAAGGATTTCAATAACATCTTCTCTAACGCCTTCTATAGTGCTGTATTCATGTACAACGCCATCAATTTCGACTTCTTCCACAGCACAACCAGGCATTGAAGAAAGAAGAATTCTACGCAATGCATTTCCCAGAGTGTGACCGAAGCCGCGCTCCAATGGTTCCAGAACCACTTTTGAATGACACTTGTCGAATTCATCAACCTGTATCACTTGTGGTGTTAGAAAGTCTGATAAAGAAATTTGCATGTGTTCCACCTTTTGTGTGCTTATCCCGCTACGTGCCGCTCTATTTAGAGTACAGCTCGACGATTAGTTGTTCATTGATCTCGGAAGACAAATCTTCACGTTCAGGCTTGCGCGTGAACTGACCTTCCAATTTGCTTGAATCAACTGAAACCCAATCGATAGGGGTCCGCTGAGATGCTAGATCTAACGCAGACTTAATTCTGAGCTGTTCCTTAGCTTTCTGACGAATAGCTACTGCGTCACCGGTCTGTATCTGATACGAAGGAATGTTTACTACTACTCCATTCACTGTAATGGATTTGTGGGCAACCAATTGACGGGCTTCCGCACGAGTAGATCCAAATCCCATTCTGTACGCTACGTTGTCAAGACGACACTCGAGAAGTTGCAGCAAGTTTTCACCTGTAGCGCCTTTCAATCGAGCAGCTTCTTTGTAATAGCCTCGGAATTGCTTCTCTAGAACGCCATAAGTACGACGAACTTTTTGCTTCTCGCGCAACTGCACACCGTAGTCGGACAAACGACCACGACGCTGTCCGTGCTGACCGGGAATAGTATCGGCCTTGCACTTGCTATCGATTGGTCGAATTCCGCTCTTAAGGAACAAGTCTGTTCCTTCACGGCGGGATAGCTTACATTTTGGGCCTAAATAGCGGGCCATAATTAATCTCCTGTGCTCTTAGTGTTTCAGCAGGGCGTCTGATTATTCTCTGGTTATACCCGACGTTTCTTAGGTGGGCGACAACCGTTATGTGGGATGGGTGTTACGTCAGTGATATTACCGACACGCAACCCACAGTTATTAAGTGCTCGAACCGCTGATTCGCGACCTGGTCCAGGACCATTCACCTTTACGTCCAGGTTCTTCAGGCCATATAGTTCGATGGCCTGCGCGCCTGCCTTTTCTGCAGCAACCTGTGCCGCGAAAGGAGTGCTCTTTCTTGAACCACGGAAACCGGAGCCACCTGCAGTAGCCCAGCTCAGAGCATTACCCTGGCGGTCAGTGATCGTGATAATGGTGTTGTTAAAAGAAGCATGAATAAAAGCAATACCGTCGATAACGGCAGTGCGTGATTTCTTCTTCGTTGATTTAGCTTCTGGCTTAGCCATATTTTATTCCATCTAACTCTATATTTACTTACGTATAGGCTTGCGAGGACCCTTGCGAGTTCTTGCATTTGTCTTTGTACGCTGACCGCGAACTGGTAATGACCGGCGATGACGAATACCACGGTTACAACCAAGATCCATAAGACGCTTGATGTTCATGGATACTTCACGACGAAGGTCACCTTCAACTGTGAGGTTTGCTACTTCGGCACGGATGCTGTCTAACTGCTCCGGGCTAAGGTCGCTAACATTTGTAGAAGGCACTGTGCCTGTCTTCTCGCAGATTGCGCTAGCTGTTGTTGGACCAACACCATAAACATATCGTAATGAAATTACGATGTGCTTGTTGTCTGGTATATTGACTCCGGCAATACGTGCCATAAAATCGCTCCGTTCTCTCTTTTTTTCGAACTACTTATTCGTTCGTTTGTGACTTAACCCTGACGCTGTTTATGTCGCGGCTCAGCCTTGCAAATTACTCTTACCGAACCGTTTCGTCTGATGACTTTACAGTTACGACAGATCTTCTTAACAGATGCTCTAACTTTCATGATTACTCTCCGTTATTCCTCTTCGGCTTAGCCTCGCTAAATCCGATCAGTCTCTATACGCCGCTACGGCCATAGTTACCTAGTTTCGATTTCTTCATCAGTGAATCATATTGATGAGACATCAAATGTGATTGCACCTGCGACCAGAAATCCATGGTTACTACCACAGAAATCAACAATGCTGTTCCGCCCAGGTTAAATGGGACGTTAGCCAACATCTGCATAAAATTTGGTAACAAGCAGACCAGTGTGATGTAAACCGCTCCGAACATTGTCAGTCGCGTAATAACGCCATCAATATACTTGGCCGTTTGCTCTCCGGGGCGTATCCCTGGAATAAAAGCGCCTGAACGCTTCAGGTTTTCTGCAACATCGCGAGGATTAAATACCAACGCGGTATAAAAGAAGCAGAAGAAAATTATCATCGCACTAAATATAATGATGTACAGAGGCTGTCCTGGACCAATCATCAAAGCCAGATCCTGCAGCCATTCAGAGCCTTCAGCCTGACCGAACCACTGCCCCAATGACGCTGGGAATAACAGGATGCTACTGGCAAAAATCGCCGGAATTACGCCTGCCATATTAATTTTCAGAGGCAGATGGCTCGCTTGAGCCTGGTACATCTTTCTGCCTTGCTGTCGTTTGGCATAGTTAACTGTGATTCTGCGCTGAGCTCGTTCTATATAGACGATACAAGCGATAACGCCAATGGCAATCAAGCCTACAACCAGAAGTAGTACACCATTAATCTGACCTTCATAGGCCTGAGTCAATGAAGTGCCAATCGCCGCTGGAAAGCCTGCAACAATACCCGCAAAAATCAGCATAGAGATACCGTTACCGATACCCTTTTCAGTAATTTGCTCACCGAGCCACATCAGGAACATGGCACCAGTTACCAAGGAAATAATCGCTGTCAGGTTAAATATAATACCTGGCGCGTAGGCCATGGGAGCTAATA
The DNA here is from genome assembly GCA_018661465.1 of Gammaproteobacteria bacterium. Taxonomy (GTDB): domain Bacteria; phylum Pseudomonadota; class Gammaproteobacteria; order Pseudomonadales; family Pseudohongiellaceae; genus UBA9145. Next base: position 10,886 of record JABJIC010000035.1, on the reverse strand, counting down.
GCCCCACTGTCATGCCTGTTCCCTGAACTGTCGCAAGTACCAGCGCACCATATCGTGTGTACTGAGAAATCTTACGGCGACCAGATTCACCTTCTTTCTTCAATTGTTCTAGCTGAGGGCTAACCGCCGATAACAGCTGCATAATAATTGAAGCTGAAATATAGGGCATGATCCCCAAAGCCAAAATACTCATTCTTTCCAGTGCGCCACCACCGAACATATTGATCATGTCAGTGAATGTTCCTTCCTGATTGGTAAAGAAGGAGGACAACTGAATAGGGTCTATTCCTGGCACAGGAATATGAGTACCGATTCGATATACAAATATCGCAAACAGCAAAAATAGCAGGCGAGACTTTAGCTCACCGAGGCCGGCGCCAATATTTTCTGGATTGATGTTTGGTTTATTTGCCATTTTCTCTTTCGATCTATTAGCTTTCTATCAGCTCACCACGGAATTCCGCGATCTAGTCTTCTGCTTTTTCTTCGCCAGCTGCTGGCGCTTTTTTCTTTGCTGCCGCTTTCTTAGCAGGAGCCTTCTTAGCCGCAGCCTTCTTAGCTGGAGCTTCTTCTTTCTTTTCTTCTTTCTTTTCTGTTTTCTTAGCTAGCTTTCCAGGAACAACTGGCGCAGCTTCAATAATCTTTCCGCCGGCTTTCTCGATAGCTTCTCGAGCGCCTTTGGTTGCACCGATACCCTCAAGAGTAACGGCCTTAGTAACTTCACCGGAAAGCATTACTTTCGCACGCTTCATTCCAGCGGTAATCAAATTAGCCTTTCGAAGTGCAGCCAAATCAATTACGTCTGCATCGATATTGTTTAATTCTGAAGTACGGATCTCAGCAGTAACACGAGCAATCCGTGAACTGAATCCATATTTTGGAAGACGCATTTGCAAAGGCATCTGTCCGCCTTCAAAACCTGGTCTTACAGTTCCGCCACTACGAGACTTCTGACCTTTATGACCAGTGCCACAGGTCTTGCCCCAACCGCTACCAATACCACGACCAACGCGCTTTTTGGCTTTGGTGCTTCCTGGAGCTGGACTTAATTCGTTTAATTGCATCTCAAATTCCTTAGTCTACGGCGACCATGTAGCTAACTTTATTAATCATTCCGCGCACCGCTGGCGTATCTTCAACTTCAACAGACTGACGCATGCGTCGCAAACCCAGCCCCTTCAAACAGAGCTTATGCTTGGGAAGTGTGCCGATAGGGCTGCGTACCAATGTAACTTTGACTGTTTTTTTCTTCGCCATCTTACTTAACCTGTTATCTCTTCAACGCTCTTACCGCGTTTGAACGCTATATCTTCAGGTGAACGCATATCACGCAGACCTTTAAAAGTCGCATGAACCACATTCACTGGGTTAGTTGATCCATAGCACTTTGCCAATACATTCTGCACACCGGCAAGTTCCAGAATGGCGCGCATTGCACCACCTGCAATTACACCAGTACCTTCAGAAGCCGGCTGCATATATACCTTGGATGCACCGTGACGAGCCTTGATCGGATACTGGAGAGTATGTCCATCCAGATTTACAGAGATCATGTTTCGACGAGCAGCTTCCATTGCCTTCTGAATAGCCAAAGGCACCTCACGGGCTTTACCACGACCAAAGCCAACGCGACCATTTCCGTCACCAACCGCTGTCAAAGCTGTGAATCCGAAAATTCGACCACCCTTAACAACCTTTGCTACACGGTTAACCTGAATGAGCTTTTCTTGTATGCCTTCTTCGTTCTTACCAGGCTCGTTATTAAATGCCATATCTCAAACCCTTAAAATTGCAATCCACCTTCACGAGCTGCTTCGGCTAAAGCCTTAACGCGACCGTGATAGGCATACCCTGAGCGATCAAAAGCAACTTTTTCAACACCAGCTGCTTTTGCACGTTCAGCAATTAATTTTCCAACTTTTCCAGCTGCTTCGACGTTTCCGTTTTTAGCACCCTTGCTGTCTTTCTCAACGGTAGAAGCACTGGCTAATACCACATCACCTGTTGGTGAAATAATCTGAGCATAAATGTGTCGCGGTGAACGATACACACAAAGGCGATTTACACGTAATTCGCTGATCTTTGCTCTTGCTCTTTTTGCACGTCGAAGACGCGCGGTTTTTTTAACGCTCATAGTTATGACCTATTTCTTCTTCGCTTCTTTTCTGAATACACGTTCATCAACGTAGCGAATACCTTTACCCTTGTAAGGCTCAGGTGGACGAAAATCACGGATCTCAGCAGCAACCTGACCTACCAATTGCTTATCTGCTCCGGAAATTACAATTTCGGTTTGCGATGGCGTATCAGCAGTAACGCCTTCTGGAAGCTTATAATCAATTGGGTGTGAATAACCAACCGTAAGATTAAGAGACTTGCCTTGAGCCTTGGCTCTATAACCAACACCCTGTAGCTCAAGTTTCTTTTCGAAACCCTCACTAACACCAACAACCATATTGTTAATTAATGAGCGAAAGGTACCGGCCAGAGCATCCGCTTGTCTTGAATTGTCTTTAGCAGACACCTTCAACACACCGTCATCCTGAGCCACAGTCACCTGACTATGTAGAGCCAGTTGCAGGTTACCCTTGCTTCCTTTAACCGATACTTCAGCATCGGATATTTTTGTTTCTACGCCACTTGGTATTTCTACCGGGCTATTAGCTACTCTGGACATATTTTCGCTCTATTCTAAACTCTGCTTATTAAGTTCAATTCAGTTTCCTATTAGAAAACTGTACAAAGAACCTCACCACCGATTCCGGCAGATTCAGCTTGTTTTTCTGTCATCAAGCCCTTACTCGTGGATAGTATTGAAATCCCCAGGCCTGCTCGGTTCTTAGGTAATTCTTCCTTACCCTTATAGCTGCGCAAACCAGGTCGGCTCACTCGCTTAATCTCTTCTATAACTGGCTTACCCTGAAAATACTTCAGGTCAACATTGATTATTGCTTTGCCGCCGTTCTCATCAACCTTATATCCGGTGATGAAACCTTCGTTCTGTAGAACTTCACTGATAGCTACCTTAATCTTGGAAGAAGGACTAACAATTGAAGGCAACTGTGCCATCTGCGCATTTCGAATGCGGGTCAGGAAATCTGCTATTGGATCTGACATGCTCATAGTTCTACTCCTGCCCTTACCAGCTAGCCTTGGTTAAACCAGGCACATCGCCACGCATCGCTGCTTCACGCAACTTGTTGCGGCATAAACCAAATTTTCTATAAACACCGTGAGGTCGACCTGTAATGCGACAGCGATTCCGTTGACGAACCGGGCTGGCATCACGGGGAAGCTTTTGCAGACTTACCTGCGCATCCCATTTTTCTTCATCACTGGCGTTCGCGTCGTTCAAAACAGCTTTTATCGCAGCACGCTTCTCAGCATACTTTGCAACTAACTTAGTACGCTTGTTCTCTCTGGCAATCATTGAAGTTTTCGCCATCTTAAGACTCCTTATCCGCTTCTGGAACGGCTCCCTTGAAAGGGAAGCGCATTGCAGACAACAGCGCGCGACCTTCGTCGTCATTCGTTGCTGTAGTAGTAATAGTTATATCCATTCCGCGAAGAGTATCGATCTTGTCGTATTCGATCTCCGGGAAGATGATTTGTTCATTCACACCCATTGCAAAATTGCCTCGTCCGTCAAATGACTTCGGGCTTAGTCCGCGAAAATCCCTGATTCGAGGAATAGCTATACCAACCAGCCTTTCCAGGAATTCGTACATACGCTCGCCACGCAGGGTTACTTTGCAACCCACAGGCCAACCTTCACGAACCTTGAATCCAGCGATAGATTTTCTAGCCATGGTAACTACAACTTTTTGACCACTGATCTTAGTCATCTCGTTAGTAGCAGCTTCCAAAACCTTCTTATCTGTCGTCGCTTCACCAAGACCCATGTTCAAAACAACCTTAGTTATTTTGGGCACGCGCATTGGATTGTCATAACCGAACTGTTCGGTTAGAGCGGGTACTACTTCTGTCTTATAAAACTCTCTAAACTGAGCCATGGTTGGCAACCTACCAGTAATTAATCTATGTCCTGACCGTTCGACTTGAAGATACGCTTCTTAGCGCCGTCTTCAGCCACCTGAATTCCAACTCGATCTGCTTTGTTAGTCTCAGGATTAAAAATAGCAATATTTGATACATTCAAAGCTGCTTCTTTCTCAATAATTCCACCGGGCTGACCTTCGTTAGGATTGCCCTTGGTATGACGCTTAACCATATTCACACCGTGAACGACAACTCTGTCCTTACCTACTAGACGAGAAATAGTTCCGCGCTTTCCCTTATCTTTTCCAGTGATTACTATCACTTCATCATCATTTCTAAGTCTGTTCATGTTCGTCTCTATCTCTCAGTATTTTTGAACGCGCTTATAAAACTTCAGGAGCCAGGGAAATAATTCGCATGAATTTTTCATTACGTAGCTCTCTAGTCACTGGACCGAAAACACGAGTACCTATTGGAGCATCCTGAGCATTCAACAAGATTGCAGCGTTATCATCGAACTTAATCAATGAACCATCACCACGTCGCACACCTTTCTTAGTGCGTACAACCAGCGCAGTAAGAACTTGTCCTTTTTTAACTTTTCCGCGAGGAATCGCTTCTTTAACTGATACTTTAATCATGTCGCCTATGCGCGCGTATCGGCGGTGGGACCCACCCAATACCTTAATACACATTACGCGTCGTGCGCCGCTGTTATCAGCAACATCTAAGTATGATTGCACTTGAATCATCGATTCACTCCATCATGTAAACGTTTTCGTTTACCGATTCCTAATTCTTAAAAACCCGATTAAACCTGAGTCGCCCTTACATCAACCGAAACCAAAGACCATGACTTTGTCTTCGAAATAGGACGTACTTCCTGAATTGTTACTTCATCACCTGGCAAACAAGTATTTTCTGCATCATGCGCATGAACCTTCGTGGAGCGCTTGATGATCTTGCCATACACTGGGTGCTTTACTCGTCGTTCGACTAAAACAACAATGGACTTATCCATTTTGTTGCTAACTACCTTGCCGGAAGCAGTACGAGCAATATTCTCTTGGTTCTCAGTAGCCGACATAGTTATGATCCACTCTTCTGTTTTTCGGTAAGTATAGTTTTGATGCGGGCGATATCTTTTTTAGTGTCGCCGAGCAGATGAACCTGAGCTAATTGCCCAGTTCCCTTCTGCATACGATAGTTAAACTGATTCTTGTACAGTTCCTGCAAATCAGTTTGCAGATCCTCTACAGATTTTTCTCTCAATTCACTAGCTTTCATTACATTACCGTCCGCTTAACAAAGGCTGTCTCGAATGGAAGCTTTGCTGAAGCCAGGCTAAATGCCTCGCGAGCAACTACTTCATCCACACCTTCAATTTCAAACATTATTCGACCTGGCTGAATCTGGGCAACCCAGTATTCAACATTACCTTTACCCTTACCCTGTCTAACTTCCAAAGGCTTCTGAGTAATTGGCTTATCAGGAAACACTCGAATCCAAATTTTTCCGCCACGTTTTACGTGTCTGGTCATAGCTCGACGTGCTGCCTCGATCTGGCGCGCCGTCAAACGACCGCGTGAAATAGCCTTAAGGCCGAAATCACCGAAATCCACTTTACTGCCGCGATGGGAAAGGCCTCTATTACGGCCCTTCATCATTTTGCGGAACTTTGTACGCTTAGGTTGTAACACGTCTTATTACCTCTAGTTGGACTTGGCTTGTACTGCAGGCTCGACAGCCACACCCAAATCCAAAACCTCACCTTTAAATATCCAAACTTTCACGCCGATCAGTCCATAAGTAGTATGGGCTTCGCATGTTGCGTAATCGATATCTGCTCGCAGTGTGTGCAAAGGAACTCGGCCTTCGCGATACCACTCAGAGCGCGCGATTTCTGCACCACCCAGTCGTCCGCCTACTTGAACCTTGATACCTTCAGCACCCTGGCGCATTGCATTCTGAACCGCTCGTTTCATCGCTCGACGAAACATTACTCGGCGTTCCAGCTGTGAAGCCACACCATCCGCTACTAACTGAGCATCAAGATCCGGCTTACGAATTTCTTCGATGTTAATCTGAACAGGAATACCCATCTTTTCAGTGAGTACCTTGCGCAGTTTTTCTACATCTTCACCTTTCTTACCAATTACGATACCCGGCCGTGCCGTGTAAATCGTAAGCTTCGCTGTCTGAGCTGGCCGCTCAATATCAACACGAGAAACGGACGCATTAGCTAAACGTTTCTTAACGAAATCCCTTACCTGTAAATCAACAAGTAAATTATCAGCATATTCTTTGCCTTCGGCGAACCACACGGAAGTGTGCTTCTTGACTATGCCAAGTCGAATTCCAGTTGGATGTACTTTCTGACCCATCCGATACTCCTAGCTATCTGCTACGGTAATAGTTATGTGACAAGAACGCTTAAGAATGCGATCCGCGCGACCTTTCGCTCTAGGCATAATGCGCTTCATTGTCATACCTTCATCAACACAAATGGTTGATACTTTTAATTCATCTACATCTGCGCCTTCATTGTGCTCAGCATTAGCAATTGCCGAATTAAGCACTTTCTTGATTATTGCAGCGCCTTTCTTGGAGCTATACGTCAATACAAGCAGGGCTTCTTCCACACCTTTGCCACGAATCTGGTCAGCGACCAGTCTGGCTTTTTGTGCTGAGAGACGCGCACCTTTCAATTTTGCTAGAACTTCCATCTCAGACCCCGATTAACGTACTTTCTTATCTGCAACGTGTCCCCGATAGGTACGTGTTACAGCGAATTCACCTAATTTATGACCAACCATGTCTTCGTTAACGAAAACAGGAATATGTTGCCGACCGTTATGAACAGCAATTGTCAGACCAATCATGTCTGGAGAAACCATTGAACGACGAGACCAAGTCTTGATTGGACGCTTGTCGTTATTCTCTGAAGCCGTCTGCACTTTCTTCATCAAGTGAAGGTCAATGAAAGGACCTTTTTTTAGTGATCGTGGCACTGTCTGTTCCTCTACCCTTGCCTTAGCGGCTTGAATTTCTGCGACGTACAATCATGTTATCTGTACGCTTGTTAGTTCTTGTCTTATATCCCTTGGTCGGTGTACCCCATGGAGACACAGGATGACGACCACCGGAAGTTTTGCCTTCACCACCACCATGTGGGTGATCAACAGGATTCATGGCAACACCACGTACCGTTGGTCTAACACCTCTCCAACGCTTGGCTCCAGCCTTACCCAAAGATCTCAGTGAATGCTCTGAATTCGATACTTCACCCAGAGTTGCGCGACATTCGCTCAATACTTTGCGCATCTCACCGGACCGTAGTCTCAGTGTGGCGTAAGTACCTTCACGAGCAACCAGCTGCAATGACGTACCAGCACTACGTGCAATCTGCGCACCCTTGCCTGGCTTCATTTCGGCACAGTGAACTGTGCTACCCAGCGGGATGTTGCGTAGCGGCAAACAATTACCTACTTTAATAGGCGCATCGTCTCCGGACTGCAGTACATCACCAACGCTAACTTTTGCTGGCGCGATAATGTAAGAGCGCGAACCATCTGCATAAAGCATAAGCGCTATATTTGCAGTGCGATTCGGGTCATATTCCAGGCGTTCAACTTTGGCCGGAATTCCGTCCTTGTTACGCTTGAAATCAATAATTCTATACTTCTGCTTGTGACCACCACCCGCGTGACGGCGAGTAATGCGACCCTTGTTATTTCTACCACCAGTCTTTGACTTGGGAGCAGTTAGAGGAGCGTATGGCTCGCCCTTATGCAGATCAGGGTTAACAACTTTAACGACAAAGCGGCGTCCCGGAGAAGTAGGTTTACACTTTACTACTGGCATGATTTACCCCTTATCCTTATGCGATGTCGGCGAAGTCAATTTCATGACCCGCTTCTAATCGAACATAGGCTTTCTTCCAGTCTGAACGCTTACGGATCTTGCCTTTATTAGTCCGCTTGGTCTTACCCTTAACATTCAATACTTGAAGATCTGCAACAACCACATTGAAGATTGTTTCAACAGCCTCTTTAATTTCTGGCTTGCTAGCATCAGTCGCAACTTTGAACGCGTACTGATTATTGGCTTCGCCGATTAATGTAGATTTTTCGGACACGTGTGGTCCAAGAATCACGGTATAGATTCGCTCGTGGTTCATGCCAACATCTCCTCTACTTTCTTCAGGGCAGAGACTGTTATCAGCACATTGTCGAAACCGATCAAACTAACAGGGTCGACACCGGCAGCATCCAACACATCAACTTTGTGTAGATTTCTGGCTGCGAGATAAAGGTTTTTTTCTACCTGGTCGGAAATAATTAGAACGTTGTCTAGCTCGAATTCGTTTAGCTTACCGATAAGCTCTTTGGTCTTGTGAGATTCCAAAGCAAATTCGTTAACAACGAAGAGTCTTTCCTGACGAATCAGTTCAGACAGAATGCACTGCATCGCACCGCGATACATTTTCTTATTGAGTTTCTTGCTGTGGTCCTGAGGACGTGCAGCAAATGTAACACCACCACTACGCCAGATAGGACTTCTGATAGTACCGGCACGTGCGCGGCCTGTACCCTTTTGACGCCATGGCTTACGACCACCACCACGTACTTCTGATCTTGTCTTCTGCTTAACCGAACCCTGTCTGGCGCCTGCCATATAGGTTACGACAGTTTGATGTACTAAAGGCTCGTTATACTCTTTAGTGAAGGACTCATCAGAGACTGAAACTTTTTCTTTGCCCGTTTTCTTTCCGGGTAGTGCAAGAGCTAATTCCATTGCTTACCCCTTAACCTTGATTGCTGGACGGACAACAACATCTGAACCGGTAGCACCTGGTACAGCCCCTTTAATAAGAAGAAGATTATTTTCTGCATCTACTCTTACTACTTCAAGGGATTGGGTAGTTTGTTGTACGTTACCCATCTGTCCCGCCATCTTCTTGCCTTTCCAAACTTTTCCTGGGGTCTGACACTGTCCAATCGATCCCGGTGCACGGTGTGAAATCGAGTTACCGTGTGTTGCGTCCTGCATCTGGAAGTTATGACGCTTAACGCCACCTTGAAACCCCTTACCCTTTGATGTGCCAGTAACATCTACTTTCTGGCCAGCTTCAAAAATATCTACTTTAAGCTCGCTGCCCATGGCCATCTCAGAAGTATCTTCATTCTCAGTGCGGAATTCCCAGAGACCAGTTCCGGCTTCTGTGCCCGCTTTGGCAAAATGACCAGCCATACCCTTAGTCACACGCGAAGCACGACGGGCACCAGTAGTGACTTGAATAGCACTATAGCCATCGGTTTCAGGAGTTTTGATTTGCGTGACCCGGTTAGGCTGTACTTCTACAACTGTTACAGGGACAGACGTGCCTTCTTCAGTGAAAACGCGAGTCATCCCGCTCTTTCGACCGACTAATCCAATCGTCATTGTTTTTAAACCTCATCGTGCACGGGGCTAAAACCCACTATGGCCGCTGACGCGTTACACTATGTACGTTACCGCTAGGGTAACTAGAGTATCAGTGCGCCAAAACTTTTATAAAAAGGGTAAAAAGGACTGAACGCTTTTTACCTGGTTATTTTTTTAGCTAGGCTTAGCCCAGACTAATTTGTACTTCCACACCTGCCGCGAGATCCAGCTTCATCAGGGCATCAACTGTCTTCTCAGTTGGCTCGACGATATCTAGCAATCGCTTGTGGGTGCGAATTTCGTACTGGTCTCTCGCGTCTTTGTTGACGTGTGGAGACACCAATACTGTAAATCTTTCTTTGTTAGTCGGTAGTGGAATGGGTCCGCGGACCTGTGCACCAGTACGACGAGCGGTATCTACAATTTCTTGAGTAGACTGATCAATCAGACGATGATCGAAGGCTTTTAGCCGAATTCTGATACGCTGATTTTGCATCTACCTGAAACTCCAAAAAATTGCTTAATAATTAAATAGTTACCGCTTTCTTTTCTAAGCGTGACTTTCTAAACGCCAAAAAAGGATGCGAATTTTAAAGGCGGACCCCTTTCCTGTCAAGCTAAATAACCGCCGGAGGCCGCTTTTTTACTGACTTTCACGGGAATCGCCTGTGCCACTGTTCGATTCCTGTTTTTGGCTGATAATCCACGCTGACTTTGCATCGATATCAGTAATTATCCCGCTAATATCGTGGTATTTATTCGCTGAGCTTATCCTTTTTGAACATCTCGGCCCTTCGCGTATACAGGTCCTGCGACGAGCCGGGTCCCTTCTCTCCGGAAAAAGCCCAGATTCTTCTCAATATTCAATAAATCTGTTTGCCCAATGTCTTAAACCTGACATTTGCCTACCTATCAGCTTGCTCTGGTCTTTTTCCTGCGTTCAGCGCTGGCTCTTGATCGTCGCTGGACCTGTATACGCAAAGGACCGCTACGACATACGAGAAAATCATTGACCCTTTCCTCGCTTAGCCCAATTACCTATACCATCTCGCCGTCTTCAAGCGAGGGGGCAGGTCCTGTGGTGGCTGCAGTCAGGGTTGGCACCGACTGACCGAGGGAGACCGTCTTTTTGGGCTCCCGACCGAGGGAGGGAACCGGGGACCGGTGCCAGAACCCGCAGCAACCACAGGACCTGGCCCCTCGCGAACAAAACCTAATCGAAGTTAGAGAAACCCGTTCTCGACCTTCCAGTTACAAAAAAAGCCAGCTAGTCTTTCAACAAGCTGGCTTTCGTAAGACTTAAGAAGTCTTATTCGATAATTTTTGCTACAACACCGGCGCCAACTGTACGGCCGCCTTCTCGTATAGCAAAACGTAGACCTTCATCCATCGCAATCGGATTAAGCAAAGTCACTTCCATCTTCACGTTATCACCAGGCATTACCATCTCAACGCCTTCG
>JABJIC010000032.1 GCA_018661465.1 Gammaproteobacteria bacterium | reverse complement strand
GAGTGATATTTTTGATTACATTGAAATGTTTTATAACAGCAAACGACGGCACAGTTCCAATAATCAGCTGTCGCCTGTAAAGTATGAAGAGCGTTATCAACAGAGGCTGCTAAGTGTCTAGAGAATTGATAGCGATTCAGTTAGTTCAATCAGCTTAACTACTAGCTCAAGTAAAAAGAGGCGCACATTATAGCAAAGAAGAATGGGCCACAGGGGTCGAATCACCCTCCATTTCGCGCCATTCAGCATGGATAAATAGTGAAAACCTCAGCTAGAGGCTCTATTCGCTTATCAAGCCTGCTATTTCCGATGGGGTGGCACGAAGCGCCATGGCGACTTTGTCGAAGAAATCCAGCTCGAAACCACGGATATGTTGGTCGCTGCGAATAACAGAAGCAAGAGATGCCATGATTACCATACGTTCTCGCTCATCCAGTTTGCGAGTAGCAGTAGCCAGGTATCTTTCCAGAGATTGATTCTCAAATATTTCGGAAGATGCTGCGGTGCGTATTTCAGCGTCAGATATATCTTGGCTCAATTCCGTTTTCAGTACTTCTTGCACTTTCGCTATCTCAACATTCTCTATGTTGGAATCTGCTCGTGTAACCCGAGAGAGAACCATTAGCATCACTTCCTGAAATAACTCCTGCTTATGTTTCTCTCTGCGCTTGTTCTCGCTGAATAATTTTGTGACTTTTGAAAAATTTACCAGACTCATAGTTTTCCCTAAAATAATTCTTGTGGTTCGCGGTTTGAACATCCCTCGCGGGATGAGAACTTCTTGCTTAAGCTAGAATAGCAAAATTAAGCAGTTCTTATAACTCCCTATACGCAAACTCTAGATACAAAAGCAGTGTTTGATTCCGCACTGTAAGTTAAAGGTGTAGCCAGCAATTCAAGTTAGTCATCTAAGTTAGTAGTTTAACAATAGCCCTGACTAATAGTTCAGATAGCGCTTCGCTTCTTGAACGGCACCATGGCTGTCGTCAGACCATACCGCTAGCAATGCATGGTATTTATCACTGGCTTTGCCACTCTCGCTCAATTTCACATAACTCTGGGCTGCACCGAGTAGCGACCAAGGGCGATTTTTCAGGCGTTGCAGCGATACTTCAAATAGACCAGCTGCCTCTTCTGCCATTCCCATCTCCAGCATCATTTCCGCCGCAAGTTCATGCACAGGCTTTAGCGGTGTTGCAGCACCGTTTGGAGGTAGCTGTTGCTCTTTCAAAGTTATTGCTTCATTAATCAGTTCGATTGCTTGCTGGCGCTTGGCCACATCAACTATTGGCTGATTTATGGATTGCTTATGCAGCGTGAGCGCAGCAACTTCCAGATAAACCAGTTTGTTCTGCACGCTGTTTGGACTGGCCACCACCATCTCATTCAACTTGTTCACCACCTGATTTGCCAATTCGAATTCATTCAAATTAGCTGCACTAAGGCCAAGCGCCAATAATTCAGTGGCATTCAAGTCATCTGAGAATTCTTGTGTCTGCCATTGCTTACTCTCGATGATATGGCGAGCACGCATAGTGACTATGGTACCGGCAGAACGGCCATCGCCGGGATTGTTTTTCAATACATCTTCTGCGGCAGCTATCCATTCAAGTGAGGTATCCAAATCGCCTAGCTGCAGATCGCCGTACTGACCCCAGTCTGATGAATGATTCAGGTCGCCTACAGTATCGCCCGGCTTCCACAGTGCGAGGCCGGCATTGAAGGCTGAATGATTCCAGATTGAAACTTCGTCCCACATGCCATGCTGAATAAAGATATGAGTGGGCATATGACGGGCGTGGGAAACCGCCGGTGCGATGTCGGCATATTTGTTTGCTGCCGCGAGCGCAATCGGCGCGTGAAGGGGATCGTCGAATGAATGGATTACATAGTGAGCAGCGCCAGGGTGATTGTCGTTCTTCTTATACAACTCTAGTGCTAGTGCTCCGGCCTGCATATTGATTCGGGCGCGGTCAGGGCCTGCAGCAGTTGCCCCTGCCAGCATGGAAGCTATATAGAAGGCTTTAACTTCGTCGTCTTCCGGAAATTTCTGATAGAGCTCCGCCATGGCATTCATCCAGGCTGTGCGCCTTTCAGGCATGCCACCGATAGTAAGCGCATAGGCTTCTGCTGCTCGCAGAAAACCTTTCTCTCTTTCGGTTGGAGCTTTGGACAGGCGAATTGCGCTGGTGGCACCAAGCTTCATTAACGCCTCTCCCGGCGCATCACTTTTTTGTCCGAAAAAGGGATGTTGGTAGGTGAATGCTTCTCCCCAATAAGCCATGGCAAAGCCGGGGTCTAACTCCTGAGCTCGGCGAAACTCATTTTGAGCCTGGGTTAATCCAAAGCTATGTAAGTAACCTACACCTAACTCGAAATGCTGCTGAGCCGCTGGAGAACCTGAGGTAGGAAAATCGAATGTTCCAATTCGATCAAATTCAGCGGCGGTCGCCGAGTTGATAGAAACGGTGAGCATGATTCCGACGAATAGCGCTAGCAGTTGTTTACAGGATCTTATTGTTGCTCTCATTATTGTTCTCCCTGTTAGTATTTTTATTGCACATTCCTATGACTAATTTTTGTAACTTAGTTTTTAACTACAATTCCTTTATCACTACCTTGCGGAAACGTAGCGCACCACGGCCCCATTGCAGAGCAAAAGGCCCATCTGAAAACAGCTGGTCCTGAACATCTACCGTAGTCTTGCCGTTCAATTGCACCAGTAGATGATCACCCTCCAGGGTAATCACATAGACACTCCATTTATTTCCTGCTGTCGGTCGCGGTTCGGCAACTGGAGCGATGTGTACGATGCCTCCGGTGCCGAATGAAGGGTCTGGTCGCTGATCGAATATATTTGCTTCGTAGCAATTGCGATCATTGATGGTGGATGGGTCCTGACAACGCAAGAAGATGCCGCTATTAGCATCGGGGCTGGCCCAGAACTCAACCCTCAATGTAAAATCGCTGTAACTCTGCTTACTCACCAGAAACGAGGCGCCGCTGCCTTCTGTCGCTTGAACGGCATTAAATTCACCTGACCAGTTAGCATTACCTACGATATCGAAGTTATCCATGCCTTCCGTGCCATCGATCAGAGTCACCCAGCCATCTTCCGCTGCGTGACTGAGGGATGTTGCTAGCAGCAAACAAAATAGGCTCGCGAGTGTATATAGTCTGTGATTTGCTCTCATTTTCGGGTCTCCGGTGTCTTCTAACAGTGCGACTGATTGTCGGTGTGATATTTGGGATGTTCTCGTTGGCAAAAGATGTTCTTGTTCGCTAAAACGAATGGTACAGACTAAGAGTTATGCCCCATAAAATCTACCGGGAAATCAAAAGTCAGGGCCAGCACTGCCGAAAACCGGCCTCATTAGCTCAAAGCAGCGGGAAACAGTGGTCTGAGATGAGGAATCTGTGTTATCAATCTCTCAGTGATACTACGAGGAAAGCACATGCCAAGCCCTATTACTCGCCAGCGTTCTCTAAAAGAGGCAAGCCACGCTGATCTTTTGCCCTCTTTTACAAAAATTACGACCTCAAGAACTGGTCTCTCAAAAACCAGCTTTTCAAGAATTGCCAGCATTGTTGTGCTGGCTTCTGCCGCGACTTTCTTAAGCGCACAGACATCCGCTCAGGGATCTGCCCAGCAGTCACTACTGGATAATTACACCCCTGTGTCTGATGCCGAGCTTAGCGACCCGGCGGATGGAGACTGGTTGATGTGGCGCCGCACTGCTAACCACTGGGGCTATAGCCCGCTTGATCAAATCAACAAGAACAATGTAGATAGCCTGCGTCTTGCCTGGGCCTGGACCATGGAGCCGGGCAAGCAGGAGACCACGCCTCTGGTGCGCGATGGCATCATGTTTCTGCCTCAGGCATGCGACTTTATAGAGGCGGTTGATGCTACCGACGGCACTATGTTGTGGGAATATCGACGCCCTACCGTCGATCATGTAGCGCCCTTGTCCTGTGCAAATCGCAATGCCACGCTCTATAAGGACCAATTGATAATCGCCACTCGCGACGCCTATATTGTTTCCCTTAATGCACTCAGTGGCGAAGTCACCTGGGAACGCAGGATAGGTGACTGGACTGTTGGCCAGCATTACTCCGGCGGACCTCAGGTATTCGATGGCAAGATCATCACTGGCATGTCCGGCTGTTACTACATAAATACCAGCTGCTGGATCACTGCCCACGATGCCGATACCGGCGAGGAACTGTGGCGTACCAATACTGTACCCAGAGTTGGCGAGCCTAATGGTGAGTCTTGGGGAGATGTGCCCAACGAGCGACGTCGTGGTGGCTCGGCCTGGATGCCGGCGAGCTATGATGCCGATCTCAATCTGATTTTTGTCGGTGTGGCCGTACCAATCCCCTGGGGTGACGTCCAGCGGGGAACTCGCGGCGGCGATGTTTTGTATACCAACTCGACTCTGGCCCTGAATGCCGACACCGGCGAGATCGACTGGTACTTTCAACATATTCCAGGAGGTAATTGGGATCAAGATCACCCCTTCGAGCGAATCATCGTGGAAACAGAAGTCACTCCGGATGCCGATGCAGTTTCCTGGATCAATCCAGACATCGCTTCCGATGAGCGACGCAAAGTCATAACAGGTATTCCAGGGAAGCCAGGCATCGTTTGGACACTCGACGCTGCTACCGGCGAATTCCTGTGGGCTACTGAGACTAATTTTCAGAATGTTATTGTCGGCGTGGATATCGAAGGTCGCAAAGGCATCACCAATCCGGAAATCGACATCACCGAGATTGCCCAGCGCAAGCTAGTATGCCCAACGGCCCAGGGCGGCATCAACTGGAATTCTGTCGGCTATAGTCCACAGACTAATTCTCTGTATACACCCACCAACAATACCTGCATGACTTATTATTTGAGGCCGGTGGAACCTACTATCGGGCTGCACCATGCCTCGGCTACCAACGTTCCTGTGGCCGGGCCCGAAGACGATGGCTTGGTGGGACAATTTACGTCGGTGGATGTGGCAACTGGCGAAACCCGCTGGACCTATCGACAAAGAGCAGGTATCGGTGGCTCTGTGCTTACCACAGGCGGCGGTCTGGTTTTTGTCTCTGACGATGCCAGACGTTTCCGAGCGTTTGATGCCGACAGTGGCGAAATTCTGTGGGAACAAATTCTTAACTCAGCGGCTGGTGGTTTTCCTGTGAGTTACAGCGTTGATGGCGTGCAATATGTTGCCATCGCCGCAGGTATGGGTGTTAATTATTTAAGACACACTCCGGAAATTCGTCAACGTGGCGGCGGAAATACTTTGTACGTGTTTAAACTTCCTTAGAACTGAAATAAAGAGTTAAAAGAGGTTAATCTGATGCTGTATCTATCTAGAAATTCCGATCAAAATAAAATTGGTGGAAAAACCAGGAGCACTCTACTTTCAATATTACTAGTGCCTTGCCTTCTGCTTTCTTCTGCTTTAATCGCACAGGACTTTCAAGCTCACCCATCGACGCAGGACCCATCGGTTCTGGTCACTCTGGACACACTGAAGCAATGGGAGACTGAGCTATCCAACTGGGGGAGATGGGGGCCGGACGATCAACGCGGAACACTCAACCTCATCACCGCAGAAAAAACCAAACAAGCAGCAAGCCTGGTTCGAGTTGGTGAAACCGTTACCCTGCAGCACTTTGTTACTGAGGAGAAGGCACTGGATAGTCAGACCTTTGGTCCGACGGAACATTGGATGAGCAGGCTGGATCCAGTCACTGGAGAGCCCAGCTTCGCTCTGGATGAAATACAGTTTTCTCTGCACGATGGCATGTTGTCCCATCTCGATGCGCTGTGTCATTACCGAACAGAGATTGACGGAGAGTATGTAATTTTCAATGGCTATCCGCAAAACCTAACAGCCACTGGATGTGAAGATTTAGGAATCGATCGTATGGGAACGTCCTATGTCACTCGCGGCATATTGGTGGACATGCCCTTGCTTCGTGGCGTCGACTGGCTCGACCCAAGCACGCCGATATATGTTTCCGATCTTGAAGCCTGGGAAGAATTTTCAGGTGTAAAAATCAGTAGTGGAGATGCACTCTTTATCCGTTCTGGTCGCTGGGCCATGCGCGATGCTCAAGGACCCTGGAGATATGGTCAGGGCGGAGCTGGCCTGCACGCATCAGTGTTACCGTGGCTACATGAAAGAGATGTCGCAATATTGATAGGGGATGCCGTTAACGATGTACAGCCATCAGGTGTTGCCGGAATCAATCGTCCCATACATCAAATGACCCAGGTAAACCTGGGATTACCCATAGTCGATAATGGTTATCTCAAGGAAGTTGCGGCCACTGCTGAACGCTTACAGCGCTGGGAATTCATGACCTCTATCCAGATTAATCCTATTAAAGGCGGCACAGCGAGTCCGTTCAATGCCCATGCTTCCTTTTAATTTAGAAATAGCCAGGTATTAGCTTCCATAAATCAACGCGGGTCGGAATGAATATTCCGACCCGCGTTTTTCATTCCTGACGCAAAAAATTGGTCTAATCTTGAGACCGATATTTCGGGTATACTGCGTCTGGAATTGAGGGAAAAGAAGAATATGTGGAAAGCTCTGTGGGCAAACAAGATGATCGCTATAACAGTGGTTATGTTTGTGATGCTAGTGCCTATCCTAATTGGTTTATGGTGGTATATCGTAAACCTATAGTCCGGTAATCAGGATTTACGCAAAATCTTCTCTATGCAGCCCCTCTTTTAACTCTTATTCATAGATTCATTAAGTAAACAAAATCGGAATATTTATGGCTTTACCTGATTGCATGCAAGGACGCTTATCTATCCCCGTCGTGGGCGCTCCGCTATTTATTATTTCTAATCCCGCCATGGTTATAGCCCAATGCAAAGCGGGAGTGGTCGGGTCTTTCCCAGCCCTGAACGCACGTCCTGCCGAAATGCTGGATACCTGGCTTATACGAATCAATGAGGAACTGGATGCCCATAATCAGGCCAATCCTGACAACCCAGCCGCGCCCTATGCTGTGAACCAGATCGTGCATAAATCCAATGACCGACTAATGCACGATGTGGAAATGTGTGTAAAGCACAAAGTGCCAGTTGTCATTACATCTCTGGGCGCTCGAGAAGAGGTTTTCGATGCTATCCATTCCTACGGCGGCGTTTGCCTGCATGATGTAATCAATAACCGATTCGCCAAGAAGGCGGTCGAGAAAGGAGCGGACGGACTCATCTGCGTCGCCGCAGGTGCCGGCGGCCATGCCGGCACTCTTTCTCCAATGGCATTTATTCAGGAAGTCAGAGAATGGTTCGATGGTCCAGTTTTTCTCTCTGGCGCCATTGCAAGTGGTGATGCCGTACTTGCGGCGCAGGCCATGGGTGCTGACGGGGGTTATATTGGTTCGGCTTTCATCGCAACCGATGAAGCCAATGCCGATCCAGCATACAAACAAGCTCTTGTAGACTATGCTGCCAGTGATATTGTCTACACCAATCTGTTTACCGGAGTACTGGGCAACTACTTAAAGCCGTCAATTGAGGCGGCAGGAATGGATCCTGATAACCTGCCGGAGAGTGACGCGTCTATGATGAGTTTTGGCTCAGGCGGAAGCAGCAAGTCCAAGGCCTGGAAAGATATCTGGGGTTGTGGGCAGGGAATCAATGCGGTGAAAGCTGTAGTACCGGTTGAAGAGCTGGTTTCCAGATTGAGGAATGAATATCAAAGTGCACGGGAACGAGTTCTAAAAAACTGAATCTTTCTTGAGTTGGCTTCGAGCAGGCAGGAAATTCAAAATCAATATTAGTGAGATGCTGCCATGGCACTCTTACCCAGGGCAGCATCGATATTCGTCACTAATCAATCGTCTATATAGGCTATCTATGCAGCCGCCAGTGCCTGTTCGATATCGGCAATGATGTCATCGATATGCTCGATACCAACACAAATTCGTATCGCCTCTGGCTTCACGCCTGCAGCTAACTGCTCTTCTTCCGTCATCTGACGATGCGTGGTTGAAGCCGGATGACAGGCTAGTGATTTTGCATCACCGATGTTCACCAAGCGCTTGATCATTGCCAAGGCATCATAGAAACGAACACCCCCATCGAATCCACCTTTAATTCCAAAGGTTAGAAGTGACGCAGGAACTCCTCCACAATATTTCTGTGCAAGAGCATTATTAGGGTCATCTTTCAGACCAGCAAAGTTTACCCATTCCACTTTGTCATGCTTATTAAGGTATTCGGCGACTGCCATGGCATTTTCACAGTGGCGCTCCATACGCAGGCTTAAAGTTTCCAATCCCTGAAGAATAAAGAATGCATTCATGGGTGATAACGCAGATCCGGTATTGCGAAGAGGTACGGTTCGGGCGCGACCAATATAGGCAGCCTCCGCAAATGCCTCGGTGTATACCACTCCGTGATAAGAAGGTTCGGGCTGATTTAGTTCCGGATAGCGATCCTTATGCTCTGCCCAGGGGAATTTGCCTGAATCTACAATCACGCCCCCAATTGAGTTGCCGTGCCCACCAATATATTTAGTGAGTGAATGTACAACGATGTCCGCACCGAAGGCTATGGGATTACAAAGCACCGGTGATGCCACTGTATTATCAACGATAACCGCTACACCATGTTTGTGAGCAGCCTCACACACCGACTCTAGATCGATGATATTTCCTGCAGGATTGCCAATGGTTTCGCAATAAACAGCCTTGGTTTTATCATCAATCAGTTTCTCAATTGCTTCTGGGGAATCGTCTTCGGCGAAGCGAACTTCAATACCCTGACTGGGAAGCATATGAGCAAAAAGAGTATAGGAGCCACCGTATAGCTGGGGTGTTGAGATTATATTGTCACCTGCCTTTGCCAAGGTGAGGATGGAATAGTTTATAGCCGCCATACCCGAAGCGACAGCCAATGCCGCCAAGCCCCCTTCCATTGCTGCTATACGTTGTTCCAGCACATCATTGGTCGGATTCATTATTCGTGTATATATATTTCCTGGCACAGCCAAATCGAAAAGATCAGCACCATGCTGAGCGCTATCAAATTCGTATGCGGCTGTCTGGTAAATAGGAACCGCAACTGACTTGGTTGTAGGGTCTGATTCATAGCCTGCGTGAATGGCCAGAGTTTCTTTTTTCATTACACTTTTACTCCAAAAACGGTCACCCCAAAAACGGTCACCCCAAAATTTGAACGCATGTTTATACCTCAGCTATGAAAGGTCTGCAATTTGAATCGTCAGATTTTCGTGACTCTCTCACACAAAAATTTACTCAATCGCTGCTCGCCATAAATCCCAGTGTCGCTAGAACGCAACGAGAATTGCTGCCGCTGCGAAACCCAACGTTGTTATTGTAAAACTCAGCATTGTTATGGTCTTGAATACCTTTCCTGGTCGAAAGTCTTCTGGTTTATGCATAGCAACGATAATAAACGTGAAAGGATTCATAGCACCACCGATCAGCATCGTTGTTATCACCCAACCGGGGTAGACCATCTCTAGAGATTTCGCCACCAGGTAGTAAGCCATCAATAACAAGGCCATTAGCAGGTAGTCGATGTGCGCTTTGACCAAATTATCATGGGCTGGAAAGCGAGTCTTTAGCGAGCTCACACGCAGGATACGCACACCCGTGGATAACCAGGCTAGAGCAAGAGACCCCAACATAAATACAGATGCGCCAACTATTAACCAATGCATAGAGCTCTCCTTTGTTATTCTTCAAGAATACTACCAATTTGCTTGATTCTGCTACATCCCCGAGCCTGTGGCGAGGACCCGCGATGCTAGAAGTGAAATACTTAAACGAAATTATTTTGTTGTAGCGAAGAGATGCGGCTGACCCTGCTGCTTCTTTCTGATACCTTTCTTTGCAGACGTTTTCTTTCTCTGAGCATTTTTGCAATTGCCGTTTGCAAAAACGAGAAAGCAATAAGACCACATCTAAAACTCGAGAAGACTAGAAACCATGATTGATCGCGAAATAGATATTCAAACCAAGGATGGCGTAATGAACACCTTTATTACTCATCCTGAAGAGGAAGGGCCACATCCAGTTGTGATCATTCTGATGGACGCTCCTGGCAAACGTGAAGAGCTACACGATATGGCGCGGCGGCTTGGCTCCGCTGGATATTATGTAATGCTGCCCAATCTTTACTACCGCCGCGTGCGTGAATACATTATCGAGAACTCCAATCGTGAAGAAATGTATTCACACATGGATTCACTCAGCAATGCCATGGTATGTGAAGATGTCGAAGTACTTACGAATTTTTCTGAAAAAGAAGATGCCGCTCGTGGCGGGAAAATCGGTTGTGTCGGATATTGCATGAGCGGACCCTTTGCCTTTGCTGCAGCCGCAGCCTTTCCAGACAAGATAGCAGCCAGTGCATCTTTTCACGGTATACGCCTCCTTATAGACAGCCCACACTCACCCCATCTTAATGCCCACAAGATATCTGGTGAAATGTATTTCGGCTGTGCTGAAACCGACGAACATGCACCGCAGCAGATGATTGATGATCTTGAGAGCTACCTGAAAGGCATCGATATCAATTCACGGATCGAATGGTATCCTGATACTGGACATGGATTTGTATTCCCCGGGAGAAAAGGCATGTATCACAAGGCTGCATCCGAGCGACACTGGGAAAGACTGCTGGCAATGTACAAGAGATGTCTTTAGACCGGTGTATACATTAAGTCTACTGTCGGAAAATCTGTTCACTAAACTAAATAAGCAACACTACTATATGCCCACTATTACACTTTATACACGTCGTCTCTGCACCTACTGCGGCGCAGCCAAACAATTACTTGTTAGCAATGATTATGACTACGAAGAAGTAAATCTGGATGAGGAACCTGAACTCATGCAGGAAGTCATGGTTAAGTCCGGTCAACGCACCATGCCGCAGATCTTCGTTGGAGATCATTCAGTGGGCGGATTTCGAGAACTGTATCAACAGATCAATAGTGGCGAATTCGCCAGCCTTTTAGAACAATGACATATCGATCAAACACTTCTGTATACAAACTACTGCTTGGGCTTCTCAGCTGCAGCTGCCTGCTATGGGCAAGCGCAGCCAGCTCTCAATCAGACCAGAGCAGCTGTCTTGATACGGCCGCGGCGCTGGATTATTGGCGTCCAATTCACGCAACAGCCGACAACGAAAATCATGCTACAAATCAGCTTGCTCGAGAATTGATTCACTGTCTTGGCTCAGCAGACAGTGAATTACGAGACGGGATTAGCTATGACCTTCTCACCTACTGGCTGCGCAGCGAAAAAATTTCAACTGAAACCAGCTCCTTCTTATTACAAACACTGTCTCCCAATCTAGAAGAAAGCTATAGCGATCAAACTCTGTTGCGTTCGTTCTCTGCACTGATTCTGGGTGAGCTCATGCGGGCAGATAATCTTAATTCGTTTATGAGTGAGCAGGATCGCCTTGAGTTATTACGAACTAGCGTAATTGCATTAGATAATGAATCAGACTTTCGAGGATTGGTGGAGGATATCGGATGGGTACATCTAATAGCACATCTGGCTGATGTGCTCTGGCGATTCTCATTGCATTCGGCTTTAGATGAAGAGCAATCGAGGTTGATTCTTACCGGCATTCGAAGCAAAGCGGGACCAACGGCAGCCGGCTACGGGTTCAATGAAGGCGATAGACTGGCACGATCGGTCACAATACTGATTCGGCGACAAGCCCTACCCACAGAAGAATTTGTCGCATGGCTTGAAAGCTTCGATGCACCGACTTCAATGAATGCCTGGCCCGACGCATTTTCCAGTATCGAAGGCATGACGGAGCTGAATAACAGCAAACAATTTATACGGGCTCTGTCAGATCAATTACAGGGCCAGGATATCGACCCCGCGATTCAATCGAAACTCGAAGAATTAATCGATCTATTCAACACCCTCGTTTAAGAACAAACGAGGAGCTTCTGTTTAATCCGAAAGCGCTCTCACCCTGCTTGCGACTCCACTAATAACATCTGCCGCCACAAATATTTCATCGGACACCAGATCGTATTGGCGCTCTTCTATCGCTTCGCGGACACCGGGAAGAGTCTTCACGCCATAACCTGTGTAAAACCCTGGCGCATAGATGTGATGTGTAAACCAGGGCCGACCGGGCAATCCATCCACACGGGTCAACTCACGTTCGCTGGTGTAGAGAAGAATGTTTTGCTGCTCATTCGCGGCTCCGCCACTCTTCGCCACATCGGAATAATCAGCCGCCGCTTTTTCCAGTTCATCCAATGCATTCCTGAGTGGCGCAAAACTGAAGAACGGGACTTCATCCTTGTGCAAAGGCGCGACCAGGGCACGGGTTGGATCGAGGGCTAATTGATAGACTCCAGAATCAATGCGCTGATTGGTTTCAAGAGTTTGACTGCGCATATCTTCGGCAAGTTCTTCAACCTCATCAACGTAGAGAGCGATGTTGTCTGCAAGACCGGTAAATTCAAACGGCAGTCTCGGCGCATAGGCAAGTCGCATAGTTGCCCGGCCGGCCACTTTGGCTAGAGCTACGCCATAGATCATTCCTGGATCCCGGAATGTCGTGTAGTGCTCATAGGTGTCATATAGGGTGTGATAGCTACCGTCTCTAGCCTCACCGCCGAATCCTATATTCAAGGAGGCAACACCCAAATGTTGCAAAAACGGCGAATAGTCAGAACCAGACCCCAAGGGGCTAATTCTCATATCGCTCCGACTCTTAAGTTCAGCTCTGGCTGCGGCGTTTCCGTTAACTTCAATACGTGCTCGACGACGCTCTGCTACTGATACGCCGGTCTGCGGATCGGTCACATCCCGCATCACCTCGTTGGCCATTTTCTCAAGTACATGACTGCCGCCGATATTCACGAAGCCACGGCTATTGCCGTCGGTATTAATATAGGCGACTGCTTTTTCATCCAGTTCCTGGGCATGATGTTCAACCCACTCAGTAGAACCGATTAGTCCCTGCTCTTCCGAATCCCATGCTGCATATACCACTGTACGTTTTGGGCCATTTCCATCGGCAGCCAACTCACCGAGCGCCTTTGCTTCGGACATTAGGGCCACTAGACCCGAGATAGGGTCTGCCGCGCCATGATTCCAACCGTCGTGATGGTTGCCACGTATCACCCATTGATCGGGGTACTCAGAACCTTCCATGGTTGCAATCACGTTATAGGCTGTAACCATGTCCCAGTTGAATTCCAGCTTCATACGCACTCGGGCAGGACCTGGTCCGAGATGGTATGTAATTGGCAAACCACCGCGCCATTCCGATGGCACCACTTCTCCACCCATAGCTTCCAGCAGCGGCAGTGCATCGCGATAGGAAATTGGCAACACCGGAATCTCGGTTATTGTGGGCGCGTCTTCAAGTGGCAAGCGCTGCGCTTCTGAAGTTGCTCCAACGAATGGTGTCAACACATCTCCTGGATAAGTTGGCATATCCATCACCGATCCACGTTGCACTGCGCTTTCATGTTTGAAAGGGCCGTCAGGATAGGTATCACCCGCACCATAGCCATCGTCGGCAGGATCTGAATATATAATGGTGCCAATTGCCCCTTTTTCTGCCGCTAACTTCGGCTTGATTCCGCGCCATGATCCTCCATAACGAGAAATAGCGATCTTGCCTTCGACACTAATGCCATAGCGATCCAAAATTTCATAGTCAGCCGGCGTTCCGTAGTTCACGAAAACCAATTCAGCTTCAACCTCGCCATCGGTTGAAAAAGCATTATACGGCGGCAGCAAGTCGTCAGTGCGCGAGGTGCTGGGATCTTCAGGCAGAGAGTCTTCGGTAAGACTGGCGGTAAATCGAGTTGGTGCTACTAACTCCAACTCACGGGTGCGAGGGCTGGGAAACAATACTTCATACTCGGCGATTTCGGTGTCATAGCCCCATGATCGAAACTTGTCTGCTACGAATTCCACCACAGCCAATCCTGCTGCAGATCCAACATGATGGGGTTCTCGAGACAGAATGCGCAACCACTCGTCCAAGTCTTCAGCCGATAGATGGCTATCGAATTCAGCCTCCAACTCTCGCTGGGATGCACTACTTGCTGTATCGAAACCCAGCAGAGGGTCTTGCGCAAATAGGGATGAAGAAAACAGAAGGAAAACTAATAGTGTCTTGCGCATGTTGAAATGCCTCGTTCATGTAAAAATAAATTCAATCAAATTCAGTCAGCGGAGAAACAGCGAGGCCAGCACACAAATAAATGTACTAACCCCGAACGGAGACTGAGTGTTAAGAAGCCTAGAAGCTGAGAACTTCTTCCCTCACCAGATCAGAAGCAATCTCCTCATCGGTAAAAGGGAGATCAAGCCACTGGCTTTGGGAATACAACTTAGTTAAGTCAGAGTAAAACTCCGAATCCGCTTCAGGCGACTGGGAATAACTGAGTATGGCTTTAGCGTTAGGCGTGCCATCTTCGTTCCAGGTAACTGTCTGAATATAACTATTGCCATGAACAATCGGGTTGTAACCACCATTGTCCGCATCGAAACGGGAAGTGATCACACTAAACATGCCCTGCCCGCCAGCACCTCCTGGAATACCAATCTTCTCACCATTTCGCATGACGAATTGCACGTCTCCCCATTTGGTATCCAGAGCAATGCCCGCTTCATTAAGTGATGCGACTGCCTGCCGTAAAGAATCTGTTATGAATTCACGGGTAGCATCTTGATCGGTGGTAAGCCCTCTCGGGGTGTGAACGGGATCATCAACATCGAATGGCACTGCAAAGTGTGAGCTTAAGCCACGCGCGGTTTCCCAGAACCGATTGAAGACAAGCGCACCCACACTGTCGAGGTCCTGACGTCTGTCCCAATTCGACAGGACAGCACAGGCTTCGGCAAGATCTGCACTCTGCTCACAGACCGCAAGAATTTCATCAAGAAAAACTTCTGCACCGTAATGTCGGTGGTTAAACAACAGGTTCTGCACTGTTTCTTGAGAAAATTTCTGATTAGAATTTAGGACTTCCTCCACAAACTTAAGACCGGCACGGGTGCGAAGGGATCGAACTTCCTGCTCATTACCTATAATAGGTGAGAAGCCTTCCAGCCGCTGATCAGGATTGGATAACCAATAGGAATCATTGCTGTTGCTTACATAAGTATCCGTGATCAGGCTAGGCTGCTCCGTGGGCGGCATAAGACCCGGATAGGCAGCTCTTGCATCCACCTGCCAATTACAAGTTGGATCGGAGCCATTCAAGGTAATCACACGAGCGCCACCTTCAGTATCAACAGCACAGCGATCGATCAGCTCGTTTGAAACATTCGGTATGGCAGACATATCAGCATACAACGCTCCACCATCGAAGTCGGCGGCGATAGTATTCACGAATGCGGCGGCCTGATGGGTGGCCAATGCATCTCTCAGTTCTGATACATTTTGCGAAGCACTCATTTCCATGTATTGATCACCGGTGCGATAATTTTCATAATTCACATCGCGCATCACATAAACATAACGATCATTCCATGGTGTTGATTCACCTACAACTACAGGACCGAGGTGGGTCATATACACAGTACGATCGACCATGCCCTGATCTGTTTCTACCTGGACGTTGATGGCTTCGATATTACGCACATCATCACCGACTCGATATGCCATGGGATTTCCCTCATCCAGATCAAGTCTGAACATGGTGAACCTGAGGGCTGTGGAAACCGTATGGGACCAGGCTACTTTCTCAGTGAAGCCGATAGCAATTCTGTTTGTTGTTATCAAGCTGGCGCCCATAACATCGACTTCTCCGGGAAGAGTCATGTGAGCAATATGAAATCGTGAAGGTCCATGCCAGGGGTAATGGGGATTTCCCATCAAAATTCCACGACCGGTATCGGTGAGTTCCTTACCAAAGCCGAGGGCATTACTACCGATCATTTCTGGATCAACGAAAAGATCCAGCTTATTTAACTGGGCCAACTCCAAGCCCGGCTGAGCGGTAGCAATTTCGTCGGTCACTCTGCCAAGCCCATAACGCACACCCACGCCGATCGACATTTTTGCCAGGTCACGTTCGGTAATTGGCGTAATCCAGGGAGCATTGTTACAAGAGGCCGGCATTTCACCGGCTCTTGTTTCAATGAAATTGTTATATCCGGCAACGTAACCGGCATCGAGGTCATGATTTTCGGACGAGCCGTAGGAGACGTATTCATCGATCTTCGCTGGGTGCAACAAGGCCTGATGAAAAGCATCAGCATTGATGTTTGCTTCAGTGGCACCAAAATATTTCGCCTGCTCTCCACGTACGGTGACAAATTCTCGAGCCAATACACAAATGGTATTGGTAGCGATCGCATGGGCAAAGCCATAACCCAGTCCTTCCCAATTATCGGCTTGTATGTGAGGAATGCCATGAGAGGTCCAACGAATCTGAACTTCATTGCCTGCCTGATCCGTCATGGCAACAGCTGTATCCGCTTCAGGTGCGGCGGTACTAGCTGTCGGAGCAGTAGACTCAGGGGAGCAAGCCCCCAAAGCTATGACGGAACAAAGGGTAATGAGAGTAAATCGGGGAGTAAAAGTGGAGATTAGGCCGGGCAGAATACGCATGGGAATACCTCTGTAAATTCAGCGGAGATGATGATGTAACACTAACAAAGCCTTAAGTAATTATCACTATCTGGAACAGGGCCCGTTTACTGAAAAAAGACATAATCTGGAGACAAAATGACCTGAAAGCCGGTCAGAATCACTTCTGCCATCCTTATAGATCTCTGCTCGCTTATTTGGCTGAGATTGCAGTTGAGATAGTAAGAGACGATATAGGGGTGTAGCTAGCCAATTCATAGAGGTTTGAGCCGTACAAATTGTCACAATTCGAACCAGATGCTTATGCAATACTGGCGAATTATTTCGCCAGAATCACCCAGAGACTCGAGCCATGAAAGATTCTATTACGATGATTCGCACCACTCTTTTCCTGCTATTCCTTAGTCTTGGGCCTCAAGCCTTAGCTCAGGACAACGTCGGTGAAGAATCCACCGTGCGCTACCCTGCTGCTTACTTCACTGAATGGGCGCCTGTAACTGCACAGGACATGATGGATCGAATCCCCGGGCTCAGCACCGGCAGCGGGTTCAGCGGTAGTAGTCGTGGTCGCGGAGGCCCTCCAGGTAAAGGCGGCGGTAGTAGTGGTGGCCGTGGATTCGGCAGCGGAAGTGGCGGTAGTGAAATTCTAATTAACGGAAAACGCACAGCAGGCAAAAACAATAGCACCGATAGCCAATTAGGCAGAATAACGGCTGACCAGGTTGATTACATCGAGATCATTCGTGGAACCTCCGGCGAACTGGATGTGCGAGGCAGTGGTCAGGTAGTCAACGTAGTGCTATTTGAATCATTAAGCTCATCATCATTACAGTATGAACTACGCGCCGATCAATCTCAGGACGATAAGATTTCCCCGTCCGGCAGCCTATCCTATAGCGGGCAACAGGGCGGTCTGAACTATCAGATCAGCGCCGAGGCTGCAGATGTTCACTACATGAATCTAAGCAAGGAAAACTCCGTACTCGGCGATTTTTCTCCCAACGATATCATCAGAGAAAGTAATACTACCGACGGAGACAACTCCACACTTAGCACCAATTTGAATTATGAAATTAGCGCAAAAAGCAGCGCTCGATTCAATGCGCTTTATTCAGAAGGCACAGGCGATTCTGAATTGCTAAGACGAACCATTGATCTGACACTTACACCGAATATTGAAGCTCGACAACGGGAAGCTAGTCCCAGCGCCATTGAAAACTGGGAGATCGGTGGCGACTATGAATTCAATGCTGAGAATGGTGGACGCTTTAAGGTACTGGCTATAAGTAACTCCTTCACACGGTCAAGCACCAGAGAACGCTGGGATGTCGGGAATACAGGCTTTGAAACAAAGAATTTGTTTCTCGACTCCGGAAGTACAACCAAGGAACGCATTGCTCGCGGCTCCTATACTTTCGATATATTCCAGGGTCAAGATATTGAATTGGGAGCGGAGCGCGCTCAAACTATTCTCGATTCCAATCTCGCTCTAGGCACAGCTAGCAGCACAGGCACTCCTTCTGTCAGTCATGGTGGTCTGGTACCTGTTTCCGTATCCAATGCAAACTCCAGTGTTGAAGAAATTCGCTACGAACCCTTTGCGATCCATAACTGGATTATCAGCCCAGACATGTCTTTAGAATCCTCAATTCTGTATGAATCTTCAGAGATCATTCAGAGAGGCGATGTTTCAAACAAGCGGGATTTCAGTTTTGTAAAGCCCAAAGTGGATTTTAGGTATGACCTGACCCCTTCTCTCCAGCTAAGAGGCACTATCGAAAAGGTTGTTGAGCAATTAAGTTTTCGAGACTTCGTAGCTGCCACCGACAATAAAGATGAAGATTCTGATGTTACTGCAGGCAATGCCAACCTACGACAGGAATGGTATTGGAATTACGAGATAAATTCTGAATACCGTCTGGCAAACGATGTCGGTGTACTTAGTGGCAGACTCTACTATGAAGACTGGCACGACAGAATAGAACGGCTCGATGTTTCTACCTCTGAAACCAGTCTACAAAGCGCTAACGGCAATATTGGCGACGGCATCAAGTATGGCATTCAACTGAATAGCAGTATTCGCATGCGTATGATCGATATGCCAAATCTGTTAATCACTGCAAGCTTTTCAGCAGAAGATTCAGAAATTACCGATCCGTTTCTTGGCACTGATCGCAGATTCCTCTATAGCGACCGTGGTCGTACCAGCCTTGGTTTTCGCCACGACATTCCCACGCTGAACCTAAATTACGGCCTGACCTGGCGCAATCAATTCGACGGCAATCGCACTCGTATTGATATCGATGATATCGAGCTGTCGGCAGGGGATCCTTTCTGGCAATCTTTTGTCGAATGGCGTGGCTTTAACAACATAACCATTCGCCTGGATATGCAAAGACTCTTCAACAACGGGGAATTTTGTCGCGAACGCCAGCGTTTCGTCGGCCGCACATCAGCGGGCATTTTGGAAGAGATCGAAGATCAGTGTAGTTCTTCGGGACGGTCTGCTTCATTGACTATTAACGGGACGTTTTAAACTGAGCTAGTTATTGTCTGGTTTAGCGTCTTGGCTAATCTCCTGAACGAGAATCCAGGGAGCGACAACAACCGCCCATAGTTCTATATCGTCTTCCAGCCATTGCTGGCCTCTTTCGATTCCCACTTTGGCAATAGCTCCTTGATCGAGCCACTCCTTCACTTGGGAGTGGTTATCCTGAACAAACTCCCCCGCCACGGTGACCAGGTCCTGAGAATTTTCTACCCTGATTACCGCTTCCTTCTGGTGATGCTCTTGCAGAGCGCTCCAATTAATCTTCGCGGTATCCCGATTAAGTTTTGTCTTGAGCGCTTCAAGTGCCTCATCAGTTGAGTTGTGTTCGATGTCGTTCATGGTTTTCCTCCAAAGATGGGCTTTTACCCACTATAGAGGAAACAGAGAATTTACTGCAAATGAAAAGACGAGCGATGTTCTGAACTACAGACTACCGACGCTAAGTTCTTATCAAGACTGCACCGCAACAATCTGCAATTCAACGCGGCGATTTGAAGCCCGCCCTGAAGGAGTATCATTATTGGCAATAGGCTGATCCGGGCCAAGGCCTCGGGTGAAGACTCTGCTTTGATCCACGCCTCTCGAACTAAGATAGCTGGCGACGCTGGAGGCTCTGCGATCAGATAGAGAATAGTTGAAGTCGAGGGCGCCGGTTGAGTCAGTGTGTCCATTTATCTGTAGTTGGGTATCAGTGTATTTGTAAAGAATAGTGGATACTGAATCCAGCACTGGATAAAACTCTGAGCGGATAGTGTATTCATTACTGTCGAAGGTTACATTGCCCGGCATTATGAGATCCAATCGGTCACCGTCTCTAATCACCTGTACACCGGTTCCTTGTAATTCCTCACGCAGCTCCGCTTCCTGCACATCCATGTAGGCTCCTACACCTGCTCCGATTGCACCACAACCGGCAGCCGCGTTACGGGCTCGTTGACCACTCTCACTCGCACCAATCAAACCACACACCACTGCTCCAATGGCACCATATTGAACAGCACGACTGGTTTGTTGCTGACCAGTATATGGATTAATTGTGGTGCAGCTCTGAACCAGTAGAGTCAGAACAATCACTAAGGAAGTTTTAAAGGCAGGGCTTAATCTCATGAAGTTATCTCCAACTAATTTGTGGCAACTCTCGTAGTATCACTTGTCCAAACTATCGGCTCAAACATACCAAAAATTAGACAGTGAATACGCGGCTTGGTTCACAAAGACAATTACAATTCGAATTCAATTCCCTGTGCCAAAGGCAATTCAGTTGAGTAATTCACCGTACTCGTTTGTCTGCGCATATACCCGCGCCAGGCATCAGAACCTGATTCCCTGCCGCCTCCGGTCTCCTTCTCGCCACCAAAGGCTCCGCCAATCTCAGCACCACTGGTACCGATATTCACATTCGCCAATCCACAATCGCTTCCTCTGGCGGATATGAAGTATTCGGCTTCTCTTATATCTGTGGTGAAGATAGCCGAAGACAGCCCCTGGGGGACATCATTTTGCCGGTGAATCGCGTTGTCGAGATCTCGATACTTGAATACATAGAGCAATGGGGCAAAAGTCTCTTCCTGAACATTACTGTCCAAACCTTCGATCTCCACAATGGCAGGTTGAACATAGAAAGATTGCTCATTGTCACCAATTGAAAGACGCTCACCACCTTCGATCCTCCCACCTTCTTTTTTGGCGCGCCCAAGAGCCAGTGTCATTTGATCGAATGCTGCCTGGTCGATTAGAGGGCCAACCAGAGTGCCAGAATCCAGAGGATCACCTACTCTGATTTTTCCATAGGCAGCCTTAAGGGACGTTAATAGACCATCATAGACATCTTCATGAATAAACAAGCGTCTGGTACTCGTGCAGCGTTGACCAGCAGTGCCCACCGCACCGAAAAGAATCGCGCGAACCGCCATGTCCAAATCCGCGGAAGGAGCCACGATAATGGCATTGTTGCCTCCAAGTTCGAGGATGCTTCTGCCAAACCTCTCTGCAACACGAGGAGCCACTTGGCGTCCCATGGCGCAGCTTCCAGTTGCGCTGACCAGAGGAATTCGCCTATCTTCCACCAGAGCTTCTCCCACATCCCTCTCACCGATGACTAGCTGGCAAAGATTGGCAGGCGCGTCTTCACCGAATTTTTTAATCGCTCTTTCCATAAGTTTCTGACAGGCCATAGCAGTGAGCGGCGTCTTCTCCGATGGCTTCCAAATTACGCTGTCTCCGCAAACCAATGCCAGAGCAGTATTCCAGGCCCACACGGCAACCGGAAAATTGAATGCGCTGATTACCAGAAGAGGTCCCATTGGATGCCAGGTCTCACGCATCTGATGCCCTGGGCGTTCGGAGGCGATGGTCAAACCGTATAGCTGGCGGGAGAGACCTACGGCGAAATCACAGATATCGATCATCTCCTGCACTTCGCCAAGTCCTTCCTGATAAATCTTGCCACAATCGAGGGTAACCAACTCTCCGAGAGCTTGTTTATTCTTGCGTAACTCCTCTCCAAACAGACGAACCAATTCACCACGTCGCGGTGCCGGTACTTGCTTCCATTGATTGAATGCCTCAACGCTAAGCGCGACCTGCTCTCTTGCTTGCTTAGCACTTTGACTATTTACTCTGCCCAGCTCGCTGCCATCAATTGGGGACTTGACCGGGAGATCTCCTCCACTCAGCTCAGCATCGCTTAGCCCAAGTTCTTTTGCTATTGCCTTGAATGAGTTTTGTACTTGCATGACTTCTTTCCGTTTAGGTTTGTTAGGATTTTATACTCAAGCAGCCTGACTCAATGCTTGCAGATCGTAATAGGCGCCGAATCTATTCTCGAGAAATTGAGGCAGGGAAATACTTTCCTGCTTCACAAAACCCTTTTGTGGAATTTGATTGTTAGCGAGAAGATCCAACACCGCACAGATACTTCCTGCTGTAGTTAACTGGATGGCGCTATGAAGTTTGCCGTTAATCTCCTGAGCATAAACTTTGTTGGCATAGCTCTCTTGCAGAAGCTCCCCATCTTTCTTGCCGCTGACTGTAACGAAGATCAGAACAACATCCTGCATAGTTGCAGGCACGGCATTTTCCAACACGTCCTTCAATACGTCACGACGGTTGGCCAGTTGCAAGTCATTGAGAAGAGTCTTCATAATCTCGCAATGACCGGGATAGCGAATAGTCTGGTAACTGAGGTTGTCTACTTTCCCAGCAAGAGTTTCAGCCAGAGTGCCCAGGCCACCGGAAGTATTGAAAGCCTCATAGCGCACACCATCCAGAGAAAAATGTTCAAGCTGTTCCATGGCCGGCACCTGTGTTAGTTCACCGCCTGAAATGGCAACACAGGGTTCGATGTATTCGTTGATGACGCCGTCTGTACTCCAGGTGAGATTGTAGTTCAGTGAATTACTGGGATACTGCGGCAGAGCACCGACGCGCATTCGAATGCTTTGCAGTTCATCGAATTTAGCGGCGATGTGATTGGCGACGATTGAAATAAAACCTGGCGCTAACCCACATTGCGGAATGAATGCCGTCTCCGCACCTTTAGCCAGTGCTTTAACTCGCTCGGTGCTGGCAACGTCTTCGGTCAAATCAAGATAGTGTACCTTTGCCTCTTTCGCAGCGGTGGCGATAGCTTCGGTCAAATAGAATGGCGTGGCACTGAGAACTGCAAAATGTCCCTTCAACACTTCCGTTAGTGCCGGGATATCGCTGACGTCTAACTGGCGAGTCTGCAAACGATCGCTCGGCTTGAATCTCTCAAGTTGCGCAGCATTCCCATCCAACAGAGTCACCTGATAGTCACCCGTACTTCCCAGTAGCTCAACTATCATTTCGCCGATTTTTCCTGCGCCTACTACAGCTATATTCTTCATAATGCATCTCCTGACCTGTTTAAGTCTTAACTCATAAACAAAGGATCGCCTCTTGCGCTGTCAGAATGTAGGTCTATAATTAACAAATTGATGCTGATATTCATCATTTTGATGACACTGGTGAGCAATATGGACAATTTGGACCAAAAACTGCTGGCATTGCTGCAAGACAATGCACGAACAGCTACTACCGAACTAGCCAGGCGATTAGGGGTTTCCCGCTCTACAATTCAGAGCCGGCTAAAGCGACTCGAAAGTCAGAACATCATCGAAGGCTATACGGTGAAGCTTCATGATGAGTATGAAAAGAACAGCCTGATGGCCCATGTATTAATAGAAGCTACTCAGAAGTTAAGCGGGCAGACTTTTGTTGCATTGGGAAAGCTTACCCAGCTTACTTCTCTATTCGCCATAAGTGGTGACTACGACATGATCGCGATGGTGCGCGCAAGTTCGCCTCTGGAGCTCAATCAATTACTGGATCGCATCGCTGACATGCCAGGGGTAGTGAGAACAAATTCTTCGGTTATTTTAGAGACAAAAATACGGCGTTAGGAATCGGAACAGCTCAGCCGGTACTCAATTGATGCGTCATGCTTTGTGTTAGAGAACTGGAATCAGGCCGCATAGGTTCCTGCTCACCAAAAAATGTAAAACCCGCAGACTGATAGAGTTTTATTGCCTCGGAATTGGATAGATTAACTCCAAGATTAAGATTATCTACGCCCACTAAACTAGCCCAGGAAATAATTCTGTCTAAGAGCAGTCTCGCCGCTCCCTGCCCTCTGCTTTCTGGCGCAACCCACATTTGATAAACGTAAGCAGAATTATCGCCAGCGAAATGAACTACTCCACTTGCAATTCCGATTGCTTGCTCATCAATTTCTGCTACTAGTGGCAGCGTCTGATGAACTCCACCATTCGCATCGACGCGGTCACGCCAACGCTCATCGGTAAATTCACTTTCCCGCTCATAAGTTGAGCCAAATGCTTCCGGTGATTCCTGCAAGGAACGCAGACGTAGATTTTTATAAAGCTCCCAATCGTCTTTAGCTAGTTGTCTGATTAAAACTCTACCCATACTTTTAATATTGATCCTTAGCGTAACCCTAAAGGTGTTCTTTTCGAAACCAGTCTATCAATCAGGATTCAGGCTTGTCAGTCGAATACGTTCGGCTGGGTTGGCTAGCTGTTCGAGCAGGTATTTTTTAAACGAGGGTTTATAGGTTTGAAGCTCTATTGCCTTCTCCATACACAGCAACCATGCGTCCCTTTCTTTCTCTCCCACTTTCAGATGCATATGGGCACGGGGGATATTCACCGGGCCATATTTTTCTACAAAACTCCTCGGGCCTCCTGACCAATAACACAGGAAGTGAGTAAGCTTGTCATCGATAAGTGACAAATCATCTGCATGCATGGCTCGCACGACTTTCGCTTCCGGTAGGGAGTCCATAAACTGATAGAAAGATTTTACCAGTTTCTGAATGCCCTCAATTTCACCGGCTGCTTTGTAGGACGTGTCCTGAAAACCATAGTTTTCATCAGCAGGGACTTCATTTTGTGGTTCGTTGATATTCATGACTTACTTTCCGAATAAAAAGAGATGTCGCAAAGTCGCGCAGGACTTTACACCACCAAAAACTGCCCCATCATTCCACGGTCTTCGTGTTCGAGAATATGGCAGTGATACATATAGGCATTTTCTTCATCGGTGAAATCAGTAAAGCGCATGATGATGCGCACAAGTTCACCGGATTCCACTTTTACCGTATCTTTCCAACCCATTTCATTCGCCGCAGGGGCAACACCGTCCCGGTCCAGTATCTGAAATTGTCCGTTATGAACATGAAAGGGGTGCATCATCGGTGAATTGTTCCTCACTTCCCAAATCTCTGTGGTATTAAGCTCGATACGCTCATTAACGAAATTCATATTCATCAGGCGGCCGTTAATAGAAAATTGACCGCCGCCATAACCACCGCCATTCCCGTTACGGGTTCCCCTACCCGGCCCTCGATCTTCTCCACTACGCATTCCAGAACCCATGGACAGAAGAAATTGCCTGGTATTAGTGGAGGCAGCTTCCGGAAGCCTATAGATAGAGTTGAACTGCTCCGGAATTTCGGGACTGTCTCTTAATTCAGGCTGCGCTCTTATCTGGAGTATGTCGAAGCTCTGGGTATTTAATTTGCGCATTATCTCGCTCATCGCGCCATCAAATTCCGGGAAATTATTAGGCTTGCCCAGACTAAGTAATTTGACTTCTTCCCCAGGGGCTAGCTCCAGGATTATCTCCCCTCGTTCAGCAGGTGCAAGTTCCAGGCGAGTCATTGCTACTGGGCGCCCAAGCAAACCACCATCACTGGCAATCTGATGAAATTCCCGATCATCACTAAAAGCGAAGGTAAAAGTTCTGGCGTTGGAGGCATTCAACAATCGCAATCGCAATTTTCGAGTTTCGGCTTCGAAAAATGCATTGCGAGTACCATTCACTAAAATTGTTTCGCCATGCATGCCCATTACCAAGTCTTCATAACGGTTCATGTAAAGCAACGAACCATCATCATCAAACCGACGATCCTGAACTACCAGTGGAATATCATCCACACCATAGTCCGAAGGAAGTTCAACTTCCTGCTCATTATCGTCAATGAGAATCAGACCAGCTAGCCCTCGATACACTTGCTCACCGGAGGTGTGCAGCATGTGGGAGTGATACCAAAAAGTCCCAGCGTATTGCACCACTTCGAATCCAGTGTTCCAGGTCTGCCCTGCTTCTATAGGTTGATGGGGGCCGCCGTCGGCGCTTGGCGGAAGATGAAACCCGTGCCAGTGAAGAGTTGATGGCTCATTCAATTGGTTTTGAACTTGGAGCGCTACTTCTTCTCCGCGCCTGAAGCGCATAGTGGGGCCAAGATAGCTGCCATTAATCCCCATAGTTGCGGTTTGGACATTTGGAAAGAAAGAAGTGCTTCCACTTTGTAGAGTGAGTTGAAATTGCCGTACTGGCGTATTCAAATCAGCATTCAACTCTCCTCTTAATTCCACAGGGATTTTTAAGGGATTGAGTTGATCAGAAGTAGTGGTATTCGATTGAGAAAATGCTATGGATGGCAGGCTTGCTGCCAAAGAAGTTATACCCAAGCCTTTGAGTGTTTTGCGTCGTGTGATCATCCTCCAATTATCACACGGATGAGGAACACAGGGTTAGGCCTAGCTCTGGAAATCGGCCTCTGGAGTGAAAGAAAAACTAGCATGAGCTAGTACTAAGTTAGATAGTTTTCGCCTACGGAACAGGCGGCAATTCTACTTAGATGACTTAGGGGCAAACCAGTTTCATCATGCCAGGCATTGAACTGATCCTGCACCTTGATAAGATCCCTTTTACTGCTGGGCTTCTCAGCAATATCCAATCCTGAAGCCTTCAATGTAGTCACCACGTCCCGTGACAGAACGAAACAATCCTTGCCTACGCGTCGCAAAAACCACAAAGCACTCTGCCCTCCGAGTCGCGAGCCATTCTTCTTTAGATAAGCCATCAGGCCTATTTGATCACTCTCTGGCCACTGGGCAATAAACTTGGCAAAACTGCCGTGATTTCGCGCCTCTTCCTGTACAAAGAAAACGTTTTCCTGGAGGGCTTTTATTTTCTGCCAATTGCGAACCACCCGTCTATCACTGGCATAGGCTTCCCATTGTTCCGGAGAAAGATAGCCTAGCTTGATGGGATCGAAAGCAAAAAAGGCTTCCTCAAACTCGGGCCACTTATTCTCGATTACCTTCCAACTGAACCCCGCCTGATTAATGCATTTAGTCATCATCGCCAGGTAACGGTCGTCACCGAGATTCTGAAGAGCTTTCTTCGTCGAAACCTTTGGCAGGAGTTTAGCTAGCGCCTTTGCCCCGCCCTTACGCTGTTCTGCCCGCTCTCTGATCGAGTCGAATTTAACCACCTACATTGTCTCCCCTGCTGCCTCTTGCTTTTCAGATGCCTGCTGATCACCAAGTAGAAGCAGGACTGCAGGAAGCAAAGGAAGGAACAGCCTGGTTTCATTTGGTCTAGCTATTATAAACAGCAGAACACAGTAGCTTAGTAAAGGAATTAGAGCTTGCTTCCTCTGTCTCCAGGCAGAGCTGACGAAGCCGGCGACTTCAGACCAAAAACAAATAAGCAATCCGATAATGAGATAGCTCAAGGGAGACCCAATAAGGAAACGACCGCCTAAATTGTCCATGATCATGACTACAGAACTGAAATATTCTGCCTCCGGAAACAGCACACGACTTAGCAAGAGCTGAATACCTATTGGAATGACTACTATCAGACCTTTTTCCAGATTATTGAAAGAGACGTAGGCAAAAGAAATTACGGCCAATACCAGTGCTACATCGGCGCGAGTAAAACTAAATGTCAGCAATAGCAGAAAGAAAGCGAGCTTCCTCATGGGCAGAGTATGCTGCTGGCAAAGTAGCATGGTGAGACTGGAAAGAAAGAGGATGAATGAACTAATAGGTCGATAGCCATCAAACATCATGAACGGATAGGTAAGTAGTAAGAAAATCAGAATCAACCTGATACGTAAGCGGCTAAACATTCCTGCTAGCAACACACTCGACAGAAATAAAAACAGTGCGTCGAAGATTATGATCGGATACTTCGGCGATAGCTCTACACTACTAAATAATTCCAAAATATTTCTAATAAACTCTATCAGCAAATAAGGCAACACACGGTATTGATCAGGTGCACGCCCATGTAAATCGATGAGCGCCTCGAAGATTGGAAAAACCCCAACATCGATGAGCTCAATATGCATGCGATATGACGCAAATGCCGCGAAAATAGACCCGAAAAAATAAAGTAATCCATCTCGCTTGTCAGGGATAGTCATAAGTACTCAGCCTTGATGTTTAATCGGCATCTGATAGGTAAGCCATTTGGTTTTCTCAGCCAGTTTGTCATACACTGCCTGCCCGCGGTAATTATCATCGGCGGTGATCCAGCGAACAAAGGGCCAACCATGAGCCTTAGCCGTCAGGTCTAATTCTTCAAACAAGGCATCTACAACCCCTTTTCCGCGAAATTCCGGCTTTACAAACAAGTCATCAAGGAAGCCTACATGAGAGCCTCTCAATGGCGAAGGCATAGCCCGAAAATGCATCATACCGAGCGCTTCGCCCGAACCATCCTTTGCTATTTTCCCATAGAAGGACTGTTGCTGATCGTGAATCCAGGACCACACCTCGTCCATTATTTCTTGGCTCATGGGAACCTGATAAAAATCAGCGTAGGCACGATAGAGTAACTCCCAGTGATCCCGATCATCGGCCTGTAAATCTGAAATTACTACGTCCAAGAAGTTCTCCCGTTTTATTATTAAGTCGTGGATTTCAAGTCCACAAAATTACCGCTTGGCAGCAGACAATTCTATAGCTTGGCCATGGGGAGTATTTACGTAGGCGGAGCGCCACAGCTCTTTTCTGGAGCTCATTTCCGGCGAATCGCTTAATCCATTCAACTCACATATTTTCTCTAAGGCACTTAACCAATGATGATAATAGGTGTCGCCCATATCGGGGTCGCCAGCTTGCTGGGCATGTGTAATCTCTTCACTCAATACTGTAGCCCATTGCTGCCAACTGAATAGTCCCTGTTGATGAAGTGCTATCACTAAACCAAAGGCCTGTGCTTCCCAAGGCTCTCTAAAAACCGGGCCTTCTTCATCTGCCGGCTGCTGAGGCTGCAACGGCGGATTCAAGCTATTGGCATTCATTTCAATTTCTCCAAATAAGGTTCCCACAGATCGATTCGGACCTCTGAATTTTTTGAATCCTCTGAGCCTTCGGGCCAGAGTTCTTCCGATTTGAAACTGACAGAGTAAAGATGCTCTCCAGGTATTTCGTCATTTTCATTTCGTGTTGAGTTTAGATCTGGATACGCATGGCAGCCAATATGAAGTTCGATAGTTCCTTGTTTAGAATGAACATACTCCGGCGCTCGAGTATGTCCTGCTCCATCCATAATACGAACCTTTACAAGATCACCGACAGCGAAACGAGCAGGCGTTTGAGTAAGCACATCTGAGGGGCCGCCACTGGCAAGGATTTTTAGTGCATCACTAACTCCTGGAACACGAAGGTTTTGATCTGGCGCTGAGTTACCTTCGGTGGAGCTAGGCAATCCTTCCTTCTGCAACTCTTCTTTCTTCAATAAGCTTTTATCCAGCAAAAGGGTTTCTATGCCCTCAAGCCAGTTTTCATAGTAACTGTTGTTGAGATACTGCTGAGCTGGTTGGCGTTCTCTGGCATGACGAGATTCGTCTATATTCCATTTACCTAGCATTCCGCTAGCTACTGTCAGCGCAAAAACCCGTCGCTCCCAGTCTGCGTGAAAAACAGGCTCATCATTCTCCGCTTCAGGATTTATGGGCCCGTGTCCGCTTTTACCACCGAGATCATGCCCACCTTTCATGTCTGACTTTCCTGATCATCTGCGGCCTTTGCCAATTCCACACCTATCATGGAATTGCGACTAACTAATTTTTGTAATTGCTCCTCACTCCAGTCTTCAGTTCCCTCTGGCCTCATTGGCAGTACCAGATAACGCATTTCGGAGGTGGAATCCCAGACTCTTATTTTCACATCGTCCTTCAGTTGCGTGCCAAACTCTTGCAATACAGCGCGAGGCTCACTCACTGCTCGCGAACGATAGGGTGCTGACTTGTACCATACAGGCGGCAGACCAAGCACTGTCCATGGATAACATGAGCAAAGAGTGCACACCACCAGGTTATGAGTATCTAAAGTATTCTCGACCACCTTAAGGTGCTCGCCCTGTCTTCCGCAGTAGCCAATGCTGGCAACTGCTTCAGTCGCATTATCCATAAGCTGCTCTTTAAAAACATTATCACTCCATGCCTTGGCAACAACATGGGCACCGTTACGCGGCCCAACTTTATTCTCGTAGGTATCGATAATGGCATTGAGCGCTTCCGGGTTAACCAGGCCTTTTTCCACCATCAGGCTTTCGAGAGCCTTTACTCGTAACTCCAGATCGGAAGGTGGTTCGGTGTGATCATGATCGTGTGACATATTGAAGGCCTGAAAGCGCTAAGGTGTTTGTGATTTTCACTAAGCATACGATATAGAATCTGTAAGTCGCTACCTTCTTGTGCAAGAAAGTAATATAGAGATTCACGAAGAGCTACATAAGTTGCGCCAACGCGAGAAGCCTTACAGTAAAAAGCTTGATCTGCAGACGGGAAGCCCATGAATATAACCACAGAAGAAAAAGGGTACACACCATTAATGATTGCAGTCGCCCCCAATGGTGCGCGCAAGACCAAGGACGACCACGCCGGCTTACCTCTATCTCCTACCGAGCTCGCTATGACTGCAGCCGAATGTCAGGATGCAGGCGCTTGCATGATTCACCTTCATGTTCGTGACCAGCATGGTGGCCATTCACTGGACGCCGATCTTTACAGGGAAGCTATCGCCGCCATCAGAAAACAGGTTGGAGATGAATTAATAATTCAAATCACCACTGAAGCGGTTGGTATTTACAAGCCCGATGAGCAGATCCAATTAGTTAAAGACCTCAGACCCGAGGCAATTTCGGTAGCCCTCCGGGAAATTTGCCCGCTGCCAACGGACGAATCCCGCGCCGCAGATTTCTTCGCCTGGCTGCAGGCTTCACGAATAGCACCGCAATATATTCTGTATGACTCCGAAGACATCAAGCGTTTCAATGAAATGCAGAACCGAGGAATTGTTCCTCAGGAATCTGCCAACGTTCTGCTTGTGTTAGGTAGATATACCGATGGGCAGAAGTCACGAGCCGAAGACCTGAACCCCTTACTGGAAAACCTAAAAAGAAAGAACCTATGGTGGTTGTGTGCATTCGGCTCAACCGAGCTTGATTGTATGGAAGCCGCGATGGAACAAGGAGGTCACTGCCGCATTGGTTTCGAGAATAACCAACAAATGGCTGATGAGACTCTGGCAAGAAACAATGCTGCTCTGGTTTCCCAGCTAATTAATAGGACTGACAGCCATCACAGAAGTCCAGTTTCCTGCGCTCAAGCGAGAGAATTAATGGAAATATGGCAAAAAAGTGACATGTGACAGCGGTTGAGGCCAAAAATATTGATCAAAAAACACGCAATGTGATCAATTATTTAGCAATATTTTAGTTACTGAAGTCTCAATTTCCCTGATTTTCAGGGATTTACTCGCTTTAATAGAAATTAAATGGAAAATAATTTTCTCTCCTCTACCCCCCATGGAACCTCTGAAGCACACCCTACTTCTGTAACATCTTGTTACAAACTCAGTAATAGTCTGTAACAATTCCTTATAAAACAAGCTGTTACAGAGGGACAAATTGGGTCGTTTTTACTTCTATACGGCAAGCCTGTTCCGCCTCTTTTATTTCATAGCTATCAATCACTTAACTATTATTAGAAATCAGGAATATTGCTCATTTAACACTAGAACAGCGCTTGTGTTGTTGTTAGCATTCGCAGCCAGTTACATGGAGAAATTTAGCTTCTTATTTGAGATTAAACGCGCAGTTACATAAGAACGCGTCTCTAAATAAGATTCTTTTCGCACTGAAGTAATCCGCAAGGAATGCTTCTTTTGTGCATTTCTGCATTGATGCAAAAAAAAACTAACTATTAAACCAAAGGGGGAAACGGATGTTTAATCAACCCGTTCCATTTACAAAATCTAGAAAACCTATCGCGAAAAAGGTCCTAAGCGCAGCTATATGTGCTCTGGCTCTTTCTGTTGGCACTCCTGCCTTCGCGCAATCAACTACAAGCGCAGTCCGCGGAGTAGTTCAAGGAGCAGGCAGCAATACTGTTGTTGAAGTCCTTGATACTTCCAGAGGAACTGCTCGAAGT
The DNA here is from genome assembly GCA_018661465.1 of Gammaproteobacteria bacterium. Classification (GTDB taxonomy): domain Bacteria; phylum Pseudomonadota; class Gammaproteobacteria; order Pseudomonadales; family Pseudohongiellaceae; genus UBA9145. The sequence continues at coordinate 88,367 of JABJIC010000032.1, read as the reverse complement.
GAAACTACTGGTGCAGGTGGCGAATTCCGTATTGACGGATTGGCTCCAGGTTCTTACCAGGTACGTGTCCTTCAAAACGGCGCTGTTGTTGATACCCTTGACGTTGAAGTTTCTCTAGGTAGCGCTACAAGCGTTAACCTGGCGACTACAACTGCTGTGATCAACGAGATTGTTACTACTGGTGCTCGTCGCGCTGCTGTAGATACTGGCATCGCTGAATCCGGTCTCGTAATCAGCTCTGAATTACTACTCGAAATGCCTATCAAGAGAGACCTGACTTCAGTTGCTCTTCTTGCTCCAGGTGCTAGCCTTGGTGATAACCGTTTCGGTAACCTGGCTTCTTTCGGTGGAGCTTCGGTCGCTGAAAACACTTCTTTCATTAACGGCCTGAACACAACTAACTTCCGAACTGGTGTTGGTTTCTCTCAGGTTCCATTTGAGTTCTATGACACTATTCAGGTGAAGACTGGCGGTTACTCTGCCAAGTATGGTCGTTCACTCGGTGGTGTTATGAACGCGACCACCAAGAGCGGTTCAAATGAGTGGGATTTCGGTTTCAATGCTTACTACAGCGATGACAGACTGGAAACTTCTCCGAACACTTTCGCAGCTGCAAACGATCTTGATGAAGATACAACTATGACGGGTGACGTATACGCTTCCGGTCCAATCATCAAAGACCGTCTGTTCTTCTACGCTTTGTACAGTAATGAAGAAGTGGAACAGCGTTATGCAGGTATCCAGTCTGGTCGTGACTACGACAACGTTTCAGACGAAGGTTTTTGGGGCATTAAGCTTGATGGTTACATCACTCCAGATCACCACGTTGAATACACGGCGTTCTCTGATGAGCGTACTGAAACTGAAGCTGTATATGGATTCGATGGTGATACTTTCACACGTGGCGATTCTTTCGGCGACACAGTCTATGAAAAAGGTGGTGAGAACTGGATAGCCTCTTACACTGGTAACTTCGGCAACGATCTGCAGGTTTCTCTTTCCTACGGTGAGAACGAAGCTAACAGAACAACAGCTCCAGCTACTGCTTCGATTCCGGTTGTCTATGAATACAACGGTGGATTTCAGGCTCAGGGTGAGTGGTCAAACTTCACAGTATCATCAGGTCTTGATAATCGTGAAATGACTCGCGCCGACATCCAGTGGACTGGCTTTGCTGGACATGAGCTTTCCTTCGGTATCGACAACGAGGAAAATGCAGCAGACGAAGCCACTGCGAACTCCGGTGGCGCTTACTGGCTGCGTGATCCAACAAACGCATACAACGAGTGTACTCCTGCTGAATGTCCTTCTGGCGCGAACGTTCGTCTGCGTACCTACAGCGTTGGTGGTTCATTCACTACTGAATCAGACGCCTGGTATATTCAGGACGTATGGGACGTATCCGACCGTTTGACTCTCGAGCTTGGTATTCGTAACGAATCCTTCAAAAACATGAACGCTGCAGGTGGTGTTTTCGTTGAAGTTGAAGATCAGTGGGCTCCTCGCCTATCTGCAGTTTGGGATCCAACTGGTGAAGGTCGGTCCAAGCTCTTCGCTAACTACGGTGAGTACTACTTGCCAATCGCTGCGAATACAAACATTCGTATGGCTGGTAACGAAACCTACATCCATGATTACTACGACTGGGATGGTGTGAGTATTGGTGCTCAAGAAGTTCCTACAGGCCTTGGAGCAATCTATGACACAGTCGTATTCGGTGACGGTACTGTGCCTGATACTCGCTCTACAACAGATGCCAACATCGAAGCAATGTTCCAGGAAGAGTACATCCTTGGATACCAAACTACTCTGGACTCCGGTCTTGAGATCGGTGTTAAGGGTATCTACCGTGATCTGGGTACAACAATCGAAGACGTAGCGATTGATGCTGCTGTAATCGATTACTACAACGGTGCAGGCAACTGGACTGCTGGCGGAACTGTAGAAGACACTTTTACTGGCTTCCACCAGTATGTACTTACCAATCCCGGTGCTGACATGAGTGTGTACATTCCAGAGACTGATGAGCAAGTAACTTTGTCAGCTGCGCAGCTTCGCTATCCTGAAGCCAAGCGTACTTACAAGGCTCTTGAGTTTACTGTTGGACGCCCTCTGGAGAACAACTGGTCAGCTGACTTTTCATACACATGGTCAGAATCTTTAGGTAACCACGAAGGTTATGTTAAGTCAGACAACGGGCAGGACGATGCGGGTATTACCCAAAACTTCGACCAGCCAGGATTGGTTGACAACTCCTATGGTGAACTACCTAACAGCCGTGCACATACACTGAAAGGTTATGGTAGCTATGAGTTCGACAATGGTCTGCGCCTTGGTGCATCATTGTTGTGGCAATCAGGCCGCCCAATCAGCTGTTTCGGTGTTCACCCAACAGATGCTTTCGCAGGTGATTACGGTGCTTCATCACACTTCTGTCAGGGAAGCCCTGTTGGCCGTGGTTCACTGGGACACACTCCAGTGATGCACAACATCGACTTGAGCGCACAATATAATCTGGAAATTGCCAACACTGATGTGTTGCTGACTCTGGACATATTCAACGCGCTTAACACTGACAAGGCTATCCGAGTTAGTGAAGAAGGTGATACAGCAGCAGGTACAGCCGATCCGGATTACGGTCTGGTTTCTCAGTACCAGCGTCCTCGTGGCATACGCCTGAGTGCTCGTTTCAACTTGTTCTAAACAGCTCTCCCTTACGGGCTTCGGCTCGTAAGGATGTTTAAACAAGCTCTCTTTCACGAAAATGAAAGAACGAGTATGAAAGAATAAGAGTTAACTCTTCGGAGTTAGCTCTTTTTTTTGCCTGTAGGTTTTTCCTTCTACTTAAGTTATTACCTCTACTCTTAAATTAAACAAACCCCCAATCCTCAGTCCTTAATCCTCAACAACAAGGGTGCAAAGTTCACTCTCAATAATGCTATGACGTTTAGCTGCGGAAGATAGGCACCACCGAAACGAATAAATAAGCTTAGATTACCTGTTACTCAGATATGGGATAATATCGATCTGATCAAGACTTCGGCTTGGTAATCGCGTAAATTCAAAGAAAAACAGTAGGCATAATCAATGGATGACATGTTTTTCCTCGCCATCATATGGTCTGGGGTATTTCTATCTTATTTTCTCGCACACAGGACCAAACTAACTCCGGTCCTGTACTTTCTTGCCTTTGGTTCCACCATGGTGAACCTTGGTGTATTGCCAGAAGAAAGTACTGAGTTTATCCGTGGCTTTTCCGAGATCGGAATTATCCTCATCATGTTCGCTCTCGGCTTCGAGGAGGACACCAATCACTTTGTGCAGGGCATGAAACGATCCTGGGGAATAGCCCTGTTCGGTGCGCTGGCGCCGTTTGCAATTGCCTACTACACAACGTTCTATTTTTGGCAGGATGCCAATCTGTCGGTTATGTGCGCTCTGGCAATGACCGCTACTGCTGTTTCACTGACCATGGTGTCACTGAAAAGTGAAAAGCTGCAAAATACCGAGGCTTCAACCGGAATTATGACATCGGCCATCATGGATGATATTGCCGCTCTAGCTGCTGTTGCCATTCTGGTTCCCATCGCCACCGGAGAAGCTGAAGTCAGCGCTATAGGTATATTCATTATCATCAGTAAGGCGGTGGCTTTTTTCCTCTTAATAACCCTGATGGAATTACTGATCTTTCCTCATCACTCCCGTCTGGTTTTATTTCACAAGTTACCACTCATAAGAAATTTTGGAATTAAACACTTCATCTCCTTTGGCAAAGGAGAGCAGGCGACTCTTGCAGTACTGCTTGTTGCGCTTTTAATCGCTCTGCTGTCTTATGAATTTGGTTTTCACCCGGCGGTGGGCGCTTATATGGCCGGGCTGATTATTAAGCAGGAATATTTCCAGCCTAATGAAGACCCGGATATCGATCAATATAATCAAACCAAGAAGATAGTCGACAATGTCGCCTTCTCATGGATTGGCCCGGTATTTTTCGTTGAGTTGGGCACGAAGATCGTATTCGATCAAAGCATTCTTTTCGCTGTTATTCCACAGATCGCAGTACTAACAGCCGGGATTCTTATCGGCCAGATTCTGTCTGCTTGTTTAGCTGCTAAATTTACCGGAAATTACCAATGGCATGAGAGCATCTTGATAGGACTGGGTATGTTGGGTCGAGCAGAGCTCGCATTTGTTGTTATGGACATTGGTTACGTACAGAATTCCATAATAACCACAGAGGCATTTTACACCCTAATGGCCACTGCTTTTGTGCTGAACGTGACTGTGCCGGTTTCTATTAAGCTGTGGAAGCCATTTTTCGAAGGTAGCAAACAACTGAAGATTGGTTCGATTCAGCTTTCCAAACCTGAGGATTAATTATTCGGATTAAACCGTCCACCGATTATCTTTCAATGCCACCCATGGAATGAAATTTGGTTTCATAGAAATCCAATATGCCTTCATGGCCACCTTCTGAACCTATACCGGATTGTTTCCATCCACCGAATGGAGCGACTTCGGTGGAGAAGACTCCGGAATTTGAGCAGACGATTCCGTACTCCAGGTTTTCTGAAACCCTCATGACCCGCCCCACGTCTCTGGTAAAGAAATAGGCAGCTAGCCCGTACTCTGTGTCATTTGCTTTCGCGATAACTTCTTCCTCAGTCTCAAAGGTTTGCAGGGCTGCGATAGGACCAAATATTTCCTCACCAGCAATGCGCATATCGTCTGAGATATTTCTGAGAAGTGTTGGCTGATAAAAATTCTCACCCAGCTGATGCCTACCTCCACCTAATAACACTTCGACTCCTTTCTCCACCGCATCTTTCATGAATGCATCCATTTTTTCGACGGCCTGCATATTTATCATCGGCCCGATGATAGCTCCTTCGGTAAATCCATCTGCAACAACAACTTCCGAAATAGCAGTCTTTAGCTTGGCTGAAAATTCTTCCTCAATGGCGGACTGAACATAAATGCGGTTTGTGCAGACGCATGTCTGTCCGCAATTTCGAAACTTGGTTGCAATGCAGTGGGCAACGGCTTCATCGATGTCGGCATCGTCGAATACGATATAAGGTGCGTTTCCACCAAGTTCCAGAGATATTTTCTTTACCGTGGAAGCACACTGAGCCATGAGTATGCGCCCGATAGCGGTAGATCCTGTGAATGTGAACTTCGCCACCTTCGGATGCTGAGTTAATACCTTACCGATGGCCGCTGCGTCGCTGCCCACCACCACATTGATCACGCCAGGGGGAATACCTGCTCTGTCGGCGAGTTCGCAAAGCGCCAGAGCAGAAAGCGGTGTTCCGGCATCCGGTTTAATTACAACTGTGCAACCTGCAGCCATTGCCGGAGCTGCCTTGCGAGTAATCATGGCACTGGGGAAATTCCAGGGAGTAATGCAGCCAACCACGCCCACCGCTTGCTTATAGGTTTGCAGACGCCTGTCATTGGCAACAGTGGGAATAGTAGAGCCGCTTATTCGCTTGCACTCTTCGGCATAGAATTCGATAAACTCGGCGCCATAGTTAATCTCGCCGACGGCTTCAGGCAGAGGCTTGCCCTGCTCTGCTGTCATCAAGGCACCAAGGTCGTCTGCGTTTTCTAAAACCAGCTCGTACCATCTCCTAAGCAGGCTGGCTCGTTGTTTTGCAGGGGTTCGACTCCATGTTTTGAATGCCAATGCCGCCGCTTCCACAGCTGCCTCGGTGTCTACCGCGTCACCGTTGGCGACTTTAGCGATAGATTCTCCTGTAGAAGGGTTAAATACTTCCAGAGATCCTGCTGAACCAGATTTCCACTGGCCATTAATGTAATTCTCTGTACGAAACAGAGCGGTGTCCTGCAGATTCAACATGCTGAAGGTCCTGTAAGAAAATGGAACAAAGCGATGGGCAGGATTATACCGTCATATAGGGAAGCAGTGCGTCCAGTCTGTATTCTATTTCCGCAATCTGCTGTCGGGAAAAACTGTATTCCCCTCGACGGGATTTCGTAGTCTTGAAGACGCCACGCTTCTGCAATACATAAAGTCTTACACCGGGTATGAGATTATCCAGATTCTGAATCAATAGTAACTTACTATACACTTCTCGCAATTCATCTCGGTTACCCTGTTGATAGAGATCCCAGAGCTTTGCATAGATATCACCGTACATGGTTCCACCTGTCATAACTCCGTCAGTTCCAATGCGCATCTCATACAGCCATCCACGACCCAGGGTCGCTCCAAACACACTACGTATGGGGGTGGGCTGATACGCCTGCAGAGCCAGCATGCGCTCATGCACGTTGCCATACTCTTCCTTTATGTAACCACACTGCGGTAAATCAGTGGCTAATCTAACCAGAAACTCGATAGTAAGTTCGATGTCCGGACCGCCACTGGTTTGCACGAAGATCGGCCGCTCAGTAATTTCACAGAGCGCAGCATAATAGGCATGAATTTCTTCCAAGGAGTTAGCACTAGTGGGCGGAATAGCTATCATGCCGTCCGGCGCCAGGTCTTCCGCTACCCGGGCATACTGCAACATGCCTTCGGTATCATCTGCCTGCACACCCAGCACCAATGCCATATTTCTTCCACGATTCGCCTCGGCGAGAACTTCGAATCCACGGATGCGTTCTTCTTTGGAGAGATAACGTTGTTCACTGGAGTTTTGCGGCCATACCAGACCCTGAACACCACACTGATCACAGAAAGCCACTTCCTTCGCCAGGTCTTCGTAGTCCACTTCTCCTGATTCGGTGTAGGGTGTACTCAAAATCATCAAGGCGCCGCGCATCTTGTTCTCTTCCGCCGCCTGCAATCCCGCGTAGGGTCCTACAAATGGAGCAGCAGCCGTAGTTGCCAAGCCGGCAAGACACTGCCTTCTAGTCAGTAAGGAATTTACCGTCATGGACTTAACCCTCTTCTTTGGAATTATTTTTTTCGGTCTTCCTTCGTGTTAGCTCATGTTCTATGGCGCCGACATTTTTGTCTAACATCTCTCTCGCCGACAGCAACTTGCTCTCTAGAATTTCCAATGCCTCTTCGCTGTCGTCGGTAAGGCCATTTCTGAAGACCCGAACACATTCATTCACCGCCTCGGTGTAACTGGAGTTCGTGTCGGCTAATAGAGTGTCCAGTTCTTCCTGGGTAGAAGGCACTAGCTCATCCGGAAACAATTTCTGTTTCAGGATTTCACATATCCCGCTATCAAAAATTTCATCGATTGCACGGGCTATATATATTTCCAGATTATCCCTGAAGTGTTTCGAGCGAACAGAATTGTCCGCAAAAAAATCGTCGATTACTTTAATGTTTTTCTTATTGCAATCGAGAAACTGATCGGCGTCTTCCGAATCTTCGGGAATATTGAATTTTACTGTCCTGTGATCTTCTGAAATTTCAGCCGTATAGAGGTCTACCGCACGGGCTACGATTGCACGCTTTGCTCCATTCATGGTGTTCCAGGCACGTTCGTAGTACCAACCCACAATACTACTGGATGAATATCCATGGAACGACGGTCGCATATCAAAAACTTTCATTCTCTTCTAACCTCTTACCCACGATGAAAAATAACTTAATCAATTCCAGGCCAAACAAGCCACAAGAGATAGGAAAATCTCTGTTGATGTTGGCGGTGATGTCACTCTATCTGATACTGGCCTAAGCCAGCTCTGCTGTTGGCAGACAAAGTTTGCGCAAGGAGTTACCACTGCTCGCTATCATCAGTGGTAGCTCCATCTTTTTTTACAGAAATCATTAAGGTCCTCGAAATTTCCATCGGAACAATGAATTCCCGAGCATTTAGTATGGCTGGGATGTCGGCGGATATATTTCAGACGGCCAGCAGCAATCTACTGCTCTTGAAGGTCTGTGTGGAAGGTTCCATCGTTTTATTATTCTGATTAATTGACAGTAATGCCCATGAGACTAAGCCTTAGCGCCCTAGTTTTCAACAGTCAGTTAAGCGCCGCGGGGCAAATGGTTTCAAAAAGGCGACATAATTGCTTAGAATCAGACACAATATGATTTATCGCTAATCGGGGTAGACAATGAAAATAAGAAAATCTCCAGCAAATTCCAGAACTTACACTCTTGCCGTGATGGCCGCAGCCATCCTGCTCCTTACCGCTTGCGATTCTCAGCCGGAGGAAGTTGCAAGCGAAAGCACCAACACTACTCCAGCCATAGCTGACGTGGCGCCTGGCTCCACTAGCCCAGGCACCCCTCAAGACCCTGCTGGTGAATGGGCATTCTATGGCGGTAACAATGGCGCCAACAAATACTCTGCTCTGGATCAGATTGACGCAAGTAACGTCAATCGTCTGGAGGCTAGCTGGCGTCGCCCCGCTTTGGATCAGTACTACACGGACTTGAATCCAGACCAGCGTTTTTCTGCCAATCTCATCGCGGCCCCCATCGTCAAAAATGGTGTTGGTTACTATCCTAACGGTGTGGGACTGGTTGAGGCTTTTAATCCGGGAACAGGCGAAACAATTTGGGTGCAAGAACCACCAGGTGGAGCCGATGGTCTTCCAGGCGCTCCGACCCGTGGCGTAGCCTATTGGAGTGAAGGAGAGGATCGTCGCATTCTTGTACAACGTGGCACTTATCTCTATGCCTTAAATGCTGACACTGGCGAATCAATTCTCAGCTTCGGCAATCAAGGCAGAACAGACCTTCAGTTAATGCCAGCCGAATTCGAACGCTACCGATGGGGTGGTGCGCCAGTCGTGGTGAGAGATGTGGTCATTGTCGGTCAATCTATGAGTGACACTTTTTCCAACAAGGAAGCTGCCCGCGGTGACGTCCATGCTTTCGATGTAAGGACAGGGGAATTACGCTGGACATACAATACCATTCCACAGGAAGGTCAGTTCGGAACGGCGACATGGCAGGATCGCTCCTGGTCATACACTGGGCATGCTCCGGTTTGGGCTCTGTTCAGTGCAGACGAAGAATTGGGCATGGTGTATATGCCAATCTCTTCCGCCACCAATGATATGTATGGCGGCCACCGTATCGGCGACAACCTGTTCAGCCAGAGTCTTGTGGCTGTAGACGCAGAGACTGGCGATCGCATCTGGCACTATCAGATGGTTCATCACGGCCTATGGGATTACGATCCTCCTGCTGCACCAATCCTGATGGACATCACTGTGGATGGTGAAGAAATAAAAGCTATTACTCAAATTACCAAACAGGCCTTTGCCTTCGTTTTTAATCGTGAGACTGGCGAACCGGTTTGGGAGATCGAAGAAAGGCAGGTTGCGCAGTCAGATGTACCTGGTGAAGTGACATCACCAACTCAGCCATTCCCTACTAACCCAGCTCCCTTCGACACTCAGGGTGCAACGGTTGATAACCTTATTGATTTCACACCCGAGCTGCGAGCCGAGGCACTGGAGATATTTGAGAACTATGTAACTGGCCCTCTATTCACGCCTCCATCCATTGCGGTCGAAGGCGGAACTCAAGGAACGATTCAACTCCCTGGCTCACAAGGAGGCGCGGATGTTCAGGGTGCGGCTTTCGACCCAGACACTGGAATTCTTTATGTCCCCTCCATCACTTCTCCTTTTGTTGCCGACATTCTTCCAGGCGATCCCGAGGTTACTAATCTTACCTACGTTAAGGGTTCAAGAAGATGGGTTGCCGGTCCTCAGGGCTTACCTCTGTTTAAGCCCCCATACGGACGTGTCACGGCTATCGACATGAATACCGGCGAACACCTGTGGATGGTTCCAAACGGCGTAGGACCGGTGGACAATCCTGCTATCGCTCATCTCGAGCTGGACAAGCTCGGCGTGCCTGGCCGACCATCACCTCTTCTTACCAAAAGCTTGTTGTTCATGGGAGAGGGACAGACTAATCAACGTCCTGGCGGAAGAATTCCTTTCGACATGCCTGTTGAGATCGCCACCAATAGCGGCGGCTTTATGTTCCGGGCATATGATAAGACTAATGGTGATGTGATCTGGGAAACTGAATTGGAAGCGGGCACAACCGGTGCGCCTATTACTTACACCCATGATGGTGAGCAATTTATTATGGTTGCTATTGGGGACCGAGTGCATAGTCCGGAGTTTGTTGCTTTTAAATTACAAGACTAGATTGAGTGGAGAACGGGCCTGAGTAGACTATTCACATTAGGCCAGTCTGATGATTGGTCCTGAGTTGGATATCCGCTTCCGTGACACGCCGTGAATACGTCCATGTAGGATTGGCGCACGCATCCCTGCGTGCGACAGTCACTCCATCGAATATTCAACTCATGCCCTTGCACACTAGTGAAACCTTCTAGAAAAGAAATCTTGAAACCTTATAGATAATTGCGGAAATCACTAACACTGAATTCAAACAAGAATGATTTCATTCATCGTAATTATTGAAGACGATTTGGAATATTTGAGCTACTTAATGCACTCGTAAACGAACGCGGGGGGCATGTTTCTCAAAGTGAATTTGAGTTTGACGTCGCTAAAGACTGGCTTCACGTCGGAGTAGTTTTTGAGGCTGTATTGATATTGCAGAAAGCGTCCACCTTCTCGCAGGTTTTCTCTCGCGCTGGCGAGGATGTTGGAAACAACTTCGTCATCGATAAGCGCAAGAGGGAGACTGGATACGATATGGTCTACTTCATCTATGTTCAGTTCATCGAGAACTTCACGAATGGACGAGGCACAAGCGTTGTACACGTGCATTCTGGGATCACATAGAGCATTGAGCTGATCCACAAATTCATCATTTACTTCGAAGCAAACCAAAACACAGTCATCAGTCATTCGACGTAAAAGCTCTCGAGTAAAACATCCGTTCCCCGGGCCTAACTCGACAATACATTTGGCTTTGGAAAAATCGATAGGCTTAAGAAGTCTATTGATAAGAATAGGAGAACTGGGAGTAATTGTTCCCGATGTTCTAATAGTTTTTATCAGACTAATTGAATCTGTGAAGCTAAATCTAGCACTCATATTCTAAGCCACTCACCAATTTCAGCCCCGAGAAAAACATAAGCTGCAACCAGAGGAAATTCGCCAAGGGAGAGAGCTGTAATCATTTTTCTAAACGACATTCTTGCCATACCTGCCACGTAACAAATAGCATCGGTTGGCACCAATGGAAAAAATGACCAAGCTACGATGAATGGAAATGCATACTTGCCATGCATTTTCTGCTTCAAAACAGCGATTTTTTCCGGGTATTTCTCCTCCAGATGTTCGTCATAGTTGCCGAAGGAGGGGAAACTGTATACTAGCAAGGCCCCCACCACAACTCCCGCCATTGAAATAAGGAATACCAATATGGGCCATTGGGGAAAAGAGATGGCACCTGCAAGCACAAACGGGGTACAGGGAATCAATAATAGGGAGCGTGTCAGGGAAATCAGGATGTAGACGATGAGTGCCATTGATCCTAAGTCATTGAGAAATATAGAAATTGTCTCTCTATTCAACCAGTCTGGAAAAAGCAGCAAAGAACTCAGGGAAAGCACCACAACAGCGAGCCAGATTGTATTGATATGTCGAATCATTTATTCAGCTAATCCCTTAGATTTAGGCCGGTATGCTCTTGTGGGCGAGCTTATGAGCATTCTGCTCCCAGTTTCTACCATCGAATTCAACCACTTCATATTTGTCCGGAAGACCATCGAGGCAATTAAAATTTACATCGATACCGTCCGGGTTTGATCTAGGAATATAGAACGGCTTTATACCGCAATTCTTACAAAACTTATGCTGTGCAACGCCTTCGTTGAATGTGTATGTCTCAAGATCCGACTCACCCTCAAGCAATGTAAAATTCCTTAACGGAACGATCAAGTGTAGATAACCGGATTTGGAACAGATAGAGCAATTGCAATTTTCAATTTCAAGTGACTCTTCTGCTTCCACTTCAAACCGAACTGCACCGCAGTGACAGCCTCCTGAATATTTCACTAAAGGCATCTCACTTTTGCAGTTCTGATTTCATCTATTAAGCTCAACAAGGGTTTCACTTTAGCGTCCTCCGGAAACATCGAGGATACTACCAGTACAGTATGAGGAATCGTCTGAAAGTAGGAATTGAATAACCTTGGCAACTTCTTCCGTTGTGCCGCCACGCTTTAGAGGAACAATCTCTTTGATCCGATCTACCCGATCCGGTTCACCTCCATCTGCGTGCATATCAGTGTAGATAACTCCTGGCCTGACTGCATTTACTCGTATACCTTCCTCAGCGACTTCACATGCCAAGCCCACTGTTAAAGAATCCAGCGCACCCTTGCTAGATGCGTAGTCAATATACTCGTGGGGAGATCCTGTTCTCGCCGCAACTGAAGAAACGTTTACAATAACTCCGCCATCGCCTCCATTCTTTGTAGACATCACTTTTACTGCTTCACGGCAGCAGAGCATTGTGCCTATGACGTTTGTAGAAAATATTTTCTGCAGCCTCTCTACAGAAAAATCTTCTAGCCTGGATTGCGGGAATAGGATGCCGGCGTTGTTGACTAAGTGAGTGACCGGGCCAAGAGTTGAGGAAAGTTCACTAAACATGCGAATAACATCTTCTTCATTTGAAATATCAGCTTGAATTATGCAGGCCCTCGATCCCAGATCTTCGACCTGTTTCATGACCTTCTCTGCTGCGCTCTGGTTTTCATGATAGTTAATGCAAATATCATATGCAGAACTCGCCAATAATCTGGCTGTGGCAGCACCAATACCTCTGGATGCACCTGTTATTAAAGCAATTGGTTTAGTCATAGATTCTACTTCTAATATTTTCTTCGCAATAAATGCTTTTGACGAAATCCGTCAATGACTATAGAAATGATTTTTGCGTTTCCACAATCAAAAATCTCTGTTTCTCTAGATGTAGCTTAAGCTCTAAGCCTGACTCCTGAACTAATTAGCACTTCCGTTCAGCTCTTTCATTGGGCCTTTCATTGCCGCCTGCATTAACCGGCAATAGAGCTATTACCCCAAATATTAGGGCCAATCACTTTACCATTGCTATCAGAATGGTTCCACGTTCCAAAATTCTGATATAACATGAATCCATGTTACAACACCGATTCATAGACTCCGTCAGAAAGCACCCGAGCAAGATCGCCTTTGTTGACCGGACAACGGGCCGTGATGTTAGCTATTCACAGGCTTTGCTGGCCTCACTCATCCTCGCTCGCCGCTTTCGAAAAATGGAGCGAGGACGTATAGGCATCATGCTGCCGACTTCTTCCGGGGCGGCGCTGACCATCATAGGCGCTGTGATGAGCAGACTCACACCGGTGATGATTAACTATTCAACAGGTGCCGAGAAAAATTGCCTGTTTGCTCAAAAAAAGTGTGACTTCAAGGTAATCGTGACCACCAAGGCACTTTTGGAAAAAACAGGCTGCAAGCAATTGCCTGACATGGTGTTCATCGAAGACATAATGGCAAATCTTGGGGGCTTTGAAAAAGCCTTAGCATTTCTAAAGTCAAAATTACCCTTATCACTCCTCAAGAGAATTGCTGGCAAGCCAAATCTTGATAAGCCTGCTGTCATCTTGTTCACCAGTGGTAGCGAGAAAGAACCTAAAGTAGTCCAACTCAGTCAGCGCAATCTGATTTCAAATATAGATTCCTTCTCTGAGATGATGGAAATTTATGATATGGATAGACTGCTTGCAGTACTTCCGTATTTTCATGTTTTTGGATTAACTATTAATCTGTGGACTCCCCTCTGTCTAGGCATGACTTCCATCACTTATGCCAACCCTCTTGAATTTAAAACCGTCGCAAAGATCATCCGTGAAACTCAGCCTGAATTATTGGTTGGCACTCCACTGTTTCTCGACGGATATGTGCGCCAGTCCAAACCGGGGGACTATGTGAGTATCAAACTCGCGGTTTCCGGAGCAGACAAATGCCCAGAAGCTCTTCGAACTCTGTTTAAGGAAAAGCACGACCTGGACATAATCGAAGGATATGGCGCTACCGAAACTTCTCCGGTAATTTCCGCGAATCCTAGAGGCAGGAATAAACCCGGAAGCATAGGCATACCTATTCCTGGAACTGAAGTTCGAATTGAGCATCATGATACTGGTAAAGCCTGCGAAGTAAATGAAGTTGGGAAAATTTTGGTTAAAGGCGAAGGCGTCATGCAAGGCTATTTGAATGACATCGAAGAGACTTCGCTACGAATTAAATCAGGCTGGTACGATACCGGCGATCTCGGCTATCTCGACGAAGATGGCTATCTTTGGCACAAGGGTAGATTGAAGCGCTTTGTAAAAATCGGTGGCGAAATGATTTCTCTGGTTATGGTCGAAGAGACTCTCAATGCATTCACTCCTGATGAGATCGAATGCTGCGTCGTCGAATTACCGGACTCCAAGAGAGGCTCAAAAATTGTCGCTGTTAGTACCAGCGAGATCGACCCGAAGGCACTAGGCAAGCAGCTTGCCACTGAGTTGCCCAATCTTGCCCTGCCAAAGAAATATGTGGTTATTCGTGAATTCCCCAGAATGGGAAGTGGAAAGACTGACTTTCGCACACTGACCAATCTGGTTAGAGAACAGGAAGAGCAAGGCTGAGTGACTTACGTCATAAGGCTAGTCGTTTTTCTGAAGACTCCTTTCCTGCTTAGCCCTTTTCTGTCTACTGATAAAGATGGCAGGCAACTTGCCTATCTACATCCTTCAAAGGAATGAGCTGTGGAGTAACATTCTTGCAGACATCCATCACTTTGGGACAGCGGTTGGCAAAGCGACATCCCGCCGGCACATTCACCGGTGAAGGAATCTCTCCCTGAATAGCGGTAGAAGGTCTGGATCTTTCCAGTTTCGGATCTGGTTCAGGGTTTGAACCGATCAGCACTTCTGTATATGGATGCTTGGGGTCAAAATAGACTTCGTCTGACTTACCTACTTCAACTAGAGACCCTAGATACATAACTGCCATACGGTCACTGACATATCTAACCATCGAAAGATCATGGGCAATAAACAGTAGTGTGAGACCCATGGATTCCTTAAGCTCACCCAACAAATTAATTACCTGTGCCTGCACCGAAACATCCAGTGCCGAGATAGGTTCATCGCACACCACAAACTCCGGCTCAAGAATCATCGCCCTGGCGATACCGATGCGCTGCCGCTGACCACCCGAGAACTCATGGGGATAGCGGGACATATGGTCTGGCTGCAGACCGACCTTCTCTAACCACAATGCCACTCTCTCTTTGATTACCGATGCCCCCGGATTTTCGTGAAGTTTCAAACCTTCACCAACAATTTCGCCGATTGTCATTCTTGGGTTTAGAGAAGAATAAGGATCCTGAAATATCATCTGCATGTTGGTGGCCAGACGACGATAGTCCTTCGGTTGATATTTTTGAGGCAGCACTTCACCCCTAAATTTTACCTGGCCCGAAGTTTTATCATGCAGCCCCAGCACGGTCTTGCCAAAGGTCGACTTACCTGAACCCGACTCCCCTACCAAACCGACGATTTCTTTTTCCGCCACAGTGAGAGAAACATCTTCGACGGCATGTACCCGTTGATTTCGACCCATATCAAAAAATTTTGTCAGTTCAACGACCTCAAGCAGGTTGCTCACTATGCGCCTTCCTTGAAATACAATTGATCAGGCTTGTTTGGAGACGCGCTGTTATGTAACCAACAACGACTAAAATGATGCTCCGTAAGATAGGTATTCTCACCCTGCTGTTTTGAGCAAATCTGCATGGCATAAGGGCACCGCGCCGTGTAACCACATCCTTGAGGGGGTGAAAACAGATCGGGCGGACTACCCTCTATGGGCTTCAGTTCATGCTGAAGAGAAGGATCATTATTTGGCATAGCGTCTTTCAGGCCCAGAGTATATGGATGTGCCGAGCGATAAAAAACATCATCGACCATGCCGTGCTCAACTATCTTTCCGGCATACATCACTGCCACTTCATCGGCCATTCTTGCAACCACACCCAGATCGTGTGTTATGAGAATAATCGCCATGCCAGTTTCTTTTTGTAGATCTTGAAGTAAATCCAAAATCTGCGCCTGAATAGTTACATCCAGCGCTGTTGTTGGTTCGTCAGCAATCAAAATAGAAGGCTTGCAGGCGATAGCCATTGCGATCATGGCTCGCTGTAACATGCCGCCTGAAAATTCGAAGGGATATTGCCGTGCTCTTTTAGCTGCTTCCGGAATCTTGCTCATCTCCAGCAGCCGAATAGCCTCCGCGAATGCCTTCTTGTAACTGTATCCACGGTGAACCTGAAGAGGTTCCGCTATCTGATCACCGATAGTCATAGTAGGGTTCAAGGAGGTCATAGGATCCTGAAAAATCATTCCGATTTCTGATCCGCGAATCTCTTTACCATTAACTATAGTTCGACCCAGAATCTCGTGACCCTTAAGTCTTGCCGAGCCTGAGGTAATTCTGCCCGGAGGCATGGGAATAAGCCCCATCATGCTTTGTACGGTTACTGACTTACCGCAACCAGACTCGCCAACGATGGCTAGTGTCTTGCCCTCTTCTACAGAGAAATTAACACCACGAACTGCCTGAACGGTCCCGCCATAGGTATCGAATTCGACGGCGAGGTCTTTAACTTCAAGCAGAAGCTCTTTGCTGTTAGCTGGAGCCGAATTCATTCCTGATTCCTCATGCGAGCATCCAATGCATCACGCAATCCATCACCGAGAAGATTAAAAGCAAGAACGGTGATGCTGATAAAAAGAGCAGGAAAGATCAACTCATGAGGAGTCGTGAGCATGGTCTTAATACCTTCATTGGACATGGATCCCCATGAAGGTGTCGGTGGCGCCACACCCATTCCGATGAATGATAGAAAAGCTTCAGTAAATATAGCGCTTGGTATTGCAAAGGTAATTGTCACCAGTACGACTCCCAGTGTATTGGGAATCATGTGGCGCAAAATGAGATAACGAGTAGGAGCGCCTAACAATTGTGATGCGTGAATGTATCCCTGCTCTCGTATCTGAAGAATCTGACCCCGCACCAGCCGCGACGTCGCTGGCCACATCAGAACCACCAGAGCCACTAGCATGGGAAAGACCCCGCTCTCTCCGGGCCCTATCCCGAAGGAAATTTTAAACAGGATCATAAACAGGAGAAAAGGAAGTGCCACTACGAAATCGGCGAAGCGCATCATCACCTGATCAACGCGACCACCGACAAAGCCTGCTATCGATCCATAAAATACACCAAACAGTACAAAAAGAAATGGTGCGCCAATTCCAATAAAGAGAGAAACCCGAGCTCCAGCCATCAATCGCGCGAGTAAGTCGCGGCCTAGATAGTCGGTTCCAAAGGGATGCCAGTCCAGATTAATCTCGTCTCCTATTTGAAGATTTGCAGACTCTTCGATTAATCCCCGGTCAACTGCCTCCACAATCGTAGTCACGCGATGCACATCAACTTCAATTACTTCGTAGTTATCGAGGAGCTCTCCTCGCGGACCGAGAGGAACCAACACGTAGTAATATGTCAGTGCCTTGAGATCTAATCGATCTTCAAATGTAACGACTCGATTATCGAAAAATTCTGCGCGAGGAATCCCGTATGATCGCTCGGGGCCAATGGGGAAAATATTTCTATAGATACGATGCCCATTTGCTCCCGGAATCGCATCCCATTTTAACTTCACTGCCTGAGTTGTCGGGTCACCAACAACCTTCAAGCCTTCGCCGAAACTTAAGCCCTCGGTTTGCCATGGAGCATAATCAGCAACTATAAGAGCGTTTCTATCGGCTCCCGGCGGCCTGCTCACCTGATCCAGGTCTTGTTGTGCCGGATCTACAGTCCAGACCCAGGGGCCAGCAATAGTAAAAAGTAATAAGCCAATAACCAGATAGAGAGACACCAATGCTCTCTTGTTGACCTTTAGTCTCGCCCAAGCATCCTGCCAATAAGACTGTGATGGACGGGAGATACCATGAATTTCCTGGCCCGGTTCGAGAGGCTGAAAATCAGCGAGTGAAAGATCAGTCACTATTCCATCCTCACTCTTGGGTCGATAAAACCATAAAGCACATCAACCACAATCACCATGAACACCAGAAAGGCTCCATAAAAAACTGTGGTGCCCATGATCACCGTGTAGTCCAGCTGCTGAACAGCTTGTACAAAGTATCGACCGAGGCCCGGGATAGCGAAGACCAGCTCCACGACGAAACCACCAGTAGTAATGGCGGCAATCGAAGGGCCCAATACTGTGATTACGGGTAAAATAGCGTTGCGCAGTTGGTGCTTGGCAAAGATTCGAGCCGGTGGCACACCCTTGGCTTTTGCGGTTCGAACAAAATCCGAACTAACGATCTCCAGCATGGAGGATCGCATCAATCGGGTTAGATAGGCCATGGTGCCGAGACCGAGAACCATGGCAGGAACCAACATATGAAGTACCGTGCCCCAGCCAGCTACTGGCAGTACCGTAGTCCCAAATAGGTCGTTTACGTTTACCAGTAACAACTGAGAAATTGCAGCAACAACGAAACTGGGAACCGATATCCCTAGTATTACCAGAAACATGATCACATAGTCAGGCCAGCGATTTCGATAGATTGCCGTCAGCGCACCCCAAAGTACACCACCTGCAGCGGCAAAGATCACCGCCAGAATACCTAGAATGGCCGACACCGGAAAATGATCCCTTATGATGTCGTTTACTTCTCGGTTTTCCTGGGTAAAGGAAATGCCGAGATCTCCTCGCACCAAATTACCAAGATATATTACATACTGAGTCGTTACCGGCTTATCCAAACCATATTTTGCTTGAAGATTGGCTCGAATTGCTTCAGTGGTAGCACGATCATTTAGAAGAGGGTCACCTGGCACGTTATGCATGGCAAAAAAAGTGGCGGTTGCAATAAACCAGACAGTAAAAATGCCTTGAACAAGGCGTTTAAGAATAAATATCCACATATTACTGCGCGTCACCAGGCCCTTAAGCAGGCTCTTTTAATCCGTTCATTATGAGAGTTAATCTTCAACTTCCTCGATATATGCGAAATTAAAATCAACTTCAGGACCAACCGATCGCCTCTTAAACCCTTTTAGTCGAGGGTCAACGACAAAGGCCCAGCCTCGCTCGTACATAGGAATCAGGGTCACATCTTCATAGACGATGCGCTGAATTTCTCCAAACGCATCCAGTCGCTTTTTTGGGTCCAACTCAGCCTGAGCGATACGCACCTGAGCATCCATCTCAGGGCTGTTATATCGACCTCGATTATTAAGATTCCATGAAGCAAAAAAATCACCAAAGGTTAGCGGATCATCGTAATCCGGTCCCCAGCCCGCGACGACAACATCAAACTCGCCTGAAGTCATTTTCGCCAGACGCTGTTTGAAATTTTGAACATCGATTCGAATCTCTAAACCAAGATTCTGTTTATAGAGTTCCTGATAGTATTCTGATGAGAGTATGGAGATGGGTGTATCTCCTGTCAGAAACACGATTGGCGGAAATTCCTCCAGCCCGAGTTCTTGCCTGGCCATTTCCAGGTGCTCACGTGCCAATTGCACATTCAACTTGTGCTCTATCGGCGGATACTCCGTGCGAAAGATATCATTGAGCCCTTGAATCCATACCGGGAACAGACTCACCGCCGGCAGATATGCGGCTTCTTTCAACACCTTGTAAACCAGTTCATCCGAACTCTGCGCCAATTGCATGGCACGGCGAAAATGCCAGTTATCGGTGATTCGTCCTTCGCGATGATTAAATTCCAGAAAAAACACAGTGCCATCCATGACACGGTCGATCTGCCAACGCTTCTCCATGGCTTCCGGCAACATTGGCGCTAATAGCTGAGTTTCTGCAATCTGACCGTCTTTAAACAGATTCAATTTTGCGTTTATATCGGTAGTTATATAGGCGGCATTAATCTCGTCGAGAAATCCTTTGTGGTCTCCCCAATAGGTCGGATTCTTACGCCACAACATGCTGGCCCCATGAATCCACTCCTCAACCACATAAGGTCCGTTATAGATCATGTATTCGGCATCGGCGCCATAGCGGCCGTCGGTGCTTTCGTAAAATTCCTGCTGAAGAGGAAGATAGGTATTAAAGGCAACGAGCTTGTCAAAATAAGGGGTAGGTTGAGCGAACTGAACTTCCAGTGTTTGATCGTCTACGGCCTGAACACCGAGCATTTCCTTAGGCAGTTCACCCTGAGTTATCGCTTCAGCATTTAAAATAGGATAGAGAATGAAAGCATATTCCGAAGCGGTGTCAGGATCGACGACGCGCTTCCAGGCAAATTCAAAATCATGGGCAGTAACCGAGTCACCATTGCTCCAAAGCGCTTCGTCCCTGATCCAGAAAGTCGCTCCATCCTCTCGGACTTCCCAACGCTCGGCCATACCTGGAATGAGCTGCATATTGTCATCGTAAGCCAACAGGCCTTCCATGACATGAGCAAGAACCACAAAGCTTGAGGCATCGGTGGATCTGCCTGCGTCGAGCTGGGGAGGTTCTTGCCTCAAGGTGGTGGTAACGCTGTTGTTGGCTACATCGACGGCGCCACCACTCGTTCCACTACCTGTTCTCCCGGCGACAAGGGAGAAAACATAGATAAGTGATGCCAATAGAACTAGAGCATAGAGCGCATAGATAGCCAGCTGCTTACCAGCTGATCTGGCAAAGCTTTCTTCACTGTCAATCGGGGTATCTGTAACTGCCATAGCGTCCTCTCTGATTCATCGGAGAATACTCCAGCGCCACAGCTATCACAAGTTGAAGCGGCGCTAAGAGACTCTCTGCAGAGATAGCTCCTGCCTTTTCTTAGAGTGGTTTTCTTACATTAAGTTTCTAGCGGCAACAAAGAGCCCGCCTAGAAGCAAGAAGGCGGTGGCTACGAAGCCGATAAGGAATCCTGGGCCACGGGATGCCGGGTCAGAAATATAGCTGCGGCAGTAAAGGGCTCTTCCGATGATGAAAACCAGACCCGCTCCGGCGGCAATATTGGAATTGCCATAGAAGCCATAAATAGTGATGGCGGGAAGAAATACGATCAACTGCTCTGCAGTATTCTGTTGAACACGATAATAACGTTCAAAGACTTCATTGCCGCTAACTGCTGGCGCCTTAACGTCATATTTTCCTCTGGCTCTACCTAC
The DNA here is from genome assembly GCA_018661465.1 of Gammaproteobacteria bacterium. Classification (GTDB taxonomy): domain Bacteria; phylum Pseudomonadota; class Gammaproteobacteria; order Pseudomonadales; family Pseudohongiellaceae; genus UBA9145. The sequence continues at coordinate 67,250 of JABJIC010000032.1, read as the reverse complement.
CAACATTCCAAACACCTGATATTCGATAAGAGCGAGTACGATTACTGTTGCTACTAATTCCATTTTATTCCCCCAAAGTATTACGATTAATTAGATTAGTTTTTGATTAAGCGGATTTCGACTGAGCACTAACAATTTTCTCCAGGTAAATAGCGGAATCAGTACCCTGAAGAGTTTCAAACTTAATTTCCGGGTGAAGTTCTCGCATACGGCTACTAAGCATTCCGTGAGCAGAAAACAGAATAGAGTCTAGAATTATATTGTCTGAATCACAGTCCTTTGAGAGAGCGACCAATCTGTCAAAGCCCACTAGAAAACTTTCTGAGTGACGCTTGCGGATCTCAGTTCCATAAAATAGATCTTCAAAATTGTTCTCCGAAGGCGGCATGGTGAGAAACAATCGAGAAAATACCTCAAGATCTCCGCCGGCCATCTGATTCCACACTTCAGCTACTTCCTCCTCGGAAAAAGAACCATTGCCGACTGTTCCCTGGCTGGAAATAAACAACATACCTGCTATGGCTCCCAATTGGCGCCTGGTACTTTCGGCAATCTTGAAGAAGGTTTCCTGCCTGGCATTCAACTCTGTCGCTGCGATCGCCTGAGTCTGCTTATGTGAATGAAGATTGTTAAGCCGCAGCTCTTCATTGTTTTGTGCCAACACGGACTGCTGAATAAATAAACCTATCACTAACCAGAGGAACGCAAGAAAGGCAAAAGCACCCTCGAGAAAAGTACCCATCTCTTCAATAGACAGATCCATGAAATTGCTTATACCTACATTTTTAGAGATATAAATAGCCAGAAAGATGAACCAAACGATAGTGAGGATCAGGCCATATAAAATTCGCCAATCCTGAGGAAGGTAAGTTGGGCGAGATTGTGCTTCTTGTTCTTGACTCAGATCCTGCATGAAATTCCTGTCGCCGCCATACTCAGGCCGGCTGTCTTATGAAAGTAATAATGAGAAACGTAATTAGCGCCAAAGTGCTTAGCCTACGGGAAGCCTAGAGTAATAGCCCACTCTCAGTTGGTCAATCTATTCCTGAGTTAATCAGTCGGTTAATAATTCTTCGATCTTGTAGTCTCTTCCCTGAAACTTGCTGAGTAAAGTATCCCTAATCAGGTCAGCCTCCTCCCACAATACAAAATGGCCAAGGCCCACTCGATGTAGATAGGTGACTTCCGAGTTAACAAGCATCTTCTCCATAAACAAAGCGTTATCAGGATTTACCAGACGATCCTCATCTCCCTGTACGATTAGTACCGGCATTGTCAGATCTTTCCAGCGGGGACGCATTTCTTCGAGCTGTGGTCTTAGCGGCATGATCTCCGCATTGGCACCCTTCAGACTGGCACCGAGAATAAAGCGAGGCAAGATTACAGCAAAGCGGTTATACCAGCGCGGACCACTAAGCGCAGGATCTCCTGTGGTTGCAACGAAGACCAAGCCCGAAATCAGTTCAGAATAATCCATAGCCGTTCGGGCTATTACCGGTCCGCCATAGGAGTGAGCAAAGAGAATTGCCCCCTTGCCAGATTTATCCATCCTCAAAAAAGGTTCTAACGCTGCGGCCTGCTCCGTCAATGAAGGAACCTTTTCATCCTCATCATTAATCCAGCCGGGGCGGGTAACCGAAATCATGTGGAAGTTTTCCCGCATAACAGGATCATTAAGATAGCGATTGAAGGTGGAGAGAGAACCCGGCGTGCCGTGAACGAAAACTATAAGCTGCTTGGCAGGGCTCGATTCACTCGGCGCGTTCACTTCAACATATTGAACTGCGCCTAGAGATTTAACTGGAGTTATTCCGGGCCCCCGAGACGGCGGCTGAGCAAAACTCAAAATAGGAAGAATAATCAGTAAAAATGAGGCAAGCCAACGCGCCCGCGGACAGATGGGTGCCGAGAAAATCGACGATGAATGCCTGTTCTTACCCATTGCTATGACCAAATGTACCTGGTTTTTTTCTTCTTATTCGCTGGGAACACCACCCTGCTAGCCTACGGACTAACAACAGTAGCTGTGAGCAAACTATCTCCCAGCCCCAAGAGCTGTGTGCATGCTCAAGAATATTACCCCTATTTGACAAATAATCGAAGCAGATGAGGCTCTAACAAGGCTATAAAACGTGAAAAAGCAGGTGCTTGGCGTATAATCTGCAATTCCCAGTGGCCCTCGAAGCTCCCTCCCCTTTTTTAGCTGGGGTTTGCTGGCTAATTTGATTGGCAGGAAGACTATGAGCAAGAAGAAACAAGATTCATTCGATTTCGAACAGGCCCTTGAAAGCCTGGAGGAATTGGTAAGCGCTATGGAAGAAGGTGAGCTAAGCCTTGAAGATTCGCTAAAAGCCTTCGAGGAAGGTATCAAGCTGACTCGCGACTGCCAAACAGCGTTGAAAAATGCCGAACAGAAGGTAAAGATGCTGACCAGCGACAATGGCGATACTGAAGACCTCGATGCTGAAGAAGACGGCTAGAGCAGAATTAAATGAACTCTCAGCAACCAACAGCGCTGCAATCTTTCCTTCAAGATTGCCAACAACGGGTTAATGGCAAACTGAGCTCGCACCTGCAAAAAAATATTCCAGGCAAGAATCTTAAGGAAGCGATGGAATACTCCTGCCTCGGTGGTGGTAAAAGAATTCGACCGGTATTGGCTTATGCTGGCGCTGTCGCTGTGGGAGGAACGCTGAATGCAGCGGATGGAGCAGCTGCGGCGGTTGAGCTTATCCATGCCTACTCACTGGTGCATGACGACTTGCCTGCCATGGACGATGATGACCTGCGACGTGGCCGGCCTACAGTTCACAAAAAATACGATGAGGCCACTGCCATTCTAGTAGGCGACGCACTGCAGGCATTGGCGTTTAATATACTTAGCTCTCAGCAAGGCATTACAGCAGAAGGGCAACTACAGATGGTGAAGCTGCTAAGCGAAGCATCTGGTGCCTGTGGAATGGTTGGCGGTCAGATATTGGATTTCGAAGCGGTAGGCGTCAGCCTCACGCTGGAACAAATGCAGCAGATGCATAATCTGAAAACCGGAGCGCTTATTCGTAGCGCTGTTGTGATGGGTGGCTTGAGCCATCCCGATATCAGCGAGGATCAGCTTGCAGCGCTGGACAACTATGCCAGCAATTTGGGGCTAGCCTTTCAAGTTCATGATGACATTCTCGATGTAACCGGTGACACCGAGACCCTGGGCAAACCACAGGGTTCAGACAGCGAGCAAAATAAGCCCACTTACGTATCGCTATTGGGATTGGAAGGTGCGAATCAAAAAGCGCAAGAGCTCTCAGATTCGGCGGTGTCCTCGTTGCGTGAATTTTCCGAAGATGCGGACTATTTGCGCGAATTGGCTGTCTATGTAATAGAGAGAATCCATTGATTGGCCTTTAATGTTGGGTGATAGCTGCCTTCGCTTCCCCAAACATTTTGCCACGAATAATGAATAACGTAGAAAAGAAACACTGGAGCTTTAAGAAAGAATGTTAGACGAAATACCCTTAAGCAGGCCGGAGACTCCCTTGCTGGATCAGGTTAATGATCCCTCTGAGCTGAAAGAACTGGAAATTGGTCAGCTTCCCCAACTTGCGGATGAGCTGCGTCATTTCCTGCTCTACTCTGTGGGTCAGACCGGTGGTCATTTTGGCGCTGGGCTAGGTGTAGTCGAGCTCACTATCGCCCTGCACTATGTTTTCAATACGCCCGATGATCGTCTTGTCTGGGATGTAGGACATCAAACCTATCCTCATAAAATACTAACGGGTCGACGAGATCAGATGCTGACTATGCGTCAACCCGGCGGTCTAACGCCATTCCCAAGCCGAAGTGAAAGTGCATACGATGCATTTGGTGTTGGCCATTCAAGCACATCAATCTCTGCTGTCTTAGGAATGATGAGTGCCTCTCGAATGAAAGGTGAAGACCGGCACAATATAGCGGTCATTGGCGATGGAGCCATGACAGCCGGGATGGCATTCGAAGCTCTAAATCACGCGGGACATCTGGATGACAATATTCTGGTGATCCTCAACGATAACAATATGTCCATCTCCAAGAATGTAGGAGGGCTCTCCAGTTACTTCGCAAGAATGTGGGCCAGCAAGCCTTATAATTTCATTCGAAGCGGAAGCAAGCGCGTACTGTCAAAAATTCCACCTGCTTTGAAAGCGGCACATCGCGCCGAAGAATATATGAAGGGAATGGTGTCACCTGGCACTCTTTTCGAAGAGATTGGGTTTAACTACATCGGCCTCATTGATGGTCATGACACCAGTAGACTGGTAGAAATCCTGAGTAATATAAAAACTTTGCGCGGACCCAAATTGCTTCACATCGTTACGCAAAAGGGCAAAGGGTATACCGAATCTGAGAACGATCCTTTCGGCATGCACGCCATGAGTAAGATTGACCTACCGGTTGAAGCGAAAACAGAATTGGAGCCGGAATCGGAACAAAGAACGCAGACCGATCAGCCTGTCAAAGAGAGTACTCAGGCTATTCGCAAACCTTCGCCCACCTATTCGCAGGTTTTTGGAAACTGGATCTGCAAAGTCGCTGAAATTGACAAAGATATTGTCGGTATTACACCGGCTATGGGAGAAGGTTCCGGCATGAACGGTTTCGCCGAGCAATTTCCAGAGCGCTTCCATGATGTTGCCATAGCGGAACAACATTCCGTCACTTATGCTGCCGGTCTCGCCTGTGAAGGGATGAAGCCCGTAGTCGCAATCTACTCGACCTTTCTTCAACGCGCCTATGATCAGCTGATACATGACGTAGCACTGCAGAATCTTAACGTTCTTTTCGCCATCGATCGAGCAGGTCTGGTAGGCGAAGATGGTCCCACACATGCTGGAAGTTTCGATTTGAGTTTTCTGCGCTGTATCCCGAACATGCTGGTGATGGCTCCCAGCGATGAAAACGAAACTCACCTGCTATTGAATACCGCCTATCATCATATAGGCCCCAGCGCGGTGCGTTATCCGAGAGGAAAAGGAACTGGCGTCGAAGTGAATAACTCGCTAGACCCCGTAGAAATCGGCAAAGGAGTCGAAAGACGCCGCGGCAAATCTGTAGCCATTCTCGCCTTCGGCAGCATGGTTGCCCCTGCGCTGGAAGCAGCTAACGCGCTCAATGCCACAGTAATTGATATGCGATTTGTTAAGCCCATCGATGAAGCCACAATCGGCGACATGGCTGCCAGTCATGAATTGTTAGTTACCATCGAAGAAAATACAATTCAGGGTGGCGCAGGTTCGGCCGTAAATGAATACCTGCTAAAAGCCAATTATCAAATACCCGTTCTGAATCTTGGTTTACCAGACTCCTTCCTCGAGCATGGCAAAGTTCCGGAAATGCTGGCGGCGATAGAACTGGACCATGACAGTATTGCCAGTGCAATTAAGAAAAAATTAAAAGACTGTAAGATTCAATCTGAAGCGGTATAAACTGTTTTCCTCGCTCTTTTTTGTCAATTCATGTGGAACCAGGAGATACATAACTCCCCACAATGCTTCGCAATAAAGAGACAGGGAGATTTCAAATCGCCCATCAAGCCAAGTAAGCAATGGAACTGTTTTTCAAAAAGGTGCCCAAGAGAATGTCCAAGGAAGAAGAACGCAATCAACGCCATAAGAAAGCGATGCAGCGGAAGAAAGAACATATCGATGGCAAGATAGCTGAAGCCACTATCGATAAGGGTCTTCTTGTCGTTCTGACCGGCAATGGGAAAGGCAAGAGTTCATCTGCCTTCGGCATGCTAGCTCGCAGTGTGGGTCATGGTCTTCGTTGCGGAGTGATTCAATTTATAAAGGGACAGTGGGAATGTGGTGAGCAGATATTGTTTCAGGACAATCCCCTTGTTGAGTTTCATGTAATGAATACCGGATTCACCTGGGAGACACAGGATCGCGAGAAAGACATTGCTGCAGCAGAGCGCACCTGGAAAGAAGCGGCAAGATTACTAAGCGACGAAGAAACAAAGGTTGTCATTCTCGATGAGCTTACCTACATGCTCACCTACGGATATCTAGACAAGGAAATGGTGCTCGCCGCTCTGGAAAATAGACCCCCAATGCAACACGTTGTGGTAACCGGACGAAATGCTGCCAAGGAATTAATCGAGATTGCTGACACTGTCACTGAACTGGGAGACAGTAAACATGCATTTTACGAAGGCGTGAAAGTTCAGAAAGGCATCGACTACTAATGAGTACTATTGGGACAATAGGATTACACAAGCTTTCCCCCAGACTCCTGTTTGTCTTTATGTTTTTTCTCGTCTCCGTACATGCCAGCGCCCAAAACATAAGCGTTGTGGATGACGAAGACACAGTAGTAACCCTTTCCGAGCCAGCCACAAGAATCATAAGTCTGGCCCCTGCTCTCACCGAATTACTGTTCAGCATTGATGCAGGAAATCGCATTGAAGGAGTCGTCGAATTCAGCGACTTCCCCCCTGCTGCCTTGACCATTCCAATAATAGGGCGTCATGACCGCTTGGATATGGAGCGCATTATTGAAATTGACCCTGATCTGATCTTAGCCTGGGTAACTGGCAACCCCAGAGGCTCAGTGGCGAGACTGAAAGAAATGGGTTACACGGTTTTCATGGCAGAAACCCAGGCGCTCGAAGATATCCCTTCGCTGATCGAGAAACTCGGAAGGCTTACTGCAGAGGACAACAAAGCCCAAGATGTAGCAAATGATTTTCGCAATCAATACCAATCATTACAATCAGTATATGGAAGTAGGCCCATTCTTAGTACTTTTTATCAAATATGGAATGCCCCGCTAATAAGCGTCGGTGGTGACGAGCTTATCAATGACATCATTGAGCTTTGCGGTGGTAGAAATATTTTTGCTGACATTCAACAAAAAGCACCAAAGGTGAGCGAAGAAGCCGTTCTGAATCGTAATCCTGAGATCATAGTTGCCAGTGGAGCGGACGATCAGCGGCCTGCCTGGCTGGACGACTGGAAAGAATGGAATGGACTAACAGCGGTTGCCCAGGAGAGTTTGTTTTTTGTTCCGCCTGATCTGGTAATGCGCCCCACTCTTCGGGCCTTGCAGGGAGCTGAAATGCTCTGTGAGCAGATCGATTCTGCTCGTTGAGCAATCGATGATCTTGGCTTGCAGGTTTTTAGTTTGCTGAGAATTACGTTTTAGAAATAGTGAGTGAGAAAGAAATCAGCCAGTCACGTATTCCGCACCATTGTGAAATAGCAGGCTCGCCGAAACTTTTTTGTCATTGCCCTCCTCCACAACGTCCAGACGTATCCTGCTCAAGCAAGCGAAGGGAATATGCAGAGGAAAGCTTCTGTTTAGCGGCATGCCGAGAACCGATGGCAGCACCACACGCATTACGCCACCGTGGGTTACCACCAAGACGTGACTATCATTATCCAGCTCTGCCAAATCTTTCCAGGCCGCAAGGATTCGATCCTTGAAACTGATAAAGTCCTCACCACCAGGTGGAGCTAGTTTCGACATATCTTTGCGAAATTCTCTGAACTGATCCGCTGCCAATTCTCGCCACTGCTCTATGGGTAACCCATCCCAATCACCATAATCTATTTCCAGCCAGTTCTCAGACTCATTTAGTTCATATCCAAAACGGTCTGAGACTAGCTCCGCAAAATGCTTGCAGCGTTGCAAAGGCGATGAAACGACGTGGGTCCACTTAGGTGTTAGGGGGGAAATTGCCTGCTTACTTGTGAGCGCGGCAGCTTGTTGCATTTGCTCCCAACCGAGATTGGTAAGAATGGGATCAACTCGGCCACGAAGAATGTCTCCACCTTCTGGCTCACCGTGTCGCAACAGATCAACGATTATTTTCTTACGATTGGACAAGCTCCACTCCACTTATGAAAAGAATGGCCGGCTATTTGATATGGCCCATTTTGTTTACTTTCACCGAAAGATAACTTTCGTTGTGAGGATTAGCCTCGGTATGGATAGGAACAATCTCTGCCACATCAATTCCCATATCTTTCAAAGCATCAACCTTGCTTGGATTATTAGTCATAATCCTAACGCTTTTAATATGAAAGTAGTCCAGCATTGGTTTACAGATTTGATACTCTCGGCTGTCCGGCTCGAACCCCAATTGAACATTGGCTTCTACGGTGTCGGCGCCTGAGTCTTGCAAAGAATAAGCCTTAATTTTATTGAGCAAGCCAATTCCACGACCTTCCTGACGAAGATAAAGAATCAAGCCTCTACCTTCCTTGCCTATTGCTTGCATTGCGGTCTGTAATTGTGGCCCGCAATCGCAGCGCAGACTGAACAGGCAATCTCCTGTAAGGCACTCTGAATGGATACGGCATAGGAGAGGCTCTTCCTGATCAATTTCACCAAGAGCGAGAGCCACGTGTTCCTTGCCATTGCTCTTATCTTCGAAACCATAGATGGTGAAATGGCCCCATTGAGTCGGAAGCGATGCTGAAGCCACAAATGTTACTGACAAGGAAATTCCCCTACATTTAACTGCAAAATCTATCTACAAAACCATGGTTCTAACTGTGGTCTTAACTGTGGTCTTAACTCTGGTCTTAACTCTGGTCTTAAGTGCGTATCTATCCATAAAAAGCCCATCAAGGCATCAATATAACGATGGCCTGAATGCACAGGGCGGCCATTATACCTGCTAAAACATCATCTAGCATGATTCCTGTGCCGCCCTTGAGCTGTTTATCTGCCCAACTAATTGGCCAGGGTTTAACAATATCCAGCAGCCTGAACAAGCCAAAGCCAATCAGCGCCCAGACCCAACCCTGAGGAGCCATAAACATGGTGAGCCAATAGCCGACGAACTCGTCCCAAACGATGCCGCCGTGGTCATGAACTCCCAGATCTTCAGCGGTTTTACCGCAAATCCAGATACCAATAACAAAGAAAAATATCAGCAATAAGCCATATATCATTGGCGGGATAGGTGGCAGCAATAAATAAATCACCATAGCCAACAGTGTCCCAGCAGTGCCAGGAGCCTTGGGAGCTGTGCCGCTGCCGAAACCAAAGGCCACTATATGGACCGGATTTCGCCAGATCGATTTTACCTTGTTCACCATCTATTTATATTCCTGTACTTCAATATGAGCTTAATGAAAGGCTAGAAAAAGCCCATCAAAACCCCAGCAAGCAGTCTCTACCATTCTAGAAATGCTGGTAAGAATGATTTTCAAAAACGCGTTCCGAGCCTGAGTGATCAAAGCAGCTTATCTGATTTCCGCCTACAATTTCACCGATACAGCTTAATTCCTCACCTAGTCCAGAAGCAATTTTCTCCACTTCAGCGCAATGAACAGGCGGAACCGTGAAACAGAGTTCGTAATCATCGCCTCCGAACAGAGCAGCCTTAACTTGATTATCTTCGCTGACACAGCATCTGGCGGATTCCGAAACGGGCAGTTCCGCCAAGATCAGTTTGGCACCGCAATTACTGGCACTTGTGATATGCCCCAAATCCCCTAGCAAGCCATCGGAAATATCAATACTGCTAGTAATCAATTCTCGGATAGCCAAGGCCAGAGCAATTCTGGGCTGAGGCCGGTAATAGGCATCTGAGAAATACTGCTTGCAAGACTCAGGCAATTCCGAATTCTGCAATTGAAACGAGTCTGGGAGATGGGACTGTAAATCAAGAGAAAGCAAAGCTATCGCTCCATCTCCCAGTTTGCCACTCACATATATCTTATCGCCTGGATTCGCACCACTTCGCAGGCTAGCTTTGTTCTTGCTACAAATCCCATGAACTTGAATACTGATACTGGTATTAGCTGATTCGGGTGAACACTTCGTAGTATCTCCCCCAACAAGAGGACAGTTAAATTTCTTGGCCAGTGCCAACAAGCCCTTACTAAAATGCTCAAGCCACTTTTCATCGCGTTCGGCTAAAACCAATCCCAGGGTAAAGCATAATGGCTGTGCCGCCATTGCGGCGAGATCACTAAGATTTACAGCCAGGGCGCGATTAGCAATTAGAGCGGGATCAGCTCCCTCCGGGAAATGGACGTTTTCAACTAGAACGTCCATGGAGATCGCCAAGTTTGAATCTTGGTGAAGCGTAAGCAGTGCTGCATCATCGCCAATTCCAAGCTCCACCCCCTGTCTTGAAAAATCGAGCCCGGATTCGGCAAAGTAACGCTGAATTATCTCGAATTCTGAAGCTGACATCTGGCTGTCTCGTGACCCGGATTTCTATTAGGAGTTTTTGCTTAGATTTTTCTGGCTGACGTGTTCTCAGGCTGCCTTTCAGGCTCAGCCTATTTGTTATCTATTTTTCTTTCTATTTTTCTTTCTATTTTTCTTTCTATTTTCTTTGAGGCTTCTTACGGTATGCGCTAGTTTCTGCTTCCCGTAACACTGTTGCCAACTTATCCAAAATACCGTTTATGTATTTGTGACTCTCGGTGGCACCAAAAACTTTCGCCAATTCTACGCATTCATTGATTACCACCCGGTAAGGCACGTCGACGCGATGGGCCAGCTCGTAAGTCCCAAGATAGAGCAATGCTCTTTCGATTGGATCCAGGGAGTTGATGTCTCTGTCCAGCAGAGGCTGAAAGTGCGCCTCCAACGGATCAATTTGCTTGGGGATTGCGTAGAAAACTTCCTTGAAATAAGCCCAATCCACTTTGTCTGTGGTTTCTTCACGAAATTGAGATTCAATTTCCTTGGGGTCAGCTTCCGCAAGTTGCCATTGGTAGAGTGCCTGCAAAACCAATTTTCGAGCCAATCGTCGCTGAGACAGAGGGACTTTTTTGGGTGGCTTCTTTGGCGACTTTTTTGCTGCCTTTTTTGGCGCTTCTTTTAGTTCTTTATTTATATTGGGGGATTTTTTTTTGCTGCTCTCTTTCTTTGACGAAGGAGAGTCTGAATCCGGGGATTTCGATGCAGTACTTTTCTTTGCCGGACTCACTTAGCTCTCCAGTTGACGCAACAAACTCACCATTTCCACGGCGGTAATTGCTGCCTCGGCACCCTTATTTCCGGCTTTAGTTCCAGCACGCTCGATGGCTTGTTCAATAGTATCAACCGTCAATACACCGAAGGCCACTGGCTTACCGCTATCCAGGCTAACCTGGCTCAAGCCTTTCACACATTCTCCAGCAACATACTCGAAATGCGGCGTGCCACCACGAATAACCGCGCCCAGCGCTATGACTGCATCACAATCCTCATCGGCTACCAGCTTCTTAACTACCAGAGGAAGTTCAAATGCACCTGGCACCTTTACTACCGTAATATCCTTATCCATCACTCCATGGCGACGCAGCACATCCAATGCTCCGTCCAATAAGCGATCAACTATAAAGCTGTTGAATCGACCAACTGCGATAGTGTATCTGGCAGATGCATTGGTGAAGCTGCCTTCTATGGTTCTAATATTGCTCATTTCTTGATACCTGTATTTTGCTTATCTGTTTTCAAAAACTTCAATCTAATAGCAGTGTTTTTCTTAGCTGCTTTTGAAAACCAATGTCCGACATCCAACTAAGTAGCTTACATCCGGCAACGTTATTCGCCCTGACTATTGTCAAACTGCACAAAGTCGACAACTTCAAGGTCGAAACCAGAAACTGCGTTAAAATTTGCCGGGTAACTTAGCAAACGCATTTTACCCACGCCGAGATCTCTTAATATCTGAGATCCGGTTCCAATAGTCAGATCATTACCTGGACGATTGGACTGACTCAACCCACTAGCCGAGGCCAGAGCTGAAGCAAGATTCTGTTCGACACCCTTACCATAATCGTTGCCAGATAATAACACAGCAACACCCGCGCCCTCTTCACTAATCTTTTTCAGTGCTCCAGAGAAAGACCAACTGGTACGCTCTGCATTATGGACTTCACAGACATCGCGCAATGTATTAGGGATATGGACTCTCACCAATAGGTCTTTGTCGCTGGATATCTCTCCCTTGGTGAAGGCTAGATGAAGAGAACCGCTGATAGAATCCTTGTAGGAATGAACATCAAATTCACCGTACTCAGTTTCCATGGTATTACTGGAGACTCTCTCGACTGTTTGTTCGTTGGCAATTCGATAATGAATCAAGTCGACAATGGTGCCGATTTTCAATTGATGTTTCTCGGCAAATTTTTCCAGATCCGGACGTCGTGCCATGGAACCATCTTCATTCATGATCTCAACAATAGCTGCTGATGCCTGGTAGCCAGCTAATCTGGCGAGATCGCAACCAGCCTCCGTATGCCCTGCTCGGCGTAGTACGCCACCCGGCTGAGCCATGATCGGAAATATGTGACCGGGCTGAACAATATCTTCCGCGAGGCTTTCCCTCCCTACAGCCACTTGAATAGTCCGCGCACGGTCGCCTGCAGAAATACCCGTGGTTACTCCGCTCGCCGCTTCAATAGAAACCGTAAAGTTGGTGTTATAAGGTGTATTATTCTCATTAACCATTAGAGGCAATTTGAGATGCTCACATCGCTCTCTTGTGAGGGTCAGGCAGATAAGACCCCGCGCATTAGTCGCCATGAAGTTAATGTCTTCAGTTTGAACTCGCTCAGCCGCGATAATAATATCGCCTTCGTTCTCTCTATCTTCATCATCCATTAATATCACCATTTTTCCCTGGCGAATATCATCGATGATTTCTTCAATTGAATTCAGTTTCATTTTCTTTTCCGACTATTACTTTTAGCTTTACTTAGTACTAATAGATTTATTTGTAGATTGATCTCTTTCCAGCTTTAGTCTTTAAAACCATGTTCAGCAAGAAATGATTCATCCAATGCTGTGGCAATTCCTGTTTCTTCAGTTCCAGACATAAGCCTTTCCAGATACCTTGCCACCAGGTCTACCTCAAGATTAACTTTCTGAGCGCTGAGGTAATCGCCAATAACTGTCTCTTCCTGAGTGTGAGGAATGACGTTAATGCTAAAAGTGAGGCCATCTACCTCATTTACCGTCAGACTGGTACCGTCAATACAGATCGATCCTTTCGCCGCGATATATTTACAAAGCTCCTTAGGAACTTGAAAAGTTAATCGCTGGCTTCTACCGTCGGCCTCGGAACTTTGCAATTCTCCAACACCGTCAACGTGACCACTTACAATGTGTCCGCCAAATCTGCTATTGGCCAACATCGCCTTCTCCAGGTTTACCCGGCTACTCGGCTTAAGTGAACCCAGGGTTGTGCAATCCATTGTCTCGTTGGAAACGTCTGCACTGAAACTATTCGAGTCCATTTCAACTACGGTTAAACAGCAACCGTTTACCGCAATACTGTCTCCGAGTTTAACGTCGTCGAGTACGAGCTTTCCAACATCTACACATAACCGCCATTCAGACTTAATCTGTTGCAGGCTCTTAATTTTTCCAGTGGCTTCGATAATACCGGTAAACATATTTTGTGCTTCGTCTTGTTTGCAAATCAGTTATTGCCAAAATTTTTCTGAGCTAGGCCTTGCTTATAAAGCTGCTAATTGCGGGGTATTGCCCTCACCCTAATATCTGATCCTATTGCTTCGACATCAAGAATTTCAAAATTCAAACTTTCCGACAGAGATTCAAGACCTGATATATCCAGCAATCCTTTAGCATCACTTCCTAAAATTTTGGGAGCAATGTAGATAACAAGTTCATCCACCAAACCTTCGCGTATAAACGAGCCACTTAATTCTGAACCGGCTTCCACCAGCACTTCGGAGCAGGAATAATCGGAAGCCAGACATTCTAGCACAAATCTAAGATCAAGCCCTTGCTGGCCCTTACCTGTTTTTACTATTTCCACATTCTCTGCAAGGTTTTTTTCGGAACCGTCTTGGTCCTGAGCAAATACAATTACGTTTCCTTCCGCTTCAAATATTCTGGCGGCGTCAGGTGTACGCAGACGAGAATCCACAATCACTCGGAGGGGCTGCACAGACAGCGCCGCTGAATTTCTTTCAAGCTCTTCCTCACTAAATCCGAGTTCGCCCTTTCTTACTGCCATCGATGGGTCGTCTTCGAGAACAGTACCTATGCCTGTTACGACAGCACTGCTAGCTGCTCGAAGTTTCTGCACATCGCTGCGCGCTTCAGCCGAAGTAATCCATTTACTTTCGCCGTTGGCAAGAGCAGTTCGGCCATCAAGACTCATTGCCATTTTACAACGGACATATGGCAGCCCCTTTGCAATTCGCTTGAAGTATCCGGGGTTTATTTTTTTTGCTAACTGATCGAAGTCCGTAAGCTGAAAAACTTCGATACCGGAAGCTTCCATTCGCTCTATGCCCTTACCCGCCACTTTGGAATTAGGATCTACGCTGGCAATAACTACTGTCGAAATGCCTGCTTCAATAAGCGCGTCGCAGCAAGGCCCAGTGCGACCGGTATGAGCGCAAGGCTCAAGGCTAACAAATGCCGTACTCGACTTTGCCTTATCACCCGCCTGCTTTAGAGCCATCACTTCTGCGTGATCCTGCCCAGCAGCCTTATGCCAACCTTCTCCAACAACTTTGTTTTCTGCAAACAAAACACAACCTACCCGCGGATTAGGTACAGCACTAATTACAGATGCAGCCAGATCCAGGGCTTGTTGCATATAGGCTGGCCAGTCGCGCTGGTCAGCCCCAAGTTCGTTGTTAGGAAGAGATTTCATGTTTAGACTAGGCCGATCGTTTATGAATAAGCCGATCGTCTATGAAACGACCGGCTTTAGCCAGCGCATGACCTTTTTAAATGTAAGCGCTTTAAAATAGCCACCTTAAAAACAGGCGCTTTAAAATCAGGAAAAGCTGAAGCTTAACTTATTTGGAATTGTCTTTAGAGAGACGGTCAATTTCAGCTCGGAATTCTTCGAGATCTTTGAAACTGCGATAGACTGACGCGAAGCGAACGAAGGCCACCTCGTCCAGGTCGCGCAATTCCTTCATGACCTGCTCGCCAACGTCACGGGATTGGATCTCCCTCTCGCCAGTGGATCTGATATTCGCTTTGATTCGAGTAATGGCTTCTTCAACCTTTTCAATACTGACAGGTCTCTTTTCCAAAGCCTTGGTGAGTCCAGCCATTAGCTTATCTTCATTGAAGGGCTCACGAATTCCGCCGGCCTTAATAATCCTTGGCATAACCAACTCGGCAGATTCATAAGTAGTGAATCTTTCTTCACAGGTAATACATTCACGGCGGCGGCGTACGTGATTTCCTTCCGTAACCAGCCTGGAATCAATTACCTTGGTGTCGATGGCACCACAAAAAGGACAATGCATATAAAACCTTTCGTTCTACTAAGTTAGTTTCAAGCGGTCTTCAATAAAAGAGCTTACTGATAAACCGGGAATCTTCCGCAAAGCTCAACAACTTTCTGCTTCACTTCTGCGATCACATTTTCATTATCTATATCATCAAGAATATCGCACATCCATGATGTCAGGTCTGCCGATTCCGCTTCCTTGAATCCGCGAGTCGTAACTGCTGGCGATCCTATTCTTAATCCGCTGGTGACGAACGGAGGCTTAGGATCATTGGGAACCGCATTTTTGTTAACTGTTATATTGGCTCTTCCCAGGGCTGCATCAGCGTCTTTACCTGTAATGTCCTGCTTAACCAGGCTAAGCAGAAACAGGTGATCATCGGTTCCACTGGAAACCACATCGTAGCCGCGGTCGATAAAACCCTTAGCCATTACTCTGGCATTGTTTAAAACCTGCTGCTGATAAACCTTAAATTCTTCGCTCATTGCTTCCTTGAAGCAAACAGCCTTGGCTGCAATCACATGCATCAAGGGGCCGCCCTGACTCTCAGGAAACACGGCAAAATTCAGTTTCTTCTCAATCTCAGGATTTGCCCTTGCCAGAATCACACCACCTCGAGGACCTCTAAGAGTCTTGTGGGTGGTTGAAGTTGTGACATCGGCTATGTTTACCGGGCTGGGATATACACCAGCAGCGATCAATCCGGCAACGTGGGCCATGTCTACGACAAAGTACGCGCCAACGCTGTCGGCGATATCTCGAAATTTCTGCCAGTCTACCACTCTGGAATAGGCAGAGAAGCCAGCCATGATCATCTTTGGCTTATGTTCCTGCGCCAGGGCATTAACCTGGTCGTAATCGATTTCACCAGTCTCGTTGTTGAGACCGTATTGAACCGCATTATAGATGCGCCCGGAAAAGCTAACACTGGCACCGTGAGTCAAGTGACCACCGTCTGCCAAGCTCATGCCAAGCACTGTCTCACCAGGCTTCATCAGGGCCATATACACCGCTGCATTGGCCTGAGAGCCCGAATGGGGCTGCACATTGGCATAATCTGCACCAAACAATTCTTTTACCCGAGCGATAGCCAGCTCTTCAATAACATCAACATGCTCACAGCCGCCGTAATAGCGCTTACCGGGATAACCTTCGGCATATTTGTTAGTAAGAACAGAACCCTGTGCCTCCATGACCAGTGGACTGGTATGGTTTTCTGAGGCTATTAATTCAATGTGTTCTTCCTGGCGAGTTCTTTCCGCTTCGATAGCCGCGCTAATCTCTGGATCGTATTCCGAAAGACTGGTATCGGTCTTAAACATCTGCTGCTCCGGGGCTTTATTCGGGTTAAAAGGTCTGCATGTAATCCCACGAAACTGAACCGTCAAACCGATGCAAAACGGGGGATTTTACGAAGGCGCTATTCTACATGATGACTCCGGATTCGGCATCAATATTCTCAGCGATCCCGGGTGATTTTTACCGAAAATCAGGCTATAGCTACGGGATGAAAAGAGGGGTGAGAAGTGCAAAGCTCGGCAGCTCGTGATTTAATCCTGCCTTCACGGAGCGACGGGGTTTGCGGGAGCTGAGATAGCTAGTAGAACTCCAAAACAAGCCCCACAGATTCATCTCAAATCTGATCCCAGGCCCGGGCTCCCTGAAGCTCATATAGAATGGGATTACATAAAGAGTACTCAGCGATTGAATACTCTGAGACAAAGAATTCAGAAATAGAGGGCATATAGAGAGCCCTCATAGATAGCGCGCTCGCAGAATAAGAGCCCAGGAATAGAGAATGGCCCAGTTTGTTTACACCATGCATCAAGTCGGAAAGGTTGTTCCGCCGAAAAAAGAAATCCTGAAAGATATCTCACTGTCTTTCTTCCCCGGAGCCAAGATTGGCGTCCTCGGCCTTAACGGCTCAGGCAAGTCCACTCTGCTGAGAATCATGGCTGGTGTGGATAAGGAATTTAATGGCGAGGCCAGAGCTCAATCTGATATCAATATCGGATATCTGCCCCAGGAGCCAGAGTTGGATGAGTCGCTGGACGTTAAAGGAAACGTGCAGCAAGGAATACAACACATCATCTCTCTGGTGGATGAGTTCAATGCCATAAGTGACCGATTCGCCGAGCCTATGAGCGATGAGGAAATGACCGAGCTATTGGAGAAACAGGGAGATCTTCAAACCAAGATCGATGCGGTGGAAGGCTGGGAAGTAGAGCGTATTCTGGAGCGGGCCGCCGATGCCTTGAGATTACCACCCTGGGACGCTGAGGTAGCCAAGTTATCTGGTGGTGAGAAGCGGCGAGTAGCCCTTTGTCGTCTACTGCTGTCCAAACCAGACATGCTGCTGCTGGACGAACCCACTAACCATCTGGATGCAGAAAGTGTTGCCTGGATGGAGCGCTTTCTTCAGGACTATCCTGGCACCGTGGTTGCCATAACCCACGACCGTTATTTCCTCGACAATGCCGCAGGCTGGATTCTCGAATTAGACCGCGGTCATGGCATTCCCTATGAGGGAAACTACAGCACCTGGCTGGAAACAAAGGAAGCTCGTCTGGAAGTGGAAGCCAAACAACAGTCGGCTCACGAGAAAACCATCCGATCTGAACTGGAATGGGTTCGCGCCAACCCCAAGGGGCGGCAATCGAAAAGCAAGGCGCGTATCGCCCGCTTCGAAGAACTTAACTCCCAAGATTTTCAGAAACGCAATGAGACTCAGGAGCTCTATATACCACCGGGTCAACGACTGGGTGACAAGGTGCTCGAGGTCAATCACCTGTGCAAGGGCTTTGGCGACAAGAACCTGATTGATGATCTGAGTTTTTCTGTTCCCAAGGGCAGCATCGTCGGCATTATTGGCGGCAACGGCGCGGGTAAGACTACATTCCTGCGTATGTTGGTTGGTGATGAGAAACCCGATAGCGGCTCAATCGAACTTGGTGAAACTGTAAACCTGGCCTACGTTGACCAAAGCCGTGATGAGCTAAACGGTGAAAACACAGTATGGCAGGAAATTTCCGACGGTCAGGATGTAATACAAATCGGCAGGACTGAAGTTCAGTCCCGCGCCTATGCAAGCCGCTTCAATTTTAAGGGCGGCGATCAACAAAAATTTGTGAAAGACCTTTCCGGCGGCGAACGTAACCGACTACATATGGCCAAGCTGCTCAAGCGCGGCGGCAATGTGTTGTTACTGGATGAACCCACCAACGATCTTGATGTGGAAACATTAAGGGCTCTAGAGGAAGGCCTGTTGACGTTTCCTGGCTGCGCAATCGTGGTATCACACGATCGCTGGTTTCTTGATCGTATCTGTACTCACATCCTCGCCTTCGAAGGTGATAGTCAGGTGGTCTGGCACGAAGGCAATTACACTGACTATGAAGCAGAGCGCAAGAAGCGTCTGGGTGATGGTGCGGAACCTACGCGGATAAAGTATAAGAAGCTGAACAGCTAACCAGGCCGGCGCTTGCTGCCAAATGCGGCGTCACGCTCTCGAGCGGCCTTTTCTATACTCAGGACAGTTTCCAACCCAGGATCTAACTTAGGTTCTATTCTGGGTTTTAACTAATATTAACTACAGGCCAAGTTCTTTACGCATCTTGGCGATGCGTCGGTGCAATTCTTCAGGTTCCAGCGGCTCTTCAATCTTCTGAGTAATGGGTGTCGGCTGCTCGGTATCCAATTTTTCACCTTTCATTACTTTCTTACAGATCAGCGAATAGTGATATTCAAAAAGCGGGAACGACCGTGACTCCGGCTCACTGCTAAGAAGAAACCAACCAGTCGCCTGCCCTGCCCGATAAACCGCCTGATGACTCCATGGATACTGATTCCGTGGAGAGTTAGCCGAACAGGCTTCAATATAGGCCTGCCTCGCTGACGGCAAACCGAATAGGTCCAGCCCGCTCTCGCAAGCCGTTACTATAGCGGCTATGGAGGGTAGATAGTCATTGCTTCGGATAATGTGTTTTGCGGCGTGAACTATTTGCTGGGGTGAATAATTTTCCAGACTGCTTAACCAGTATTTCTTGGCGATCACCAGACTATCGGGGTCGGCAAAAGCCTTGTGAAACTGGTTGTGATAGGCAAATTCAAACTCGGCAAAAATCTGGTTTATAGCGTCCACACGATCCATTCCAGCACTCTTGGAATAATCGGAGTCCGACTCATTAACAGCAGCGGAATCTAAATTTTGTTCTGCTTTATTCTGCCCAGGATCTGTCAGCGATGCGCTTGAACTTTTCTTCAATTCTTTGCTGACCTGATCCAACAAGGGTTTGATTTTCTCCATGACTTAAATCTGCCGTTTCCAGTTGTTTGAGCTTTCTCGCCCAGTCTTGCTTAATAAATTGTAAGAATACTGTATTCCAGGAAGATTTCACCTGCTGGGTATCAGTCCAGTACATAAGGAATTCAGGAATCTTGCTACGGGCATAGTCTTCATCGATCTCTGCCAGTTGAAATATTTCATAACATTCAGCACTTGGTTGCCAATTAGCAGGAATAACCTTTGGCGTATCATCCAAGCCAAAAGCTGCGCTGAACTTTCCCCATTGCCTGCGTATGTGTTCAATAAATTTTGTATTCCATGCTCCAGCAACTATGCCTCTCTCGCGCCAGTAGAGTATAAATTCCGGAATAGCGTCTTCGATAAAGCTCGGGTTGATACCAGCATTTATCAAAATCCCGACTGCATCTTCACTGGGGACCCACTGTGGAGACATGGTGCTCGATTTCTCCCAGGCACCCTTGCGACTTTGTTCCTTTCGCCATTCCTTAATTACATGTTTATAAAAAGCATTACCCCAGGAAAATCGAGCCTGACCTCGGTCACGCCAATAGGCTACGAACTCGCCTACCAAACCGTGAACAAATGGTTCGGGGATGTTCTGCTGAAGGCATTGCTTCACCCAGTTCTGATCCGGCTGCCAACCTGGTTCAATCAGAGTAGCTGAACCAGTGACAGCTTTCGATCTTGGAGGTATCTGAGGCATGGCCGCCGGTTGCGGCGCCTCAGCTTCAGCGCTTGGTCTGGCCTCATCGATGGCCAGCAGTATGCTTCGCTCGGCCTTGGTATCAAGCTCTACCGCTATCAGACCAAGACTCTGCAAATTTGCCTGCACTCTTTTGATATCGATAACTGCCCAAAACGGAAACGCTTGCTGGAGGTCATTATCACTGAAACTGGCAAAGACTAGATCTGGTCGCACTGACAGTCGACAGGCAGGCCGATGATCGATCAATTCGGCGAGCACCTGCAGCATGACAGCTTCTTCCAGCCCAATGGTGGAAGCCAGGGTCGGAGAAATAACCAAGGGTCGTTCTGGTAACAGTGATGATGTCATTAGAATATCTTTCTATGCCCTGAGGAAGCGTCCTCAGGCCCATGCTTTGATGTTGAAAATTATCTGCTTTCAGTAATTCTGCGAAAGCGCAAAGGAAAGCACAATGGAAAGCCCATTACTAAGTACAGCCAATCGCATGCAGAATTCTCGTAACACTTGTGCAGAGGATAACTCTTTCGGATCTTGCTCTTCTGAAACGTACTGATGCGGAATCTAAAATAAGCAGAAATCTACGAGAATCCTAACACGGGTTTGTTCATAAGACACTGTCCTAACGGGCACATTAGTGGTTGAATTGGTAAATATAATTATTGCTTTTTTGCGCAGCTGAATATGTCCGACTTACACACAAAGTATCAACAGCTTATTGACGAATTTGTTGCTGAGCAGGCTCTGCCAGAGGCTTATGGAGCAGATGCTGAGCGCTGGTTTCTTCCCCTCGCTGAAAAGCTGAAGGAGCGAATTTCTGCGGAAAAAGATAGAACCTTACTACTTGGAATCAACGGCGCTCAGGGTACGGGCAAGTCTACCCTTTCCCAATTGCTGGCCAGCGTCCTCGGTGCTGAGGGCTTGGACACAGTCGCACTCTCCATCGATGATTTCTATTTGCCTGTGAGTGAACGGAAGAGCCTGGCTGAATCGGTGCACCCCCTTTTGCGCTCTAGAGGTGTTCCGGGAACCCATGACACGGCCCTCGCACTGGCAACCATTGATAAGCTCAAATCTCACAGCGGTGATCAAGAAATCCTACTCCCACAATTTGATAAGGCTGAAGATGAACCGCGAGAAAAATCAGAATGGATCAGAGTAAACAGTCGCCCCCGATTGATAATTTTGGAGGGCTGGTTCATAGGCACACAGGCACAATCGGAATCTCAGATAGTGGAGCCCATAAATACTCTGGAAGCAGATAGAGATGATGACGGGATATGGCGTCGATACGTGAATAAAGAGCTCGCTGGTGACTATCAACTCCTGTTCGATCAATTGGACTACCTTCTTATGCTAAAGGCACCTGATTTTGAGCAAGTTTATCAGTGGCGCCAGAAGCAGGAGCACAAACTCGCTGAAAAACAACGATTAGCTGGCAAAGAAGGCAAAGCCATCATGGGTGAGAAAGATCTACGGGATTTTATTCAGCATTTTGAACGATTAACTCGACACAGCCTTGAAACTGTCCCCAAACTCGCTGACTGTATCTATCTCCTGAACAAGGATCATCGTATTGAATCCTATGAGGACTCTACAGTTAAAAGATAGGCGCCACCTAGGGAAGAACCAAAAGGTCTGTGAAAGCGTTGCTTATTGAACGGGGCAATTAGCAAAGTTGAATCAACAGGCTGCTTTCGAGCGATAGCGGGCATTAAAGACCCCTACTACTGAGATCCGAACATTGCTTTACGATGTGACTCGTAGTTCTCAGACAGATCAGCAAGGTCAGCCAAGTTACGAGCAAACTCTTCGTTCGCGGCCATCAGCTCGAGCATTTCGTTTTGTAGCTTTTCATAGTCTTGTGCTGACCACTCAACCAGATCACGTTGGTTGTACCCTGTTCCAATTCCCTGTCTGCCATCTCGAGTTTTTTCCACTCGCATTTGTTTCAGAAACCGGGGTTCGCATTCCCTTTTCAGAAAGTGAGTTCCTGTAGGTCTACGCTTGGTGCAAATGATGTCCAAGCGGGGAGAACTATTATTGGCGTTAAAGAAATCGTAAATTTCTGCCTCTTTTTCGTAGATGCGAAGACGCAAACGGGCTAGAGACTTCTGACCAACGACAGTAATTTCTTCAATCGGTCTTGGCGTTGAGGCTGTGTTTTCCGCGTCTGAAGAATCGGGCTCCTGAGCAGAAACCTCGGTGGTGGTTAAGCCAATAAGAATGAATGGTATAAACAGTGTGTGTAAAAGTCGGCTCATAGGGAGAAACCCCTTTTTTTAATTTTCCAATACCCACTAATGCAAGGCTACATAGATACCAAGGACAACCACCAATAGCAATGACTTTGTCACGTTAAGTGCAGATCTTGGATATCTGCTATTTGAGCGTGAAGAAATTAGGTTTGCTTGATTTCCCAATTTGCTCAAACCCATGCTTTGGGTCTATAGCTAACATATTAGTTGCTATTAACTTATTCCTGACTGAAAGGTCTTCTCACGGCCAAAACAGGACATAGGAGGGAGGGTATATCCGTGCCAATAAGCCCTAAAGGACTAGCTATACATATTCGATATTTGCCCATTACACAGGTCTAACTTCAGAAAATGATACTATTTAACTTGCTAGAAATCTGATTTCATGAGAATTGGAAATTGAGAACTTTGAGGCTTGAAAAAACTGATATGAAATATTTTACCTTGATGTCCCTATGCCTTCTGATTGGCTTTACTTCTTGTACGCCTGAAAAGACTTATCAGGTAGGTGAAATTAAGACACCTATGGGAGATTTGCTGGTCTGGTTATATGATGATACGCCAAAGCATAAGGCAGCTTTCATTGAATTAGCAGAATCGGGTTATTGGGATACTTATTCGTTCAACCGTGTCATAGATGATTTTGTGGCACAAGGAGGTTGTCCTGATGTACCAGAGGGATTTGCTTATTCTGTACACTTGCTGGAACCTGAATTTGACGCTGGTTACAAGCATATTTATGGCGCTTTTGGTGCAGGAAGGGATGGTAATCCCGGTAAACTCTCAGCGACTTGCCAGTTCTACATAGTCCAGAATAAAGATGGCTTAGCAAGACTAGATGGAGACTACATGATTTATGGTCATGTCATTAAAGGAATGGATTTAATTGATGCCATGGTAAAAGTTGAGACTGATGACAGTGATGAACCACTCACTGAAATAAGTGTAAATGTAACCATGTTTGAAATGACCGCGGGCGAAATTGAAGCTACTGGATTTAAAATTCCTGAAGGGAGTTTATAGTCTGTAACGCCATCCTATAGGGTCAAAGCATTGGATCGTCAAAGTGACCGTATTGTAGTGTTTTGAGGGAACGGCAAACGTTCTCTCCTAATCGAAATAGCATAGCAAACAGGGTTAGTTTATTGGCTTCTCAAAGGCGATAACAAATCTATCTGTTTTTCCCTGAATATCCTCATCAAAAACAATTCTGTCTCGGTCATCACTTTCAGTCCTTAGTGCATTGCTACTATCTACAAAAACAAATCCATGAGACTCAACTTCAGATCTGACAAAGGTCTCATCGATACGATGCAAATCAGTGATGACTTCAATACTGGATTCTGGATTACCTTGATGGTCGACAATGACAAACCGGCCACCGGGCTTCAATGAAGCGAATACTTGATCTAGGAAGTAGCCAGTATTTGCTGAGTTCCCAACTGCAACATATTCCTCACCGTTATAGCGCTTGGGAATTACGTAAAGGTCATGAATGGCCATGACTATCAACGCACCATCTAGAGATTCTGAGTTGAGACTGAGATTGATGCCGCTTTGGGTGTGACGAGTGATCTTGCCGGGATTGCGGTCTGATGCGAATCGATCATAGAGTCCATTTCTTCCCCAAGATTCAAATCCCGGGGAATTATGAAGGAATACTTCGCCCTGATCTCCAACAACGCTGGCGAGCAGCTCACTGTAGTATCCGCCACCCGCAAAAATATCTACAACACTGTCTCCTAGTTCCAGGTTCAGTAGCGGGATAATAGCTTCGGGTCGGCTTCGATTGTCTCTATTGATATCTGCTAACAATCGTCCAGGCTTGGCCATCGCTTGAAGAACATCAGATTCATCAATGTCAGCCATCAATTCAACGGCGACGGATTGAAGAAGAAAAAAATTCAATAGATAAAAGCTTATGCGTTTCACTATTCTGACTCCATACAACTATTACTACTTCGCCGGCTCTACAGACGCTGTTATTTTGAATGATTGGCAATCGTCACGGACTTCACTATGCCTCCACCATCTCCGGCTTTCGAGCAAACAGCGGCTGTACCCACACTCTCGCAATCAGACCCGCCAGAAGTACGGCAGCCAGCTGACGCCATAAGGCTGGGCTCTCGCCAGGTTCCATCATCGACAGCTGCAGCGGCCATTCGAATGCCGCGTATAGCTGATTGAGTATCAGACCACAGGCTACCGCCGTTGCGACAACACCTGTCAGATAAGCCAAGAGAGATTTTGTTCCTAGCTGCTCTTTTATTACGCCCATTGTGGCTATATTGGTAGCTGGACCAGTGAGCATGAAGACCAGTGCGGCACCCGGGGAAATTCCAGCGAATAGAAGACCGGCTGCAACCGGAGTAGAAGCTGTTGCGCATATATACATTGGCAAACCTACAACCACCATCACCAACATCGCCACTACACCATCACCCCACTGAAGGAAAAATGATTGAGGAACCACTGCCGTAATAACCGTAGCTGCCGTCAGGCCTATTACCAGCCACTTTGCCGTATCGGAAATCATCTTGCCGTATCCGTATTTCACAGCGCTTATTAGTTTTTCTCCAAGGCCAGGCTCTTCTCCTGCCACGTCACTTGTTGCAGATTCTTTCTTACTTGAACAGCAACTACTGCAGCTCTCAGTCTCTTCAACTTCATTTTCTTCTTTGTCGAAACTATTAACCAACACACCTGCGAGAATTGCGCTTGTGAGAGCGCCTATAGGCCTGGCGATTGCAAAGATAGGACCCAGCACTGCATAGGAAAAGGAAATTGAATCTACTCCGGTCTCTGGTGTTGCTACTAAAAAGGCAGAAGTGGCACCCTTCGAAGCCCCTGCCTTTCGCACTGCTAATGCAGTGGGGATTACTCCGCAAGAACACAAGGGCAGAGGAGCTCCTATGAAGGCACCTTTCACTATTGAAAGAAAACCAGGTTCCGCCAATTGCTTGTGCACCCACTCACTGGGAATAACCTGCTTGATAATGCCGGCAAGCAAATAGCCCACTAACAACCATGGCGCACTCTCGATTAACAAATTCCAAAAAATACCTAAAAGATTCATCGTTTTTTACTCCGGCTCTGAACTTACTTCTGTTTCTCTAGTTTCTTGTGTTTGTTTCGCTGATTTCTTACTTCCCCTTCATCGAGGGCTTCCATAATTGAACATTGGGTGGCGAGTTCAGGACCACCGCAGCAACTGTCCAACAATATATTCAGGGTCTGCTGCATGGACTGAAGCTCTTTTATCTTTTCATTAACTTCGTCCAGCTTGTGTCGGGTAATGTCTGTGACTTCCTGACAACTGTGGCTAGTCTTATCTACTCTGATTGAGAGGAGCTGACTGATATCGTCTAGAGAAAAACCGATATTGCGAGCCGTTTTAACGAATTCCGCTCGACGCACATCAGACTCAGTGTAGTAGCGGTAGCCGGCTGGACTTCGATTGCTGGCGCTAATCAAGCCATTCTTCTCATAGAACCTGAGGGTGTGGGCTGTGAGGCCGGTCTTTGCTGCTAGTTCGCTAATTTTGAGCATGGATTACTGTCCTGATTGAGCCAAAGAGGGTTCTGCCCATTCGACTCTGTTCATTCAATAGTCCAAAGTATAAGCTTAGAGTCTACTCTAAGGTCAACACTTTCTTACATACTGCTATCCAGGACGGATATTAACTGAGGGTTTTACTGAACCAGGCGGCGATATCTACTACCTCAGCAGGGCATACTGAGTGCTCCATGGGGTAACTGTGGTACTCGGGTTCAAAGCCCCTACTCTGCAAGGTTTCCAAGCTCTTTTGGCCAAGAGACTCATTAACCACGGGGTCATGGCTTCCGTGGCAAATCAAAATTGGAATGCTCTGATGAACAGGATTGATCTGTACAGTTTCAGCGGTGGCGAAATAACTGGATAAGGACATGATTCCTGCCAAAGGCTTAGGAAAGCTTAATCCTGCCTCATAGGCGACTGCTCCACCCTGGGAAAATCCGGCCACAATAATGCGGCTACTATCCACTCCTCTTTCAATCTCTCTGTTGATCAGGTCATGAACTCGGGATGCTGATAGTCTTAACTGCTCATCATCCACATGGCGATCTACATCCATCTGCTTAATGTCATACCAGGCAGGCATGACATAGCCATTATTGATACTCACTGGAATTGAAGGCGCGTGGGGGAAGATAAATCGAGTAGCAAAATCTTGCGGCAGGTCCAACTGGGGGACGATAGGCGCGAAGTCATTGCCATCGGCTCCGAGGCCATGTAACCAGATAACAGAGGCATTAACTTCAAGGTCTTTCGGCCATTCCATTTCAATAGCGGGTAGATATTCCATAATAATTCCTGATTCTTTCTTCTTGATCTGACGAGCAGATGTTTTCACCCATTCTACCAGCTTGTATGTGGCGCGGAGAAATTCCGATTTACTCTGATGGTTTGCTGAAGTATAAACTGAGCTATCAGTTGGACTGCTATTTGAATTATTAAAACGAATACCTTAAGAATCATCATGGAACCAATACAAATGAGAATAAATCACAAATTGATCAACTACAGAACTCTTAGTCTTCTATTGTGTCTGGCCATGTTCAACAATGCCGGTCTGGCTCAGGATCACAGTGACCCTCGCTGGGTCACCACTTGGGCAACCAGCCCCAGCACTCTTCCAGAAGCCGATAGCGACGGGGCAAACCTGCAAGATCAAACAATCCGTCTGGTGACCCACACCAGTATAGGTGGTGACAGTATTCGCCTGCGCCTTTCCAACTACCACGGTGACGGCCCAATGGAAATCGGTGCCGTGAGCGTTGCTCTCCATAGCGAAGGCAGCTCGATTGTTGCCAGTAGTGTAAAAGAAGTTCTGTTTGCAGGCATGAGCGAAACTACTATTGCTCGCGGAGCCACCGTCCTGAGCGACCCATTGGAGTTTGCAGTACCCGAATTAAGTAACTTGGCCGTTAGCATTTATCTGCCACAAGACACTGGCTTTCTCACGGCTCACGCTCTATCAAACCAGAACAACTATATATCTACGGCGGGCAATCACGCCTCAAGTAGAGACTTGCCGGTGGATACGGAAACGCCCGCCTGGGCTCTACTCACAGCTATCGACGTTATTGCCGAGGAATCTATTAGTGCCTTTGCAACCGTGGGCGATTCAATAACCGATGGCTGGGGATCTACCGCCAGCACCAACAATAGATGGCCAAATCATTTTGCCCGCCGACTGTATTCCGAATTTCCAGACAATAAATTTGCAATCGTCAATGCGGGTATCAGCGGCAATCAGGTAACCACTGAGGGCAATACCCTGTTCGGCCAGAATCTACAAGCGCGCTTTGAGCGAGATGTACTGGCACTCAGTGATGTAAGCCATATGGTGTTGATGGAAGGCATCAACGACATAGGAATGTCATCCATGGGTGGAGGAGACCCGGTCTCCGCAGGTGAGATCATCGCCGGTTACCGTCAAATTATTGCGCGAGCCCATGCCAACGGTATAAAAGTTTTCGGTGCCACACTCACACCTTTTGAAGGCGCCGCATACTTCACAGCAGCGGGTGAAATAGAGAGACAGCAAGTGAATGACTTTATCCGCAACAGCGGAGAATTCGATGGCGTTATCGATTTCGAAAAGGCAGTTCAGGATCCGAGCAATCCAGCCCGCATCCTGCCCTCTTTTACACAGGACAACCTACACCCCAATGATGCGGGTTATAAAGCGATGGCGGACATCATCGATCTGAGCCTTTTCAATTAGCTGCTTTGTCTAGATAAACCATACTGGATATATAGGGCTAGGGAGAGAGTACAGGCATCGCCAATTCATGATTACGCGAATCAAACACGGCTTATTGATCACGGCCGGAATTCTTTCTCTTCTTCTGGGAGTAATTGGGGCATTCCTTCCGCTATTGCCAACTGTACCGCTGGTGCTGTTGTCGGCTTTTTGTTTCGCCCGCTCATCGGAACGACTACACGCCTGGCTGATATCGAACCGCTATTTCGGGCCTATCATTGAGAATTTTGAATCAGGGAGGGGAATTCCACGACGTATAAAATTGCGAGCCGTCGCGATGCTCTGGTTTAGCCTGGGCTTTTCCTGCTGGCTTGTGGATCGAGAAATTCTCTGTGTAATGCTTGGCGTAATTGGATTGTCTGTTACCGTGTATCTCTATCGACTACCGACATATGAAGAGTCTGAGGAAAGCGAAGACTTATAGTGATCCAGGTTCTATGGATTAGAAGTTCTATCGATTAAGAGACTTATCGGAAAATCGATAAGTCTCTATTCGTAACTTCCCTGCCAACCCTCACTGCAACATTCTAACTTCCCGCTGCGGAAATGGTATTTCGATTGCACTATCTTTGAGTGCCTTGTGAATAAGCATATTCGCTTGATATCGCATATCAAAATATTGCTCAGTCTTTGCCCACGCTCGAATACTTAGATCAATTGAACTATCACCGAAACCATCGATACCGACCTGAACCTCTCTCTCGCTACTGAGTCCATCTAATTCCGAAAGGCTCGATTTTATGACAGCGATTGCCGCTTCCGGGTCACTGCCATAGGCGATGCCAATAGCCAATTCTAAAACCGTATCACTTTGGGAATTGTGAATTATCTCGCCGACAATATGCTTATTAGGTATCGTTATCAGCTCGCCATCTTCGTTAGTCAGCGTGGTAAAGCCCAGATGAACTTCCTTCACAACACCGAAAACACCCTGTACCCGAATAGTGTCACCGACGACAAAGATTCTAGTGAATATGATACTAAGGCCTGCACTGTAGTTAGACAGTAGCCCCTGAACGGCTAAACCCGCGCCGAGACCGACAGCACCGATGGCCGCGACAAACGGCGTAACTTGAACTCCTAGCTTGGGTAAGACAATAATTACGGCTGCAGATATAATACTGATGCGTGTACAGCTGCCAAAAAATCGGCTGAGAGTTATATCCAGACCCTTCTTCTCCGCCATCCCTTGAACCACATTCCCCATGCGACGTGCGAGAAAGTTGCCTATAATCATGATGACTATTGCGCCGAATATCTGGAAGCTATAGGTGACCAAGTAAGCCGCGATCAAATTATAGAGTTCCGTGACTTGTGCTAGTTCTTGTTCCATATGTACAATTCTCGTTTTTAATTCAAAGTGCAGAAGTGTTCTTACAAGCATTCTGCCACGATAGACACTGCAAGCAAATATCTGGCGATACTAATTCATGGCTGAGTCTAGAAACGAAGGGAATATTTTGGAACTGGACGCCCCCACCCAAATGCTTGCTAATCGCTTGCAAAAAAATCTTAAAACCATCGGCAAATGGGCTCGACAGCAAGGAATTAGCTGTTATCGCCTGTATGACGCTGACTTGCCCGAATATGCTTTCGCCATTGATCTCTATGGCGAGCAGGTACACATGGCCGAGTATCAGGCGCCTTCATCTATTCCTCAGGAGAAAGTAGAAACTCGCAGACACCAGGCGAAGAATGCGGTGCAACATGTACTTGAGATCCCTGCTGAATCCATAATTCTAAAAACCCGCGAACGGCAGAAAGGTAAACAGCAATATCAAGTTCAGGACAGAAGTCAGGATTTTTTCAAAGTCAGAGAAGGTTCAGCCGAATTGTGGATCAATCTCCACGACTATCTCGACACCGGTTTATTTCTTGACCACCGACCCATTCGGAAATTCATTTTTGAGAATGCCAAAGGCAAAAGCTTCCTCAATCTGTTCTGTTACACGGCAACGGCGAGCGTGCACGCTGCACTAGGAGGTGCCGAGTCGAGTCTTAGCATCGACCTGTCTAATACCTATCTTGATTGGGCCCGGCGTAATTACAGTCTCAATGGCATTGGCGGTCAGAGCCATAAGCTGAAGCGTGGCGATTGCATTGAATATCTAGAAAACAACGGAGACAAATTCGATCTCATCTTTCTCGACCCTCCCACTTTTTCGAACTCCAAACGTACCGACAATGTATTGGATATCCAGAGAGATCATGTTTCTCTAATAAAAAATGCTGTCAACAAGCTCAACAAGGATGGCCTACTCATTTTTTCCACAAACAAACGTAACTTCAAGATGGACACAGAAGAGCTGGGAAAGCTGCTCATTAAAGACTACACACACGCCAGCCTCGATAAGGACTTTCAGCGCAGCAAAAAAATTCATCAAGCCTGGCTAATATCAAAAGACTAGCTAGTTTGGCTTGCACAAGTCATGCACTGTGAAATACCATCATTCCATGAAAAAAATAATTTCCCTCTCTTTATCTCTGCCTTTCTATTTTCTGATCCTAACTCTGGTCTCTTTGAGTGCTGGCACAACTCTGGCTCAAACAAATAGGCCAACACTAGTCGGCACCTGGGAAGGAAGTACTGCCATCGGTACCGATGCCATGAAGATAGCGTTTACATTCGTGGTTGAAGATGGCGAGTACACCGCTACTCTTACTAACCGTAATGAGGGCGTGTACGGGATGCCAGTGAAAACTTTAACTCTTAGGGGTCTCAATCTGGAAATGAGGCTGCCTGATATCGGGGTGGATTTTTTCGGCAGACTGCGGCTCAACGATGCTGGCGACACGGTGCTTCGCATCGATGGAGACTGGTTCAAGCGGAGCGAAATGACCCCAGTAGTTCTTTTACTGGTTGCTGAATAAGCTGCAGATCAGCCATCTTTATTTTTCTGAGTACGTTTTTTGGGAAGCCGATCGGAAACTGAATCTAAGAAAAAGTACCGAAGAAATATTTTGGCAGCAGATTCTAAATGTATCTACTCAAATTTCGGTTCGCTCTACCAAGACGTTCAGCCAGAACGCGGACGATATAAGTATGCAGGGCTGATGTAGACGCCGGAAATCTTCTGGACATCTCTTCCAGTTTTTCTTTATCCAGCCGGAACAATTGCGCATCCTTTTCAATCCTGACGCTAGCCGTACGGCTGTCTCCAGTGTAAATAGCCATCTCACCGAGAATCGCACCAGCCTTGTATTTGCGCAGAATTCTTTCCTTCTGATTCGGCACTTTGAGTACCACAATCACAGTGCCTGAACCTACGAAGTATAGAGACTCACCCTTATCCCCTTCCTTGAACAGATAGTCTCCGGCTGCCCGCTTCTCAACCACAAAGAAGTCAGACAGTAGTTTTACATCAGCCTCTTCATAGGCTATTCGGCTTAACACCTCGGACAGGCCTAAATCCTGATCTTCAGAATTCAAATTCAGATCGGAAAGTATTCTTCTCTCAGCCCAATCCATAGCGGTATCAAGTTGCTCCTTATAGTTTCTTTCAATTTTCTGACTTCCAAAAGTAAAGAAGCCGTGCTTGACCAACTGCTTAATAGACTTTTCATCTGCGCCCGAAATTGCCACATGAAAACCTTCTCTCTCACTCAGCTGAGCCAACTTGGAAAATGTAACGATTGCTGATGTGTCCAGCTGACTAACATGGTGAAAGTCGAGAACGAGGAAATCGAATTGCTCACCTTCACCGTTTTTAATTTTGTCACGAATAGCCGATATTAATTTGTCGGCTGTGCCGAAGAAAATAAACCCTTGCAAAATCAAGATAAGTACACGATTGCCTTCCTTGTTGAGAAGCTCGCGGGTTTCAAGGTCTCGATCAACATTGCTGGCATGGTCGCTGCCATTTGTTTCGATCTTGATCACACTCAATTTTGAATAGTTAATCACGAATAGAATAATCGCCACGAAAAACCCGAAAGTAACTCCCTGTAAAATATCGGAGAAAATAATTACAATCAGGATAAGAACGACTACGACGTAATCGGACATAGGAAGTTCATCTCGGGCTTTCCACAACCAATCGATCAGAAATTCCAAACCGAGATAGATAAGCAAACCTCCGAGGAGGAAGGTCGGCACGATTTCCATAAACTCGGCACCGGCGAGTATAGCTGCCCCTACAAAAGCCGCGTAGACAAACCCCGTCAGTCTATCTTTACCACCGAGACGGTCCACTAACGCCGTATCGGAGACATCATGAACACCGGGAAATCCACCTACCATGCTGTTCGCCATATTGGTCATGCCCATAACTTCCAGTTCATGGTCAGGATCAAGATCTTTACGAGAAATCAGCTCAATTCCAGATACATCAAGTAACAGCATCATGGCACTGAGCAATGCCACCACCAGAATGCCGCCGAGCTGTTGCGAAATAGCTATCCATTTCACTTCCGACAATAAATCAAGATTCAGAACCGGTATAAGGGAACCGGTAGTTTCTATGGAAGGAAGTAAGCCTTGCAGTGCCGCCTCTTCTCTACTGATTCCACCGAGCGCGAGAGTTCCGTAAAAGATCATGATGGACAGCAAGAGGATGCCCGGCACGGACAGGCGATTATCACGAAACATCTTGCCTATGATGAGGCATAGCGCCAGCACTACTGCCGGAGTAATCAGCTGAATAAACTCGGGAGAACGAATAGCGGCTAAACTAAATTCCTGACCACTAGCTACAGTTAACCCACCTTGAATGAAAATATAACCGATTCCCGCGAAAAAGCCGCCGGTCACTGGATAGGGAATGTAGCGAACCAGATTGCCCATTTTCATTCGACCTAGCAGCAGGAGAAACAGGCCGGTGATCATGGTGGTGACCATGATGGCAACGATGATCGTTGTTTCGGCGCCTATGGAATACTGGTTACCAAAACTCGCGTAGATGCTGGTGACCATAACTGCAAATAACGGAACCAGACCATTACGCGGGGAACAGATTACCGCTTTGTGATCACTAAAGAGAGAACCGCCCAAACCGGTAACGAAAGTACCGATTAACAAAATGGCAATACCAGGCACCATTAGCCTGCTGTCAGTCTGGGCAAATAACAGCGCAGCTACGGATATCGCAACTGAGATATTAACCAAGGCTATGAGAGCGCCAGAGACTATATTGGCAAAATTGCTTGACTGCATCTTATTATTTTTCTGTAATTAATGAGCCTTATCGTGAAATAAGAATACTACCGCCAAGCCCTTGATACCAGCCTGATTGAAGCTAACTAGTGATATAAGGCTAATATCGCTCGACCTCAGCAAAGCTTGTCATCCGATTGGGTAGTTGCACGTTCTTGGTATTGGAAGAATCAGTAATGAAAGAAAAGGTTTTTAAGCAGCAAAAATAGTGTTGGAGGTAACAGTTCGAGTGCTCGAAGTAGCAGCAAGAGTGTTCGAAGTAACAGTATTGAAAGAATAAGCCGCTCTTCCCTGTCCTTGTATATGGAGCTGACTTATACTTATCCGCATGCTCAAAGAGATGCTATGAACTGCATTTCGAAGGATTATCCATGAAACAACTTTGCATTTTTTGTTGCCTCTTGCTCGCCTTCCAGGCCAGCAACGCCACAACAATCCTCGGGATGGACATCGATCAAGTCGCCCTTGATGCCGAATTTATTTTCGAGGGCGAGGTAGTCTTCAGAGAAACCAGACAGGAAAGTGGCAGCGGTATCATCAGCACTTATGTCACCTTTGCCATCAATGATGTTCTCAAAGGCGATTATGATGCGGACAGCATCGAGCTCAAATTCATGGGCGGGGCATTTAACGGCCAGGTGGTACAGGTAAGCGGGCTCAGAATTCCCGAAGACGGTGAGCAGGGAATCTATTTCGTGGAATCTGTCAGCCGAGACTTAATTAATCCACTGATTGGCTGGTCTCAGGGTCACTTCGTCATCGTCGACGATAATGGTGATCGCCGCATCTCCACCGCGGATGACAAGCCAGTAACTCAAGTACAATCGGTAGCAGCCATCCCTTCTGCCATAAAAAAACCTCAGGGTATTATCGAAGGAGACAGTGACGTTGCCGCCGGGGTTTCAACTGACTCAAACCCAATCCGAATTGATCGCGCTCTAAGCGTTCCGCAATTCAAGGCCCAAATACTCGGCATAATTGAGCGCTGATTCTTGTCCCGTACTCTTCCATTCGCATTTCTATTCCTCTTTCTATTGATAGCACCAATGGCTCAATCCTATGAGATTTCAGAAAATTTCTGGGAATCAGGATCTGCTACTTTTCATGTAGGTATCTCTGGAAATTCTCCATCAGGAGAATCGTGGAAGTCTGCCTTCACTCGAGCTATGGATAGTTGGTCCGATGCAACTGCATTTCAATTTTTCGCCGTAGACGATTACATCGATCCGTGTAACGACCGCGGAAATGATCTATTCGGGGATGACATAACAGGAATCGATTTTACTTCGACGATATGCGGAACCGAGTTTAACGAGAATGTATTGGCAGTAACCTTAACCGCAGGTGTTTGCATCAATACTGAATGTACAGGCGGCTTTTTCATTAGCGATGCCGACATCGTCTTCAATGAAGCTGAGCCTTGGGATGTTTACACCGGCCCTCTACGCTTTGACAACACTATCGATTTTCAGAGAGTTGCTCTTCATGAATTGGGGCATGCCCTGGGTTTGAATCATGAAGAAGACGAAGTCGCTATCATGCAAGCACTGGTAACGGACTTCGATATTCTCCAACAGGATGACATCAACGGTGCCAACTTTATTTATGGTAGCGAATCGAGTCAGAGTACGGTTCATGGTATCGATGTCATTCTGCCGCAGAATTCAAGCCTCAGCGGACCCAGTAATTCACTGAACTTCTCCGGCAACCTCAGTAGTAGCGATGCAAAATTCGACAATAAATTTCTGGATCTCTATCAGTACACTTTCGAAAACGACAGTGAAGTAGATATTCAACTCGACTCCAGTGAGTTAAATCCATTCCTATATCTGGCACGAATTTCATCCACTCAGGACATACTGGCAGACTGGCTATTCACCGATGACAATTCAGGTAGCGGCACCAATGCTCGAGTGACTGCAGATATTCAAGCTGGTACTTACTGGATAGGTGTGAGCAGCGGCAGTGATAACGAGGAAGGTAGCTACTCTGTCTCTCTAGATTCAAGCTCTAGCGGACAGGAAAATACTTTTGCGAAAGTGCCATCCGGTTTTGGTCTTGACGTGGAAATAAATCCCAACCCGAATATCAGCGGCGGCTTGAGTCAGGTGGATTTTGTATTCGAAGGCAAGTTTATCGATCTCTATCAATTCGATGTGATCAATCCAACTAATCTACGCATCGACCTGAGGTCTTCTGAGTTTGATACGCATCTGATGTTAGTGGATGTCTTACCTGGAAATGTACTAGGAAATATATTCCTGCAAAATGATGATGTCACTGATGGAAATTCCGATTCCCGACTGGAACAAACTCTGCAGCAAGGAACATACTGGATCGGCGTAACCAGTTTCAGCAATGGCGAAGTCGGTGACTACAGCATTACTTCAACTGTAATCATTCCCTAAGACCGACCTCCTAAACAGCACTTAACGAGCTAGTCCACTGCCATCTGTACAGTAGCAAGACGCTTTGGCACCTGACCTACCGGAATTCGTGCAATGGTTTTCATAGTTGCTGTGTCTACCGAGTAGGTGACATGATCCCCTGCTGCACCGATATAGGCTCTGCTGCCATCGGGGGTAAAGGTTACCCATTCAGGATGCTGACCAACAAATACCCGACCTATCTCTTTCAAGTCCGGCAATGAATGGATATAGGCATGACTGTAAACCTTACTGGTGGACCATAAGGTCTTGCCGTCTGGTGATACTCCAAGACCATGAGCCGGAGCGCCCTGCAAGCCATCGAAATGAGCCTCTTCGCCAGGAACGGCTGGATGCTCAACTCTTGTTACTTCCTCGCGCTTATCGAAATCCACAACAGCGAATCCATGGAAACCTGAGAGCTGAACGAATATGTTTTTGGTTGAGCCATCGGGGTTGGTGTTAAAAGTCATTGGGCGAACTCCAGAACTCATTTCAAGAGTCCATGCCAACTCGTCTGTTGCCGTATCGATGACACTAATAAAACTGGTATGAACGGAGCCCCCAACCGCATAACGGCTGTCCGGAGTTACGTATACATTATGAATAGCACCTTCGGTGGCAATGGTTTTCACATTCTCCATTTTCTCCACGTCGATTACATCGATAGCGCCCGGCATTTCCATTATAGCTACATAGACCTTTCGTCCATCGCTGGTCACTGACACATTATTGGGTCGGCCACTAACATGAATACGGCGTTTAACTCTTAAGGTTCTCGAATCGACAATATCCAGAGAGTGCATTGCCTCATTGGTAATATATATTTGCGAACCGTCCGGCGAGCCGACGACGCCATGTGGGATTTCAATGTCGGTGATTTGACCAACAACTTCATTGGTTACTGGATCAATGATAGTAGAGTTATCACCCGCTGCATTAGTTTGGACGATTCTGATAACTGTGCCGCTGGGCGTTCGACGCTCTGTCGCACCTGCAACCCAATCAGCCATGATTTGCCATTCTGGATCAAATTGACTGTGGAAATGCTTCCCTCCGCCATGGAAAGGATCGCCCCCCGCATCGACTGACAAAGGGTGGGTAAGAAACCGACTCATCAATGGATCTTCACCGGGCAAAACTAACTGACTCGCCGATTCAAAATTCGATCTGGATTGTTCATCAGTCCAGAACATTTGCCCGTCTTCCAGAGGCTGCAATCGTAGATTGCTGGTGCGGTTGTGACACTGAACACAACGCACATTGCCTTCTCTCTTGGCGAGAAAAATTGGCTGAACTTCATTTTTGAAATAATTGAAATCCAACTCTGTCTGGGCAGAGGCTGCTTGTGGCATTAAGAAAAGCGCCAAGCAAATGGAAGCCAAGGAAGCTTGTAAAAAACCAATCGTTCCTTGTTCTTTCAATTTTTTGATTTGGTTTGTTCTTATGTTTGTTCTTATAAAAAGGGAGCGAGCCATGTCCATCGTCCTCTCTGTCGAGCTATTAGTTATTATTAGAATCAGAGCCTGATCGAGCAGCTTAGATTAAGCCATTTGATTAAGCAATCCAATTTAGGGGGCTATCAACGCAGAATCTGGCTTATACCAGACGCTGGAAATGTTTCGGCAAATACCTTCAGATAGATCCTCCCTTCTGAAAATGCCTGACGAAACTGAGGACTCATAAAATAGGAGCCAGAGCCATTTTGACTATCCGGGCCCATTAGGTTCAGCACTATTGGGTCGGTTAGTTCGAAGCTTTCATCATCAATCAGCAAGGTAAGTGCATAAATCTCTGCCGTGTTCTGAGCGGTAGCTTCAATTTCGTATTCGAATAAATTGCTAAGCACATCAAAGCTGAACTGCCCTCGCACTGAGACTCCACCTTGCTGGAAATTTGCTTGAAAGTTGTCTGCCTCCGGTGGCAAACCGTCGATCAACGAGGGGGTTGATGATGGCGCTTTGCGAGTGCTCGCCGCCAACTCGTAGGGAGCCGCAATAGACAGCAACTGCGGGTCCTGAAGGAACTTGCCAAGCAATTCCATGCCCACGGGCAATCCATTGTCGGTGAATCCCGCTGGCAGAGACAATGCCGGAAGACCCGAGTTTGCGCTAATGCTGCAGTTATTCCCCGGCTGATTCTCACCGGTAAATACCGGAGTCTCCGCGATGGGTGGATAGACAATTGCGTCGAGATCTTGATCGGCGAATACCTGTTCGATGGCTAGTCTCAGATCGCCTCGCGCCGCCACCGCTGTTCGGTAGGCATCTTCATTAAACACTGAGCTACGGCTTCTTCCCAGAGCGCCTGCCACTGCCTCGTGATACAAACCAAGGTCCACGATGTCATTCAAGTTCAAGACCTCTTCACTGAGGAAGAGAGCAAGATACTGATTCAAATCTATTTGGAACTCATGGCCGATAAGAGCTGACGCTGCTATCAAGCTTCCCAGCTCAGGAATCTCCACTTCAACAATTTCAACACCTTGTTGCTCGTACCAATCCAAAGCCTCTTCAATGACGCGGCGGCTAGGCGCGGAAGCCCTGTCAAAATAACTCTCGAGTTTACCCAGGCGAAGACCTTCAAGTTCGCTAGAGTCCAAATTGTCGAGGAAATTCAGCGGTGAAATATTTTGCATAATCTCGGTAGCTTCATCTCGAGCGTCATAGCCTGCAACTGCATCCAGCACAATTGCCAGGTCTTCCACACTGCGCGCCAAAGGGCCAGCGACGTCTTGAGTATGGGATAAGGGCATCACTCCATAAATGCTGGACACTCCCTTGCTGGGACGTAGACCTATCAAATTATTAAACGCTGAGGGAATGCGAATTGAGCCGCAGGTATCGGAGCCCATGCCAACAGCAGCGAAGCTCGCCGCAATAGCTGCGCCGGTTCCCCCACTGGAACCTCCAGGCACTCGCCGCGTGTCGTAGGGGTTCCGTGTCTGACCGAGAATCGAGCTAATGCTTGTTA
This sequence comes from Gammaproteobacteria bacterium, assembly GCA_018661465.1. Lineage (GTDB taxonomy): Bacteria > Pseudomonadota > Gammaproteobacteria > Pseudomonadales > Pseudohongiellaceae > UBA9145. The sequence continues at coordinate 28,408 of JABJIC010000032.1, read as the reverse complement.
TGCCATAGGCATATTCATGAAGATTACTCTTTGCCAGAACGATCGCCCCGGCACGCAGTAACTTATCTACCTGACTGGCATTACTACTGGGAATAAACCCTGCGAGAGCAACCGAACCTCCGGTGGTGGGCATATCCACTGTGTTGTAGTTGTCTTTGAGAATAATCGGTATACCGTGGAGCAAACCGCGAGGGCCGATCTGGCTGCGTTCCTCGTCGAGCATCCTGGCTTGTTTCATGGCCTGAGAATTTATGCGGATAATGGCATTGAGTGCCGGACCACTTTTGTCATAGGCATCGATACGCTGCAAATATTGCTGAACCAAATCAACGGAACTCACCCTGCCCTGTTCAAGTGCTGTTTGGATTTCCTGAATGCTTGCCTCGAAAACATTAAATTCAGACTGCGCACTATTCGAAGACCCATTACTCGACGCCCCATTACTCGAAGAACAGAGAAGGGAAATGAATAGCAGTGATAGCAGTTTATGTTTCATAGCTTGAACCTGGCTGTTGATGCTTTATTTAATTATGGCGAGCGCTGAACTTAAATATCACTCCACATGCGCAGAAAATTTTCTTTCTGAGGGTGATCTACAAGATCAAGCTGCAAATTCTTTTTAACTGATTGGGTCGGAGCTCCAGTGGATGCCGAGCCATCATTAAATGACCCGGTGGCAATCATTTCATCCGCTAGCTTTAAATTTTCTTCATTGAGCATTTTAGGTATGCGGATAAACATAAGTTCTCCAAAGCCTCCCATCAATACTAAGGAGAATAAAGTTTATCCTGGTTCAAGTCCACGACCGCTATTCAAGGCCACGACCGCTTCGCGCCCAATTCTCCGAAAGCTGCAGAACCCAACATCCAAATGGCATGAAATTACTGATTCCGGATTGAATTGGAGCCCCTAAGCCAAAAATCGATTATCATTGACGGATTCACGACTCCAGGAACCCTGATATGTTCTACCTTAAGAAATTCTCTTCATTTGTGTTTGCTCTTTCGATTTTACTTGGCTTGAGTTCAACCGCAGCGGCCAATCTCGACAGACAAGAAATTAACCAACTATATGGCGCTCTCGGCCGGTCCAGTTTCGAGACTTTTACAGACTTTCTTGAACAGCTAACAGGCTCAGGTGCCGGAAGCTCAACCACGCAAGGAGTCGCCCAGGCATATACTGCTGGTGATTCACTGAATGCTGAGCAGAGTACAACACTATATCGCTTGCTCGGAGTCTATACGCGCCTCAAGTATGGCCCAGAAGCGCTTGGAACATTGTCGCAGTTGGTTGCAATCGACACTTCTCAGGTTGAGGGAGTAGAACAACACGAGAACCCTAAATTTCGCCTGTTCGCCGAAGTCCTTGGACGTATTGCCGGTGACTTTGGACTTAGCTTCCGCAACGTTGATGATCGTGTTTATGAAATCACTCTGGAAGGTAGTAGTGAAGAATTAGTAGGCTTTCATGCCCATGCCGATATAGTGCCGGTAAATCCTGACTTGTGGATATTGCCTGACGGTACTCAACTCGACCCATTTGAACTCAATCTGATTGGGAATCGACTGTATGGCCGCGGAGCCGAAGATGATAAGAATGGTATCGTGGCATCACTCTATGCGATGAAGGTTATTCAGGAAGAAGGGCTTTCACTAGCAAGAACCCTTAGGCTCTTGGTAGATACCACTGAAGAAACTTCATCGACGGCTATACCCTATTATTTTCAGAACAACCCTGTTCCGGAATACAACATCGCACTGGACGGAAGCTATCCAGTGGTTATTGCCGAGAAAGGTTACGGTACGGTAATGGCGCAATTCCCGGTTCGCGCAAGCTCGGGGGAAGGCGCAGAAATTCTTAGCATCTCGGGTGGTCTCGCTACCAACCAGATACCAGCTGCATCTGTAGTTCGAATTCAAACTAGCCAGTCGAATCAACTGGTTTCTCAATTGAATGAATATGGCGCCCTATACAAAGCGAGTAACGGTGACAACTTCAACATAGAAGCCGTAGCTGAAAACGATGCCGTTGTATTAACAGTCGTCGGTATCTCAGCACATTCTTCCGAGCCTGAGACCGGCATAAACCCGGTATCTCGAATGCTGGATTTTCTTCACAACTTAAAAGAAGAAGGTATTTTTCAAAGCAATCACATTACCGACGCTGCCCAGTATGCTTCCATGAATTGGGGCTTGGACTATCTTGGAAATTCTCTGGATATAGCCTACGCCGATGAATTCATGGGCCCACTTACAACTGCTTTAACTTTCATTAGCCTTGACCAGGAGCAGATGCGCTTGGCGGTGAATCTTCGATTACCTGTAGGCAGAGAGCCAAATCAGCTGATAGCAGAAATCACTGACAAGCTCGACATCTGGGTTGATACTTCAAATATTGATGTGTCATTCAGCTATAACGCCGGCGCACCGATGTATCGCAATCCGGAAGGTGCCTGGGTCAACGCTTTGCTGGACATAGCAACTGAGACATTGGAAATGCCGCGAGAGTTTGGCTCATCAGCGGGAGGCACTTCAATTCATAACCTTCCTAACGGGGTGCAGTTCGGACTTGCGATGCCTGATCTAAAGTATACGGGCCACAATGCAAATGAGTTCAAGACCGTCGATCAGTTCCTGATCGATCTGCAGATTGTAGCTGAAGTGTTTGCTCGAATAGGCAGCATGCCGGAACTCTAAACTGCTTTAACTGTTTGGCCTCAACTGCCAGGCACAAAAAAAAAGGGTTGCCGAGATGTTTATCTCCACGGCAACCCTTTTTTGTAAATGGTTTTTGCGCGTAACTAGTCAGGCATTCTCGCTGCGCGTATCTCGATTTCAAGCAACCAGCCTGGCACAACCAAACCTGCTATCTGTACGAAAGAACGAACCGGCTTCATTGCATTTATATCGGAACCAAAGAATTCCTGGTAGCCACTGTTGAAACCAGCAAAGTCCAACTCTCCGTCAGCACCAGCTACCGCAAACACACGAACCTGAACGATATCCTCTAGAGACCAGCCCTGAGATTCAAGCGTCTCCTGGAATGAGCTGAATGTATCGATTGTCTGTTGCCTCATATCACCCCAGGTGCCATCTGCTTGCTGACTTGCGCCAGAACCACTCAGGTAAAGGGTCTCAGCACCCGCCGGAATCATAATATTGTTGTAGAAGTTTCTGCCTTCGCCTGTGCGAACAATCTCAGCCGCGTTAGCTATGGCTGCCACACTTAAAGCGGCAACTATTGCAACTACCATTGATATTACGATAACTGGTTTTTTAATCTTACTCATGGTCTCGTTTTCCTCATTCATTTAATACATCAATTCGAACAATCTAATGTCTATTGGTTTTCTGTTCTCTAACCTTCCTGAAATTCTGTTTCCACCACAGGAGCTTCCGGCACTTTGGCATCTTCGCCAAGAAAGCGGCTGGTCAGCATTCCGGTGGTTATTGCACCATTAACATTCAGCGCTGTTCGGGCCATATCAATTAATGGCTCAATAGATATTAACAGAGCGGCAATGGTGACGGGAAACCCCATAGCGGGAAGTACAACTAGCGCAGCATTGGTAGCGCCGCCGCCAACTCCAGCGATTCCGAAAGAACCGATAGCGATAATAAGCAGCAGACTAAGAATGAAGTTGAAATCCACATCCACACCCATGGTCGGCGCAACCATCATTACCAACATGGCTGGGTAAATTCCAGCACAGCCATTCTGGCCAATTGTGGCGCCGAACGATGCGGCGATATTTGCGATTGGTGCAGGCACATTAAGCTCTTCAATCTGCGCACGAATAGTAAGCGGTATGGTGGCAGCGGAGCTTCTGGTAACGAAGGCAAATGTCAGCACCGGCCACACTTTCTGAAAATAGGTTTTGATATTCATGCCTAACATGATTATCAGCAGAGCATGGACGGCGAACATGAGCGCAATCGCAATATAGGAGGCAATCACAAAACCAATGAGGTTAAGTATCGCTGAACCATCAGAGGTAGCAATTACTCGAGTCATCAAAGCCAGAACCCCATAAGGAGTCAGACTCATGACTATCTTCACCAGACGCATGATTACTGCCTGAGTAGTGTCCACGAAATCTCTGATGCGTTGACCATGGGCAGCATCCTCTTCGCTGACCAGAAGAGCGGCTATGCCGAAGATCAATCCGAAAACCACCACGCCAATAATAGACATGCTTCTGGCACCGGATAGATCAGAGAAAATATTAGTAGGAATGAAGCTCACCAGCAACTCAGCAAGACTGAGATCGGCTACACTGCCCTGCCTCGCTTCCAGCGCTTCCGCTCTTGCCAATTCTCTGGCACCACCCACCAGGTCTCCAGCGTCGAGACTAAAAACTGTAGCCATCAAAATACCAATTAAGGCAGCAATTACAGTTGTGAAGATCAGCAAGCCGACGACAGTGCCGCCGATCTTGCCAAGGGATTTAATTTCTTCGACCTTGAGTACTGCGGCGATCATGGTGATTAGAATCAGAGGCATGATGATCATGCGCAGCAAACCTACATAGGAATTGGCGACGACATTAGTCCATTCCAGAGTATCTGCCATGACTGCATCATTTCCGGCGAATACAAATTGTAGATAGAACCCGAATACTGTGCCCCCAACCAGACCAATAAATACGCGGCGAGATAATGGCATCACTTCATTCTTGCTGAATTGATACAACAGGCTCAGAAGAGCTCCAAAGAGTATGAGATTAATTATTGCGCCTATAGCCATTAGTCTTGCTCCTCAAGGATTCACCCGCCAAGGTAAACCTGATTATATTTAGCAGTTATTAGTATTTATAAGATTTCTTACTGCTTCAACTGATCTAGATAGTCAGCTTTTTCTTTCAAATCAAACACACAGACTGCCAATACTACCTAAAATTGCCTGAAATTCCGATGTGATTCTACGGTGAAGGCCTAATCTGCGGCATTTCAGGAGAACACTGGATATTCACAGCACATACAGAGACTGCGGAAGGCAAACTAGAATCCTCGGAAACCTAGTCATTCCTTACTAATATCAGGGATATCACTTAGACTTAAAGCTTGTTTTGCTGCTTCTTTATTACATTCACCTTGAGATGAAAAGAGAGAATTAAATGGCACTGGATCGATACTATCCCGAGTTAATACGAAATCTGCCCGAATTCAGTGATCGCTTCGAAGCCTACAAATTGGAGGCTCGCAATTGTGATGTATTGTTCGCCACCTACCCCGCCGGTACCAGCATTGAGCCCCACCGCCACGACACCGAAAACGTCGGAGTAATCACCAAAGGTGAGTTAAAGCTCACCATGGACGGCGAGACTCAGATTATTTCAATGGGAGAGTGGTATCACGTGGCTGCAGATAAAGAACATGCTGCCGAATTCGCTGAAGACACTGCTGAAATTGAATTCTGGTTTACAGCGTAACCGGACACGATTTTTGACAGATAACTGACAAGCTGAAAGTATTCCGTTGAAGCGAGCTCTGATAATCTAGGCGACTATGACAATATTGAAATCTTCACAGGCTCCATGCAATCTTCTCTTTGCTTTGCTGCTGATCGCGTTTAGCAATAATAGCCTTGCTGATATTGAGTCTGACATCATCAATAAACTAGCTATAGGCGAACAGCTGGCTCAATACTCCTATCGCTGGGACGGCAAGGATTCAACAGGATTTACCGAGCTATTTACCGAAGACGGCATCATGGAAAGATGGCTTGCAGGCTCTTTCGTTGAAGGCTCCCGAGTGGAAGGTCGAGCTGCTATAGGCGAATATGCAAGACAGTCCCATCAGGGGCGGTTGGCTGACCGACAGACCAGGCATCACTTCTCCGCACTGGTTTTTCTGGAACTTACTGAGGAAAATGCCGTCACAGAGAATATGGCGCTAATAACTCATCAAAGGGCCCAAGACCGAGCTGCATTTATTAGCGGAGGCGGAATCTATCGAAATTACTGGGAAAAGACCGATGATGGATGGCTAATAGGCAAACGCGTACTCTTCTCGGACAGTTTTAGCCCCGGTTCCAGTCGACCCGATTTCAGATTATTTCGTTAGAAAGGTCAGAATTTGCGACATGGTTCCTATGACGAAACCTTGATTAGGATAGAATCGATTTACTTGAATGCTCTCAATCATTGAGCTCTCACCGAGCAACTACTGAGTCAGACACAGTTACTATGAAGAAAGCCATCCTCAGCTGTTCATTCTACACCGCATCCCTTTGCATCGCGCTACTCTCCTTTGGCCAAGCCACAGCTGCCGAAAACGGTTGGATTCGTGGTAGCTGCGAAAGCGGCAGTGGCCTGTATCGCTGGACTGACGGCGACAGCTATGAAGGCCAATGTGTAAACAATTCTTTTCAGGGCACAGGCACACTGACTCTGAAAAACGGGGACCGCTATGTAGGCCAGTTTGCTGCCGATCAGAAGAATGGCCGCGGCACCTACTACTTTTCCAATGGTGATCGATTTGAAGGCCAGTTCCGAAGTGGGCAACGCAACGGTCGTGGCACGCTCTATCGGGCCAACGGTGAACGCTATGAAGGCAATTATCAGAGTGATCGCAAGAGTGGCCGCGGCACTTTTTACTTTCTAAGCGGAGATCGTTACGAAGGTAATTGGCAACAGGATCAATTTGAAGGTCAGGGCAACTACTACTTCGATAATGGAGATCGTTACGAAGGTCAGTGGCGAGCCGGCGAACGTACTCGAGGCAATTTTCACTGGGCCGATGGCAATCGCTACGAGGGTCAGTTTCAAAATAACCAGCGTACGGGTCAGGGAACTTTCTATTGGACCAATAACAATCGATATGAAGGGCAATGGCGTGACGGTAAGCAACATGGCCGAGGCACCAAACAATGGGCTAACGGAGACAAATACGTAGGCCAGTGGCAGAACGACAAGATGGACGGACGAGGAGAATTCACCTTCGTCAACGGCAATCGCTTCGACGGTGGTTTCCAGAATGACCAGATCCATGGCCAGGGCACTTACTATTTCGCCAACGGTGATCGTTACGTCGGTCCCTGGATGCGCGGCCAGAGAGAGGGCCCAGGTCGTTACACGAATGCCGCAGGCCAAACCGAGGAAATGGAATTTCGCAGCGGTCGGCGAGCCAACTAAGCACCCGCTCAATCCCTACCAGTTTCAATACTCCTCTGACGGAACAACAACACTCTTTTACTGCACTCTTTTCAGCACACCTTATTCTTCATCTTCAATAAATCCCCTAAATCCAGAATGGCCTCATATATACTAATTGCTGTTTATCAGAGGCTGATCAGGCTCTCTATTCACCAATTTTTTTAACCAAAGAGGCTTTCTAAACTATTTGGTTGAAAAGAAAGACTTGGCGAGTACACTTGGGGTCAAGCGGAGGAAAATACCGCGCTGGCTACATATAAATATGTTATGTGTCTCGACACTTCGGGCACAATACTAATGTTCGAATACTGTGCTCTTAGGAAAAAACTATGTATCGCTCTTTGAAGCCAAGTTGTGTAATTGCAGGTATTATATTATCAGCCTTTAGCATATCGAGTTTTGCACAGCAGTCCGCTGAAGATATCATCAAAGAAGAAGTAGCATTGGCCTATGACCAATATGTGTCTTTTCAAGAAGATAGTCGGCCAGATAGAGTGGCGAATGAAATTTACTCCCCTCCGAGCTATTCAATCAATGGTAGGCAAGTTGAGTTATGGTCAACTGAGACAGATGTGGAAAGCGCAATTGGAGCTATAGGCAAATTCTTTGAAGCTGACGGTTTTGACCACATCGAAACTAAGCAACTAAGCATATGTGTAATGAACCAAAATTCCGCGTTATTGAGCACTATTGCAGATTACAAAAGATCGGATGGTAGCACTCTACTCGAGAACTTTGCTGGCACATATTTATTCTCAAAGGTTTCGGAAGATTGGAAAATTTTGGCTTTTATAGGTCACTCACCTAACAAAGCCATTCAATGCTCAGAATGAATATGCGACAGTTGGGCATCGACCGACACATAACAAACAAATCATGAAGAGGCGCTACGCGCTCTCTTTGTTAAGGGCGTTATGTGACTGATTTTTGATCTGAACCTAATTGCGAGAATAGCATGGACACTCAAAGCGTACTTTTTGCAATAGCTGAAATTTCTATAGGTCTAGCAGGGTTCTCCGGCCTTGTAGCCGCTTTTTCTCAACGCGAAGGTCAAGCCTGGAGAGATGATCAGAAAACTCGAATAGTCTTTCTTGTCGTCCTATCTTTCGGAATGATTGTCACTTCCTTAATGCCTCCAGCTTTGTCAGAGTGGTCCGATTCACCTGCTGTAATATGGGGTTTTCCAATGACCCTATACAGTATTTTGGCGTTAGGGCTGCTAGCCTATTGGATGACTGTATCAAGAAAACAAGGATACAAAATACAATTTCCAAAAGCGTCATACCCTATACTGGCGCTTGCCACAATTCTTCAAGCGGCGGTTCTTCTGAGCGGTCTAGGAATTTTTCTACCCTATTCGTCCAGCCTATTCGTTTTTGGGTTTCTAGCAATACTAATTTTTGGAGCCAATGTATTTCTTGCCCTACTCAATACGATCTGGGAATAATGTGCTAACGAAACATATCAAAAAAATCAAAAAGGAAGCGCTTAGAGCGTTAAGTTTTCTAACCAGGAATCTCACATGAATTGGGAAGCTATAGGCGCAGTTGTCGAGATCGCAGGAGCATTTGGCGTGATTGCGACGCTAATTTTTCTTGGAGTACAAATCCGTCAAAGTTCAATGGCTACTATGGCTGCCACATTCGACGCCATTCTGGCCGAGTGGCGACAGCTTGAAAGAAATTCATTTATTGAGCACCCAGAGAATATTCGAGTATTTGCCGATGGGCTGAGTGATTTCGCGAATTTAGAGTTGAACGATCAACGTCTTTTCAATTACATAATGAGCCAATATGCGTTGTTTATCGAAAACATGATTCAACAACATCAACACAACAATATTGAATACAACCAACTTGCGCCATGGATCAATTATTTCTCCATGCTCATAAGATCTCCAGGAGGAGAAGTTTGGTGGCAACAATACAAAATAATATTGGCAAGCAATCTCACTGAGACGATGGACGAGCATAGACTCAAAAACTCTACCAGGCCAAACATAGTCGATTTACTGCCGTACTTTTTTGAAATTGACCAACAACTAGCCGAAGATGACGACGCATAGAGAATTTCACAGATATAATTGAAACCAGAAAATAGTTCTCATTGAACTAGTTAAGAAATTAATTTCTCATTAGGTGGATGACCCATTTGTCATCTGGTTTTTTTGAAGGTGCTTATTATGGACTGGCTATCACAACTACTAACCGCAGATGTACTATCTGTTCTTATTCCAATTGTAGCGATATTTGGGTTTTTCGCTCTAAGGGGTGCAAAAGCCTATTTTAGGCACGCAGAACGAATGGAAAAGATTCGCAATGGTATGGATCCAGACGCACATTTCGAAGACGATTCGAACTAATATTTTTGGGACTCAAACGCGTTCTTGAAATTTATTCAGCATCGAATGCAGGCCTGCGTTAAAGGTATTATTTATATTTTGGTCAACACATAACAATCAAGGCAAAAGGACTCGCCCATGATCATGCGAATAGCCGAGAAGGATAAATAGCCTACGAGTAAGAACTATGAGACCTCTATTCCTACTATTTCCATTTCTACTAGCCTCCTTTACCTGGGCGCAAGACCAACAAGTCCAGATTTTCCCCATAACAGATGTAGCCCCAGATTATCCAAGCGAAGCAATTATCCGGGAAGTGGAAGGATGGGTATTGGTTTCATTTGATGTCTCGTCAGAAGGCAGCGTAAGCAATATTAACGTCCGCGATTCTCAGCCCATGGTTACGTTTGATCAGGCAGCTATCGAGGCGGCTGAAGAATTTCGGTTTAATCCCTATATTGAAAATGGCGTAGCTAAGGATGTAAGCGGCATTGAGTACATATTCCGATTTGAATTGTCAGAAAGCGCGGAAATGGAAGTTCCAAACATAGAAATATCTCTGAATGATGCAGCCGTAAAATCACGAATCCCAAGGGCTCTCCAAAGAAGGCCCTCCATCACCCAGATCGCAAATGAAGAGATGATACCGGTTTCAACTACTGCGCCCAGCTACCCAGTTGAGGCTCAGAATGAAAAAATCGGAGGCTGGGTGTTATTACGATTTTCCTTGACTGACGAAGGTGCAGTTCTTGACCCAACCGTTGAGGATTCAGAGCCAGCTGGCGTGTTTGATGAATCGGCTCTTCGTGCGATCAAAGAATTTCAGTACGAGCCCTGGAAAACTAGCGAAGGAACTTTCGACAGACTGAACGTGTTTCACTTATTCAAATTTAGACCAGCGAGATAACTATTGTGCATAACTCGGCACGTAACAAACAAATCAATTTGGATACGCATAACCTCTGAGAATATGTCATTGGAATTGAGAGCTGATTCGATTCCGCATATTTCTGACGCCGAAGCAGTCTGCTCATTCCAATGACCGCAGCTGACACAAAGCAGACTTTGATACCCGTGGGCACTCCATAATTCGTTCAAATACCTACTTCTTTGCTTTGAACCCGTGACAGGAAGTCTTTATATTAGGGGTCCGGTTTCAAATATGATTTTTTGGTTAATCTTATGAAGAATAACAACATCGTCTGGTCTGCACTCTCAACATTCGCAACCCCCTCTACTCTATTGGCATTCACTTTCTTTCTTATTGGTTCTTCACTGTCTGCCACAGCCACTGCACAGGAAAACATCGAGCCCCTGATCAGCGCTGAGGAAAGTCAATTCAATGATTGGCTGGACGATCAGGAAGAGGAAATGCTTTCCATGCTCGAAACCATTACCAACATTAACACCGGCAGCCTTAACAAGGCTGGTGTAAATGAATTGGCTTCAATATTCAGCAGAGAGCTTCGACAATTAGGATTTTCAATTTCCACTCTCCCCGGGGACCAAATAGACATGCCGAGCTGCCCGGGAAGCGATTACACGGTTGATGTCGCGGATCATGTTCTAGCCCGCAGTCCAGGAAGTGGCAAGAAGCTTCTTTTGATGGGCCATCTGGATACCGTTTTCCCACCGGACAGCCCCTTTCAGGAATTTCGCCGTGAAGGTGACACCATGTATGGCCCAGGTGTATCTGATATGAAAGGCGGGCTGGTGGTTATGCTATACGCCTTGAAGGCTCTCAATGAATTCGATGCCCTCGACACTAAAGACTTATCAATACTATTGAACAGCGACGAAGAAATGGGCTCGCTTTCCTCAAGAAAATATCTTGAAGAGCAAGCTCCGCAGCACGACTACGGTCTGGTGTATGAATCTTCCGGCAATGAACGCTTGGTTAGGCAGCGTAAAGGCTTGGGGCAGGCACGCTTCGTTGTACACGGCAAAGCTTCCCATGCCGGCGGAGCTCATGAGATTGGTAGATCGGCCATCAAAGAACTGGCTTATAAGATAGTCGAAATCGAACGCATGACGGACTACGAGTCTGGAGTAACTGTTAACGTTGGCGTGGTCAGCGGCGGTGAAGCCAGAAACACGATTGCTCCCTGCGCTGAAGCACTGGTTGACCTTCGTTATCCCGAGCCTCAACAGGGATTGGATGCAGTAGATCAGTTCGAGGATATCTTCGGCAATGTATTCAGCTACGCAGTCGATTCTGGAGAGCTCTCTACTGAGAGCTGGACCAATTTGCATCGTCCACCAAAAATTCCTACCGAAGAATCTGACTATCTTCTGGATAAGACCATCTCCATCGGTCGCCTTCTGGGGCAGAATCTTGGGGTTGGTGATTCCGGAGGTGGCACTGATGGGTCCCTCACCCAAGCAGCCGGCCTGCCTACTCTCGACTCATTGGGAAGTGCCGGTACCGGTGCCCATTCCAATAGAGAGCAGGGCCGAGTCAGTTCCCTGGTTGAAAGAGCCAAACTAAGCGCGGTACTTATTCATAGACTGTCGCAGGAATAAATGATTAGATGTTCGACGGGTGACTCATAGAGAGCTTATCTGGTAAAAACAATAGCAATAAGAATCAAGGAAAAAGCCATGAGCTCGACTGATCCTGCAATGGAAAGCCCGGTGAGCGACGCAGAAAACACTGAGATGGATAGCGAACGAGCGTCCATCATAGAAGCCTACAAAAACCCCGCTTATCGCTACCTCGTTCTCGGCATCCTCACCGCCGTCTACGTTTCTAATTTTGTCGACAGACAAGTAATCAATATACTCGCTTCGTACATCATCGAAGATTTAAATATTTCAGATGGTCAATTCGGCATGTTATCCGGGCTGGCCTTCGCGCTTATTTACACAACACTCGGCATTCCAATAGCTCGCTGGGCAGATATCAGCAATCGAAGAAATGTTATAGCCATATCAGCTACTATATGGAGTGTGATGACGGCGGCCTGTGGTCTCGCAAATTCCTTTGGACAATTATTTCTCGCCCGTTTTGGTGTAGGTATCGGAGAAGCCGGTGGCTCACCCCCTGCTCACTCTATCGTCTCTGATATTTTCCCCGCTAATCAGCGCGCGACCGCCCTGTCGGTATACTCCCTCGGAGTATACGGCGGCATTCTGGTAGGAACCGTTGGCGGCGCCTATCTCGTGCAATACTTCGACTGGCGAACAGCTTTCATAGTGGTCGGCATGCCGGGTATCTTCCTCGCCTTGTTAGTGCGCTTCGTCATTAAAGAGCCACCACGGGGAATGGCTGAGGCGAGAAAAGACGTTGCTCCTCCGGGCTTTTTCAGTGTCATGGGCTTTCTCTGGGAAAGAAAATCTTTTCGACATTTGTCTTTTGCCTGTGCGCTCCATGCCTTCGTGACCTATGGTATAGGAAATTTCATGCCGCTTTTTTTGGGCCGCGTGCATAGCATGCCTATTCTGGATGTTGGCTGGTACTACGGCATGATTGCCGGCATCGGCGGCTTGGCCGGAACATTTTTCGGTGGCTGGATGTCAGACAGAATGTCGAATAAGACTGGAGACATGACTTGGTATATCTGGGTACCATTTATCTCCACTATTGCGGCAATTCCATTCGCACTGAATACATTCCTGATTATGCCTGATGGCTATTCAGCTGCTTTCTCTTATTTTATACCGGTCTTCTTTGGAGGCCTTTATCTCGCTCCATGTATTGCCTCTACCCATTTCCTAGTGGGTATTCGCATGCGAGCAATGGCATCTGCAGTATTGCTATTTGTGCTTAACCTAATTGGATTAGGACTTGGCCCAATGCTCACCGGCTATGTAAGTGATTGGCTAACGCCAAGCTACGGCGATGACGCACTACGTTATGCCATGTCGATTACGGTGTTGGTGAATTGCTGGTGCGGACTGCATTATTACTGGGCATCAAAGACTATCAGAGCAGACTTTGCGCGAGCACCGGACTAGATAACATCGAGTGCTCGGTCTAGCGCATGCTGCCGGCAATTTCGACCTCTATAAATGCTATGCAGGTCCCACGCGCACTGATCGGGTCGTGATATGCTATCGCTTTGCTGGCTGTTGAGGTGAAGGATGCTAATTGGCGCTACCACAATATGTGAGAATGAATTTCTGACATTCAGTCGGGCTATGTGCCTACTTCCCTGATATGCAATCAATCCTCATCAAGTACAAATTTTTTCTAGTTGCTGGACTGCTAATGTTGGCTCTTTCCTGGGCCAGCTATTCAGGCAATGATTCTCATAAGCTTCTGCTCTGGGATGATGAGCCGTACATCACCGAGAATAACTGGGTTACCAACCCATCACTCGATAGCGTTCGATCACTCTTTACCGAACCCAGGGTTGGTAATTGGCATCCGCTGACTTGGCTAAGTTATATCCCCGAGTATTATTTCTGCGAAACGAACGCCAACTGCTACAAAAACACCAACATAGTCCTACATGGGGCAAATTCTTTTCTGGTTTTCTTATTATCTGGGCTAGTTCTCTCTCTATTATTGCGTGAAGGGGATAGAAGTTCCTTTAAATTAGGCGACTTAACAGATCGCAGGGTTTTCATTGCCAGCCTGATGTCTGGAATCCTTTTTTGTGTGCATCCACATCGAGCGGAATCCGTAATTTGGGTAGCAGAAAGAAAGGATTTATTGTCTGCTCTTTTCTATTTTCTAGCACTGATCTTTTATATCTGTCAGCAGAACTCCGCGTCGCTAAAAACCAAACTCCTACCATTTGTCTTCTTTATTCTGGCGATTATGTCTAAATCAATGGCAATCACACTTCCTGCCGTACTGGTATTACTGGACTTTACGCTACTGGATCGATGGAATGAAAAGAGCGGAGAAGGAGCCACTAAAGCAAGGTTTCGAATAGCCATAATCGAAAAGCTCCACTACCACATGGTTGCGGTCCTGATAGCCGCTGTTACTTTGCTGTCTCAAGAAGTAGGCAGGGTAGACCAGCCCACTCTATTTGAGAGACTAGCGATTAGTGTGGCGGCTATAGAACACTATGTAGTTTCTCTAGTTGCTCCAATTAATTTGTCACCGTTCTATCCGATGGAAACTCTGAGCATGTCCATTCTGGACTATTGGCAACTAGCCATTGTTCTAGTTTTTGCTTTAGCGTTACTGCCAATGCTTATTTATTCTAGAAAAGGAAAACGAGTAGCGACTCTTTTCGTTGGGTATTTCCTGATCACGCTAGCGCCTGTAATTGGCATTGTTAAAGTAGGAGATCAAATATTTGCTGATCGGTACACCTATCTAACAATGGTTGGGTTCTACATCCTAGCTGCATATGGACTGAGTAAGATGCTCAATGCCAACCAGCGTTTTCGTATTCCTGCATTTTTGGGATTCACCGTATTGGCTGGTCTACTCTCTTTTAACACTCATCAGTATAAAAATACCTGGCAAGATGACATAACTCTTTGGCGCTCTGCAGAACGCCTCTATCCAAATTTGTCTGTGACAATTTCCAATAATTTAGGGTATGCCCTCCTCTCCTTGGAAGATTACCCTTTGGCCCAGCAATATTTTGAAATGGCCATCGATGTTGATCCTCACAGACCAGGGGCTTATGTAAATCTTACTTCTGTCCATCAGCAATTGGGAGATACTGAAAGCTTTTTGAATACCTATATTCTAGGAGTTGAAAATAATCCTGAAAATCCTGGGCTCATAACTAGCGCGGGGTTTGGCTTCCTCGCTTACGGCCTAAATGATGAGGCTTTAGAATATTTTATAACAGCCCTAGAGCTGGAACTGAACTTCCCCCCTGCAATAATGGGAGTAGGCAATCTGATGCTTATGCGTGGCGAATTAGAAAATGCAATTTCCATGTTTGAATTGGTACCACCGAATAGCGATGTATTTTTCCCAGCGAGATTGCTTATGTCTCAAGCGTACGGGCATAGCGATAGGGAAAAGTCACTGGCTATCTTGGAAGACTTGAGGGTCAAGTATGGCAGGGATGAAGAAATTGACTCGGTTGTAGAATTCGTCGTGAAAATCGACTACTAACAGAGAAGCTTCCTAGCTTCCACCTGAATCTATACCTAACTACAGGCATGGGTTCTTCTACAAAGAGAGTATGAAAAACATAGTATTTAAATTCCATCGACTAGAGACGACTGCGCGTGAAAGAATCGATTTGTAACTGCGAGGAACCTGAATTGGAACCCTTGTTTCCTGTGCCTGACTTCGACACTGGGGAAGTCCAGCGATCACTTCACTGCTGCACAAAATGTGGCCTCACTCAGACCTATCCGATACCCAGCGCCAGTGAAATGTCCCAGATCTACAACGACAATTACTACACATCGACTAAGGTGAAATTTAACCCCGTTATAGAAGCCTGGTCGCGACTGGCAGGACGCAATCGAGCTCGCAAACTACTCGCGAGAAATAGAGATAAAAGCTCAGTATTGAATGTATTGGACTTTGGATGTGGGAGAGGCGTGTTATTGGACGGTTTTCGAGCCGAGGGACACAGCGTACTGGGCATTGAGAGAAGTGACTCAATGTTTGATAGCTTGCCAGATGTTTCATCTATGTCGCTGCAAGAACTTATCACTACGGGTCGTCAGTTCGACATAATCGTAATCTGGCATGTGCTGGAGCATTTGGATGATCCCGAGAAAACAATTGCAGAAATACACCAGCTTCTGACTGACAATGGGAAGCTATATATCGAAGTTCCAAATTTTGGAAGCATTCAAGTTCAGCTTTTTGGATCTCATTGGTTCCATCTTGATATACCACGTCATTTAGCGCATTTCACACCGGCTTCGTTATCGAAACTAATGGAGCGAAACGGATTCAAAGCTTCTCAAACGAAAACTTTTTCCTTTGATCAAAACTTGTATGGGTTTTTTCAAAGCGCCCTAAATGCTATACCATTTTTGCCAGAGAACCATCTATATAAAACGCTAAAGTCTGGCTTGAGCTTAAAGAGCTTTATTATATTAGTGCTGTATTCGCCGTTATTAGTAATTCTGTTGGTACCTGCCCTACTTGAATTATTACTATCACATTTGTGCTCCAAGGGAGCCGTACTTTCACTGGAGCTAGTAAAACCCCATGATTAGTGGAAAGAAAGTTGTAGTTGTAATGCCTGCTTACAATGCCGAGAAGACTCTCGAAAAAACATACGAGGCTCTTCCGCATGACATAGTTGATCATATTATTGTTGTCGACGATGCAAGCAGAGATCGAACTATCGATGTAGCAAAGAATCTGCACGGAACCGAGGTTATCAGTCACACGGAAAACAAGGGATATGGCGCCAACCAAAAGACTTGTTACAACAAGGCGCTGGAGTTAGGAGCCGACGTAGTAGTAATGGTGCATCCTGACTATCAATACGATCCGAGGCTGGTCACTGCCATGGCGTCGATGATTGCCTCTGGAGTTTATGATTGTGTTATAGCTTCTAGAATTTTGGGGACAGGAGCGCGCGCGGGAGGCATGCCGCTTTATAAGTACATCGCCAATCGCTTTCTAACAGCGTATCAGAATTTTCTGATTCCCTTCAAGCTCTCGGAATATCATAGTGGCTACCGGGCTTTTTCTTCTGAGATTTTGCAAAACTTACCTCTAGAGCAAAACAGCGACGACTTTATCTTCGACAACCAGATGCTAGTGCAGGTCATTTCTCATGGATATTCGATGGGTGAGGTGAGCTGCCCTACTCGATATCTCACTGACTCTTCGTCAATTAATTTGCAACGCTCAATCAAATACGGACTGTCTGTATTAACAACAACACTGGAATACAAACTAAGTCAGTTCGGCATACTTCAGAGCAAACGGTTTCCGCGAGTTCCCAATAGGGGTGAGAAATAGCGATAAGGAATAGTGTGCGATGGTCAGATTTTGGACGGGCGCCGAATTAAAGAGCATGGCTACACTAAATAGCGTCTAGTGCCTGGGCAATCTTGCTGACTCCAACGACTTCCAGTCCGGCAATCTTGTTCTTCGGCATATTAGCCTTGGGCACGATGGCTCGTGAGAAGCCATGTTTAGCGGCTTCCTGCAGACGTTCCTGACCGCCGGGCACGGGTCGAATCTCTCCGGCCAAACCCACTTCGCCGAATACCACCAGATCCTTCGGCAGGGACTGGTCCCTAAAGCTGGACACGATGGCAAGCAGTAAGGCCAGGTCTGCACTGGTCTCGGTAACCTTCACGCCACCAACTACATTAACGAATACATCCTGATCCGCCATATAAAGACCGCCATGACGATGTAAGACCGCCAACAACATGGCCAATCGATTTTGTTCAAGGCCTACTGCAACGCGCCGAGGATTTCCCAATTGGGACCCATCCACCAAGGCCTGAATCTCCACCAGCAGCGGCCGGGTTCCTTCCCATAACACCATGACAATAGATCCTGGCGTATCTTCTTCTGTCCGTGCCAGAAAGATAGCTGAAGGGTTTGTGACCTCCTTCAAGCCCTGTTCGGTCATGGCAAACACACCGAGTTCATTAACCGCGCCAAAGCGATTCTTCTGGCCTCGAAGAATACGGTATTTGGAATCGTTGCCACCCTCTAACATGATGAAGCAGTCGATCATGTGCTCCAGCACTTTCGGCCCGGCCAGATTTCCATCCTTGGTGACATGTCCTACCAGAAACAAAACAGTATTTGTCTGTTTTGCATATTGGATCAGGAAGGCTGCGCATTCCCTAACTTGAGAAACGCTGCCGGGAGCAGAAGCTACATCGGCGCTGTGCATTACCTGAATAGAATCCACTACTAATAATTCGGGCTGGTGCTCTTGTGCCGCCTTACAAATTTGTTCGACGTTAGTTTCCGCAAGCATCTTCAAATTGTCTTCCGGCAGGTTTAATCGTTTTGCACGCATACCTACCTGTTGTAATGATTCTTCTCCGGTAACGTAGAGTGCCTGTTTGCCGGAACTAGCCAGCTGACACATTACTTGCAACAACAAGGTGCTCTTGCCTGCTCCGGGATTGCCGCCGATTAACACCGCCGAGCCTGGAACCAGGCCGCCACCCAATACTCTATCCATTTCACCGATGCTGCATGGAAATCTGGGCAATGCCTGCAGATCGATATCGGAAAGCTTTTGCACATTGGACTTGTCGCCTGAATAGCCCTGCTTGCGAAAGTCTGCCTTGGTCGCGGGCGAACTGCTGCTGCCAAGGTTAATCTGGGAGAGAGTGTTCCACGCACTACATGAGGCACACTGACCCTGCCACTGCCCATACTCGCTGCCGCAATCGGTGCATACAAAAGCTATTTTTGATTTCGCCATAAGACTAAGTCGACCCGTCGCCGCTATATTGAAACTGCACGCGTTCGGCGACGTTGCAGAATAATTCATAGGAAATAGTACCGGCACAACTTGCCACTTCATCTGCTGACAAGCCTTCTCCCCACAACACAACCTCATCACCAAGCTGTGCATTGTCTACGCCAGTAAGGTCAATGGTGATCATGTCCATGGAGACACGGCCTGCCATACCTGTACGCACTGCTCCACCATTGGTCTTCACCAATACTGGAGTGCCATTTCTTGCTGCTCTTGGGTAACCGTCGCCATAGCCGATAGACACCACTCCAATCCGAGAATCTTTTTCACACTTAAAAGTAGCTCCATATCCAATGCTATCCCCAGCGGCAACATCGTTGATGGCTATCAGCCTGGAGCGCAGAGTCATCACCGGGTAGAGACCGATGTCTTCCGCCGTCAAATCTTCAATGGGAGAACCGCCATATAACATTATCCCGGGTCTGACAAATTCATAATGAGTCTGAGGTAAGGAAAGAATAGCTGCGGAAGCGGCCAGACTCGAATTAAATGGTGTTTTGCTGCTTGCCGACAGCTTTGCATGAACGGATTGAAATTGGCTTATCTGTTTTTCAGTAAACTCCACTGCAGTTTTATCGTCAGTCTGGTCAGGACAGGCAAGATGGGACATCAACACCACTTCCGTTTCAGGATAGACATGTAATTTGTTGAAAGCTTCAACACAATCCTTCTCATTCAAACCCAGACGATTCATTCCCGTGTTGTGCTTCAACCAAATTCGACCCGCACCTCGAAGCTTATCTCGGTCCATTTCCTCATAGAGCAGGTCCAACTGATGACGGGAATGAATTACTGGCTCAATTCTCTGTACGAAACACTGCCTTAATTCTTCAGCATTGGAAAAACCTGGCAGCAGGACTATGGGAACATCGAGTTGTAAGCTCTGAAGCCTCTGGACCTCAGTCATAGTTGCAACTGCCAAGGCTTCGACAGGAGAGGAAGAACTCATCAGGGCGCGAGCGACTTGCTCCATACCATGACCATAGCCATTAGCCTTGATGACAGGAATAATTCGGGAATTAGGGCAGCGGATACTGGCTTGGGAAAGGTTTTTCTTCAAGGCCTTGAGGTCGATGTCGGCCCAGGCTCTTTTTGCCACTAGATTATCGCTCGGCTCGGTCATGGATGGTCTCGGTCAACTGCACTGCTTTTTCATGGGTGTAGCTATTTACGTGGTAGCCATTCATGAGCGTGGCTACTCATGGGTATAGCTATCATCGTAGCGCTGCTGGACGTAGTTCTCGAAGCGGGTAAATTCACCCTGGAAACTGAGGTTAACAGTACCAATAGGTCCGTTACGTTGCTTGCCGATAATGATCTCGGCCTTGCCTTTGTCTGGCGAATCTTCGTTATAGACCTCATCGCGATAGATGAATGCGATCACATCGGCATCCTGCTCGATGGCTCCTGATTCTCTCAAATCCGACATCACGGGCCGCTTATTGGGACGTTGCTCCAAGCCTCGATTGAGCTGAGACAGTGCAATAACCGGACAGCTAAATTCTCTGGCCAGGCCTTTTAAAGACCGGGAAATTTCCGATATCTCGCCGACGCGGTTTTCGCCGTAGCCTTTGATCTGCATGAGCTGGAGATAATCCACCACGATCATACCTAACTCGCCCCCTGCTTCACGGCTAACTCGTCTGGCCCGCGAGCGCATTTCCATAGGGCTTAAACCTGGGCTGTCATCGATATAGAGCGGTCGACCTTTAAGCTTGGCTACCGCGTTGTTAAGCCCACTCCAATCACTGTCCGCTAACTGCCCCGTTCGAATCTTGGTCTGATTGATCTTGCCAATGGAAGACAGCATACGAAAAATAAGACTCTCCGACGGCATCTCCAAGCTAAAAACCAGTACTGGTTTCTCGGTCTTCATTACCGCGTTTTCAACCAGGTTCATGGCAAAGGCTGTCTTTCCCATGGAAGGTCGACCGGCGACGATGACCAGGTCTGACTTTTGCCAGCCAGAAGTCATGCCGTCCAGGTCAGTATAGCCAGTGGAAATCCCGGTGAGACCACCTTTGGTTTCCGCCAGCTCATCAATTCGGTTTACAGCGCCAGTAAGAATGGGGTCGATGTACTCCGGCCCGCTATCTTTGGGGCGATCATCGTTGATATTAAAAACTTGTTGTTCGGCTTCATCGAGAATTTCAGCAGACTTCTTGCCGCCAGTGTTATAGCCGCTGTCTGCTATGCCATTGGCCACACTGATGAGGCGGCGCAAGATAGCTCGCTCGGTGATGATTTCGGCGTAGGCATGAATATTGGCTGTGCCTCGAGCGTTTCCGGCCAGGTCACTGAGATAATCCAGACCGCCGGCGCTTTCCAACTCGTTGAGGGCATTTAAGGATTCGGCCAGCGTAACCACGTCAATGGGCTTATTGGATTCACTCTGCTGAAACATGGTGCGATAGATCAGTTGATGCTCAGGTCGATAGAAATCAATGTCTTGCAGCACGTCGGAAACATTGTCCCATTCGGTGTTGTCCAACATTAGACCGCCGAGAACAGCCTGTTCGGCATCGACAGAATGGGGAGGAAGCTTCAGAGCAGCAACATTGCTGATGTCTCTGTTGCTACCGGGATTGTTGGGCGAATCGAAGGACATTTATCACTAGCAATTGATCAATTATAAGGCGAAAAAAAAGCACCATCGGATTACAGATGGTGCTTCATGAAGTTCAGCAGGTCAAGGTCATTGAGCCGCTAATCTCAAACCGGGCACAAGCCCTGTTTATATTCCTGAAATCAGGCTTCTCTCCATCTCTAAGCTTTGTCTTCTGAATCTTCTTCAGCGGCTGCTTCTTCAGCTACTTCTTCAACCGCTTCTTCGTCTAATTCTTCAATAACGCCCTCGGCTACAGCTGCTTCCTCTGCTGCGGCTTCGGCTTCGGCTTCGGCTTCGGCTTCATCAATCTCTTCGATGAGGCTTCCGTCAGCGGAAACGCCTGCTGCAGCATCGAGACCAGCAACAATTACTGTAATCTCAGCCTGCACGTCGTATCCGAGATCCAGAGAAACTTTATACTCTCCCAAATCGCGAATAGCGCCATTAGGCAGCTGAACTTCAGCTTTGCTCACATCAGAACCTTTCTCAGCGTTGAGAGCTTCAGCGATATCGCGTGTGCCCACAGAACCAAACAGACGGCCTTCGGCGCTGGAGTTAACTTCTATACGAAGCACTGCAGCGTCAACCACATCCTTACGCTTCTGTGCTACACCAACGTTGGCATCATGTGCAGCCATAAGCTCAGCACGACGACCTTCGAAATCATCCAAATTTGTTTTAGTAGCAGGAATTGCCTTGCCCTGTGGAAACAGGAAATTACGCGCAAACCCAGCCTTAACTGAAGCAGTATCACCGATGCTGCCAAGATTATTAATATTTTCCAACAAGATAACGTTCATTCTTTCGTCCTCTTAAACTTATACTGGCTTTTAGCTTGCTTTCAGCCGCGCTCTAAAATTGTACCAACTGTCTAATAAGGCCAGTAAAACCACCATATTGACAATCATTGGAAGCATGATCAGTGCGTAAAACACAACAAGCCACATGCTCGATAAATTCTTCATCTTAATTACCGAATGTATCAGCGCAACGCCTGAAAACATCAACGGTATTATCAGGTACAAAACCCAAGTCTGCGGAATTAATATTCCCAGATTTGCCAGTACCATCAGCCCCAGTATTAACAGAGCCACGTTCTGCTCAATTCTTAATCCGTGAAATTCCTCTTGGAATCCCCCTGGATTAAATAGTGCTGCCTGCATCCATCGTGCCGCCATCAAGGAGACTATGGCGAGAAACATATAAACTGCGCCGATAAAGCTGGTCAGTGTTTCTCTGTAGTCAGCAATCTGCACATTCTGCAAACTACTGGCTGCCACATACAATTCCATTTGCTCCAAAATCAGATCAAGAAGTGCCGGCTGCAATTTCAAATATACTTCTACGCTAACCCCAATCAGGGTCGCTGCCAGAAGTGTAAATTCCCATGACTCAGATTCTCTGAGTAATAGAGACAATCCACTTATTCCCAGTAACATAATCATCGGGACTATGTCGCCGGCTACTGCCCAGGCGGCAATCGGTAAAATTGCCCAGGCCAACACAATTGCTGCTTCCTTCCAGCCTTTGCGCAACATAACCAGGCCAACAACAACCGGGTTAAGCAAATTAATCATCGGAATAAAACCCAACAACAGCACTGCCATGATGGCCTGTTTGCGTCCCTTCATTACGAATTCAGCAAGGCCGCGCATGGTTAAGTCCTTTAGACCTGGTGGCTATCCGTGTAAGGAATCAGAGCCAGAAAACGAGCGCGCTTGATGGCTGTTGCCAACTGACGCTGATATCGGGCCTTGGTGCCAGTGATTCTGCTAGGAACAATCTTTCCAGTTTCAGAAACATAAGCTTTCAGAGTTTCCAAATCCTTGTAATCGATTTGCTTTGTGCCTTCGGCGGTAAATTTGCAGAACTTACGTCTACGAAAATAACGAGCCATAATATTTATCCTGTCTTAAATTCTAACTATGAATGTGAGTTTACAGAGTGCTCGCTAATTAAGCGGGCTTCTCGTCATCAGTCGCTGCTTCGGTTTCGGCAACTTCTTCAACTGGAGCTTCTTCTGCTGGTGCAGCTTCGCTTTCAACTACAGCTTCTTCAGCTGGTTCGGCTTCGCTTTCAACTACAGCTTCTTCAGCGACTTCTTCAGCCGCTTCTGCTGCTTTTGCAGCTGCTGCTGCCGCATTGGCTGCTGCCGTTGCTGCTGCCTCATCTTCATACTTACGTTTTTGTTCGGCTCTCTGCTTTCGCTCTTTGCCTTCACGCTCACCTTTCAGAATCAAAGATTCTTCAGTAACCGGGCCTTTGGCCTTGATTACCAGATTACGTAGAACCGCATCGTTATAGCGAAACTGAGTAGTCAATTCATCCAATGCTTCACTGCCACACTCGATATTCAGCATGACGTAATGAGCTTTGTGAATTTTGTTTATAGGATAGGCTAACTGACGTCTTCCCCAATCTTCCAGACGATGGACTTGGCCACCGCTTTCAGACATTAACTGGGTATAACGTTCGATCATCCCTGGGACCTGCTCGGACTGGTCGGGATGCACCAGGAATACTACTTCATAGTGTCTCATAGAGACTCCTCTTGGGTTTCGCCTTCCATCCAACACTTGCGTGCGTGGTAAGACAAGGAGTTATGTAGAGCGGATAGGGGTTAAATCCTTAAAAAAGGGGTTAAATCCTTACCGCCGGTAAAAAGAGCGGGAATTCTAGGGAAACTCGGGGCTGGATGCAAGTAAATAAAGGCTAAAAGGCTAGAAATACCGATACTTGGCCATGCTAACTGTCAGCAAAACGCCTTTGTCGTGCCGCTTCATAGAGACAAACCCCGGTTGCTACCGAGACATTGAGGCTACTTAGCTGCCCGGCCATGGGTATCGACACCAGAAAATCACATTTATCCTGAGTAAGACGACGAATCCCACTACCCTCTGAACCCATGACTACAGCTATGGCTCCGGTAAGCTCTTGCTGATAAATAGTGCCGAAAGCCTGATCAGTCGCACCCATGATCCAAACTCCCCTGTCCTTGAGAGTTTGCAGGCAGCGGGCCAGATTGGTGACAGATACCAGATTTACTGTTTCTGCGGCGCCACAGGCGACTTTTCTCACCGTAGGGGTCAGACCTGCTGACTTATCCTTGGGAATGATTACCGCATCCACGCCGGCAGCATCTGCAGTTCGCAGACAGGCACCCAGATTATGGGGGTCGGTTACACCATCGAGGATCAGCAGAAGCGGATCATGATCCAGTTTGTCCAAGAGGCTGATAAGTTCTTTTTCGCTAAGAGTTCGGGATTCCGCTCGAGAGATCGCCACCGCCCCCTGATGAACACCGTCGAATTTTTTGTCCATGGAGCGTTTGTCCATGTCTTCCGATTCAATATTGTGCTGCTGAGCAAGAGCTCTTAACTCGGCTAAGCGCGGATCGTCACGTCCACTCTGAAAAACGAGACTAATAACAGATTCAGGCGATTGCTTTAATAGCTCCGCCACTGCATGTATTCCGATTATGTTTTCTTGAGGATCTGACATTTTCTTTTAGCTTTATTTTTCTATTAGCTATTCTTAGCCGAATTCTACTTCTGCGTTTTTCCAGTTCGTCGACCCGGAGGCTTAGCTCCAGTTTTTGATCTGTTGTTCCGCTTGGCTGCTTTATTCTTCGGGGCGACAGCTTTCTTGTTCGCGTTTTTCTTTCCCCGATTCTTCTTAGGCTTCTTACTTTCCTGATTTGATTCTGCGGGCTTTTGTTTACGCGAGTTGCTCTTTTCCTTTTTCTTGTGACCACCTGCCCCGGGCTTGTCGTTCTTATCTCTTCTACCTGGCTTTCCTTTTGCTTTTCCTTTGCCTTTGCCTTTGCCTTTGCCTTTGCCTTTATGGCCCGACGGCTTTCCTGAATCTTGTTTTACTCCAACCATCTGCAGGTCGATCTTCTTGTCTTCTTGATCTACGCGCACAACTCGAACTTCAACCGAATCTCCGAGCCTGTAGATAGCATGTTTTCGTTCTCCTTCCAGACAATGCCGCACAGGGTCGAAATGATAGTAATCATTACTGAGTTCGGTGATATGAACCAGCCCTTCGATATAAATATCATTCAGCTCAACGAACAAACCAAAGCTAGTGACAGATGACACGGTTGCCGTGAATTCGTCTCCCACTCTGTCCTTCATGTATTCACATTTCAGGGCATCCATCACATCATAACCTGCTGCATCGGCTCGACGTTCGGCTACGGAACACATGGCACCAAACTGTTCCATGTCAGCTAGATCATAGGGATATATGTCTCCCTTCTTAAGGTCTGGCGCAGTGGGCTGCCTTTCTATGTGTCTGTTTTTAGAATTGCGAATCAGATATCGAATTGCTCTGTGAACAAGCAAATCCGGGTAGCGTCGAATAGGCGAAGTGAAATGAGTATAGGCCTCAAATCCCAGGCCAAAATGACCGAGATTATCGGGCTGATACATGGCCTGCATGAGTGATCGAATCATTACTGTCTGTAATAAGTGACGATCGGGTCGATCTCCCATCTGCTTAATAACATGCTGATAGTCCCCTGGAGTTGGCTTATCCCCGCCTGGAAGGGCTAGCCCCATCTCTTTCAGAAACTCTCGCAAGTTCTCCAGCTTGTCCGGATTCGGCCCTTCATGAACACGGTATAGAGCGGGAATCTCAGCGTCTTCCAGTAATCTTGCGGCGGAAACGTTTGCGCATAACATACACTCTTCGATAAGCCGATGAGCATCGTTTCTTTGAACAGGAACGATCTCACGAATCTTTTTATTCTCGCCAAAAACAATTCGAGTCTCGGTGGAATCAAAATCGGTTGCACCGTTTCTTTGTCTCTCTGCTCTTAAGGCTTTATATAGGTCATGAAGAATGTCGAGGTCGCTGACTACCGATGAGTAACGCTCTCGCATCTTGGCCCGTATGGTTTCTTCAACCGGACTCGCAGCGGTCTGCACCATATCGGCGACTTCTGTATAAGTCAGTCTTCCATGGGAATGAATTACCGCTTCATAAAATTTAAAGGAAGTGGTTTTGCCTTGAGGAGAGATTTCCATCTCACATACCATGGTGAGACGATCTACTTCGGGCTTAAGAGAACAGAGGCCATTGGATAATTTTTCAGGCAACATGGGAATAACAAAGCCAGGAAAATAAACCGAAGTAGCCCGAACCTGTGCTTCGTTATCCAGCTCGCTGCCAATCTTCACATAGTGAGAAACATCGGCGATGGCAACCTGAAGTGTCCACCCGCCCTTCGGATTAATCTGAGCGAGTACCGCATCGTCAAAATCCTTTGCATCTTCGCCATCGATAGTTACGAATGGAAGCTTGCGCAAATCCTTTCTGCCGAGAAGATCTTTTTCTTCAACTGATGCTGAAAATTTATTGGTTTCTCGATCAACCTCATTAGGCCATGTATGGGGAATATCGTGACTGCGAACAGCAACGTCAATTTCCAGACCAGGTGTAGCAATATCGCCGAGCACTTCGACAATCTTGGCAATAGCCTTGCGGCGCCTGGAGGGGTATTCGGTTATTTCCGCGACAACAAACTGACCGTCTTCGGCCTTGCCTGCTTGCGCATCGGGAATGAGTATTTCGTGAGGGATACGCTTGCTATCAGGAACGACTATGCCAAATCCCTGCTCGCGATAGTAACGACCTACTACCTGTTCGTATCGCCGTTGCAGAATCTCGACGATGGTTCCTTCGCGACGGCCACGGGAATCCTTCCCAGCGACTCGGGCCAATACTTTATCGCCGTCGAACAACTTCTCCATTTCACGGCCATTGAGGAATAGATCTCCCGAACCGTCTTCAGGAATAAAGAAGCCGAAGCCATCCTTATTACCTTGAATTCGTCCTTTTAGTAGATCCATCGACTCAGGAAGGCCATAGACTCCACGGCGATTGCTCATGAGCTGGCCATCCCGACGCATGGCGATTAGCCTACGGCGCAGGCCTTCCATGGAGTCTTCGTCGGTGAGATTCAGCTTATGGCAGAGCTTTTCATAGCTCACCGGCTTGCCCACCTGCTTCAGGTGCTCAAGGATGAATTCACGACTTGGGATTGGATTAGCGTAGTTCTCCGCTTCGCGTGCCGCGAAGGGATCTTGTGGTTTTTTTGATTTAGACATTAAAGGTGTACATGAGGGATATTGCAGGCAAGTATACACCCTCTTTTATGACAAGTCTGTGACAAGTTCGCGGCTTGACAGCCTCAGGGACTCTGGGTAGAGTTGCGCTCCGGTGGAAACTGGCTGTTTTTTCGCTGCACTCAGGTGGTGTTGTGGTGAACAGCAGACGAAAGTCTGCCCTCAATCACAGATAGAATTTGTTACATAGAAATCCACTGTTTTAAATGCCCAGGTGGTGAAATTGGTAGACACGCTAGCTTCAGGTGCTAGTGATCGCAAGGTCGTGGAGGTTCAAGTCCTCTTCTGGGCACCAATACTTCATAAATATCAATGACTTATTCCAATTATTATATTTACCCCCCATAATACCCGCCATAAAAGCTGCATCGAACCACTCAAACTAGTATTAATTGCCACCTGTAGAATAATCAACGAAGTGACCCGAAGAAGGTATGCTGAAATCTAACTTGGCAATGTCATTTGAGTAGATCAGCCCATACGAAAACCACACTTTTTTTCGAACCTTTTTGCAGTACTCATTTTGTTCATCAAGGTTGATCACCACGCCTTTCTCCAGGTCATTTCTCGCATTATCAGATTGAGTTTTACCCTCTATCATTAGCAACCGTATTTCCTTAAGTGGAAATATGCAGGGAGTTAGCCGGTGAGACTCAAGAACAACAATGAAGTACTTGACCTTTCCCCTAAGTTAGTACCACTCGCAGGATGAGAAATTCATTCTAAGCTGCCCTCTCAGCAAACACCACCGGGGGCAAATAATTCAGTGAACTGTGTGGTCGCACGTTATTGTAATGCTCTCTCCATTTATCAATT
>JABJIC010000024.1 GCA_018661465.1 Gammaproteobacteria bacterium | reverse complement strand
GACACTGTGGCCTCGATCAACTACTTGCTTGACCGCTTCTATTCTAAATTCTTCTGTGTATCGATTGTTGCTCATATTCACCTCTCTTATAGCCATTTTGTATGACTGAAAGGTGTCTAGTAAAGTGATAGCGATTCAAATTCGCTTTTAGTCAGGTTTCGTAAACTGTAATTGTAAAATACCGAATCAATGAGAAACTGATCCCAATTAAATGCTTCGAACCCACTCTAAATGATTCGAACCCACTATAAATATTTCGAACCCACTTATTAATGCTCAGTAACAATGATATTCTCGAGAGTAATAAGTAGTTAATAAAGGCTATGGATATGGCAATCAAGAAAAAGTTACGTCGCAGGTCCTTTCTGAAACTGGTTTCTGGCACGGTGGTCACTGGTAGCATGGGTGTCGTCACCGGCAGTGCCTCCGCCGGAGCTACGGATTCCGATCCCAATGACCCGATAGGAGGAGGCCGTGGAAGCAGTACCGGTGTCACCGACGGGGATGCAAACGATACTGCGGGCAACGGTAGGGGAAGTTCGGGAGCAACTGATTCCGATGCCAATGACCCGATAGGAGGAGGCCGTGGAAGCAGTACCGGTGTCACCGACGGGGATGCAAACGATACTGCGGGCAACGGTAGGGGAAGTTCGGGAGCAACTGATTCCGATGCCAATGATGCAGCAGGCAATGGCCGAGGAGGCTCAGGAGTAACCGATTCTGATGCCAACGATACCTTCGGCAATGGACGGGGCGAAAGTGGTGTTACCGATTCCGATTCTAATGACGCAGCAGGCAATGGTCGTGGAAGTTCAGGAGTTACTGACTCCGATTCCAATGATTCTGCCGGCAATGGCCGAGGCGAGTCCGGGATAACTGATGCTGATGCCAATGACTCGGCTGGCAATGGTCGTGGAACAGGGGTGACCGATTCTGATTCTAACGATTCAGTTGGCAATGGCCGGGGCGAAAGCGGTTTCACCGATTCAGATGCTAATGACTCGGTAGGAAGCGGACGTGGAACCGGCAAGACTGATTCAGACTCAACTGACTCAGCCGGTAACGGAAGAGGAACTGTCGTAGAGCCAACGGATACACGGCCAAAAGAGCCCACTAATCCAAGCTCGGTTATTAAAGCTCCAAGCGACAAGGCTGCTGCCATCAAGAACCCCGTTCGAGAAAAGTAGTCACAGGAATTGTTATGAGTTCATACCCTTGGGAGCATGACGCCTTCAAACATATGCTAGAAGGGGTTACGCGTCAGCATTTTTTCGAAGAGTTCCATGAAAACAAATCTCTACACAGCTTACACGATGATCCAAAGCGGTATTCTGATCTACTAAGCATAGATCGCATCGATGAAGTGATCGCGAATTCAGAGTTGCCTCCAGAGGCCTTGCGAATGGCTCGCAGCGAGCCATCTATCACACGATCAAATTATACGTTTAGTAATGGAAATATTGATCGCGGAGCAGTGGTTCGACACTATCAGCAGGGCGCGACAATTATCCTTCCCCAGTTACATCTCGCCGATGAAGTGTTGGCCCATTTCTGTCGTGCTCTTGAGAAGATATTTAGCACTCATGTTCAGACTAATATCTATCTGACACCACCCAATAACAAAGGTTTTGATACTCATTATGATGATCATGATGTGTTTGTTATGCAGATTTCCGGGAAAAAGAACTGGAAGCTCTACCGTAAGCCGATCGAAAATCCATATCGCGGCGAAAATTTTAAACCCAATGTGCATGAAGCAGGTGAGGTTATAGAGGAATTTGTGCTAAATGCGGGAGACTGCGTCTATATTCCTCGCGGACTGATGCACGATGCCTCTACGATCGGAGATGAAGCTTCATTGCATGTAACTGTTGGTATGATTGTGAAAAGCTGGGCGGACCTGATGTTAGAAGCCTTGTCCGAAGTGGCACTGAGAAAGCCAGAGTTTAGACGATCATTGCCGCCAGGCTTTGCCGAAGAAGACTATGATATTGAGCAGAGTCGTGAATACTTCAATCGCTTGGTGGATGATTTTAAAGCTGAAGCCAATTTCGATGAAGTATTCGAGTTATTTGTTGATCAGTTTGTACGTACTCGTGGGCCTGATTTTCGGGGCGGCGTTTCATCGGCGCAGACTGAGATAAAGTCTGAGAGCAGATTCCAGCGACGCTCGAATAGTCAGGCATTGCTTCGTAGCGGCGAAGATTCAGATTTGATTATCGTCTGCGGAGGAGGTGATGTTCATTTCGATGGCACTGCCCTAGATGGAGTCGAAGCAGCCCTTTCGGGCAATCCCTTCGGTGTCGGCGACTTTTCCTCTCTTGAGGAAGCAGATGCCGTGGAGTGCATTAAGAAGCTATTGGCGTTCGGAGTGATCGAGAAAAATTCATCATCTTGATTTAGCTGAATATTTCCTTGGACATCGTTTTTTTCGCCAGTTATTCTCTAGACTTCATAATCATTCGACCTGTACTGGAAGCCCATGCCAAAAATCAGTGCCTATTCAATCGGACGAAGCGCTGAATCCGATATCCGACTCGAAGATTCAACAATTTCTCGAAACCACGCTGAATTGGTGATCACAGCTGATGATAAATACTATCTTACGGATTGTGGAAGCAGCGGGGGTACATACAGCCTGCAGGGCAATCAGAAGACGGCAATCAAGCAGGGCTTTGTCGACCAGGTTGATAATCTCTGCTTCGGTGAATATCACACTTCCGTGCAGCAGCTAATTTCCAAAATTGCTGATTTGGTAAATATTGGAAATGCATACAAAGGTAAACAGTTCGTCGAAGCTTCACCTCAGGATGAGCTGCCAGAAGGGCCGGTTCACCGAGACCCAGTTTCCGGTGAAATTGTCAGCGATGACAGTTAATAGATCAACATAAAGAATAAGAATATAAAGCAAATAGAAATAGGAAGGTAAAAAGAAGGCATGGCTAAAGTTAACTCGCGAGACAATGAACTCAATCGCCGCCTTGTAGTGCTGGGGGTTTCTCTTCTCATGGGAGTCGTGGTAGTTGCTGTATTGAGCATGCTGCTTGCCAGTCCTGATTCTCAAGCTGGCGCGTTCTTACTGGACCGTCATACAGAAGGATTCATGTATCCCTTCACTATACAGAATGTTATGTGGCTAATGTTTTTTATTGGTAGTGGCGAGCTGTGGGTGCGATTCAGCCAGTCCACTGTGGAATTGGCCGAGGTAGACAAACAGTACTTACCCGAAGATGAAAGCTCGATGTTACGAGCGGATGACCTTGGTCCGGTTTACCAAAAAGTAAAACCTGAAAAAGGTATTCAGGGTTTGTTTCTACAGCGAATAATTGCCCGAGTTATTCTTCAATTTCAGGCTAGCCGCTCAGTTGATCAGGCAAACTCCCTATTCAATTCGTCTCTTGAGCTTTTTCAACACGAGCTCGAACTTAAATACAATATGCTTCGCTATCTGGTGTGGTTGATTCCGACTCTCGGGTTCATTGGTACGGTAGTGGGCATCGCGTTTGCTTTGGATTATGCGGCCGGTGTAGAAAATCCACAGGACCCTACTCTGCTAGCGGAGATTTCCGGAAGACTTGGTGTGGCGTTCTACACTACGCTACTCGCCTTAATTCAATCTGCGGTACTCATGTTTGCCCTGCATATAGCACAGGGCCGGGAAGAAATGGCTCTTAATCGATCCGGTCAGTACTGCCTGGATAATCTGATCAATCGACTTTACGAAAAGTAACCGGCAAGGAGTAGAGAACTTAGTATGCCTATTTATAGAGGCCCAGACGGCAAGATAATCGAAGAGCGAACCAAACGAATTCGTGACGACGAGTTAACTACGTTGGCGAATTCAGCTTCCTCAGAGGAAAGTACCAAGGGTGCTTCAGCTAAGAGTACTTCAGGAAGTGAAGACCTCACCAGAATAGTCGGAGGCCAGGAAAGCCCTGCATCAAATCAAGATGCTGCAGCCTCGGTTCAGTCACCAGAGAGTGCACAAAAACAGGCGCAGGATGAAGAGAAGACAGTTCTTTTCGAAATGGGAGATAACTTAAGAACGAGCGAGTCAACTTCTGTTGTAACTGATCCGGTAGTTGCATGGCTGGCGGTCATAAAAGGTCCCGGAGTGGGTAATGTGCTTGCCTGTGGCTATGGGTCAAACTCCATTGGTCGCGGTGGTGGAGCTCGGGTCAATGTTGACTTTGGTGATGCTCAGATATCACGAGGGGAGCATTCGATACTGACTTATGACCCGCGGGGTAGAAAATATTATATTCAACATGGTAGCGGGAATCATTTGACTTACCTGCTGGATCAGCCGGTTCTTACTCCGACTGAATTGCTAGACAGGGCCGAAATCACAATCGGTGAAACCACGCTGATGTTTATTCCGCTTTGTGGGGACAATTTCGATTGGCAAGATCTAAAAGACGGCAGCACGAATGCGTCCACCTAACGAACGTTTTGCTGCATTGCAGTCTCAGGGGAGTCGGGACTATCAGGAAGATGATTTCGGCATACTCGATGGTCGCGACAGCGCCTCATCAAATGACGATCATACTCTGTTAGTAGTTGCTGACGGCATGGGGGGACACGCCGCAGGAGCCAGGGCGAGCCAGACTGTCACCGAGAGCTTTGTCGATACTTATCACCATCAGCAAGGTGGGATTCCAGCTCGACTTCTCGAGGCATTAAAAACGTCCAATAGTTCACTGGCGAGAGCAATTGATCAAGATACTGATCTCGAAGGAATGGGCACGACCCTGATTGCGGTTGTGGTATACAAAGATCAACTGCACTGGATTAGTGTAGGCGATTCTCCACTATGGATATACCGCAAGGGTAGTTTGCAACGGGTGAATGAAGATCACTCTATGATGCCTGTGTTGGCCGATATGGTAGCTCAAGGCAGAATTAGTGAAGATGAGATGAACATGCACCCGAAGCGAAATGCACTGCGTTCAGCGCTAATGGGTGATGAGATTGGACTGGTTGATGCTTCGCAGAAGCCCCTCAGTCTTCTCGAGGGAGATGTGTTACTACTTTCTTCCGATGGTTTGATGACTTTGAGTGAAACTCAGATAACAAGCTTGATTCATGAAAATGAGACTGCTGCAAATGATGAAATTGCCAAGACTTTGATCGAGGCAGTAAAGAAAGAAGGAAGAAAAAACCAGGACAACATTACTGTTCTTCTGTATTCAATCGAACTTAATGGCGATGACGAAAAATAAATTGCGATTCAGAAAGCGTAAGGAATAATGAAAAAGCGAAGTAGAGAAATAAATATTTTTAGCATGTCGGCATTGGACCTGTTTGCATCGGCCCTGGGTGCCTTCATACTAATTACAGTTGTATTGTTTCCTTTTTTCCCGAACACAGGTGATTCACCAGAAAGAACTGCAGAGGTGCGAGCGGAACTGGATGCTGAGATAGCTTCACTGCAAGCTGCTCTCGATGCCGCGCTGAGTGATGCGCCGGAAATACAATCTCAATTGGCGGCAGCAGTTACTCAAACCGCATCTTTGCAACAGGAATTGGGTGCCTGTTCAACCAGGATCGATGCAATCGAAGAAGAGTTTGATACCTGTCGACAGCAACTACAGCAGACATTCGTATTGGTAGTAATCAGCTGGGGCAGTGGTGATGATGTGGACCTGCATGTGGTTGACCCTCGGGGCAATGAATATTACTACGCTGAAGACAGTTTTCCCGGTTCCGATGCGGCCCTGGAAGAAGATAATACCCGCGGCCCTGGCAACGAAATTTGGTTAAGTCCCCAGGCCATACCAGGTGATTATGAAGTCTACATAAATATGTTTTCCAAGAGTGACACCTCGCCTGCCAGCATTCGTGGATCGATACTACATCAGGATGGGCGCTTGGAACTTCCCAGCACCAGTCTCAGCTCCGATGGAGAGAAGCCACTGGTGGCAACTTTTAATGTGGCCAGTGATGGCTCTGTAACGATTAGGTAAGCTTGCATCATGAGTGAGCATCAAAATGCACTTCCGTCCGGTTACCAGATTCAGGAATATGAACTGTTACGTGTATTGGGCAGTGGCGGTTTTGCAATCACTTATCTTGCGTTTGACAATAATACTGACCGTGGTTGTGCCATCAAAGAATATCTGCCGCGCTATTTAGCTACTCGAGAAGCCGGCGATACTGTCGTAGCTAACTCTGAGAAAGATCAGGAAGAATTCGATTGGGGACTGGAGCGCTTTCTTGCAGAAGCGAGAACTCTGGCAAAATTTGACGACACAAATATCGTTAAGGTCTATCGTTCATTTTCCGCAAATGGCACCGGCTATATCGTCATGGAATATGCCGAGGGGGACACTTTCTCCGAGTATCTTGACCGCAAGGGCAAGCTTGGTGAAACAGAACTTAAAAAAGTTCTAATTCCAATGCTCAAAGGTTTGGCTAAGGTTCACAGCACAGACTTTCTTCATCGTGATATCAAGCCGCTCAATATTATTATTCGTGACTCTGACGAGAGTGGAGTTCTAATAGATTTCGGTTCTGCCCGGCAGGCTATTGGCGCTAAGGACCAACATCTTACTGCTCTGGTTTCCGGGGGTTATGCACCCATCGAACAATATTCCTCCCGTGGCAATCAGGGACCCTGGACCGATATCTACGCCCTCGGCGCTTTATGCTATCGAGCCATGTGTGGAGAGGATCCCTATGCTGCCACTGATCGCATCAAAGATGATCCCTTGATTCCAATCAGTAAAAAATTGAAAGGGAAGGCATCGCCAGGTTTCCTCAAGGCGATAGATTGGACTCTTAAGGTAGATGAGCAGGAAAGACCTCAGAATGTAGCGGAATGGATAGCGGCTCTTGAGGGTAGACCGGGGGATGAAAAAACTGTCATCGCTGCATCTCCTGCGGAATCCTCTTCTAAATCTACATCCGGTCAGGCTACTCAGTCAAAACCAGTAGGCACCTATGCGGCTGCAGCTGCTCTTGTGCTTTCCATTGGTATAGGAGCCTGGTACTTCACTTCCGATACAGGTACGGAAACAATTGATGGAGCTGAGCAGGGCTCTGATCAAAATTCTGAGCAAACCTCGGTTGTTAGTCTCAGTGAAGACGAGCTGTTTATTCAGCAAGCACGGCGGAGCAATGCTGACATTGCTACCCAGATTCAAGATGGAACACTGACCGTGGAGACCTATGAACCCGAATTGGTTTTGGTGAATGCGGGAAGTTTTGACATGGGCGATATTCAGGGTGGCGGAGACAGTGATGAAGCACCGGTCAGACGTGTAGATATTCCACAGGATTTCTATCTCAGCAAACACGAGATTAGCTATGCGGATTATCTGCGCTTCACCGACGCTACAGGAAGAGAGATGGCTGACGCCATGGGGTTTGGCTTTGAAAATAAGCCGGTCATAAATGTCAGTTGGCAGGACGCCGATGCTTACGGGCAGTGGTTGAGCGAGCTTACGGGGAAGACTTATCGATTACCTTCTGAGGCCGAATGGGAATACGCGGCTAGAGCAGGAACTACTACCAATTATCCTTGGGGCAATGAGCTGCAACTGGATAAGGCTAATTGCGCGAGTTGTAAATCAGATAACAGCGAATCGGGTCCGGGAGAGTTGGGCAGCTATGGGGCTAATCTTAGTGGTCTACATGATATGAACGGCAATGTCTGGGAGTGGGTTCAAGACTGTGCCCATGATGGGTACGTTGGCGCGCCAGTCAATGGCAGTGCCTGGGAGACTGACCCGGCTTGCTCCAGAGTGCTAAGAGGCGGAGCATGGGACAGCACGGAGTTTCAATTGCGAACAGCCTTCCGGAACTGGCGCCCGGCAAATGAGTCATCATCCAATATTGGTTTTCGCCTGTTGCGTGAGTAATTGAGATTACTATGACAGATAAAGTAAACAGACATCGAGGATATGTGTCAGCAAGCGTGCTGGCATTGGTTTTCGGTTTCTCCTGTTCTGTTTCCCAGGCGCAGAATATTTTTGGCGAACCTAATTATGGATTAGTTTCTCTAACTGCGGGCTTCGCTCCAGATCCGAAGGTCACTGCAGTTAGTGCGGGAGGTTCCACTAGATTCGATTCCTGTACCGGTTACTACTCCGCTAATCCTGATTTGAATCTGAATTATCAGGGCGGTGAATATGATCTAAGTATTTTCGCTAAATCTGGAGTTGATACAACTCTGGCCATCAATCAGCCGGATGGCAGTTGGCTCTGTAGCGACGATTCAGAGTTTCTCTCCAGTGGAAACCCCGGCGTACTAATTGATAATCCCGACAGTGGAATTTACAACATTTGGCTGGGTCTCTTTACGCAGACAGAGCAGATCGAGCCGAGCAGTCTGGTAATCAGTGAACAGAGTAGTGCGAGCTGGGACAGCTTAAGCCTATCGGCAGATATAGTCAGCCCTAACGAGCCGGATATTTCCGCCGCGCCAAATTTTGGCACTGTCACGCTTGCTAGCGGTTTTGTGCCAGACCCCAATTCCAGAGAGATTCTGGCAGGTGGCAGCACATCGTCGAGCCAGTGTACCGGGTTCTATTCCTCGGCGCCGGACCTGAATGTGAATTACACAGCGGGCGAATATAACCTTGGTATCTTATCCCGCTCATCGGGCGATACCACGATTCTGGTTAACGATGCTCTCGGTAATTGGCACTGCAATGATGATTCAGTATCCATGGGTGGAAGTAATGCTGCTGTGGCGATCTCAAATCCGCCTTCGGGTCTTTACAATATTTGGGTGGGTACTTTTTCCAGTGATCAGGCTTTAGAGCTTCAAGCGAATTTGATGCTTACAGAAACAGACGAGAGTTATTGGGCAACTCTTGGGTTGGAAGAGCCCGCTGAAGAAGTTGTAGATGAAGTTACTGCAGAAGTTATTGAAGATGTTATTGAAGAAACTGTTGATACTAGTACTGAAGTAAATGAAAGCGCCGTACAATTTGGTCGGAAAAATATTTAATCAACTCCCAGAGTCTGCCTTATGAAAATTAGCCACAACATATTGAAATTATTTTCTGTCATCACCCTTGGTTTTGGCGTTATCAGCCAGTCATGGGCAATTCCTAATGTTGATCTGGTGGAAAGTTCTATCGTAAGAGTTGTGATTGGTGGCCATGGTACGGGCTGGGTAGTCAGTCCGGGTGTAGTAGCGACCAACTGGCATGTCACTGATGGTAATACCAGTTTCGAAATCTATCCGGCGGGTACTGATCAAGAGTATAGAGGTGAACTGATCTGGCAAGGGAATTCAAATCTTGATATCGGCTTGATTCGCGTACCCGGGCTTGATCTGACCCCATTCAAATTGAAAACGGAAGATGCTATTCGTGGTAGTGATTCCTTTACTGTTGGCTTTCCCGGACTGGGCGATGACCTCACTGGTCGTGCCAATGTAAATGTCAGTGTTTATGGAGGCACCATTGCATTGGTAACTGAGAATACGAGCGGTGTGCGTATTATTCAGCATACCAATATAGTTAATGCAGGAAACTCAGGAGGGCCTCTCTTGGATGACTGTGGCCGTGTGCTTGGCCTTACAACCTGGGGTGTTGAGAACGAAGATTACTCGGCTGATTTTATCTGGGCCTCAATGCATGTTGCCGAACTAGCACGACAAATGGATACACTTGGCATTCCCTATGAGACTGACAACTCTCCCTGTGCAACTGGTGGAGTCTCGGCGGCGGGTGAGGAAGCACTGGCTGAATTAGGATTGTTACAGGATCAGTTGGAGAGTCAGCAGAGTCAATTGGAAAGCCAGCTTGGCAGTCAGGAAGGAGAGATGGACTCACTGCAACAGACTGTCCAAAACTGGGGCCTGGGTTTAGGTATCGCCTTGGTGCTGACCATGGCCCTGGCGCTTAGACGACCGCGTCAGCAATTGGTTCGAGTCTATGATGAAGTAAGCAGGCGTATCGGCGGAACTAGCAGAGAGTCAGACGGAAGTATTAAGAAAACTTCTTCTCACCCTGGTGCGGGGTCATCCAGTGGAGGAGCCTCTGAACTTACTCTTTACGGTAGTGCTGGCAGTAATTCTTTTCGATTCGAGTTTTCAGAAGACTCTCTCAAGCAAGCAGGCAAGGGTTTGAGTATTGGTCGATCAGGGGAATTGTCAGATTTTATTCTAGATGACGAGCAGGTTTCCCGTCGACATATTCGAGTGTCTTTTCAAGATGGAAAAATTCAAGTTGAAGACTTGAGTTCGTCCAATGGTACTTATGTGAATGGGCAGCTATTGGCAGCTTATAAACCGAGGCCACTGAAAGTTGGTGACCGGATAAAACTGGGGAACACCGAAATCTCGGTTTCTTCTGGATAGGAATGGGAAAATAAAGGATATGAAATAGGGATGGTTGTAAAGCCATTCCTATTTCAGTTTTTAGCTTATTACCGTGTTGGTTTTAGAAAGCCCCTTCAAACACAACTATTTCATTCTGCAAAATCTGAACTTTGCTAATGTCCCTTACATCGTTTTCGCTAGGTAGAAGATCATCGATCAGTACATTATCATCTGAATCGGAAGCATCGGACTTGAATTTCACCTCTAACTCTCCGGAAGTGTCGCTTGTGAAAGTTCCGAAATTCACAGACTCATCCCCAAAGAACACAATGATACTGTACTCGCCACCTGCTTCTAGTTCTTCAATCTCGATTTCCAGCTCTTGTTCGATCTGGTCACCATCTTCTTCATAACTGTATTCTGCTTTACCGGAAAGCTCGGAGTTATCACCTGTTAGCAAGGTTTCTGCACCAACTTCTATTGAGTCAGAGTCGTCATCGTCATCGTCATCGCCGGAGTTTCCATTTCCATTTCCATTTCCGTTCCCGCGACCATTGTTAGAATGCTCATCGCCGCGCTTTCCGCGTTGATTATCATCGTCTGCATCCCCATCTCCATCGGCATCGGCAGCAATTTCAAATGCAGTTAATGAAAGGTCAGCCTGTAGTTGCCCCTCGACTTCGATAAAAACACCTTCCGCTAATTCACCCACGATACTTGTGTCGTCGTCGATGATTACCGCGACTGTCGTTCCGCCTTCAATACTAAGAGATAGCTCAGTATCGGAGAGTGTTAGAATTTCACCCTCTAATTCGATGTTGCCCTGCTCACGAGTGCCTACGTGAATTCGAGTGGCGACGAGAAGCCCTTCGGTCACGCTGCCGCTTACATTTACGAGATCATTTGCCGACAGGCCGGATGCTGGCACTGAGTTGCCATCACCATTATTCCGCCGTGTAATGCTGGTCTCAGACGTAATGGTTACGTCCACCCCGAGCAAGGTAATTACCGTATTTTCTGCAATAGTATCGACAGCAGAAATTGATCCTCTTAAGCGAAATTGTTCTTCGCGAACTTCAAGAATCTTGATGTCATCGGCTACTAGACCCTCGTCAGTAAAGAAGGAGGTGATGCCAACGAAGTCGCCGGCGGATAAGTCAGAGATACTTATTTCTTCGCCACTTTCTCCAATCTCGGTGTCACCATTTACAATAATGGGAATAATCACATCGTGTATGGTGACTTCTATTGAGCCAGCATTAGAATCAGTTTGGATTACAGAGATTACGGTGCTGGTAAACTTGATATCAGAACTCTTAGCTATTGCGGTATTTATGCACGCAAATGCAAACAACACAGCTATTGCTCTTAAGAATGATTTTCTTGCTTTCATTACTGCCTCCGTCGGTCTTTTAGGCGTCTGGATACGCGCCCGGACCGAAGTGTTGAATAGATGTTCGCTAGTCTAGACTTTCAATGAATAAATACTGTGATATAGCTCATACATCTAGTGCTCTGAGGGCTTGCAAGCCTGATTCTCCTTCGTTTACACAGCCTGTGATTTCATAGAAATGCGATCAACCTCACACTATTTTGAAACTAGCTGATTGATAGTTCTTGGTGAGAAATTCAAAATGTGAAACTCGGATTCACTGAAAACCCACAATACAGTGTAGTTTCGTCACTATCCGAGCTCAGTTAGATCCGCTTCGCTGGTTTATCGATGTAGTTTGTACATGTAAACCAAAGACACGCTGTAACGTTTTAATCTCCTAGTACGTGATGTTAGTGAATGTGCTGCGAATGAGAGCTAGAGGCAAATAGCCGGCATATCCCGGAAGAAGCACTCCAGGCAGGGGTTAGCGAAAAATGAGATACCATTTTAAAGCGGACATAGTGAGCAAGAGTATGAAAAGTATTGGCTACAGAGTCAGGTTGGTTTTCACAGATTCCTTGAAAATACTCTGCTCGTTGTTTTTGTGCTTGGCTGCCATATTGAGTTCAAATCTGGCATTGGCTCAACTGCCGGAACTTGATGCACCGAGTACAGCTTCAGGAAATTCAACTTCGGCGAGATTTTTTGGAGGTGCAACTGCTGATGACGGACAAAATTACGGAGTAAGTTTCGCGCCGGATCAACCAATCGACCTGCATACGGAAATTCAAATAGAGCCGGCTCATATAAATACAGTTGGCAATCTCTATGTGGTAATAGCGCTTGCAGGCGAATATTTCATGCTCACCGAATCAGGTGACTATCTGCCATGGGATCTGACACTGGAAACCTTAGAAGGCGGGTTTGAGAATAAACAGCTTGCCGCCATCGAAGCTATTACAGTTTTTGATAATGTTGCCATGGGGCCTGCAGGCTTCGCGGGAACGACACTAGATATTTTTTTCGCCTACGACTCAGCCGCAGCTCCCGGGGAAATCTATTATAACGGCACGCCAGTGCATCTCTCGATTGCTGCTGATGCGTCGACGACTGAGAGCTTCGACCTGTTTGTTAGCAACGTCTCTGCGCCCATCATTCAGGCTCGTTGCATAGCTTGTCATAACAGCACAGGTGTGGCGTCAGACTCCGGATTGACCTATGTCGATAACACTCAATCTAACTATCAGAGTATTAACTACAATACTCTTATGGACTACATCGAGAATGCGCCAAACGCTGCATCTCTAATCCTGTCGAAACCCCAGGGCATAACTCTGCATGGAGGAGGTACTCAGCTTACAGCAGGGTCCAATGACTTATTACAGTGGCAAGCGTTCGTCACGGCGGTACAAACTGAAATTAGCAGTACCGGTTCGGGCGGAAGTTCAACAGATATTTTTGCGCTGGTAACGAATGTCGACAATGAAGAGACCCTACGCAAAGCCGCCATACTCTTTGCTGGTCGCTTGCCAACTGAGTCCGAGTTATCCAATGTTAGCAGCGCTAGTGAGTCTGAATTACGTGAGGCCATACGAGATCTGATGAGCGGCGATGGTTTTCATGACTTTCTTATCGAAGGCGCTAACGACCGACTGCTTACCAGAGCATTTTCGGGCAGCGTCTTTAGTATTGTGGACCGCAACTACTATCCAAATTCCAGCAAGTACTATCAAGCCCAGGGAAATTTTCGCACTGAGAGATTGTTAACGAGTTCCGCACTTGCCGATGAGCCACTGGAACTAATTGCTCATGTAGTGATGAATGAGCGCCCATACAGTGAAGTGTTAACTGCTGACTACATCATGGTGAATCCGTACTCCGCAGCGATCTATGGTGGCAATGTAACTTTTAATGATGCCACTGATACCGAAGAGTGGCGTGAGGGAGAAATCACCGAGTACTATCGCTGTACTATCTGTAATCCCAATTCTCCGCTTTCAAGTTGGAGTATTCCCACCGAGTACCCCCACTCAGGCATTCTCAATTCGCCTGCATTCTTGTCTCGCTTTCCATCTACAGAAACTAACCGGAATAGGGCGCGCTCACGTTGGGCCTATTACTTTTTCCTTGGTGTCGACATTGAAGGCTTGTCCGAGCGCACCACCGACCAGGCTGCTCTGTCAGATGAAAATAACCCAACGCTTAACAATGAAAATTGCACAGTGTGCCATACAACCATGGATCCAGTAGCTGGAGCTTTTCAAAACTACAACGACGATGGTCTCTACAAGGCGCGCCCGGGAGGGGAGCACTCCTTACCGGGGTCTTATACCAATAACCCCTTTAGTGGCTATCAAACCGGAGACACCTGGTACTCCGACATGTTGGCTCCGGGATTTGGAGATGCATTGGCGCCCAACCCTGATAACTCGGCGCAGTGGTTGGCACAGGAATTTGTGAGTGACCCGCGCTTTGGCTACGGCTCCGTTTACTTCTGGTATCCGGCGGTAATGGGTAAAGACCCTTATGACTTGCCGGAAAACCCGGAGGATCAGGATTATTCGTCAAAGCTGGCAGCTTACACGGCTGAGCAAGAATTGATTCAGGCTGTAGCGAATAGCTTCCTTTCTGGCGCAGCTGGTAATGGCTCTTTCAATTTGAAAGATGTCTTAACAGACTTGGCGATGAGTGATCACTTCAGAGCCAACTCAGTAGTCGAGATGAATCAGGCTCAAGAAGTTGAACTTGCAGACATAGGTACCGGAAAGCTGCTCACCCCAGAACAGCTCAACCGAAAAGTTACGGACGTGACAGGGTTCGATTGGAACTATGGAAATACTAGTGCTCTTACTCAGGTTTACAGTCTGGTCTACGGAGGAATCGATAGCTTTGGTGTCGCGGAACGAGCCACCGAACTGACCACCTTGATGAGCACAGTGGTGACGGCGATGGCCAATGAAGCCTCTTGTTCGATTGTGAACAATGATTTTTCCAAACCGATTGGCTCACGCAAGCTTTTCGTCGACGTCGAGCTCAGCACGCTGCCAGGCAGTAATGCTTCGGCCATTCGCAGCAATATTCAACACCTGCATCGACAATTTCTAGGTGAAGATCTTGCTAGCAATGATCCAGAGATTAATGCCACGTTCGATCTCTTTGATTCAGTACGAACGGCTCGTCTCGCAGCGGGAAAGACTCAGGCAGTGAGTTCAGTTAGCGAATTGTGCATCTTTGAAAACATAGATAACCCAATAACAACCGATGGGAATCAAACGCTGCGCAGTTGGGCGGCGGTTATTAATTACCTAATGCGAGACTATAAATTTATTTACGAATAGAGAGTTTTCAATTGGATCGCCAAGAAGATTTTGAGCAGGAATAAAACGAATTGGATTAATGGGTAGCAGATTATGAAACGACGTGAATTTACTAAGTTACTAGGCATGGCAGGCCTCGGTGCGGTGGCTCCATTGCCAGCCGGCGTGGCTAGTGCTGCGGAGCCCTATAGCGGACCGTTCTATATTTCATTGGCGGCCATCGGTGGCTGGGATGTAACCAGTTTCTGTGACCCTAAAATGAATCAGTCCGGTGAACGTGATATTAACAGTTGGGCAAATTCAGGGGATATACAACAGATTGGAAATATCCCCTACGCGCCAGTTGCGAAGAATCAGGAATTTTTTGAGCGCTTCTATCAGGATATGCTGGTAATTAACGGTTTGGATACTCAAACCAATTCTCACGATGATGGTAGGCGCCATACCTGGAGTGGTCGCATCGGCTTTGGTTATCCAAGTTTCGGTGCAATCGCTTCAAGTGTAATTGCACCTGACTTGGCTCTTTCTCTGGTACATGCATCGGGCTACAGTGAAACGGCGGGCATAGCGCGCTTTAGTCGCCTACAAAATCCTGATCTGATCGCTAACCTGGTGAACGATTCTCAAGTTGAAGCTGATAACACTGTCTATGGGCTTTATGAGGACGGTGAGCTGGACCTGATTACTCAATTTCAGGATGCGCGCTTGAACCGACTCATGGGAAGTGCTCAATTAACACCACGCCAGCAGCAAGGCATGAATAATTTGTTTCTGGCAAACTCTACCCGTGATGAATTGCAGTCCTTTGGCGATTTGTTACCGAATGAATTCGAAGCGGACAATGATTTTCGAGCCGCTCAATTGGCTTTGCTCGCTTATCAATCTGGTCTCTGTGTTTCGGCCCAGCTTGGGTTTAATGGTTTTGACACTCATCAGGACCATGATGAAGATCATATTAGCAGTTTGGAAAAATTAACCGACCTGGTGGCATTTATCTATGATACTGCCGAGGCCGCAGGCTTTGCTGACAAGATCGTCCTCACCATGTCTTCTGATTTCGGGCGAACTCCCTATTACAACGCTGGGGGTGGTAAGGACCACTGGCCTATAGGTAGTGCCATATTGATTCAGCAGGGTGCAAGTTGGGGTAACCGAGTGGTGGGTGCCACTAATGAGG
This sequence comes from Gammaproteobacteria bacterium, assembly GCA_018661465.1. GTDB lineage: Bacteria > Pseudomonadota > Gammaproteobacteria > Pseudomonadales > Pseudohongiellaceae > UBA9145. The sequence continues at coordinate 34,027 of JABJIC010000024.1, read as the reverse complement.
TGCATCAGGCTCTGAATATCAATCCATCTACCCTGCAGATAGATAGCTCTAGTTCGGGAATTCGTCTGGAGCCAAAGCACCTACAACAGGCGGTGCGCGAGATAGCCGGTATCGATCAAAGTAGCATTTCTCAGATGTTTCCCCTCAATGCGGAAAGCGTTAACTTCTTTAACTCTTCTATTCAGACCAATTAATCAGTAGGGAGCATCAACTCCCAACTACTGTACATATTGATATGGTTCCCTCAGTTCATACTATTTGAGCTCGCTATCCCATAGGCTGTTCGATATGGGCGCAGATGAACTTATGAGTGAAATCTGAGATATCAGCAGGCAGGGCTAAACGCCTTGCGTTATTGATAGTTTTAGTCTTTTATAGACCAGATTGTTGAGTCGCGACTATGTGATTTGGAACGGGAGATATTTTACTCGGAACATCGTCGCTGGCAGCAGGGCGGGTTGTGGTTTTTCCAGACAAACCGACAACTCTGAAAGGGCTCATAAGTTATTTGTAAAAACGAAAGTAGTCTGTGCTGTACCTTAATAATTTCAATAAAAAATAAAAAGGACTTGAGCATGAAGAAGTATATTTTAGCGGTAACGTTTACCCTATCTGCCATATTCTCTACCAGTGGCATTTCCTTTCCTTCGGTTTTTCCCACCGGAACTACAATCTTCCAGCCTGAAAAAACCTGGAGTGGTTATACCATCCTCGATGCTGCAGACAAGAAAGGGACGGTGTTGATCGATATGAATGGCAATGTCATTCGACGCTGGACAGAGCTAAACGGTATGGGTCCTTTTAGGATATTGCCGGGCGGCTATGTAATGGGGGGGCGATAGATTGCGCGACCCGTATCAGGAATCTGTAATCCTAAAGCAATTCGATTGGCAGGGTAATGAGGTATGGAGCTTCGATAGACTCGAACAGGTAGTTACCGAAGAAATAGAAAATGAAGATGGAGAAACCGAGGGTGGTGACACGGTTTGGGGTGCGCGCATACACCATGATTGGCAGCGTCAGGGCAATTCGGTGGGTTACTATGCACCCGATGCGGAACCGCAGGTGGACAGTGGAAGCACATTGATTCTGGGTCACAAAAACCATGTCAATCTGGACGTTTCCGATAAACGTTTAGAAGATGATTACATTTACGAGGTGAACTGGGATGGCGAAATTACCTGGGACTGGACTGCCAGTGAGCATATCGACGAAATGGGATTTTCGGAAGAAGCGCGAAATTCGATCTACCGTTCGGTCGGTTTCAACGAGGCCCGGCAGAGTGCCGACTGGTTGCACATAAACTCGGCAACATATGTCGGTCCTAATAAGTGGTATGACGAAGGAGATGAGCGTTTTCATCCCGATCACATAATGATTTCCAGCCGCACCGCCAGTTTTATCGCGATCATCGCCCGTGATGGCAGTATAGCTTGGCGGATGGGCCCTGATTATCGAACCACGCCAGAGCTTGCGGAATTGGGGCAGATTATTGGTCAGCACAATCCCCATATTATCCAGAAGGGTTTGCCCGGCGCGGGCAATCTATTGGTATTTGATAATGGTGGCCGCAGTGGCTATGGGTTTAGCAATCCTGCCAGACCCGATGGTACTAACTCCCTAACTCGTGATTCGTCCCGAGTCTTGGAGATCAATCCAGTTACCTTTGAAAAGATTTGGGAATATTCGGTTGGCGGTGGAACGGAGCAATTTCAATTTTATAGCTGGTACGTAAGCAATGCTCAACGTCTTCCTAATGGAAATACTATGGTCAACGAAGGCATGGACGGACGGGTATTTGAATTAACACCGGAAAAAGAAATCGTCTGGGAATATGTTAGCCCGTTCTTTAGTGATGACGAAGTGGTTACCCATAGAGTATATCGAGCTTATCGCTTACCCTATGAATGGATACCTCAGCTTGTCCCTCCGGTTGAAAAAGCGGTGATTCCGCCAAACCTGAGTACATTCAGGGTGCCGTCTCAATAGCGCTTGAACAAGTTAAGGAATAAGGTGCTGTACTTGCTGCAGCGCCTTATATAACTTTGTTAAAAAGTCACAATGCCGCTTCCTCGTTTCAACGAAGACTTCATGTTAAGACCAAATTGAATTTGTTAGGATGAAGCTTGTGGAGTTGCCCGCACGTTAAAGCTGATGCCTATTCGGTCCTTGTTGCTCAGATTCTCCTCGACTCCATGTTCCAGCCAGCCAGGAAAGATATACATTCTGCCTTCTTCCGGCATCATATGCATCTCGTCAGTAGTGAATTCTGTTGGTTCGTTGGCGGGGTAGGTCAGCATCTTGGAAGCTACCCGCGGATCTCGAAAGTAAATTCTGCCGCACTCTGGAGCTTTGAGACTAATATAATAGACGCCGCTAAAGTGACTATTGGCGTGGAAGTGAGTCCTGTTGGAAGCGCCTGGAGGGCTGATATTGACCCAAGCCTGATGATCGAAAATCAGATTGGATTTGAATTTCTGTGATTCAGCAATGCGTTCGCATACCTGTAAGATTCTGGTGTTTATAGGTTCGAACTCTTCAAGGTTTTGCAGAATATTAGGACTCTGCCAGCCTTTAACATTGGTATTCGCTACACCAGCTGGGTCACTGGCTCTCATTTTATTGGCGAGATCCAACATCTTGATGTTAAAGGCTTCCCGATCATCGAACAGAGTGGTCCAGACAAGGCTAGGGAATAATGATTGGGCGGTAATTTCCAAGGAATATTTTCCTCTGTTGCTTAGAGTTTAAACCACAGAAGGTACCCGTGAATTAAGCCATAGTCCAGCAGCGCATAGATTGGCACTTTATGAGAGGTAGTTTCCGAGCGTTTTCTCTATTTCTTAGCTGAGGTATTGCAGGGTACATAGCGTGCTTTAACGGCCATCTGGGGTTAAGCTTGTGTTTTCGAATACGATCTTGAGTGTTCAAGATTTCTAATCGTCGACTATTTGGAGAAAAAATGCAGCTAACACCATTTCATTTAGCTATTCAGGTTCGTGATATCGACGAGGCGCGAGAGTTTTACGGCAACAAGATGGGATTGTCTGAAGGGCGTAGTGCGGCTGATTGGATTGATTTCAATTTATTTGGGCATCAGCTAGTGACCCACCTCAATCCGCAGCTCGGAAAAAATGGCAAGGTTGCCAACATTTCAAATGGTGTCGATGGCCATGGTGTGCCAGTGCCTCATTTTGGTGTGGTACTGAATTTTGATGATTGGGAATCACTGTCGAAAACAGTCAGTGCGTTTGTCGATAGTTTCATTATTGAGCCTTATATTCGATTCAAGGGCGAAACAGGAGAGCAGGGGACAATGTTTTTTTCCGATCCTTCGGGGAATGCACTCGAATTTAAAGCGTTCAGGAATATCGAAGCTGAGTTGTTTGCCAAGTAAGGTCTATTGGTCAGGAAGCTCTAGTTGCTAGTCAGGAGATACTTATTGGCCAGCAACGATTTGCCAAACAGGGTCATGCTTCCACATTGTGATAGACGTCTTGCACGTCATCCAGATCATTGAGCAAGTCCAGAAGCCTGTCGAAGACTTCTACGTCCTCACCCTCAAGTGAAAGCGCAACCTGTGGCAGAAATTGGATGATATCGGTTTCAAAATCGATCTCATCATTGTCATCTCCAAAATTATCACACAGCGCCTGGCGGGCCAGACCATAGTCGGTGTTAGGTGCAAACACGGTGATGTGGCCATTTTCGTTTTCTATATCCATGACATCGACGTCTGCATTTAACAGAACTTCAAGCACTGCCTCTTCGTCTTCTGCCTTTAATTTCAAGATTGCACAATGGTCAAACAAATGACTGACGTTGCCCGGTGTGCCGATCTTTGATTTGGTCTTGGTGAAGCATTGTCGAACATCACCAAAAGTTCGATTAGGATTGTCAGTGAGGCAGTCGACTATCAGCATGCTGCCAGCTGGTCCAAAGCCCTCATATCTAGCAACGGAAAAATCTTCTCCGCCGGCACCCGAAGCCTTCTCCAGTGCTTTATCGATAACATGGGTTGGCACTTGGTCTTTCTTGGCGCGTTCGATTAGGCCCCGCAGAGTTAGGTTGGCAGTTGGATCGACTCCGCCTGACTTCGCCGCTACATATATCTCGCGCCCGTATTTGCTATAGACCTTGGTCTTGGCATCGGCGGTTTTCGCCATTGATTCTTTTCGGTTTTGGTAGGCTCTGCCCATTTTTTGGGTCCTGGGGTTGTTGGTTGTAATTATTAGTTGATTTGGATTTCAGCTTAGCGGAATTCCTCGCCCCTTCGGGGTAGCGCAAGCGCTGCCTTCGACGCTACGCATCTAATGGTTTGGTTGTTGGTTTAGCTAAACTATCCAAACCTATGGGGCGCGATTCATAGATCTGGTGTGGGTCGTGCTTGTTGGTTTGGCTTCGATCGGTAGTGTGCTGGCTTTGGGGCAATCGGTGATTCGGTATTTGGCTTAGCCAAATACCTCACCCCTTCGGGGCCGCGCTAGCGCGGTCCTGAGTGCGAAGCACTCAGTGATCCGCGCCATCGGCGTGGACATGTCCGTGTTCGAGTTCTTGTGGTGTTGCTTCACGGACATCTGCTACTTCGATCTCGAAGTGTAGTGTTAAGCCAGCCATCGGGTGGTTTGCATCGACGGTTATATCATCGTTTTCTACGGCAGTTACTCGCACTTGCTGCTTCATGCCACCTTCGCCCTGTGCAACAAAGCTCATACCTGGCTCGATTGATTCTATGCCCTCGAACATGCTCTTGTTAACAACCTGGACGAATTCCGGCTTCATTTCTCCATAGGCTTCCGCTGGAGGGATAGTAGTGCTGAACTTGGTGCCAGCGACCTTGCCCTGCAATTCATTTTCGAGTCCAGGGATAAGATTATTGGCGCCATGAAGGTAGACCATGGGTGTCTTGCCTTCCGAGGTATCCATCACCTCGCCGTCGTCATTTTTTAACGTGTAGTGCATGGAAACCACGCTGTTCTTTCCGATCATTAGAGTCATAAGAAATTCCTTAGTAATTCAAGACCCAATGCTCACATAAAATGGGTTTACTGACCACCTTTGATCAGTAATTCCGGGTCAAAACTTGCTTATTGCGGGGTTGTGGCGTCGATGATGTGGTATTCAGTTTGCCTGGGCTGGATATACTCAAATTTTGTGCCGTCGAAGAAGCCGTCCTCTTCCAGTTTCATTTTCATCGGTTCGCTACTCCATTCAGGAACAGTTACTTCGGCAGTCAGTTCAATAGAATAGGCTGTATTTGGCTGCATGGGGTAATCACCGGTACCGGGTACGCCTCCTTGTTTATCCCACATACCAATTGTTGTGCCCGCTGCGTGGCCGTGCAAACCGATGGGATGGGTGTAGATAATAGGGCCGATGCCTCTCTCGAGGGATTGTTCTCTGGTCATCCGCAGTATCTCGTTACCAGATCTTCCAACCCTAAAGTTGCCTGTAAGGATATCTTGAAGATCGTTTCCCGCTTTCAGTGCTATTCGCAGAGATTCCGGTGCTTCAGTCTCTCCATCACGAAGGATGTAAGCATTTTGTTGAGTATCTGTTTGCAGTTTCAAATAACTAATGCCGAAATCGATATGAATGTGATCTCCCTTATAGAGTACATTTTCGGCCAAACCATTGTCTCGAATGTACGCGACAGAATTATCGGAGCGCTCCGTTTCTATATCCGTGTGAAACCAGGTGCTCAATCCGAGATCATTAACTCGTTGTTGGAACCACCACTGCAAATCTTCGGTAGTGGTAATTCCCGGTGTGACTACTTCAGATGAAAAGCCTTCTCGGATAATTTCATGAGCTATGGACATGACATCACGATAGGTTTCTATCTCGGAATCCGTTCTGGTTTCGAGCCAGCCTACAGCTACTTTTTCAGAAGATACTATGCGTTCACGTAATCGCTCGGGCAGGGCATTGCTAAAATCACGTTGTTCAGAGAATGTGAGACCGTCAGCTAGAGCGTAGGTGTCTGAGAAATTCAGAGCAATTTTCTCAGGGTCGAATTCATTCAATATTTGGGCAATACGCTGCCACTGATCGGGTTGTTCTTCTGGATTCCACACGCCGGGGAACATGTCAGCAACTGGATATCGCGCAACTGCCATGCGTTCAATTCCTCTAGGCTCGCCATGATCAATGAACATGAGTACAGTTCGTCGTCGGGCATTGAGCCAGGTGGCAGGCAGCATCGTCTTCACTACAGGGTCTTCATTGTATTCACGGGCAATCAATACCCATGCATCAACATCATTGCGGCGCATAACCTGCCCAACAACAAGGTCAAGTCGCTCCCTCAGAATATTGTCGGTGACTACTGCTTGTTCTCGTAGTGGAAGGATTCGGTCAGCAAGCTCATCGGCAAAAGATGGAGACTTAGTAGAAAGCCCTACGCTAGCTACAAGCGCGGAACAAAGAAGTGTTTTCCTAATACCATCCCAAGGCACCATGGGTGTTCTCCGTAGTTAGTTTTCCATTCTCAAAGGCTAGAATACCACGACTCTTATTAAATTTAGTGATGGCGTCTTGGGGGGTAGTGAGTTTGGGTTCGCTAAAGAGTGCTAGTGGCTTGCTGTCGGTTTCACGTTTACCAGCGATGATATTAATTCGGCCAGAGCTCTGGTCGCCGGTCCGGCGGCATGCTTATTTGATTGCATCAAATACATTTGGATTGTCCGATCCATGATTTGCTGCATTGAAATTTTCTCCAGCTCACCGCTTGCCAGTTCTTTTTCGATCCAGGCAATTGGAAGAAAGCCGAAGGCGAGGCCAGAGCGAATCAGTTTGACGCTGGTTGAGAAGTGACTGACAGTCCAGCGCTTCTCTGATTGTAACCATCCCGCATCCCGTTCCTGACGTGAGCCGGTATCGCGTAGCACTACTTGCCTATGGGCTCGAAGTTCCACTTCAGAAATGTCATCTGTACTAGAATTAAGAAGGTGGCTCGGAGCCGCCACCGGGATCATGTGCACTTGCATGATTGCAGTGGCGATAAATCCTAGAGGGATAACTGAGCCGATAACTAGGTCTGCCTGTTTTTCTAAAAGTGCATCAGTCGTTCCTGAAAGACTGGTTTCCAAAACGCGTATTCGAGTATTAGGAAAATCTTTGGAAAATTCTTCGAATGCGCAAATAAGAGAAGAAGGATCGACAAGAACGTCTACTGCAACGGTCACTTCCGATTCGAATCCCATTGCCAACGAGCTTGCGATGGTTTCAGTTTCTGCAGCTTGATTTAATAACTGGACAGCATGGCGATAAAGAATCTGGCCAGCTTCAGTCATCACAGCCTTTCTTCCGCGCAGACTTAGAACGGGTTGAGGCAGCTGATCATTGAGACGGGCAATAGCATAGCTTACCGAAGACTGGCTCTTATTCAGTGCCTCGGCGGCTTTTGCATATGAACCCTGGTCCACAACGCTTTTGAACGTTAGCCACTGCTCCAATGAGATTCGGGGTAATTTCATAAAACATCGGATAATTAGATATATAAACGCCAAAATATGACGCATTTAATCGGATAATATGCTCTATCATCGCTCCAATCAAGTCATAAACGGAATAAGTCTGGAGAATGAAATGAAGAATATACTGGCAATACACAGCAGCCTCTTTGAGGAAAACAGCGTGAGCTCATTACTAACAAATGAACTTATTGCGGATTTGCGCGCTGAAGGTGAAGAGTTTGAATTAGTAGAAAGAGACTTTCGCAGTGAGTCGATTCCTCATCTCGACGGAAAGTGGTTGCAGGCACTTTCGACAGATGAAGCTGAGAGAGACTCTGATCAACAAGCCAAGGTGAAATTTTCTGATAGCTTGATCGAGGAATTGATGGAAGCAGATACAATTTTGATAGGGCTTCCTATGTACAATTTTTCCGTGCCTTCGATGCTCAAAGCTTGGATCGATCACATTGCGAGAGCAGGTGAAACTTTCAAATATACTGAGACAGGCTCAGTAGGCTTGCTAACAAACAAGCGAGTCTTTTTGTTAACGGCGATGGGCGGTATTCACGAGCCGGGTAAAACAGATTTTCTTCGGCCATACATGAAACAGGCTCTAAGCTTTGTAGGATTAGAAGATGTTGAATTTATTACCGCTGATGGGTTGAACATGGGGCCTGAGAAAAGAGGTCAGGGTCTATCTAATGCTCGTGATCAGATTAGGGCAGCAGCTTCTGCTCTTACAAACGATACTTCAATTTTAACTAGCGGGGTCTCCGAAGACGTCGTCCATGGGGAGGTGCAAGCATGAATATCGAATCCAAAACTCTACGTCAAATCGAAGAAGTGATAGAGGCTCAGCCTGCTAGCGATGGCGATGGTGTAAATCTCAAGCGAGTTTTCGGAGGAGGCGACCTGAGTCGCTTTGATCCCTTTCTAATGCTTGATGAATTTGGTTCGGACGAAGCGGCTGATTATATTGGCGGTTTCCCACCCCATCCTCACCGAGGCTTTGAAACGGTGACTTACATGTTAGAAGGAAAGATGGAGCATCGGGATCACATGGGTAATGTGGGTCTGCTAAATTCAGGTGACGTTCAATGGATGAAAGCAGGTTCAGGAGTAATTCATTCTGAAATGCCCAAACAGGAAGAGGGCAGAATGAGAGGTTTTCAGCTATGGGTTAATCTCCCAGGTGCAGAGAAGATGACTCCCGCAACTTATAACGATATCGATGGAGAAACAGTTCCGAATTATCAAATAGGTGAAGTGAGTATTAAGTCCATTGCTGGTGAATTGTCTTCACAGAATCACAGTTTGTCTGGAGCTGTTTCTGGACTGAGTACAGATCCTGGCTATCTCGATCTTGCATTCAAGAAAGATGATGAGCTGGAAATAGAAGTTCCTTCAGCCTATACCAGCCTTATCTATGTCTATGAAGGCTCGGCATTTATCGGTGAGGGTAACAAGCCTATTACAAAGGGTAATTTGGCTAGACTTAGCAGGGATGGCTTGCTGAGGATCAAAGCGAATGCAGATAGCCGAGTTTTGGTAATGACCGGTAAACCTATTGGAGAGCCAATAGTCCAGCGGGGTCCATTCGTCATGAATTCAGCAGATGAGATTCATCAGGCTATTCGTGATTATTCCGAGGGGGTTCTGGTAGAGGGAAACCTCACTCTTTGAACCTGTCAGCTTTTATCGGGTGGAAAATGTATCCACCCGGTAATGATGTACTTCGACCCGGAATTTAGGACACAGCCCTGATGGGCGTGGGTCCACTCGGCAGGCCAAATAATAGTCTTGCCTCTCTGCGGCTGAACATCCAGATCCTGATGAACAAAATGGGTGGCGCCACCATCATCAACATCATTTAAGTAGGTCATCCAAACAAGTACTCTCTGCGATGTGCCTACTGTAGTGCGTTCTGAATGTACTTTGAGAAAATGCCCGCCGGGCTCGTACTTTTGAATATTGAAGGAGCCTATCTCTACACGTTCCATAATGGTTTTCAGGAAAGGCCACTGCTCGAGATAATCTTTATGACATTCAAACAAGGCATCCATGTAATCTCTAACTGGTTTATATTCTGGCAACTCCAGGTCTCGAGGACGGATTGCAAGATCAGTTGAGTTCTTGGAATCTAGATTGAGGCCTCCGGCAGTTTGACCCTGTGTCTGATTTTCCTGATGAGTTTCGAAAAAACTAATTAGATCTTCACAGAGAGAGAGTGGTTCTATAAACCAGCTTCCCATGAAGTGAGGATTAAGTATTGGAATGTCTGACTCTATGCGTTTCATTTTGTGCTTCCGTCATTGATGCTGACACCTTGAGCAGTGTCGAAGCTAATTACTCCAAAGCCTTTTTCTTCCATCTCAAGGCCTTCTTCAATTTTACCCAAAGCCAATAAAGCTGAGCCCAGCGATCCAGACGCCTCGCTGAGATCGGGGTTGATCTCCAATGCTCTGCGATAGCTGGCAACAGCTTCTTCCAGCATCCTAAGAGCAAGCAGGGCATTCCCCAGATTGCTATGTGCGTCTGCGAAGTCAGGCTGAATACTTATAGCCATGCCGTAGCTAGCTACAGCCTCACCGGGTTTCCCTAATTTTTGTAGAGCAGTGCCAAGATTGTTATGGGCGTCAGCGTAATTCGGTTTCAAGGAGAGAGCCATTTGATAGCTGGCTATGGCTTCTTCGGTTTTTCCCTGATTCTTGAGCGCATTGCCCAGATTACAATGTACTTCTGTGAAATCGGGTTGAATATTAAGAGCCTCTCGATAGCAGCTAATAGCTTCATCCAGTTCTCCAATATCTACCAGCACGTTGCCCAGATTACAGTGGGCGTCAGCAAAATCGGGCTTGATAGCAACCGCTTTTCGAAAACTGGCAACTGATTCATCGAGCCTGCCCAGGTTTCTTAGAGAGACACCAATATTGCCGTGTGCCTCGAAATAATCAGGCTTAATAGCGACAGCCTTGCTGTAACTGGCAATGGCTTGTTCCATCTTTCCCAAATCTTTGAATAGGTTTCCCAAATTATTATGTGCGCCGAAATAATCAGGGGCATTTGCCAAGGCTGTTTCAATGAGATTGATTGCAACATCACTCTGTCCGGCCATATGCGCCAGGATGCCGAGCCTGTGGAGTGCAACTGGTTGAGTCGCGTCGGCTTGCAATATACCTCGATAGACTTGCTCGGCTTCGCTCAGACGGCCAGCGGATTGATACTGAGACGCGAGGGATAGCCCTTGCTCAACGGTCATCTCGGTTTTGGGCATTTCTGTCAAAGCTCCAAGCCTGTATTCGGTACGACTGGTGGTAAAGAGTCGTCAAGTCTACACTTCCTGTTTTCTTCAATAAAGCTCACGCTGTAAGTCTTTAGAGCTTTTAAAACCTGCTATGTATAACTCAGGTTCAGTTCAATATGTCAGACAGCCTAGTTTATTGATAATGGCCAGTTCTGGCTTCTATCATCTTGATTTCAATCAGGGTAAGTGGTCAACTGAAAGCTTATCTTAACAGATCAGTCCAATTTCTAGATTAGATATCTTGGAGTAACGGCATGGCCTATCTTACGAAAGTGCTTCTTCTGGAATCAGATTTTTCCCAATCGCAACAATTTGCCACAGAAATTCGCAAGTTGGGAATGATGGTTTCGTTCGCTTCCAGTGCGGAAAATGCGCTTCCTACTGCGCTGAATGGCAAGCCAGATGTGGTTGTAATTAATAGCGATTTTGAAGGAGGCTCAATTCAGGCACTAAAGGATCTGCGGTCAAGTGCAAATACGGCTCATATTCCCGTTCTTGTCACGAATATTTCTTCGGAACAACTTGCTGATAAAATGTTGAAAGCAGGTGCACAGCTTTGTTTTAATTCTGACGCAGACAAGCAAAAAATTGTGGCCGCTATCAAAAAGGCGGGTTCGGAACCTTTGGAAGTAAAACTAGCGCCTGCCGAGCTCGTCCTGAACCCTGAACGAATGAAGGCTCTCGAAAATACTAATTTGTTAGATTGTCCGCCCGAAGAGTACTTCGATAGACTGACAGCACTTACCGCAAAACTTCTTGATGTGCCAACTGCGCTGATGTCTCTTGTCGATAAGGACAGGCAGTTTTTCATGGGCCAATTCGGACTGGGAGAACCTTGGTCCAGCGCTCGCCAAACGCCAATATCTCATTCTTTTTGCCAATGGGTTGTGGCTGGAGATGCCAATCTAATAGTTGAAGACGCAAGCAAGCATCCTGTTTTGTGCCACAACGGAGCATTCACTGAAATTGGAGTGGTTGCCTATGCGGGTGTTCCATTGACCGCCGATCCAGATCAGGCGATTGGTTCTTTTTGCGCACTCGATTCTAAGCCTCATGTCTGGACTGAATGGGAGATTGCTACCCTTGAAGATCTGGGTAAGCTCATCGATGCGTTTATCATTATGCGAAAAGCTGAAAACATCGGTAGCGAAACCGAAACAGCTAACGCTAAATCGATTACTCCATCACGATTGGTGGAGGCAGTTGGTAGTGCCATCAATGGTGTAACTCGCATTCTTGGTCGCGGAGGTGATCGCCTCGGCGATAAAGAGCGAAAGCACTTGCGAGAGCTAGTGGATCAATGGAGTGAGGACTTAAAGTTGTTTACAGCGCAGCTTGGTTGACCAATCGAATTGAACTCAGCACGAGGACTAAAAAAGATAGAAAAATGACGTGCCAGAGTACTCCCTGGCGTTGTTGTGTAATGCCGCGCTTCCTCAAGCAAAATTGCTAAGTACTTGTGAAGATTGCGAAAAACAGTCTAAAGGCGCAGAATCCCCGAATGCATAAGAGTGATTCGTCAGCAAATCAACAATCTGAAGTATCCCTGCCGCTGGTAATTGCAGTTACCGGTCATAGAGATCTGGTGGCAGAAGAAATTCCTGCGATTGAAGACAGGGTGAAAAAGCTTTTCATCGAGCTGGGTCAACGATATCCCGCCAATAGATTAGTAGTGATGTCTCCCCTAGCTGAGGGGTCTGATTGCTTGGTTGGGAAAATTGCTGTGGAGATGGAAATCGAACTGGTGGTTCCCTTGCCCAAGCCGGTGGACAAATACCTGCAAGGCTTCCGCTCAGAAGAAGCTGTAGAAAAATTCAGATCAATTTATTCAAAAGCTGACACGGTATTTGAACTTCCGCAAAACTGCCCCCCGACACCAGATCATGTGGACCCCGGTGTATGGGAGAGTGACTATCCCTATGCCACGCTTGGTGCGTATTTGAGCGCACACTGCCATATTCTACTGGCCATCTGGGATGGCAAGCCGTCGGATCATTTAGGCGGAACTGCGCAAGTTGTAAAATTTCATCATGATGATGCAATGCCGGGAATAGTATCCAAATCCACTACCTCCCAACAGATGTTGGTAGACGATGAAAGTGATCTGGTTTTTCATATAGTTTGTTCAAGAAGCCGTGAAAATTCCGAGCCTCATCCTGATTTGAAACCGCTTGATTGGTTCTGGTTTACAAAAGATGAAACAAACCCTCGCTCGAAAGAGCTTCCATTGCAGCACGAATTAATTTTCAGGCGCAGCACTGAATTCAGCGAAGATGCTATCGCTCTTTCTCAAAAAATTGAGGAAGAGGCATATTCGCTGATTGATGATTATGATGATGCTGCATTACCAGTTGGAATACGCAATATTGATAGGATGTTTGGAATAGCAGATACGCTTGCTATTCATTATCAACGAAAAAGTATTCTTACTCTGCGGATAACCCATGTACTCGCGTTTCTAATGGGCCTGATGTTTATTCTTTATTCCGATCTTGAATCTTCGCGAAGTTATCTGATTCTATTTCTAGGAATTTTTGGTTTGGCATGGGTGGTTCATGCGCTTTCCAGTAAGGGAAACTGGAACAGACGATATCTCGATTACAGGACTCTGGCGGAAGGGCTTAGGGTTCAGTTTTATTGGGCTGCAGCAGGGGTTAATGCGGAATCTAAATGGAAATTCCCCCACGATAACTATCTGCAAAGTCAGGATCCCGAATTCGGTTGGATACGTAATGTAATGCGTGTCGCAGGATTTCGATGTGATGCTGAATGTGTCCAGAACCCGCAAAATCTTGAATTTGTCTTACAGCAATGGGTCGGGGGAGAAACAGGCGGTCAATTGAATTATTTCCGAATCAAAGCCAGAGACCGGCACAACAAGAGCCGACTTACGGGAAATCTTGGTCGATTGAGTTTGATAGCCAGTGTTTTAATTGTATTCCTGTTCGTGCTTCTTGGCCCCATGCTTCCAGAAAGTATTGCGGATATTCTAACAGTGATAATGGGCTCCACTCTTCTGCTTTTCGGTGTTCGGGAAGGTTACGCCTACGCGACGGCAGAGAAAGAACTCATGAAGCAATATGAATATATGTTGGGCATATATAGCAGTGCGCAGCGTCGCCTGGATGAAGCGAGCGATGATGAGGAAAAGCGTCAGATACTACTGGCGTTGGGGCGCTCAGCCCTGAGTGAGCACTCTGACTGGATTCTAATGCACAGAGAGCGTACTTTAGATGAAGGCGAGATATGGCGACTCGGAAGCTAAATAAATATTACCTAGCCCGATGAGTATTGAAACAGATATTTTCAGAATTGATTGTCAGGATACCAACGAAGCCAAGACGCGACGCTCACCTGAAAATGGTCGGCGACCGTGCATTGCTAGAAAATTATCCACCAGGGCAACATCACCTGTCTGCCAGGGAATATCGAAACTCAATTCATCCCCCAGTTGAATTGCGAGAGCCATAGCTTCGGCATCCATTTCAGAGTCGTCTCCAAAACAAATAGATTTGTCGGCATCATTGCGTGAGTCTTTCCAGCCTCTATAGGCAGCGATAAGCTGATTAAAAAAAACACGCCTTCCATCCTTCAGAGTCCTGACGGCGGGTAGGGCAGCGGTTGTTACACGCAGACCTCCATCATCCTGCCATTGCCAGCGATAACCCAGCTTCTCCAGCTTATTTTCAGCCTCTTCTTTGCTATCCACACTCAGTGTGCTTTTCCAGCTTCTGCCCTGACCAGATTCAGCATCGTCGACCGCCGGCATGTTGTTTGAGTAACGCACACCTTTATTCTCGCAGTCGGCGACGAACTGAGGCGCTCTTGCTTCAAGCTCTTTAAGCAGAATATCTGACCGGCAGATAGGTGTTGCACCGCCTTCTTCAGCGGCTTTCTCACAATAGAAAAACAGCTTGGAAGGATATAGCGGTGTCTGTGCCATTTCATGATGAAGAAATATTGATACAGCAGGAGGTGCTTCGTTCGCGGTGAACACTTTTTCCGTTCGGTTCTTGCGAACGGCATTAGAGAGTGATTCCTGATAAGTGAACCCGTCCAGGCCAAACGCCTGAACAAAACTGTCGAAGTCGAGATCGGATAGGACTGGAAATCCGCGAAACAAGATTGCGCCATGTTTCGAAAGATCATTCAGGACCTTCGCCTTGTTAGCTGCAATCCATTCCTGTACATGGCTTAGATCTGCTCCGTCGGTGTCGCAAGCAATTACCTGGGGAAACACTCCGTCGTAATTTTGTTGATGATCTACTGTTAGTTCTGTTGTTTCAATTGAGCTCATAATTTTTAGTCGTATATTGAATGAAATTTTCCAAATGCCTGTTCACAGAAAGCGCCCGGATCATTAAAGCGCCGATTCTGATTCAATGACGATATAGCCGCCATTTCAGCTTCGCTGAGTTCGAAATCGAATAATTCGAGGTTCTCCTTGAGGCGGCCAGGGTTAATTGTTTTTGGTATAACAGCGGTGCCACGTTGAACACCCCAACGCAGTACTACTTGAGCAGGAGACTTTCCGCTTCGCTTGGCTGCGCTGATCACAGCTTCCTGTTCCAGCACTGTCTCGGCAGCAGTGGCCATATCCAGTGAAACATAGGACAGTGCGCCAAGTGGAGAAAATGCGGTAACGGCTATGTCGTAGTCCTGCGCCGTTCTTATTAGATTTTCCTGAGTAAGGTAGGGGTGAGACTCAATCTGCAACATGGCAGGTTTGATCTCGGCGTAAGCCATCAAGTCATGCAGTAGGGCTGCAGAATAATTACATACACCAATTCGTTTGACCAAGCCGCTTCTCTGCAGTTCTTCCATGGCTTTCCATGTTTCGAAAAGAGGGACCGGGTCGATTTCCATTGTCGGCTTAGCTGACTCCGGCTCATATATCCATTCCGGTGGGTAACGTGACTCGATGTCTACATACTTCAGAGATATAGGAAAATGAATAAGGTAGAGATCAAGATAATCCAGCTTCAGATCGCTCAGAGATTTTTCACACGCAGCCCGAACATGTTCGGGGCGATGGAATGTGTTCCAGAGTTTTGAGGTAACCCAAAGTTCTTCTCTGGAACAAAGCCCTTTGGAGATAGCATCGGCAATTCCTTGACCGGCTTCAATCTCATTTCCGTAATCCGCCGCACTATCAAGGTGTCGATAGCCGATTTCAATCGCATTGCACACCACTTCAGCTGTCTGCGGTCTGTCTATCTTCCAAAGACCCAAACCCACTTCGGGAATTTGCGATTGAATTGAATTGTCTATTGTCATTACTGCTTCCTTTTAGCTTGTTTTTTTAAGTGGCGGTTCACTTTCTCGATGAGTTGTCTGCTGGGTGGTTCTACCGGGCAAGGCTTGAGAGCTGATGACGATCGACAAACTCATCTATCTCCACGGCCTGTTTGCTCACCACCGATTCCTGTGCTGCGCTGGCAACGATCATTGCCCATAGTCCTTGTAGTGGAGTCGCACCCTCACCTCTCTTATTCTCAAGGCGATCCATCAAGACAATGTGCTCATAGAAGGTTGCTCCATGATGTCCGCTTTGCTCGACAAGACGAGGGTAGCCTACCTGACTAGATCGAGAAGCACCTTGCTCACCTAATTCCACCTGAAGAGTGGCTTCATGAGGGCCCTGCTGCTGAAAATTTGATTTCTCACTGGCGAGTATGCGGCCATTATTGCCGGTAACTATTAGTTCTTCAGAAAAATCCGCACAGAACATGTTTAGCGTGAAATTTGCGCGCACTTCGTTTTCATAGTCGATTACAACAAAGGCATGATCGTCGATATCGGACTTTCTGCCATCTATTTCAAGATCCAGAAAATTGCTTGCCTGTCCGCCCGAGGCATAGACTCGAATTGGTTTGGAGTCTGCCATAAGGTTAATCAAGTCAAAGTAGTGGCAACATTTTTCAACCAGAGTGCCACCGCTGAATTCGTTAAACTTGTTCCACTGTTTTACCTTGTCCAGAAACGGCGGTCGGTATTCGCTCATGCTCACGGTTTTTACTTCGCCCAGAGTGTTACGGGAAAGAACCTCATGCAAAGCCTCGGCATATTGCGCCTTGTATCGATACTGCAAACCTATTTGGATGAAAGACTTATAATTTTCTGCAATTTCTACAATCTTCGCTGCTTCACCTAGCTCAGTCGCCATTGGCTTTTCCAGGAAGATTGGCTTCTCTGATTTAAGAGCAGTTTGCAGGACTTCAAAATGAGTGAAGTTCGGAGTGCAAATCAGAATTGCATCGACAGCAGGATCCATACAGGCGGATTCGAGGTCGTTATACCGAATTAAGGGGTCAGCTGAAATTTTTCTGAAGTTTTCTTCAGCGACATCCATGCTTCGAGTGCTAGTGTCAAAAATGCCATGTATTTTTCCGCGGCCGAGTAAAGCTGCCACGCGCATATGTTCCTGACCAATGGTCCCAGTTCCTATAACAACCAGCTTATGGCTTGCTTGACCAGACTTGTACAAATACCGATCCTCATCAGCAATATGCTTCTGATGCGGGGCGGTTTCAAATGCTCTTAGTCTTGGTTTGTTTGATTCACTCATGGATTTTGTGCTCTTTATTCTTCAACTATTCACTCTCCAACTACATGCAGCGGTACCGGATCATGCCGGCCGAACCACCACCATACCACGGTGTTTATAGCTATTATGATCCAGATCAGCGGCCAGAAGCTCGCGCTAAGCCCTCCGACCAATCCGATAGGTGAAAACAGAAGGTAGGTAGCAATTACCGAGGACATCAAAGTAACTGCGCAGGGTATGGCAAATCGCCAGGGCTTCATGTCCACCTTGTTATGAGCCTGGTAAGTCCATGCCTGTGCTCTTGGCCTAAAGTGTCCGATCCCTAGCATTATGCCTACTTCTACTATGAACAGAATGGCATACAAATGAAGGAAGTGGATCGAGATAACATCACCTAATACGAATTGAAAAAGTCCGTAGGCTATAATGTGAAAAACGATAACGATCTTCGGCCCCAAGGCTGGGACTTTTTTGGTAAACAGGCCAACCATGACCACCGCCACCACTGGGATGTTATAGAAGCCGGTAAAGATGCGAATTACCTGCCAGAGCCCATCTGGAGCGAATTGAAGTAGGGGTGCGACGATGAAAGAGAACAGCGCAATGGCTACGCTCGCAATTTTAGCGACCTTCAATAAATGCTTGTCACTCACTCCTTCTTTTTTAAGCGGCACGTAAACATCCAAACAGAAGAGGGTGGCGGCGCTATTCAAAAGCGAGTTAAACGAGCTGAACACCGCGCCGAGCAATACGGCGAGGAAGAATCCGGTGGCCCATACCGGGAATACGTCTCGTATGAGTCTTGGATAGGCCAGGTCGATTGAAGCCAGGCCGGGACCATAGAGGTGAAAGGCGATGACTCCAGGAATCATCATTAGAAAAGGTACGACAACTTTAAAGAAGCCCGAAAACAAAACTCCTTTCTGTCCTTCGGCTAGGTTTTTCGCGCCGAGGGTTCGCTGAATAACGTATTGATTGGTACACCAGTAAAACAAATTGGCGAAAATCATTCCGGTAAACAGCGTTGCGAAAGGTGTTGGGTCATCGGATGAGCCGATAGCATTTAGTTTCTCGGTATTGGTCGTGGTTAAAATCTCCAGCCCTTCGCCAATACTGCCATCTCCAAGTGCCGACAATCCAAGAATCGGAACACTCACCCCTACTATTAGAAGGCCGATGCCGTTTAAGGTATCCGAAACCGCAACTGCTTTCAGGCCGCCGAAGACGGCATAAAGGGCGCCTATGCTTCCTATCACAATTATTGTAAGCACTAACGCTTGTGGATAGGGAATTTGTAACAGCCCCGGCACGTCAAATAGTTGCAGTACGGCGATGGAACCTGAATACAAGACCGAAGGGATAGTGACCAGACCATAACCAACTAAAAATAGAACCACTGACATTCTTCGTACAGTGTTATCGAAGCGGTCATTTAGAAATTCAGGCAGTGTAGAAAATGCGCCAGCGAGATAGCGGGGCAAGAAAATGAATGCCATGCAGATTGTGGCGAACGCCGCCGTTACTTCCCAGCCCATGCTGCTCATATTGAAGCCGTAGGCTGAACCATTTAGTCCAATTAGCTGTGAAGCACCGAGATTGGTAAGCAACATGGAGCCTGCGATAAACACCGCGCTCAATCCACGTCCGGCAAGAAAGTATCCGTCACGTGTGTTGGCTTCACCTTTGGTTTTTCGATAGGAAATCCAGGCAACCAGACCCATGAAAAAGGCACAACTGACGAGAGTAGAGATGATATCGCTGGAGGTCACTAAGAAGCTGTCCCTGTTTCCTGTTAAGTCAGGAGCTGGATCGAATTATAGATGAACTGGAGTACGGGCTCATACTAACAAGTCAGGGATTTCCTGCCAACGCGGTGGGCATCGCAAAGTGACAATGCAGGCTTCAGAAAAGAGGGAAGAGCTGAGAAAGCGAGTCTTTTAGCGATGCGTATCTATAAAAAAATGCACCAACAATAGTTCTGGGAATAGAGATTAGACTAGAGCTGGCCTTGCAGAAACTCGACAGCATCCGCAATTGGCCTGCCATCCACATCCACCATGCGATTTGCTTCCCGCATGAGTTCATCTGAAATGCCGTTCTCAATAATCGCCAGTGCCTGCCTGAATTGAGGTTGAGCGGCCGCTCTGGTCGAAGCTATAAGCATCGCATCATAGGGAAGCAGGGAATTTCTTGGATCTTCAAGGATCAGCAAGTCATAGGCTGCAACCCGTCCATCGGTAGTATAGGCAGCGATTACATCGACCTGATTTTCGGCTACAGCGGTATACATCAGAGAAGGATCAAAAGTAAGTTTGTCAGCGAAATCGATGTTGTAAAGATCTCGAAGACGAATCCATTCCGGTCTGCCAAAAAACTCTAGATCGCCTGCTGCAGAGAGAGTACTGGCTATAGAGATCAGGTCTTCAATAGAATCGATGCCAAGTTCTTCGGCCCGATCTCGTCGCATAGCTAAGGCATAACGATTCTGAAATCCTGTTAATCCGAGGCTCTTCATTCCCTGCTGGTCGACATATTCGATCACGGCAGTGCGAACTGCCTCTCTGCCGGGATTATCATCGCGATTCATAAAATTTGCCCAGACTGTGCCGGAGTATTCGACATAGACATCAACATTGCCGGTACGGGTTGCTTCCCAGACTACTGCTGACCCCATGCCCAGCTGCTGTTCAACTCGAAAGCCTGCGTCTTCCTATTCGCCTGCAATCAGGCCAGCCACAATGTACTGCTCGGTAAATGGCTTTCCAGCAATAACAAAATCCGCCTTCGGTTGCGGAATCAAACCATAGCCCACGATGGCAAACACGAGAACTATCGCCGAGCCTACTGCTATTCTGGTTCGCTTCAACTTGGCACTAACTACTCCTTCAGTGCGCTGTTCAATAAGCCACTGCGTCGCACCGATCATAGAATCCAGTGCTACGGCGAGGGCGGCGGATGCGAGGCTGCCGACGGTCACCGCTACGAGGTTACGAGTCTGAATGCCTGTAAAGATGTAGTTACCAAAACTGCTGGCTCCAACCAGAGTAGAGAGAGTGGCCAGGCCGACAGTCCATACTGTTGCTGTGCGAATGCCGGCAATAATTATCGGCATGGCAAGAGGCAGTCTGATCTTGCTCAGTATTTGCTTGGGAGACATGCCAATCCCCTTTGCCGCTTCGATCACTGACGCGGAAACGCTCTCAAGACCGGCCACGGTATTGCGAACAATAGGCAGCATCGAATATAGAGTTAGTGCGATAAAGGCGGGAAGGAAACCTATGCGGCCGCCGAGCAGGGCGACTACCAGAGCGAGGATCGCAAGGCTGGGAAAAGTTTGTATTATGCTGACTGTGGTAAGTAGTGGCTGTTTGACTCTTGGTGATTGGCTTGCCCAGATTCCGAGAGGCACACTTATTGCGATGCCTACAATTAGAGCCGAGAGAGTGAGTAGGAGGTGGCCCTGAAAATATTCAGGCAACAGTATTAACTGTTCTCGCAAATTTTCATTCAATACAGAGTTCGATGTGAGCACTATTTGTTCCTGCCCATGATTTCTTCCAATCGGTCGGCGCGTCGCTTGGGCATGTCGACTATTTTCTTTACATATTCATGTTGCGGATTATTAAGCAGCTCGCTTGGGCTACCAATCTGAAGTAATTCGCCATCCTTCATCACGGCAACTCGATCCGCCAACATTAAGGCTTCGGTCATGTCGTGGGTGACCATTACAACCGTGAGGTTTAGTTCTTTCTGAATGCGTTTGAATTCTTCCTGAACCTCGACGCGAGTTATTGGATCCAGTGCGCCGAAAGGTTCATCCATTAAAACTATTTCAGATTCAGCAGCGAGAGCTCGCGCTACACCAACTCTCTGTTGCTGACCGCCTGAGAGTTGCCGCGGGTATCGGTCTCCATATTCGTCTAGAGGTAATCCAACCATGGAGAGGATTTGTTCGCAGCGAGCTTGAATTCGCTCATTGTCCCAGTGGAGTAACTGGGGGACTGCCGCCACATTTTCAGCGACGCTTCGATGGGGAAATAAACCGATCCCCTGGAATACATAACCAATATTGCGGCGTAAAGTTTCGGGATTTTGATCCTGGATGTTTTGGCCATTGACGAGAATTTCACCTTGCGAAGGCTCTTCGAGGCGATTGATCATCTTTAGAGTTGTGGTCTTACCGCAACCTGACTCACCGATTAGAGCAAGAAATTCGCCGCGCTCGACACGAAAGGAAGTATTGGCTACTGCGTAGCTCTTACCTCCGTCGTAACTCTTCTGTACGCCGCTTAGTTCAATCATGGATGGAGTCAGTCTAACAAGTCACCACCTTTAGAGCCAATGAAGGGCTATGCTCCTTCGTATGGTTGATGAGAGCGTTATTCTCTAGCTAATGATGTTTTTCTCATTTGGGGAAGATCTTTATTTCTTCTCGTAGCTTATTGCTTGTGAGTTCTTTGCTAGTATGCCCCCTCGCTTGGAAATTAATAATTCAAAAACCTCTGAAAGAGCCACGACATGCCATTAAAAAAATCTCTGGATCTGGACTACGTTCGCCAGCAATTTCCTCGCCAACATTGGAAGTGGGCATTTTTTGAAAATGCTGGCGGGGCCTTCGTTCCTAATTCGGTAATTGAGCGCATGAGCTCATACATGAACGAAACTCAAGTTCAGCCGGGCTATCCCAACCCTGTTTCCATGAAAGCTGCCGAGAGGATGAACCGCGGTCATCGACTAATGAGTGAATTGATCGGTGCTGATATCGATGAGGTGACGATCTCGGCGTCTACCTCCATCAACATTTATGTGCTGGCACAGGCGTTGAGGGGACTCTGGCAAGCGGGCGATGAGATCATTGTGAGCACGCTTAATCATGAGGCTAACTCTGGCCCCTGGCGTCGTTTGCAAGAATTTGGCATTAAGATTGTAGAGTGGCCAAGCAGTTTAGATTCAACTTCTCTCAATGTCAGCGATCTTGAACAATTGCTTACCCGCAAGACCAGGCTTGTAGCCTTTCCCCATGTTTCTAATGTCACCGGAGACATAAATGACGTTAAAGCAATAACAGCTAAAGCCCATGAAGCCGGCGCGATGGTTTGCGTAGACGGTGTGGCCTATGCGCCACACCGAACTGTTGATGTTAAAGAGTGGGATGTCGATTTTTACGTGTTCAGTTTCTATAAGGTGTTCGGGCCTCACCTAGGTTGCCTGTATGGAAAAAGAGATATATTGCTTGAAGCGAAAGGACAAGGTCACTATTTTTTCCCCGAAGATGATCTCGCTCATAAGTTAAACCCAGCGGGTCCCAATCATGAATCTATATCCGCCTTGACGGGTATTGCTGATTACTTCGACTGCCTATATAAGCACCACTTTGAGGAGTCAGGGGAAGGCTTCTTTCAAAGGACGCAGAGTGTTTACAAGCTAATAGCATCCCATGAGGAATCCCTAGCCCGACAGTTGCTTGAATTTATCGCTACGAAAGACGAGATTCATCTGTTAGGTGGAGCTAACTCTGAAACAAACTTAAGAGTGCCTACATTTTCTTTTCAGATTGAAGGTATTCCTTCATTATCGATTCCGGCTCTCGTGGCAAAGGATGAAGTCGCGATAGCGGCAGGGCATTTTTATGCCAAGAGATTTCTGGATAGCTTGGATTTGGCAGACAAGGATGTTGTGCGTTGTTCGATGGCGCACTACAACACCGGTGAAGATGTTGAACGATTGATACAGTCTCTCGACTCGCTTCTTTGCTAGCTATTTATTGCGCGCTGGTAGCTTATTCGAGGAGCAAGGAAAAACTCGATGCGCAGATTTAACTGCGCATCGAACTCTTGTTAGCGTCGTCTATCAAATCTCAATACTTGATTATTGCTGGGGCCGCCGGTGGCGCTGATGTTCTGTATTACTATAGTGAGCACCCTGCCATCGTTAGAAATTGATTTAGCGCCTATCTGTGATGTCAGGCCTCCTGCTCTCACCGTGTACTCGACAGTTTTCTCATTCACCTGCCGGTAAGAGATAGTGGTTTGACCGCCAACCCCCAGAATGGCAATGGGATTGTCTCTTCCGTCATATTTATAGCTGGCAGAACTGCCTCCTATGCTGCCGTCATTGTTAATAGTAACCAGCAGGTACATAAATCCGCCATCGCCCTGATCCTGATAAGTGCGAATCATCGAGCTCGGAACCTCTGTGCTACCAAAATTTGAATCGGCCGGATTGAGATCCCAAGTGCCAATGAACGGGTTGCCGGACTGCGCCGATGCAGCGAAACTGAGCATGCACACACATGCTGTCAAAAATAACTTCTTTGGAGTGTTAATCATTATTCTTACCCTCAAGTTTGTTTCAATTTGTCACTCTTCTCCACAGTACAGATTAGGCACATCGATAGCCACGATTATTGGATATTGGTCCCGCTTTTGGCTGCCTGTAGCGGAGAGGGGTGGGTCACTATATTCGGTATAAAGCGAGGGCATCAGTTACGTAGATTGTCCCCAAAGCCCCTATTTCCTGTGTTATCCTCTCTTTAGTTGTGCATTTATTAAGAGGTCAAAAACAATGAAAACACGTTCTACTCAATTCACCGGCTCAATAGTTGGAAAGCTTACGAAATTAAGCTTTTTGGCCGCCATCCTGGGTCTAATTCCCCAGATTGGTATGAGTCAAAATCTTGTTACCGACGATACCGTAGAGTGGTTCACGCTCGGCGGTGATTACGCCCATACTCGCTATACCCCGGCCGATGAAATAACGGCTGACAACTTCGATGAACTGGAAGTTGCCTGGGAATGGGATGGTTCCAGCTTCAATGGCTATAGTGGCCGTTCCACACCTACTTATGTAGATGGAAAGCTGTTTACAGTTTCCGGACCGCGTAGAAACGTGGTTGCTATCGACCCCAAGACTGGTGAAACCCTTTGGGCATACCGTCTTCCTAATACTCGCCGCTGGGAATATTCCATGCGCGCCTCTTATGGAAAGGGCATTACCTACTCACGTATTGATGGCAAAGGCGTGGTTTACATCTCCACTCCTGGCTTCTTTCTGGTAGCTCTGGATGCTGAGACTGGTTCTCCACTGGAAGGCTTTGGTGGGCAGGTTCCAGTTGAAGGTTTTCCTGAGACAGGCGTTGTAGATATGCTAGCTGACCTTGGGCATCCCTATGATCCTTATGAAGGTATTCCCCTAGAGACAGGCTATATCACTACTTCTTCACCACCAATCATCGTTAACGACACGATTATTGTGGGTAATTCAGCCGAGCAAGGATATCTACAATCAAGAATAGAGAATGTTCCTGGTGATATCCTGGCCTACGACAAGACTACCGGTGCGCTGAAATGGAAGTTCAATGTAATTCCTAAGCCAGGTGAGTACGGTCACGAAACCTGGGAAAATGACGCATGGGAATGGACTGGGGATGTTTCTTCCTGGGCTCCTCTTACAGCCGACCCTGAGAACAACATTGTTTATATCCCAACCAATCCGGCAACAATCGATTATTACGGCGGTTTTCGTCCAGGTGATAACCTGTACGGTACTAGCGTAATAGCATTGAATACGGAAACTGGTGAGCGCATCTGGCATTACCAAACGGTGAAGCACGATGTGTGGAACTATGACAATCCGTCACCACCGATCATGTTAGACCTCAATATCCCGGGCAGAGGAATAGTTCCTGCCGTGGCTGAGGTCACCAAACAGGGTTATGTCTATACCTTCGACAGAATGACCGGTGAGCCAGTATGGCCAATGGAAATGCGAGCAGTTCCTGCTTCACAGGTTCCTGGTGAGAAACTGGCTACAACACAGCCTTTCCCAACCAAGCCACCTGCTTTCGAAATGCAGGGCATTAGCGAAGAAGACCTTATCGACTTCACGCCTGCTCTACGTAGAGAAGCGCTTGAAGTGATGGCTAATTACCAGATGGGTCCTCTGTTTAATCCGCCAATTCACGATGAAAATGCAGCTGGCAAGATTAGTTCTGCAATGTGTCCGGGTGACGGCGGCGGAGCAAATATCTATGCGCCTCCAGTTGCAGATCCTACATCAGGTTTTCTCTATGTTGCTTCCGCGAAAGCGTGTAGCTGGCAGCGAGTTGTTCCTGGCGAAGAAGCAGACACCTTTATCGACGAGCCAACTGGATCGACTTTTGCGGCATACGCAAACGGTCCACGAAGCCGTCCACCACGTCTTGATTCAGGCTTGCCTTACTTCAAGCCGCCATACAGCACTATCACTGGCTACGACATGAATACTGGTGAGATTGCCTTCCAGATTCCAACCGGTGAAACACCTGACCGTATTCGCAACAACCCCGCTCTAGACGGCGTGGATGTTGGTGATACAGGTTCCGGTAGTGCAGTATCTATGGTTGCAACAGCCAACCTGCTGATCTATGCAGGCCCTGACTCCGATGGTACAACTGCGCTTCTTTATGCGGTTGATAAGACCACTGGAGAAGAGCTGGGTAAGATCGAAGTACCAGCACGAAGCCGCTACGGCATGAGCTCCTGGAAGCATGATGGACATCAGTACATCATTCTACAGACAGGCGCCAAGCTAACAGCAATGGCATTACCTGCAGCTTCAGAAGATAGCGCAGCGCACTAAACTGCAGCCGATCGATTCGATCGATTTTATCGGTGAGCAGTAAGCTCGACACAAAAAAGGGCGGGAGGATTAATAATCCTCCCGCCCTTTTTCTTTGTCTCGATTTTGTCTGGTCTCTGTCGGGTCTCTGTCGGGTCTTCGTTTCGAACTAGTTTCTTAACTCGGTGCCTGTCTTCTCTTTAGTTTGAAAACTTCTGTTAGGCAGCTAAAGACAGCTAACTATAAATAAATTGATAGATAGGTGACTAGAAGCTTTATGTCCTAGCCAGCAATCTCTTCCAGCCTCTCTCTTAGTACGCCGAGTATTAGGTTCAGTTCCTTGAAGTAGTCGCTCTCAGCGGATACTGCATTCATGGCGGCTGTAAGCTGTTCATATTCCGCGGCTAGATCAGATTGCAGGGACTGTGGTGTCAGCAACACATCCAGATTGCGCCGAGCATCGGACGCATTCTCAGCACGTCTGTCGATAACGAACTGGGGCTCACAAGCTTCTTCATTTATGTTAGATCCAGTCGGCTTATAAGAGTGGCAAACGATGTCCAGGTTGTCGTCTTCATTCAGGGTATTAAATACCCGGTAGAATTCGTTCTGGATTCTTTCAATTTGGGCACGCAATTCGGCGCGAGACAAATCTTCAATTACGATTTGTTCTTCTTCGGCCGTCGCCGTGCCTAGCTGAAAAGTAAGTAAAATAGTGGCGATTAATAATTGCGCTGCTTGTTTCATATGAAGGCTCCTCAATGAGGCCGGTTCAAAATTCGGAAAACTTGCTCAGTATAATCCCATAATTTATATTTTCCAGTCTCAAGCGTGTCGAAGGATCCCTTCTTAAGACCGCTTGAGGGCTTATAGAAGGCCTTTGCCCATTGTCGTGTGGCAGAGAAGCTCTTCTGTCACGCGGTTTCCCAGCAGGACTAGCGAATCTTTTTGTTAATTCTCCGCTAGCTCCTTCGACTTTGTTCCTCTTTGTATCCGCTACTGTTCGAGTCAGATTATTTCGATGTATGAATCGGACTCTGCTCAGGCTGCAAGCTGTCCAGGCTTGCCATGCAAATACAATGGATTGGGCAAACATTGGGCGTCTGCCCTTTTTATTAAAAAAGAAAGCGACAAATAAAGAAAGCCGCAGATAAGGAAAGCCCTAAGAAAATAGAGCCGGGTACAAAACTCAGGCATAAAAAAAGGGGCTCTAAAAAGAGCCCCTTTCTACATTGATCAACCACGTCCTGTGGCCTTCAAAGTATTACCGCGTTATATCCTATGAGCGGTATACGATCTCTTAGGAAATATTCCTTAGAAGTCGTAGACAAAACGTGCGTAAAGTACACGACCCAATGGATCCTGCAATGCACCGATTACACCAGCAAACTCAGGTGAACGCTGTGCTTTACGATCAAACACGTTACGTGAACCTACAGTGAAGGCTGCTTCGCCATCAAACAGCTCTATACCGCGATAAGTGTACGCAAGGTCCATATCAGCCCAGGCTGCAACATCAGTGATGCCAGCTGGACGGTTAGTGCCTCCGAAGAAGTCCATGTGTGTAAACATTGGACCGTCATACGGAAGGTCAGAGATATAGTGAGCTGTAGAAGTCACAGAGTGCTGACCCATTGTCCAACCCATACGCAAGTTAGCCTTCCACTCTGGAAGTTCAGGTGCTGCACTTGTGTTTGCGTTATATTTGCCTGCGCCATCTTTAACAGCCTGAGTTGGGTCTTCCTGATACAGGAATTCATCAACGTTAGTTGCTTGCAGACCAATACGGAAATCACCCCAGTTATCCAGGCTGAAACGGTAGTTAGCTTCGATATCGAAAGCAGTTACCTGCACTGATTCCGCGTTTGTAGTAGAAGTATTATCTACCTGCAGAATTGTGTAGATATCGTTCGGGTCACGAATAATATCAGGGTTTGATCCGCCACTTCCTAACCAGCTAATTAGCTGTGCTTCAGTAGGTTGATCGCCTGTTAGACCGCTACCAGTGAATCCAGTCGCTGCCTTAAAGTTAGCGAATTCAAGTTCCATCAGATCCTGACCATTGATTCCAATGATACGGTTCTGGAACTCAGTCTCGTTCCAAGTAACGTGTATATCGAAATCACCAAGAGCGATGTCAACACCAAACTGAGTGGATGTCGCTGTTTCGTTCTGCAGGCTCGGGTTACCACCGCCACAAGCTGTAGTAAATGCCGAGAAAGGACCGAATCTGTCAGTTACTGTAGAAAGACCACAAGTTACTGGATTCAGCAGCTGCTCAAGAGTTGGCGCGATGAACGCGTCACCTGTTGTAGCGCGCAGTGACAACCAGTCAGTAGCAGCCCAAGTTACACCGAATTTAGGGTCGGTAGACTTCTGGCCAGTACTGAACTCTTCCTGACGTACCGCCGCTTCAACTTCCAAAGATGGAAGAACTGGAATAGACAATTCGAGGAAGTAGGCATCAACTTCACGACTACCGGAAACAACAGTTTCCTTCTCCGTGCCGCCGATCCACGTGTCGCCCGCCAGCTCTACAGCAGAAGGAACGTTGGTGAACTTGTCATCACGCCATTGGTAACCAACAGCAGCGGCGATTGGTCCGCCTGGAAGCTCGAAGCCACCTAGTGGAACTTCACCATTGAGAACAATATCGATCACGTCTAGCTTATCTTCTACGACTTCTTTGTCTCTAGCGGCGATGTCATTCATCACGTGAATAGAGTTGTTGTCAGCCTGATCAACTACGAAGAAAGGGTTGTAACATGCGTCGCGGTCATTGACCGTGTCACAGTTGAGACCCTGTTGCATCGCTGTAATATCGTAGTTCTGGTTAGACATGAACTTGATTTCGCGATAGTTGTGAGTCCAGGACGCCGTACCTTCCCATCCGTCTATGAAAGGAACTGTAAAGTCTGCCGTAAGGCTGTAGCGGCTGATGTGGTCAGTGTTACCTGCAACGTTATCTCTGTCGGCGCTGTGTCCAGAAGAACGAGTATGCGTCTTGTTGATAGGACGCAGAGTTCGAGGTGCCACGTCTTCGTGAAGAAGAACGCCATTGTCGGTAGTACCGGAAACGATATAGTCGCCCCAGCCATCGTTGTTTATGTCAGCTGTGCCACGATCAGGTACGCCGTCGCCATTGTTGTCTACACCGTAGAGCTGGGCTCCAGTGGAGTCAGTTGCGAAGAAAGGGTTACCTGGAATCTCACCACGAACACCTGGAAGCTCACCAATACGGGAGTTACCTGGGTTTGAAGTAGATGTATAAGTCACCTCAGCCAATCGAGTTGAGAAAGCCTGCAGTTCAAGAGTCAGGTCATCAGAAGCTTCCCAAGTCGCATTCGCGAAAAACTGGTTAGTCTGAGTTGGCTCACGATAGCTTCTGTTATCACCAAAATCGAAAAAACAAGTATTACCAAGCAGCATGCCGTAAGGCGCGTTAACCTGATTTGGAGTGTACGCAGTACGCTCTGATGCAGGAGCACAGTTTGGATCTGGTCTTCTGCTTTGAGTACCAGTGTAAGCACCGGCCGCATCGCGGTCTGGCACATACCAGTTACCAGGAGCGTTTGAAGACATGATCAAACCGGCATTAGCCAGGTCGCTTCGCTCATCCCAACCAAGACGGCTGTTCTGACGGAACTGACCAGCAAGAACCAAATCGATCTCACCTAATTGACCGCCCCACAACATCTGTACGGAGTGCTCATCGTAGTCACCTTGGCTATCTTGCTCAGCGTAAGTGTCTAACTTGAAACCGTCGTAAGACTTGTATGGTACGAAGTTAACAACACCAGCCACTGCCTCGTTACCGTAAAGTGCAGCAGCACCGTCAGCAACGATATCCAGACGCTGGATAGCGATAGTTGGAATCAAGGCATTAACGTTCTCATTTACGAGACGCTTGCCATCTAACAAAGTCAGAGTTGAACGAGCACCAAGACCACGTAAGTCAATGCTGGTTGAACGTGAATCCTGACCTTGAATTGTATTTGTAATAGCGGACGCTGAACCGTTTACGAAAGAAAGGTTTTGAACCACTTCTCCGATGTTCAACGTGCCTTCAGCTTCCAGATCTTCAGCATTAAGCTGTACGATCGAAGAAGCGCCGGTAAATCCTTCAGTTCTACGAATAAAGGACCCGGTAACGACTACCTCTTCCACTGTGTCATCTTGTGCGAACGTGGGGCTCGCTAGAGGAAGCAGGGACAGGGAAATCGCAGCACAGAGCAAACCGCGTCTATGTGGGATTTTTTGCATATATCTCTCCAGTATTTCTAGTTATTTATAATATTATAAAGTGTTTAACATAAGTAAAATCAAACAGTTAGAGCGACTAACATAATTTCACTCACTGGATGAACATAGGAAGACAACGCCTTTCTTACAGTACTAAAATTTGCAGTACTAAATAAGAAGAGAGTAATCCTCCTACGCTGGAGTGTACTAACAATATTTAAGACATGGAAGACCCCTGTGGCAATTAGCTTTGCAAGCATTTTCAGACAAGAGAACACGCTGAAACTTGAGTTTGCATACCCCGTATAAATTGTGGGGGAATTGGGTGAAATATACTCATTTCCAGTAATTTTTCACAAAAAGATCAATTTCGGAGCGTTTGTCTCGGGAATTTCCATGCAGAAATCGAACGAGTGCTCGTTTAAAACTTGAGTCACGGCTTGATATATATCAATTTCGTGTAGATTAAAGCCCCAAAAAACCCCTGCTGCGACAACGTGTCACATGTGTCGCCGCCTTTGGTTTCGTAGAATGCGCGCATTGCCAAACCCACTAACGAGGCGAACGATGAACAAACTTGCAATGCGGTCTTTACCCTTCTTGATTTTGATGAGTGGTGTAGCCAGCGCTCAACAGAGAGTTGAGGAAATAGTAGTAGTAGGGGTGCAGGATACCCACACCGTAATCACCGACGATACTCTGGTAGCACCGGCAGATACGGCGCAGCTTTTGCGTAAAATGCCCGGCGCCAATATCAACAAGAATGGTGAGCTAACCGGCATCGCTCAATACCGTGGAATGTACGGCGATCGAATTCGGGTCTCCATAAACGGTGCGAAGATCAGCGGTGCAGGACCTAATGCGATGGATGCGCCTTTGCACTACGCACCAGTAGCTATTCTTGAGTCGCTGACCATTAACCGAGGAATCGCTTCGGTTAGTTCTGGCCAGGAAACCATCGGCGGTTTCGTAGAGGCTCAGACTTATGCTGGTGAATATGGCTTTTCAGGAGATTTTGAGTTTAGTGGCCGAACTTATTTCGGAGCTCAATCGATTAATTCAGGCACTGTAGCTAGCGGCTTCTTTGCGCTGGCGAATCGAAATCACATTCTGCGTAGCTTCGTTATGCAGGAAAAGGCGGATGACCTGGAAATTCCTGATGGTGAAATCACGCCATCTGAATATGATCGTGAAAGATATGACCTGGGTTACAGTTATCGCAACGGTGATCATGAGTTCAGTCTGGACTTCGCCAGAAACAACACTAAGGATGCTGGTACGGCTTCACTGCCAATGGATATCGCGGCTATCGATAGTGATCTGTTCCGGTCTCGTTATACCTGGGAAGGAAATGACCGCAATTTTACTGCAGAGTTTTCCGCCAGTGACAATGAACATTTGATGACTAATTATCACCTGAGACGTCCTCCCCAAGACAATATGATGACTGCCGGTGCCATGCGTTACCGCCGAAACTGGGCTGTCAGTGAGGACTATGGTTTCGCCTTAAAGATGGAGCAGTTCGACGATCAGGGCAGCTGGCTGTATGGAGTTGACGGACATATGTCAACTCATCGTTCCACTATCACCAACCCAAATGCCGCCCCTTTCTACATAGGTAACTTCAACGATACCGACCGTGATATTTTTGGCGCCTTCGTTGAGCGAAGCATTTCCTTGGGTGAACATATGGGTCTGGAATCTGGCATCAGAGTCAATCGAGTGACCATGGACTCCGATCCGGTGTCAGCGAATTTGAACCCGATGAACATGATGATGGGTATGCCATTCATGATGAATAACATGGCAGGGATGTTGTCAAATATGAACAACGCGTCCGACCTTAGTCAGACCGACAACAATGTCGATTGGTTTGCTCGCCTGAGTATTCATACCGACAGCGGTACTACCTGGTATGTGGGCGCGGCGCGCAAGAGTCGCTCTCCTTCCTATCAGGAACGCTATTTGTGGATTCCTCTGGAAGCCACGGGTGGCTTGGCCGATGGCAAAACCTATGTGGGTAACCCCGAGCTAGACCCGGAAGTCTCTCATGAAGTAGAGCTAGGCTTTGACTACGATGGCGGGGACTTGAGTTTCTACCCGAGAATATTCTACAAAGAAGTAAGCGACTTCATCCAGGGCACTCCAGCAACGAACATGGTTGTTAGAAATTTCGCCCAGATGATGGCGAATATGGGAATGGGTCGACCTGATCCTTTGATGTTCGATAATGTGGATGCCAATTTTTATGGTTTCGACATGGAAGCTCAATATACTTTGAGTTCAAGCATGACGCTTCGCGCAGTTGCCAGCATGGTTCGTGGTGAGAGAGATGACATCAACGATGATCTGTACCGAATCGCCCCGGACAACATGGTTGTTGGTTTGGATTACAGAAACTCAAATTGGATGACCTCATTTGAGATGGTTGCCTACGCCGATCAGGACCGTGTTTCTGCAACCAATCTGGAACAGAAAACAGATGGCTACACTATATTCAATTTGACCGGACGAGTTAATGTCTCTGCTGATGTGGATGTAAGTCTGGGCATAGAGAATCTATTCGACGAAGAATATGAAGATCATCTGGCGGCATATAACCGTGCGTTTAATCCAGACATCGCTATGCGAGGAAGAATGCCTGGCCTAGGTCGGAATGTTTATGCACGTTTGATGTGGAACTTTTAAGTAGTTTTTGCAATGACACTCTCCTCATAAAGTGTCAATAACCTGAAAGCCGGTTGCCTTATCAGCCGGCTTTTTTTTGTCTGCTAGTAACGTTCTTGTTCTTGAAGATCAAGCTATTGAATAGCCGCTTTTAGATTGCACGCTTACAACGAGTATGTGTGCTTTGCTTAATCGCTTCGCCGCGGGAAGGGTATCCGAGATTACATTCTTCAAGCTTGGTGCTAGGCTAGGCTTAGTGTAGTTGTAAATGCTGTAGTTGAAAAAATTTGCTCGCAAGGAATGTTTTGAGTAAATAGAGTCGTAAGAGCGGCAAAGCAATCTGATCGGCAATGGGGGAAACAAAATGCGTATAAGTTCGAAGAGACTTCTCTGGGTAGGTGTAATATCTCTACTATCAAGTGTGGCTGTAGCGCAGCAAGCTATTCCGCGAGACGTAGACTCGGTAGATTCCATCATGGCGGCTGTCTATGACGTGATTTCAGGAGATGCTGGAGAAGCCCGGGATTGGGATCGTTGGCATACCTTGTTTGCGCCCGGAGCCACTCTAAGTGCTGTAGTGCAAGCAGAGTCGGGTGAATTTCGGCGTGTGATAATGACGCCGGAAAGCTACGTTGAGCAGAGTGGAAGATCTCTGGAAGCCAATGGTTTTCATGAAGTGGAAATTCATCGTGTCAGTGAAGGCTATGGTCAGATCCTTCATGCTTTCAGCACCTATGAATCCAGAAATACACGGCAAGATGTCGAGCCATTCGCGCGGGGAATTAATTCTTTCCAGCTTATGAATGATGGCGAGCGCTGGTGGGTAGTATCTATTTATTGGCAGGCAGAAGGATCGGCTAATCCGATCCCTGAAAAATACTTATAGGGGATTCGTAAGCTCGGATCACCGAGGTTTGGCGACGATCATGGCAAAGTGAGGCGGCAGGTCGCCGGACTCAACCAAAGTGTCTTCAATTTTAAAAATCAGATCCAATACTTTTCTGGAATCTTCATCGTCGTGGCGAAAATTGCCAGCGATTCCATCCAACATGAATTGCATTAAGGTGCCGCTGACCTTTCCCCTAAGTTAGTACCACTCGCAGGATGAGAAATTCATTCTAAGCTGCCCTCTCAGCAAACACCACCGGGGGCAAATAATTCAGTGAACTGTGTGGTCGCACGTTATTGTAATGCTCTCTCCATTTATCAATT
>JABJIC010000011.1 GCA_018661465.1 Gammaproteobacteria bacterium | reverse complement strand
GTCAACAACCAGCTGGGCTGATTCCAGCTTAAACTCTGGACTGAAATTGGGCCTTTTCTTGCGTGTCATATTGTCACCTAATTGTAGGAAATGCATAATAGCACCTCTATTTAGGTGGCCAAATTAACTATGCCACTACAGTTGTTGCACAGGGTGCAAATGGCAGTTCTCGCCAGCTAAGTCGCCGTGCCGAAATCTATGTTGGCGATACGATTTTTACGGCCCCTTCGGCATCGACACAAATACGCATGGTAGATGATGCTCTGATCGCCCTGAAAGAATCCACAGAATTTGCCATTGTGGCATATCAGTACGAGCAGGATCCGGTAAACGACCAATCAACAATTGAATTGGTCCAGGGTGGTTTCCGAACCATCACGGGTAATATCGGACAACAAAATAAGGAAGCTTATGAAGCACGGATTTCCAACTTCGCTACCATAGGTATTCGTGGCACCGATTACGAGGCAGTGATTACGCCTCAAGGCGAAGTGTTAACTGGCGTCTACGATGGCGGGACAACAATTTCAAATACCGCAGGAACATTAGATCTAGGTATTGGAGCAGATTTTGATTTCGCTCGAGTAGTTAGTGCAAACTCACCTCCAGAAGGATTGCTTCTTCAACCTCCTGGCTTAGGTGACGTCTCTGCTGATCTTACCCAAGAAACTGAAGACAGCAATGAGGATGAAGAGCAAACTGAAAACTCAGCAGATCAAAATGGTGATACCGACGATTCTGATGGCGGCACGAACCAACCAGGAAATACCGATAACGCACAGAACCCAGCTAACACACAGGCTGCGGATAATTCAGTCTTAGCTGCCGCTGCTAACAATAGAGAGGACTCCAGTGATGACAGCAACCTCTCCTTTGAGTCTCCTTCACCAGAGCTGATAGCTTCTACTTCCCCGGAAACCAGCACAAGTACAACTCTTGCTGAAACCGAAAGAGAAGAGACTAGATCTGCATTATCAATTAACCCGGTTGAAGATGACTCTCCAAACTCAATTTCCTGTTCCACCGATTCCTTGCTTTGCTTACAGCTGAATGATGGACAAGTATTAGGCCTACGATCCGACGATGTCGACGAACCGGAAGATGATTTAGCGCCTGAAGATTCAGGTGATAACGCCGCCAATGGTTCTGATTCCGGCACTGGAACTGACACAGGCACAGGTTCTGACTCTGACTCTGACTCTGATTCTACCGTAGTCGACGGAGATTCGGGAGACAATGGTAATTCTGGAACTAGTGGAAGTGGCAACGGTAACAATGGAAACGGCAATGGTAACTCCGGAGATAATGGCAATTCCGGAACTAGCGGAAGTGGCAACGGTAACAATGGAAACGGCAACGGTAACTCCGGAGACAGTGGCAGTTCCGGAACTAGCGGAAGCGGCAGCAGTAACTCCGGAGACAGTGGCAATTCCGGAACTAGCGGAAGTGGCAACGGTAACAATGGAAACGGCAACGGTAACTCCGGAGACAATGGCAATTCCGGAACTAGCGGAAGCGGCAACGGTAACTCTGGAAACTCCGGGAATAATGGCAGTGGAAACAACAGCAGCGACGAAGAAGACGAAACAAGCACTGTAGACAATGAAGATGGTTCCTCAACTTCTACCTCATCAGATGGAGATCAAACCACTACCACAACCAGTAGAAATGGGCAGACAGTTACCGTCGTAACTGACGAAGATGGCAACGTGACCGGCAGCACAACTGTTAGCCCTAACGGAAGTTCAGCAGTTGTAACCCTCAATGCCGACGGCACCACTACAACTACTACAACTAAAAGCAATGGCCAGGTTACAGTGACAACTACTAGCAGTCTTAGCCTGCCAGAACCAAGTACAGATGCTCACAACATCGCTTGGGGCAAGTGGAACAATTCAATTGATAACAACTGGGTGGTAGTCCAGCAGTTGGATGATGAGCTCGTTCAGATCAGCACCAGCAACTATTTTGCTGAAGCAAACCCAACTCCAGTGGCGAACCTCAAGGGAAGCCATAACTACACTACCGGAATAGCTTCGTCCTTTATTGGTAGCGGAAACGTCGGCGATATTAATAGCTTGATAGCTGCTATGGATGTGAATTTCGATAACGGCAGCATCAATAATGGTAGTCTTGAGATTCTTAGTGGAGGCCAATCATGGTCTGTAGATTTCGATGGTCTGATTAATCAGGGTAGCGTAAATCTCAATATGATCGACGGCCTGCTTATTGACTCTTCAGGACTTATCAGTAATTCAATTGGTGGCGATCTAGGTGGAGTTTTCAGCGGGAATAAAGCAGAAACCTTTGTCGGCGGCTTTGACCTAATAGATGAAATCAACACTCTAAATCACGTCGATGGTCTGTTCACCATCGAGCGATAGTCGTTTCTGCAGATGCGATGATAGTGGATTTTCTTACAATAAGAGTTTACTAAAAAATCACTGAAGGCTTAGACGCCTTCGGTGATTTTTTCATTTAGGCCGTTAGTTACTTACCACAGGTAATCATCTAACCGGTCTGGCATGGGCACTAGCGCGAAAGATAGCATTCATTAGAATCACGTTAAGACCATCCAGATAGGCCCTCACCGTAGGGTCCTGAGTAAAAGCAATAACCTGCCCTTCTCCTCTTTCCTCTGACACAACGAAAGGTTTATACGCTAACTGACGCCTATTCTCATCCCAGATATAACCACTGGCTAACAAGTCATCGGGTCCTTGAAAACGCACCACATTAAAACCATCGTTCAAACGAATTGGTGTGTAGACGTCATTACCCCTAACCAAGACATTGAGAACCGGAGCAACTCCCGCACTTAGCCAGTGTTCGGAATCCACATCGGCACGAGCTAAAACACCAGCAACAGGATCTGGGAACCCTTCCACTGGCACAATTTGCTCTTCATACTGTTCCAGCTCAGTGAGGTACTGTCCTTCAACCGCAGACTCTTCTTCCTCTTCATCTTCGGGAATCTCAACTTCTACAACCGCTCTCTCACGACGAATTGAAATCAGATCCACTTCGGGGTCGGCAAGAAAGCGCGTCGCATTTCCCAGGCTAATTAGCACACCTCCTTTGTCTACCCAGTCCTGCAAATTCTCAATTCCCGATTCACCCAATGCTGACTTGTAGCCTGCACCGTTCATAAGAGGAAGGATAAGAACCTGAAAGCCACTTAAATCGGAACTACGTAAATGCTCCACTCGAATCGCAGTTACTGGAAAATCGAACTGCCTCTCAATAACAAATCGCGTATTACCAGCACTGTAAGAAGCAGTAGGCTCGTCCCAGGCTATGGCTACATTAGGCGTATTAAACCGAGCAACATTAGCACTACCAAAGCTGGGGCCTTCTGTTACCCAACTATCATCTACCGCAATCACATTCGCACCGGTTTCTTCTGCTAATCGGCTAACTACCGAGAATAAATTTTCTGAGTTATCGGCAACGTCAATTATCAAGCTGCCTGCGGGATAATTACTTCCGTTATTGGTAAAAGTCTTATCGTTACTTTTAAGTACGATACCTTCCCGAAGAGAACGTGCAAGAAATCGTACTGCCGGGGCCGATCCCCAGGGAACGATATAGGAAACACTTGCTTCACCCCCGCTAACCGCTCCTGGTTCATAGAGATCAGTTCCTGCCAAGGTAAATTCGCCTGAAGGCACTCTGTTACAGCTATGGGTTTCAACGTTCATCATCAAGGGTAATGACCAAGCCGTTACATCGTATATCTCATCAGGCAGATTTCTGGCTCGGCGACGTTCCTGCTCTGCCAAGAAATCACTTTGCATGGGTACATCAGTATCCAACATGGTCCGAATAAAACGTTTGGATGGCTGATCAGTACGAATAAGAAATGCTCCCGCCTCATAGGATTCGCCGCAGGCATTGAATGAAGAAAGAGCTCTGCCCACTTCAACGTCCTGCCTGCTAAGCAAACCGGCCATCTTGTTTGCTGCGGGCTGATCAGCTTGAAGAGGAATTATGTAGGCTCGCACATCTTCATCTTCACCTTCTTCAATTGCCGAAGCTCGGTAATTGTAAAAATCCGTAAGGAATTTCTCTCGATTAAGCGAAACTGTCTCCGCCGTTGCCAGCGATGTGACGAAGTGATTACGCACTGCATACCGATAATGCAGCTCATTTCCATCGTACTGCTCGATTACCAGCCCCGAAGAGGATGCTTGCTCATAGGTCATTGCGATACTGCCAAAATAGGAAGGCCAACTGGCGCCATATCCTGGATAAAAGGCGTCATAAACTTCCCGAGTGAAGTAATCGAAGCCGAACATATCGAAGTATTTAGCGTTGTTTCTTCCAAATAGCTGCAAGCTGTTTCGTTGATCCTGTGCCAGGTGAGGATTGTAAGGCACTGCTTCCGGAGCGAAGAAATAAGTACCATCAGATCCCATCTCGTGGGCATCCACATAGGCTACTGGATAAAACTCCAACATCGCACTGGTGCGCCCGATGGTTTCTGGCTGAGTCTGAATAAACCAGTCACGATTCATATCGAATAGATAGTGATTAGTCCGGCCGCCGGGCCAGGGCTGATTGTGTTCCGCCGCCAGAGGATCAGAGTCGGCTGACAAGCCTTCGGACGATTCGAAACTGTGCACCAGACGATCACGACCATCGGGATTTTGCATCGGGTCGATTACAACTATCGTATTCTCAAGAATGTCCTGTACACGATCATCTCCTCTCGACGCCAGAAGATGATAAGCCGTGAGCATAGCCGCATCGGTTGAAGAGATCTCATCTCCATGCACGCCATAAGACAACCAGGTGATGGCAGCCTGAGACTCAATAATTTGTTGCGCTGCTGTTTCGTCCGTTATTCGCGGGTCTGCAAGCAATTGCATATTTGATTTTTGAGTTGCCAGCTCCGCCATATTTTCTGGGCTGGAAATCACCGCATAGATAAGCTCTCTCCCCTGCCAGCTACGAGCATATTCAGTGATAGCAAGCCGGTCTGGAGCTGCATCCTGCAAGGCCTCAAAATATCTAATGGCATCGCGATGCCAGGTAATTCTCTCGCCTGTCGAATATCCCAACACTTCTTCCACTGTTGGAATCGCTGGATCGTATTGGGGTTCCGGCCAGAAAACAAAATCTTCCTGAGCCATTAGCTTTGGGCTAGAAATTACTGCCCCGCAGACAAGTACTAAGGCCAATGATAATTTAATCACTGACTGAACGATTGAAGGGCTGGTTGATGGGCTTAATGTTAGTGGGCCTAGTAGAGAATTCATTGAGTTTTCATCCGTTATTTTCAGGGAAGTCCAAACTTGCAAGCAATAAGACTAGCGGTTTTTAGGATTTGCTTCTACCATCGCTCAATGCTTTGGCTCTGGCCTGAACTGGGTCGAATAGCCACTTACTTACTGATGGATAGACATATAGAAGACTGACCATGGCAATAGAAGACTCACAAGATCACAAGCCGGACACCATCAAGCTGGAATTCGAAGTTTTGCCAGAAGCGGAGATGCTGAAGCGAGCAACCGATTTCCAGAGCCGAATGCAGAAACGTCGCACCGTCCGGGACTACAAAGAGTCTGCCGTTCCTGAAGAGATAATTCATCAGTGTCTGCTGACAGCAGGAAGCGCGCCAAGCGGGGCCAATAGGCAGCCCTGGCATTTTGCAGTGGTTTCCGATCCCGACATAAAGAAACAAATCCGACATGCCGCCGAAAAAGAAGAGGTAGAGTTTTACAATTCGAGGGCTCCGCAGGACTGGCTTGATGCTCTCGCCCCTCTAGGCACAGATTCCAAAAAACCTTTCCTGGAAAGAGCTCCCAATTTAATAGTTGTATTCGCCCAAAAATTTGAACGAGATAGCAATGGAGTGAAAAAGAAAAACTATTACGTTACCGAGTCAGTTGGTATTGCATGCGGCTTATTGATAAGTGCTTTACACAATGCGGGGCTTGCAACCCTAACTCATACACCCAGTCCAATGAAATTCCTCAACAAAATTCTGAAGCGACCAGAAACCGAAAAACCGCTAATGCTAATAGTTGTGGGTTATCCTGAAGATGGAGCGAGGATACCTGATATAAGACGTAAGCCTTTGGTCGAGATAGCTAGCTTCTTCCCTTCTCAAAACTAGAAATAGAAAGCCCCACTCACAAAAAAGCCCGCTTCTTTCGTTGCGGGCTCTTTTGTATTTCTGATTTTCAAAAGACTTACTGCGGAGGATTACCTCGTGGTGTGCCTGGCTTACGCCACTCACCGTACAGGTATTCTTCAGCAAACTCAGCACACTTGAATTCAAGTAGCTGCATGTTTTCATCCACATGACGGTATAACGGTAAGCTTACTGTCCAAGGGCTTGTAAAGGTATTCGGATCAGTAATAGTCGCCTCATATTGAATATGATTCGCGCCCGTTGCAGTCCAGCGCTCTTCAACTACCATCTCATAACTATGGTGATTACCCGCTCTGTCGAACCATGAATCAGGCATCTGACCAGAAACACGAACAACTAGTGTGTCACCTTCCCAATGAGCATTGGAATGCCCCATCCAAGCATCAACTTGAGATTCAAGCTCTGGCTGATCAACATAAAGGATACGGTTGGACTCAGCAAATTCATAAGCAACCAGTATCACGCTGTTTGACTGAACTATTTGAAATGGGAACGGAAGGTAATTCGCACGTGGTACGCCAGGCATATAGCACTTAGCCAAGGGATCGTTTTCCAGCGCATTCGCCGCATTGGTATCTCTCACTCGCCGACTCTGCTCGTTATATGGAATCCTGCCACCCTCTACAATACCCAGGCTTCCAGGCTCTGCAGAAAGGGCTCCAAACAAACCTGAATGAGGACCTTCCGCTGCAGCATGAGGCTCAATGTCATAGTGAGCATTGGTCATTGCTTGCCAAATCCCACTAAGGTCTGGTTTACCATCTGGAGTACGAGCGATATCACCGCTCTGAGCAACAGCCTGTGTACTGGCAAATAACGCAATTGCAAAAACCAGACTAACCGCACTTAAAAATTTCTCTATTTTTGTTTTCATTTAAAACCCTTCATTCAAAGATAAAACACACCCGGCATGGCCAGGTATTTAAAAAAATTTACTGTCCACCGCTCTCAGTAGCACGACGATCTTCCATTCGTTTTCCGCGAAGAATATTGAACATACCGTAATTGCCTTCATGACAAGCATATTCGTAGATCTGACCAGCCAATTTGGTCATTGGAACAATAGCCGTGATCTTGTCAGTAAAAGTGGACGGATCATCTATAGTAAATTCATAGTCCACAGTATCAAACGCGGAACGGGTGAACTTTTCAGTTAACACCATGTCTTCATTACTGCCTGTTGAGCTAAATGTCTGGCGCAGACCGTTAAAATTCTTAGTCTCTACTACCAGAGTATCGCCTTCCCACCAACCGCGTGAATCGCCTGACCACAAAGTGATGTCTTCTGTCAGTTCAGGCTTATCGCCTAGACGTACAATTCGGGCATCATGGATCATCTCGGTCATGATTACTGCAGTATCGCGATTCTGAAAAATCTGCATATTGTTATTGTAGAGGCTCGGCGTAAATGGAGGTCCCGAGTTAAAGCCTACGATGCAACGCTCAGACAGACCACGATCCTCCGGACCATCCTTAGCAATTCCACCAACTACAAAGCGAACTGGACGAGTACTGGGAATATCCGGACCCAGTCCACCAAACTGTCTCTGAGCACCTTCTACTCTGTCAGGAATACGACCATTTTCAGGATAGACAATAAGAGAAGTTCTCACCGTATCACCAATTCCGGCACTCTCCATCCAGAAATCATTGTAACCACCGGGGTTATCAGTTTCAGGAGGGGCGTCAGGATCAACAACTAAGCGAGCTGCGGCTGCATCAGCACGAGCAGCTGCAGATTCCTGCCGCGCAATAGCCGCTTGAACTTCTTCAAAAGTTAGAAATTCTTGAGTTCCAAAGCGCTCAGGTCTTTGCATAGGCGTATTGGAGCTAAAATTCCAAACACCTTGCAGATCTGGCTGACCATATTCCGTTCTGGGCGGAGTATAATCGTCAGCTGCCTGAATTGAACTTACCGCCAAACTTGCCGTAACTATCGATAAAATAAGAGAAATTTTTTGTTTCATCATTTGCCCCCAAGAGCCCCGTTTGCAGACAGGTAAGTTAGAGCTTTAACTGTTAAGAATCAACAGGTTTACGCCTAAAGGGAGCTACATTCAGACGATTGGTTCGTTGCTACTTTCGAACAAGTCGAGCTAATAGGCTCGACGTATCCCATCGCCCGCCACCCATTTTCTGAATATCCTCGTAAAAGCTATCCACCAATTGGGCAACAGGCAACTCTGAGCCATTATTTCTGGCTTCTTCAATGGCTATACCGAGGTCCTTTCGCATCCAATCCACGGCAAAGCCGAATTCATACTCGTCCGCCAGCATAGTTGCATAACGGTTTTCCATCTGCCAGGAACCGGCAGCACCTTTAGATATGGTCTCAATCAGTGCTTCTCCATCCAGCCCTGCATTCTTGGCAAAATTTAATCCTTCGGCCAGACCCTGAACCACGCCTGCAATACAAACCTGATTTACCATCTTTGCCAATTGGCCACTTCCAGCTGGACCCAGCAATTTGGTGAATTTGGAGTAAGCGTCCATTGCCGGATTGGCAGCATCATAAGTAGATTGATCACCACCGATCATAACCGTTAGCGCAGCATTTTCCGCTCCAGCCTGACCACCAGAAACCGGTGCATCAAGAAATGAAAACCCCTGCTCCCTGGCTGCAGCATCCAGCTCCCTAGCCAGGCTTGCCGAGGCAGTAGTGTGATCCACCAGAATTGCCCCCGGCTTCATTCCAGCAAAAGCAGCATCATCACCAAAAATTACCTGACGAACGTCATCATCGTTTCCTACGCAAGTAAATACGATATCGCAATTCTCAGCTGCTTCTCTGGGCGTGGGAGCGGAATTACCACCATGTTCCACGCACCATTGGCTTGCCTTAGCCTCTGTTCGGTTATAAACACACACATCCAAACCTGCATTTTTCAAATGTCCCGCCATGGGATATCCCATAACACCTAAACCAATGAACGCGACTTTCATGATTAACTCCTGACTCTTGTTTCAATTATTATGTTTTTGCACTTAGAGATTTTCTTTCAGCTATTCATTTCACGAATAGCAGCTATCGCTGATAGACGGATTTACCTCGGGAAAACGTTTCTACAATTGCAATATCTTGCAACCGAGAAGGATCCACTTCCAGTGGGTTTTCCTCAAGGATAACAAAGTCTGCTCTCTTGCCAGCAATGATTGACCCTTTTTGATCTTCTTCAAAATATTGGTAGGCGGCCCCCAGAGTTATAGAGTTTAGCGCATCCATAACACTAATTTTTTGGTCAGGACCAAGAATATGACCGCTTCGTGTTTCCCGGTTCACTGCTATCGAAAGCAAGCGCATCATATTTGGAGGCACAATTGGCGAATCATTATGAATAGTAAAGGGAATACCTTTTTCGACAGCAGCTTGTGCGGGACTTATATAAGCGGCACGTTCCTCACCAAAACTTAATCTGTGCCAGTCTCCCCAGAAGAATGGATGAACCGAATAAAATGAAGGAATAATTCCATACTGCTTCATCTGATCCAACTGATCTTCTCTAGCCAACTGCGCATGGATAATTACTGAGCGATGGTCTGGTACTGGGCCAGTACCAACAGCCTCGGAA
Organism: Gammaproteobacteria bacterium; assembly: GCA_018661465.1. GTDB lineage: Bacteria > Pseudomonadota > Gammaproteobacteria > Pseudomonadales > Pseudohongiellaceae > UBA9145. The sequence continues at coordinate 38,915 of JABJIC010000011.1, read as the reverse complement.
ATACCATCTATCATCACCTGAATCGCTGCGTCTCCATTAGCATGGGCCAGCACTGGAATTCCTCTTCTCAACAAGTCCGGCATCCGAGACTTATATGCTTCAGGATCATAACTGGGATAGGCAACATAGCTCGAATCCTGTCCCGGCGGACCTTGATCATAAGGCTCAGTCATCCAGGCCGTTCTACCCTGTGGCGATCCGTCCAGCGTGAATTTGACGCCACCAACTCTGAAGCCCCCTGTGTATTCAGTGTCATGCTCCACAGCCTCAAGCGCCTCATCACTAAGAGGATTGGCCATGACATATGCAACTACATCGATTGCTAACGGATTCAGCCTCGCCTCCTCCCGGTAAGCGTCTGCATACTGCACACTGACATTACTGTCTTGTATGGTGGTAATTCCATAGGAGGCATAAAGGGTAAGCGCATCTCGTCGTAGCCGACTAATATCTTCGGCACTCATATTCGAACTGGAACCAGGAAACGCACCCATTGCAGTTTCTTCCATTACCCCGTCGGGTTCATTGCTTCCCTGTCGTCGGCGAATAATACCTCCAGCCGGATTGGCAGTTGTAGAGCCTACACCTGCCTGTTCCAGAGCCAGACTATTGGCTGCCAACAGATGACCGGAAACATGACGAACAATAATAGGATGACGAGTGGAAGCCAGATCCAAATCATCACGGGTCGGGTGTCGCTGCTCCGCAAGCAATGAATCGTCATAGCCCACGCCGAAGATAAGCTCGCCTTCTGGAATTTGTTGCTGTTCGATTCTTAATCTCAACAGCCTGACGATGTCGTCAATGCTGGTTACTCCCCCCACCGGTGGTGAAGACAGATCGAGAAGGTCGGTGTAGCGCGCCACTGCATTGAAATGCCCATGGGCATCAATGAAACCTGGAAGGAGAGCTTTATCACCCAGCTCGACTACTTGTGTTGAATCACCTCGAAGTTGCAGAATGTCTTCAGAAAGTCCTACCGCCTGAATCCTCTCTCCACTCACAGCCACCGCTGTTACCGAGCCGCCTTCAACACCCTGTTCCATGGTGATGATATTGTCACCGACAAATATCAAGTCTGGCACCTGTGCTTGAAGTAAAGAATGACCGCCAGACAAACACAGCACAAGCAACAACACTTTAGTGTGAACGATTTTCAATGATGGGAAACATTTCATCTCGAAACTCCATTTTGGAATTATTTAGTAGCTCCACATGGAGACTGTTATAAATTTTTATTCTTTAAAACCGATTCAGGAGAACATTCCAGAGCGCCAATCCTGCTTCATTATCTGAATCATTTCTCTTATGGATTGGTAGCGATTATCCGGATTTTTTTCCAAGGCTCTCATCACCATCTCTTCAAGCAAAGGCGGGACTCGTTGACTAGTCACGTCTGAAGGTTTTTCCGGGGAGTCGTTAAGCACACTCTCAATAATATGATGAAGCTTGTCTCCTTTAGGGGCAGGCTTTCCACAAAGCACTTCATACATAACAGCAGCTAAACTAAAAATATCAGTGCGATGATCAATACTAGGGTCCTGCTTCACTTGTTCGGGAGACATATAGTGGGCTGTGCCCTGAGCCTTACCTTGCCCGGTGAGGCTGATGTCCTCAATCTTTGTCTCAGCTGTCTCGCCTTCTTCTACGGCAGTACCATCTGGATTCCAAACCTTTGCCAAGCCCCAATCCAGCACGAGGACTTCGCTATAGGGACCCACTAGAATGTTCTCCGGTTTGATATCACGGTGGGCCACGCCATGTTTATGAGCATACTCAAGGGCGTAGGCAACTTGAAGCATTACGTCCACCAGCTGGGTAAGGTCGTAACGATCGCGAAAATCGAGAATTTCTCTAAGAGTGTAACCATGAACCAGCTTCATGGTGAAATAACAATGCCCTTTACTGTCCCTGCCCAATTCGTAAGTAGGAACCGTATTTGGATGCTGCAGCATTGCCGTTACCCTGGCTTCGCGAATAAGTCTCTGCTGTTCAATTTCATCATCCGCAAACTCTGGTTTAAGGGTCTTGTAGCAAATGAAGCGAGATAGATGTAAATCCTTGCAGGACTTAATCAGCGATTTGCCGCCTGTGGCAATAGTGCTAAAAAAAGCATAACGGGTTTGCTGATTTATTTTTTTCGGAAGCGGTTTGTCCGTTTCCTCTAAAAACACTGAGCCGTATTCTTTAGGTGGTTCTGGAAAATTAATCATTTCATTCGAGTCTCAAAACGGGACCGATAACACTTTCAGACAAGCAGAAACTAACAGATAATCCACGGAAAACACAGATAGTACGCCTCGATCAGAATTCGGATGGATCATATGAGTAATAGTGAGAAGCACAGACCAAAAGCAATGGAAACAGAGTTTCCCGTGCGTTATGCGGAAACCGACGCCATGGGAGTTGTGCATCATGCTAGTTATTTGGTTTATTTCGAAGAAGGTCGCAGCCACTACATGAGGGAATTGGGGAATGACTACGCAAGCATTGAATCCAGCGGCTATCGACTACCTGTTACAGAAGTCGATATCCGATATTTGGGCAGCCTAATGTACGGGGATCATGTCAGAATCCGTAGCTGGATAGAGGAGAATCGAAGCAGAAGACTAAGCTTTGCCTATGAAGTGAGAAATTCTGTGAGTGACGATATCTTGGTAACCGGGCTCACACGACACGTGTGGACAGACCTCGCCGGGAACGTAAGCCGTATCCCAGAAGAATTACGAGATTTTTTTGCAAGTAATATGGTCTAGTTCAAAATCCCACGATTTAGGGGTGGTATTGCCCTGTACCTATACTCCGTATGTCGCTAAACTCGGTGAAATCGGCTAATTTCTGATTTTCAGATAAGCAAAAGTAGAAAAGCAAACGAAAGGCTCTTAGCAATATCGTCATGAAAGAAATTACAAACAAGGTTAAATTATCCGCAGTTAGATCCCTCACCAGATTGGTGATGACGGCATTGGAGAGTGCAACTCTGCAGATTGAAGCGCAGGCTTCGCAATTCTCTAACACTCAGCTGCCACCGCTGCGAGAGGAATCTCCGACGATTGCTGAAAGCTTTATGATTAATCTAAACAGCCAGTTCGACGCCCTCTATTTGCCAAAAGTCGTGGAGGTAGAAGCAGAAGTCGCAGAATACGGCAATTTATCCTTAGTAGATGACGATTATCTTGAAGCCATTATTGCTATGGAAGGTATGGTTAATCATGCTCGAAATTGCGACATTCAACAGTACATAAGCTTCACAACTCGTCTCGACACTCTATTTCCCAATCTCCATATAGATGAAACCAATAATCCTTTAGACCCGGAACAAATAGGTGACTGCTTTAACAATGCCGTCAAACCCCTAGGCCTTAAAGCGCATTATCTACTCACCATATATCGGGAGTTTAACAAAGAGGTTTTTCATCAGCTGGAGGAGGTTCTAGCTGAAGCCAACGAAGTGCTGATCAAGTGCGACGTTCTTCCCAAACTGGATATCAAAGCTCGCAACAGAGAGATCCAAAGAAAGAAAAGAGCTATTAACAGGCCCACTACAGATCGCGAGACTCGCGCTTTTGAAGAAGCGGAAGCATCTGGAGAAACTGTCGAGGAAAACAAGCAGGCGAATGCTGAAATGTTTTCAATGATGCAAACCCTGGTTAAAAGCCTGGCTGAAAGAGAACAAAATTCCCAAAGCTCCTTGCCGGTAACTCCACCAGCACAAGCGTCATCAAACGAAACTACTACAGTTGAAGATACGACTACTGAGTTAAGCAACGAAGAGCTACAGAAAGAACAGAATTCTCTAAAAGAGCAGCAAGCAAAATTACTGGAAATGCTTGGAGATATTCAATCCTCCATTAACTCTAGCGATCAAGCTCCTGCCAGCGAGGAAGAAGCTAGCGGTAATAGCAGAGCGATAACCGAGTCAATTAGTAAGTCCTTGGAAGCCGGCAGTGAAGCAGGGGAAATTGGTCCTATAAGTGCGCAGTCCTCCGATGTAATTAATTTGGTTACTCTTTTATACGAAGCCATATGGAGTGACGATTCACTGCCAGTAGTAATGAAGGAATTAATAGGCCGAACGCAAATATCAATCATGAAAACCGCCTTACTCGATACCGGGTTTTTCGACAACGAGCAACATCCCGGAAGAATACTACTTAATGAATTCGCCATGGCGGGAATTGCCTGGACTGAAATCTCTATGCTGGAGAGTGACCCGGTTTACTCCAAAGTAAAAGAATTGGTTGAGCGGCTTCTGGCCGAGACAAATGCTGATAATGATTTTCTCCAGAGCCTTTTAGACGACCTACACGCATTTAAGAGCAAGCACGGGCAGTCTGATGTTACTCTGGAACAGAGGCTGAGAGAGTCTGACGATCACAGCGACAGATTAGACGATGTAAACGAATTTGTTACACAAAAAATTGACGAAAGAATTATTCGGTCCGATCTCGACCCATCTATCAGAAATTTGCTGGATACTCACTTTCATGACTTCCTTGTTAAGCTAGTTCTCAAGGAAGGTCCAGGAGGAAGTTCCTGGAAACCAGTCATGAGCACAATAGATGTACTGTTATGGACAGTTAAAAAGGATAAGGATCCAGGAGACAAAAAGCGATTTGAAAAAATTAATCCTCGACTACTGGATAATATTGAAAAAGCCCTAGAGATCGGCGGCGCTTCAAAATCGAAGGCCAAGAAAATTATGCGCCAATTGAAACAGGTGCAGGAATACAGTTATCACATGGCTGAAATCTCAAATCAAAGTCCAAGCCAGCCTTCTTCTCAACCGACAGCTACCGAAAGCCCTGTCGAGCAACCAAGAAAGAAGAAGGAACTGCCGCCACTCCCAAGAAGCGATCCCCATCTAAGACAGGTGGACAAATTCCCTATTGGCATCTGGCTAGAATTCAAAGGAGCTGCTGGTCAGCCAGTACGCTGCACTCTCGCTGCAAAAATCGACAGCATCGATAAGATGTTTTTCGTGAACCGTCAAGGGGTCAAAGTGGTCGAGCTAGACCGGATGAGACTGGCGAGAGAATTAAAAGCCGGTTCTGTGAAAATTGTAAGTGAAGGCTCGCTGGTAGACAGAGCTATGGAGTCCGTCATTAGCAATCTGAGAGAGTCTTCTCCAAAGCAAGCTCAAGCCTAGTTAAAAATAGACAGCTTAGATAAATAGTGCAGATAGACTGTTCGCGGACAATCACATCACAATCCGCAGAGTCTAATCTAGGGATTCCAGAATTTCAGCAAACTGACTATTTGTTGGATAAGATCCTGCCGTCCAACCGAGTCGAACAATAATCACATCGGCTGATGGCACTACCGCCAGCATTTGCTGTCGATTACCATTTGCCATAAAGGTATCTTCTGGTAGATCGGGCCAACGAAGATTTGCATCTCCCTGATTTAACCACCACAGAAAGCCGTATGCCTTTTCATTTTCTGTTTTGTTCGGCGTCGTTGAGCGTTGCACCCAATCTTCTCTGGACACTCGCTGCCCATTTATCATTCCATTATTCAGCATTAACTGACCGAGCCTTGCCCAATCTCTTGCCGAAGCATAAAGATAGGAACTGCCAACGAAAACTCCACTGGCATCCGTTTCGAAAACCGCATTCTGAAAACCCAGCACCCTGTGAATATTTTCCATATAGTCACTGTATGCTTCCTGCGGGTCGGCAAAAGAATCAACAAAAACTCTCGAAAGAAGATTTGCGGTTCCGGAACTATAATTAAAGACAGTACCGGGCCGAGCTGCCAACTCCATATTCATGACATAGTCAGACGAAGAAGGTGCCGTGAAAAGCATCGCGGTGGCGTCGTCACCAGGGTTGTACTCCTCCGAAAATGCCAGACCATCACTCATCGTCAACATGTCTTCTATTTTTACTTGAGCACGCCCGTCACCTTCCCAGCGGCTAAAACCGGGTGGGTTGTCGATATTTAGCAATCCTCTGTATTCCAAATTCCCCAACATAGTGGATATCACACTCTTTGCCATCGACCACCCAAGCAGTGGTGTATCAGCATCGGCTCCCTGGTCGTATGCCTCGGCAATTACCTGACCCTGGCGCACCACTAAAAGAGCCCGAGTATTCAGTCCTGAATTATTGTCCCTGCTTATTATCTCCTCTAACAAGGCCTTTACTATCGGATCTGGATTTCCAACATCACCCCCTAGCGGCCACGGTTGAGAACTTGACTCAGGCGCTTCAACCAACAGATTTTTCCTTTGCTCAAATCCACTATAGTCAACGGCGCACCCAAGTTCAGGAATATAGCTAGCTGTCTTCTTGCTGAGACCAAACAACGATGTTGTAACGGATTGCTGCTCGTCATCATATTCAATATTTAATTGATCAAGAATTGAAGAGTATTGGACTAAATCATCGAAAGCCTGCTGCTGCGAAAAATCGGACACATATCGAGAAGAACATAAAAGTTTTGAGCCTATCCCCGTTGCCACGCCAGGAGCGCTGACGATGTAGCCCGGAGAGAAGCCCATCATGGAAGCCAATATTATTAAGCCTGCAAATAACAGAAAAACTACAATTAAAGCTTTCTTAATCATTTCATTTTTCCTCCAGCGAGAAATAACAGCAAGCCCACCACGCCGGCAGCGGCGGCAACAAAATAGGGCAGACTATAAAGATTTGTATTAAGACCATAAACCAGACCAAGCAAGGCGGGCCCAGTTGCAGTGCCCCAGGACGACATCAAGTTAGCTATTGAGAAAATGCGCGGATACTCTCTTAGGCCAAAGGCATCAGCGATAATCAGCGGCTGAAGCATCAACAAATTGCCCACGGTCATACCAAACAGAGCCAAGCCAATGCAAAGTGTCCAGATACTCACACCCATTGCAAGAAGACTGAGGGAAAGGGCCTGTAGGCACATCATGAAAATGCTGAATAAGCGAATGGAGAATTGATCCACTACCCAGCCTCCGAGTAAACGGCCAAATATACTTGCGACGGGAAGAATAGCCACCGCCATCGCCGTTTGAGAATCGGTCAACAGCTCTCGCGCCAGCCCGTATTGATGAGAGATTCCACCCACTTGAGCCAACATTAGAAATATATAGGCAAGACTAACTCCCCAGAAGAATCTGCCCTGTCTAGCCTCAGCAAATGTCATTCCATCGACCGTAGAATGCTCTCGGTGAGAGCCAGCCTCACTTTCCAGGCTAGCAATCTCTTCTTTCTTTTCACCGTCTATAGCCAGACCCAAATCTTCAGGACTGGAACGCAGCCAAATCCACGCTATAGGTAAGACCAGCAAATACATAGCACCCATTATGGGGGCAGCTGTCTCGAAGGAGAGTCTCTCTACCAGAATCACACAAAAAGGAGTCAACAAGACTCCACCGAGAGAAAGACCGGTCGAAGCTATTGATAGCGCCATTGCTCGGCGTTTCTGAAACCAGCGTGTAACCAGCGTTGTAGCAGGAATCAATGACGAAGCAGAAAAACCAACTCCAAATAAGCTGTAAACAAAATAGAGTTGCCACTCAGTGTTTACCTGAGAAAGTGATGCCAGAGACAGACCTGAAAGAATTGCCCCGCAGCTAATACAGATTCTGACGTCGTATTCCTGAACCCATTTTGCCACCCACAGACCGGCCACTCCGCCGGTGAGAAAAAAGAGTGAAACAGCAAAGGATGCAGACTGTACTGTGAATGCTGGATTTTCGGCGAGGGAATTGAGATAAATTGAATGATTATAGAAACTGAGCCCGCTGGTAAAGGTAAGCAACGACATTATGGCGATTACTATCTTCCAGCCATAGTACATCTGACTATTGTCAGTCTCGGTCATCACGCTTTCCTGATAGCACACACAATATTATTGGAATCGTTCCAGCTTTCTAATGTTAGAGTCTGTAGTTGAAATCAGTAGTTGAAATCAGTAGTTGTAAGCTGTATTTGAAACCAATGGTTGAAACCAGCAGCAAAAAACACATTCTTAAGAGATCTTTGAAGTGAATCAAATCCCCCATCGTGCTGCGCAGCTACAGTATAAGAAGGCTGACGACATAGCAATCTCGCTTTTGATCATGCCTGGATGAATCCATGGAAGCCTTATCAAAACAAAACACATTAAAGCGCAGCATTTCACTTCCGCTGATATGTCTCTATGGCCTTGGAAATATTCTCGGAGCTGGAGTCTATGTGTTAATCGGCAAGGTTGCGGGAGAAGCAGGTAATCTTGCCCCGCTTTCCTTTTTCCTGGCATCACTAATCGCGGGGATCACCGCTTTTTCTTTCGCTGAACTCTCTTCCCGTTACCCATTGAGTGCAGGAGAGGCTGTCTACATACAGAAAGGATTTGGAATCAGACAGCTTTCGCTGACCGTAGGTCTATTGATTGTTGCAACGGGAATAGTTTCATCCGCCACAATTGCAAAAGGCTTTGTCGGCTACCTTGATGTCTTTATACAACTCCCTGACTGGGCAGTCATTTGCGCTCTGCTTTGCCTACTGGCTCTCATTGCTATTTGGGGAATTTCAGAATCTGTTCTGGCAGCTGCGCTCTTTACCTTGTTGGAAATTGGAGGGCTGCTGCTGATTCTATGGGTAGCGGCTCCTGCATGGGAACAACTACCATCAAGACTTAGTGAAGAAGGCCCCAATTTATCATCGGCCTCCCTAGGAGGCCTATTCAGCGGAGCCTTTCTGGCGTTTTATGCCTATGTAGGATTTGAAGACATGGTTAATGTCGCAGAAGAGGTCAAAGACCCTCGCCGCAATATGCCTATTGCTATATTGCTGGCTCTGGCTGTGGCGACTGTTCTCTACATCTTGGTTGCCATAAGCTCTCTGCTTGTTTTATCTCCAGCCCAACTAAGCCAATCCGATGCGCCCCTGGCAACTATTTATGAATCTATAACCGGCACCAACCCATGGCTTATTTCATTGGTAAGCCTATTTGCAGTAATCAATGGCGCTCTGATTCAGATCATTATGGGTTCACGAGTATGCTATGGGCTGTCGCAACAGAATTGGCTGCCTGCCTCTATAGGAAAAGTGAACAGCAAAACCCGCACCCCGATTAATGCAACTTTGATTGTCAGTTTCATAATATTGTTAACCGCACTGGCTCTGCCAATCGATACTTTGGCTAACACAACAACTTATTTATTATTGATAGTCTTCAGTCTGGTGAACGCGGCACTGCTGAGAATTAAACTAGGAAAGGGAGAGCAAGATGAAGAAGGAGATGGGCCATTAACAACAGAGGTAGATGATTTTTATCAGGTGAATATCGCTATTCCCTTTTTTGGTTTTCTAATCTGTATACTTTTCTTATTGGGCCAGACCCTGTCTATTCTACTTAGCTGACCTTCTTTCAGTGTTCGACACCGAATCGATTGCTAGTACCATCTACTAGCCACTTTATTCATTAACCGCTGGGTTGTAGAAAGAAAAATATCCGCTAAACATTTCTTCCCAGCTATTCAGTCCAAACTCCACAATTTTGTCAGGATCAGGATTAGAAGGATTGGATATTGAATTATCAAAGGCTCCGATCACCTGCACGGTAGATCCTTCCGGGAGTCGCATACCCTCCTCGAATAAATAATGGGGTTGCCAACCATAGTTGTAGGCTGGAACACTAAAAATATCACTGGTGGTTCCGTCAGCATACTTAACGGCGAATTTCATTTTCTTTCCGCGATAGTTCATCCGCGCACGCACGCCAGTAAGCACTACTTCATTCTCAAAAAAATGCTCGGCAAACATTTCGTGGTTGGGCTCATTTGCAGGTAGCAGGAATCTGGAAGATACCGCCTGAACTCGCATTTCTCTTAAATTTTGTTGGTCACTGAAATACAAACCGAGCTCGGTTGCATCTACTGTTGCCTGACCATTGGTGACATAGTGGAACTGCATTGACAATTTATGGCCTTGAGGAATTAGGACGCCCGTTCCTGATTCAAATTCCACTGCATTCTCTTTGCCTGGCGCATAGCCCTCTACAAAACGTCGATTTACAGAATCTTCGCTTCGCTCCTCACCCCAGAAATCCTCTTCAGGGGCAGTGACAAATGTCATCAAGTGATGGAGAACAGAGGCATCCCCCGCCCGGTACTGAACAGCTCTAAGCCATTTGTCTTCAGAGAAGGGCAGATCGACGTCGTCGTAGATATAGTCCATCACACCGGTAGCCGCTATGGAATTTTCTGGGCCGGTGACGATATAGTCTGGCTCACCAAACAGCCAGGGTTGAGCTTCTGCGATTTCTAATGCTTCGAGAGGATCTATTTCCCCATCCCCTCTGGGTGCACCATTATCAATCCAATGAACTACCGTCTGTATGTCTATCGGATCAAGGTAGCGCGCACTCTCTGAATGACCAATGTAGGGGTCCACCTGCGTCGGCGGCATTCGCTTGTTCAGCATTACTTCTCTGATCATTGGAGACCAACCAAGAAGCATGATGTAACTGTCCAACGCAAAAGGTCCCACTCCACCCTGTCGATGACATTCGGTGCATGTCTTTACAATAATAGGCGCAACGTCTGTCGCGTAATCCGGTGGAGATATCTCATGCAATTCTTTAGCGGCATATTCGATAGCGCAGCTTGAATCCACAGGAGAGGCTGAGTCAAATTCCACCGTGTCGCTAACTCCATCCTCCAGGATTTGAGAAAGCGTACTGCCCAGTTCCGAACTCAATTGACCTCTATAGAACAGGTTCAATCGCTGCGGATTCAAAACCAGAACATCACCCGCCTGAACAATTCCCAGAGATTCGGATATTAATTGGCCACCGTCTTCGAGTACTGGCAAATCCATATCCAAGGAATTAAGGTTGCTGCGATTCAATCCAAGAGAGTCAATCAACAGAAACTCAACCCCTTGCGCCTCGAATTGGGAACGAAGGGACTGAAACTCGGCAACACTGGCTTCCATTGTTGAGCAGTCTTTCGAATAGGACATTATTGCCAATGCATCTCGATGCAGGTAACGGCTCAGTTGGTGGAATTCGCCACGATTATCAAGCAAGGCAAAATCCCCAACCCTGTCCAGTGCGGCGAAAGAAGATACTGACCAAAAAGAAGCAACCAGGAAAAAGGCTGCAAGAGTTTTACTGCTCATAATTATCTGAAACCCGGGCAGGCTATTATCTATTTCGATGAATAGTAATCTCTATTGATCCATGAACGTTAGAAGAATTTAAAGCTGGAGGATTATCATCATCCATAACAAACAGCGCAGAGTATAACGGGTTTCCAGCCTGATAGTAGGAAATCCAAGGCTCCAGAGCTATTTGCAATTCTTTACAAAAGTAACAATTACTTACAATTGATTGCGTTATGCTGGGGAGCTTAACTAGACTCAGTGGAAAATGGCGTTTATCCTTGCTTTCTGTTCGAGTAGATTCAACTGGAACTAATAAAAAGCACTCGTCACGCGCTATTTGTAGTAGTGCTACAGGGGGCGGAATATCGCTTTCAACACAAGCCCGATTTTTGGAGACAAGATCAATGCAACAACTAATTAAACCTTTAGCTTCACTCATTGCCGGATTGCTGGTTGTATTCAGCGTTTCAGTTCAAGCGCAACAACCTGGCGAGCAACCACGCTTTTTATCGCTTTCAGCTCCTGATGGTTTCCCAATAATCCCTGTTCTTGAGGGATGGGTAGCCAACGCTGATGGCACTGTAAGTTTCTCATTCGGTACGATTAACCGAAATGAAGAAGCCGTTGACATGCCACTAGGCCCTAACAATTATATCGAACCAGCCCAGTGGGATGGAGTGCAGCCAACGCATTTTCCAGCTGGCCGTTCAACTGGAGTCTTTGCCGTTACTGTTCCAGGTGATCAGAGAGAAATCGACGTCTGGTGGCATCTAATTGCTGAAGACGGAGACGACATGAAAGTACCTGGTCGTTGGGGCACTGGTGCCTACGAATTGGATTTCATTCTTCCACGCCCACAGGGCGGTATTCAGCCCTCAGTCGGAATTGGAGAGTCTGGCCGTCAGGCTGCCGGTCTGGATGCAGGAACTGGGGATTACCCTGGCGGAACTGTAAGCGCAGGCACAGCTGTGGAAATGTCCGTCAATGTGGCTGATCGCTCAAATCGCGATGCCAGTGACCCTCGTTTTGGTGAGCCTCTTGATATAGGTGTTGAATTCAATAAGTGGCAAGGTCCGGGCGAAGTAGTTTTTAGTCGTCATGAAGACACTGTTGTAGAAGAAAATCCCTACGAAGAGTCTGATCGACGTTTCCGCTTCTTCCGCGAACCTGCTGTTAATGCAGTTAAACAGCCCGGTCCATCTGGTGTCGCAAAGGTATATGCGACTTTCTCAGAGCCAGGCGAATATATTATCAGCACTAAAGTTGACGTTCATGCTGGACCAGATAGCTCAAATGGCGACCAGTGTTGCTGGAGTAATGTCTACCAGCGCGTAACGGTTCGCTAAAAGCTACTATAACCGGCTGCTTCAGGCAGTTGCAGCCGGGAATCAAATTTTGGCATTTGCAGTATTAATGCTAAAATTTGAGCAAATGGATTTGATGGGCTCCACAGCTAAGGAATTTTTGCTGATTACTGCCAAATGATTTTGAAAACTTATTAAATACAATAGGTTATCTCTTTCTAGAATAATAAATTTGAAACGAAATAGCTTAAAAACTCTCACTATCCAGGAGAAAATCAGATGAAAAAGGTACAAAGTTGGAAAAAGGTTAGTACCGTAGCTGGCGGAGTATTGCTGGCTCTTGGTATGCAAACCGCCCAGGCGCAAGACGATGAAGTTACCTATAACACCCACGTGGCCAAGATTCTCAATGAGAATTGCGTTGTTTGTCACCAAGAGGGTGGTATTGGCCCAATGCAGCTAAGCACCTTCGAACAGGTTCGCCCTTGGGCTCCTCTGATTCAATTGCGTGTTGCTCAAAGAGAAATGCCTCCTTACGCATATGACCACGGTATTGGCATCCAGGATCTTCAGGCTGACTGGAGACTAGACCAGGAAGAAATCGATACTGTCGTTGCATGGGTAAACGCTGGATCACCTCTAGGTCCCCAGGATGTTATCCCTCCTGCCGCTGTAGTGCGTGACGCCAACGAATGGAACTTTGCTCCAGAGTTCGGCCAACCAGATCTGATCATTCCTTCTGCTCCTCTTGATATCCCTGCCAATGGCAACGATATGTGGAGTAAGGAATATGTAGCAACTGGCCTCAATGTTGATCGCTGCATTAAAGCCGTTCAAGTTAAGCCTCGGGGCGATGCCAGAGCAGTTGTCCACCACGCTAACTCTTCTGTCTTCACAGAAAATGAGTTCGGTGAGTTGGAAAGATATGGCCAACTAACAGAATACGCCATGGGCAAATGGGGTGAAGTACCTTCTGATGGTGTATGTCGCACAATGCCTGCTGACTCAACAGTTCTTTGGGACATTCACATGTTTCCAGGTGGTGTTGGCGCAACAGCTGAAGGCGAAATGATCCGGGATAACGTTGTTGAAATCGGTGTCTGGTTTCACGAAGAAGGATATGAAAACACCCAGAATGTCTACAAGCAGGATTTGGCACTCTACGGTCTGCGCGATGGCTATGAAGGTGGCGAGCTAATTGTTCCACCTCATGGATACGCAATGACTCAGGGTTTCCATTCTTTCGACCACCCTGTTCGTATCGACAGCTTCCAACCACATGGCCACCTCAGAATGAATGCCGCGTCTCTGGAAGTTTTCTATCCAGAAACAGGCCGTACTGAGCAGATCAGCCAGATATCTAACTGGAGTGCCACATGGCATCACAGCCACCTGTACGAGCCGGATGCAGCTCCATTGCTTCCTACTGGTGCGGTTCTTGTGATCAAGCAGTGGTACGACAACACAGCGGATAACCCCAATAACCCTGATCCTGATCAGTGGGTAGTTGGCGGAAGCCGTACTGGTGATGAAATGTCACACGCCTGGATCGCGGTAACTCACCTCGATGATGATGGCTACGATGAGATGCTTGCAGATCGTAAAGATAAAGAAGATCGTGCCCTGGCCGGAAACGACTAAACTAATAGTCGAATCCTAAGCCGCAAGGCAGTGGAAACAAAAGCCGGTTGGGCATCTGCCCGACCGGCTTTTTTATGCTCCACTGTTATTTAAACTCCTACACCTCGGAGCCACGATGGGAAGGACCTCACCTGCAACGGGGCAATAAGCAGAATCATCAACAAAAACTGTGTGATTTTTCACCACAAAGGCTGATTCTTCCTTTAGTTCCTCGAAGAAGGCATTGAGAAAATCACAGCAGAAAGTAAGGAAAGAGGAGATCACCCTCTAGCTGCTCATGACTAGAACCTAGCTTTAAAGCCAGTTTTAAGGCAAATCCACCTAAAAGGCCGCTTGAACACTGGTCAAGCGGCCTTATTTTGTCACCAATTATCACAACTTAATTGGTATTCCCCTGTTCCTCAGCAATGAAAAAAGAAGTAGACTTTGGGACTGGTGGACGTAATTTCGCAATTAACGCTCCAACTATAACTTGAGGGAGAGAACCATGAACAAAGCAAGCAGCTTGATTGGGCTTGGAGCCCTGGCAATACTTGGGTTTCAAACCCAGGCGTTGGCGCAATCTGATGCCGATCACGCAGTCACCTATAACAGTGACGTAGGTCGAATTCTTAACGAAAATTGCGTGGTTTGTCACCGGGAAGGTGGCATTGGTCCAATGCAATTGACTAATTACGATCAGGTTCGCCCTTGGGCTCCCCTGATTCAAATGAAAGTAGCCGACGGATCTATGCCCCCATATGCATACGACCACGGCATAGGCATCCAGGACCTCGAAGGTGACTGGCGCCTAGATCAAGACGAGATCGATACGATTGTCGCTTGGGTTAATCAGGGCTCTCCAATAGGCGATCCTGATGTTCTAGTACCTGTAGCACAATTGAGTGACCCAGACGAATGGAACTTCGCTGGTGAACTTGGTCAACCAAACTTGATTATCCCTTCAATCTCTATGGACATTCCTGCTAACGGTAATGATCTTTGGAGTAATCATTATGTACCCAGCGGTGTAACTTCTGATCGCTGCATCAAAGCGGTTCAGGTTAAGCCAAGAGGTGACGCTAGAGCAGTTGTGCATCACGCCAACTCATCTGTTGTATTACAGCAGGAAGATGGCAGCATGGAACGCTACGGCATGTTGACTGAATATGCGATGGGCAAATGGGGCGAGCTTGTACCAGACGGTATCTGCAGAACCTTACCTGCAAACGCACAGGTTAGCTGGAGCATTCACATGTTCCCTGGCGGTGTTGGCGCTACAGCCGAAGGTCAGATGATCAAAGACAACGTAGTTGAAATTGGTCTTTGGTTGCACCCTGAAGGATATGCTGAAGAAGCAAAATACAAGCAAGATCTGAAGCTGTATCAAATCAGCCCACAAAATGAGATTGCTATTCCGCCTAATGGTTATTACATGACTCAGGCCATGCACTCTTTTGACCACCCGGTAAGAATCGATAGCTTCCAGCCACACGGTCACTTGCGCATGAATGCTGCCTCTCTGGAAATATTCTATCCAGAGACTGGTCGTACTGAGCCAATCAGCCAAATCTCCAAGTGGAGTGCTACTTGGCACCACAGCCATATCTATCAGGAAGATGTAGCTCCATTGCTACCTGCTGGTGCGGTTATGCTTTTGAAGCAGTGGTATGACAATACTGATGCGAACCCAAACAACCCCGATTCTGATATGTGGGTTATGGGCGGAAGCCGTACAGGTGATGAAATGACTCACGCCTGGCTTGCAGTTACTCACCTTGACGACGAAGGCTATGAGACACTAGTTGCAGAACGCGCTGAGAAAGAAGAACGCTCTCTAGCCGGTAACGACTAGTAAGTTCTAGAATATAAAAAGGGGCGTAGCTTAAGCTACGCCCCTTTTTTTATTCCTCTATTTTGCTACTACACAGCAGTTATAGAAAATCAGAAATTTTAAATCTCTCCACGTCGCGCCGCCTGAATAATATTGTCGGCCGCTCTGAAAGCCATTGCCATAATAGTCATCGTGGGCTGTCCTCTCCCCGAGGTAATCAGGCTTGAACCATCACTGATAAAGAGATTAGGCACATCGTGAGTACGATGATACTTATCTATCACTGAGCTCGAAGGATCATCTCCCATTCGGCAGGTTCCCAGGAGATGAACATTCCCCTCCTGTCCATTTTCTGGATACTCACCCGCATATCGAATTGCGCCGGCGGCTTCCATCAACTCAACCGTTCTGTCATAGAAGTAACTCATGGTTTGGATATCATCTGGATGATCCATATAGGTGCAGCGAAGAGCTGGCCGGCCGTACTTATCCTGAACATTTGGATCGAGAGTTACGTTGTTCGAGGCAAGGGGCAAAGATGTTGTATGACCATCAAATGCGGCCGTATGGGTGAATTCCTGTTGCAGGTTTTTCTTGTACTCGGCTCCCCATGTAGGTCCACCAAACATACCGCTCATTAGAGCTGAATTAAGTGGAGTTCCTCGAGAATAATGTCGGCCGTCTATTCCACCACCGCCATAGAATCCAAGGTTTGGATCGAGTTCATAATAATCATGAATCACTCGAGTAGCTGGAACACTCTTGTATGCGTTCACCGGCTCAGGGAACAATCCGACTATTGACGTATAGCCATTGAACATCAAATTCTGACCTACAAATCCGCTGGAATTAGCGAGCCCATCCGGGTGTTGCTCAGACTCGGAGAGAAACAATATTCTCGGAGTTTCTGAACCGTTAGCACAGAGGACTACAGCATTCGCACGCTGTGCCTGCTCTGTTCCTTCCGCGTCCCAGTAAACAACTTCAGTAACCCTGCCATCTTCGCCGGTATTCACTCTGGAAACCGTACAGCCTGTGCGAAGCTCACAATTTCCACTGGCAAGAGCCAATGGAATCATCGTAGCCATAGAGGAAGACTTGGCGTTCACTTCACAACCGAAACCGTTACAGAAGCCACAGTGAATACAGCCTGGCCGCCCGTTATGAGGCTGGGATAAAATCGCCACCGGCGCTGGGTAAGGATTCAGGCCTAACTGCTTGCCAGCTCTTTCCAAGAGCACATCAGGCCCTTTAATCGGCATTGGGGGACAAGGATAGGCACGAGATCTCGGTGGGTCCCAGGGCCCCTGTAATCCAGACACGCCTATTTCCCAATCAACCTTGGTGTAATAAGGCTCAAGATCTTCATAGCTAATTGGCCAGTCAGCAAAATTGGTACCCGGGACCGTACCGCGCACACTTGCTTCCATAAAATCGATAGGCCGAAATCTCCAAAAATTTCCAGAGAAATGCACACTGCTGCCTCCAACATTATGTGCATAACCTAGAACGGCTTCAGCCTCTACAGCTTCTTCATTTTCATTCTTGCGAAACGTCTGTGGGTGGCCCTGCTTAATTCCCCACATCAGGCCGCCGTTGTAGTCGTAGTCCCATTCATCATGCTTGAAATCGGCAGCCTGAAGGTGAGGTCCCTGCTCAAGAACGACCACGGAGAAACCTGCAGTTGAAAGTTCTTTAGCCATGACGCCACCGGCAGCACCGGAACCAACCACGACAAAATCAACGGGCTCACGGGTAGGATAAGTTGGAGAGTTCTGAGATTCAGCCATAAATGATTACCCTCCTTTAGCCGCATGATCGGCATCGTAGAAACCGAAGGGTGGAACCCAGGCATGGCGATCATCGAATCCAATTAAATTCCAGCCAGCCTCGTCCTTATTGCCACCGTATTCGGGAAGAGAAAACATACCAGCAACAACTAAAAATCGAACCGTGCCAAAAAATTCTGATTCTTCAATTTCCAAGAGCAGCTGATCTTGCTGCGCTTCTTCCAATTGATAGAAATAGGGAACATCGAAAGTACTAACAGCGCTGGACTGCAAATCTCGCAAACCTGAGCGAAGAACTTCGCGCACTTCTTCAGATTCATTTGCCAGAACATTATCGATGAAATAAATTACGCCGGCTTCCCGTGCGCCAGGAGAATCATCACTTGGAATTATCCGCGCAGAGATGGCATCGAATTCGAATGCTTCTTCTTCAGTTAAAGAACTGAAATCCTCGCCACGAAGCCGAGCTTCTTCCGCTCTATTACAAGCAGTAAGAATCATTGGTAATGTGAGGGCGATACAAGACCCCTTCACGGCCTGTCCGCTGGACCTGAGAAAGGCCCGCCTGCTAATTTCTGTCTTACTCATTTTCCCCCTCCATGTCATATGAGTACTGTATTAACTCTTGCGGCGAGTCTAGCACAGGCGTTCCGAAAGCAATAAACTAAGGGCTCAACCGGACAGATAGGGCTCACTCATAGAGTCACTATAATCATGTTGGAAATGAGAGGAACAGGATGTCAGATACTGCTTATATAATTGAGGAAAGAGAGAGTTGCCTCGTTTTTAAAATCACGCGGCCTCACCGCTTAAATGCAATCACTACCGAGGTGCTGAACGGGCTCTGTGATTGTATAGACACTCTAGAAGATCAAGAAGGCAACCGGGGACTAGTTATTACAGGAGAAGGGGAACGAGCCTTCTGTGCTGGAACCGATCTGTTCGAGCGAGAAACTCTGAGCTCAAGACAACAACGGGAAAAATCTGATCGCGCGAGACACTTACTGGTACGACTGCACCGTGCTCCCTTTATCAGTATTGCCGCATTAAATGGACTGGCTTATGGTGGTGGCTTGGAATTGGCTCTGGCCTGTGTATTCAGGATCGCCAATGAAGATGTGCAATGTTCCCTGCCTGAGGTAAAGATCGGCCTCATCCCAGCCTATGCCGGTACACAGCTACTGCCATCTATCGTTGGCCAATCACGAGCTTTGGATATGATGCTTACCGGTCGTGCGGTTAGTACAGAGGAAGCTCTACAGATAGGACTTATCAACCGCGTAGCAGCTGCAGACATATCGTTAATAGATCAGGCTGTCGAGTATCTGGAATCGATTACTCAGTACAGCAAGACCGCCATAAATGCCATTCGCCACTCAGCCGCCGAGTCAGGAGCACAGCTAAGTGATTACGGCCTGGAAATCGAGAAAGACTGGGTAGAGCGCGTCGCTCAGAGCGAAGATGCCCACGAGGGTGTCGCCGCATTCCGGAAAAAGAGGAAACCTATTTTCAAGCACCGATAGTCTTGAGTTCTGGGTCTGAAGGCTTCAGACAAAGTGGCTACAAAATCTATGAACTTCGAAGCACTATCTAAGCAACATCTAAGAAAAAAAGCTTCATGCAGTTTTCTAAACCGACATCCCGGCAGGACGGCGACTCAGATGGTCTGTTACCCCTTCGTAGGCCAGAGCAAATTCCAGTACCTTTTTGTCCTCACCGAATCTACCCATGATCTGCATCCCCATAGGCCTACCCTGCTGATCGAATCCCGCAGGCACATTCACTACGGGGATACCTGCCAAGCTTGCAGGGATAACAACTTCCATCCAGCGGTGATAAGTGTCCATCTGCCGTCCATCGATTTCGGTGGGCCAATGTAGGTCTTTGGAATATGGGAAGACCTGAGCTGTAGGTAGAACAAGGAAATCATATTGATCGAACAATCTATTCATTTCGCGATACCAACGACTGCGAGCAGCATTAGCCTGATAGATCGCATCAGCCGTTAGAGAATAAGACTGTTCAATTTCCCAAGCCAATTCAGGTTTAATCATGGGACGGGTATCAGAGTTTTCATAGTATCCGCGCATACTGGTTCGAGACCAGTTGCGAAGATCCAGCCAACACTGCCACAACTCAGCCATATCATATTGAACTGTACAGCTTTCAACAGTAGCCCCCGCAGCAGACAGTGTCTGCAAGTTTGATTCACAAAGATCGATGACCCCGGGCTCCATAGTCAGGTAATTATCGAAATTGCCTAACCATCCTATTTTTTGATCGGCGAGATTTAATGGCCCATATCTATCTGCTCCTGGCAGTTGCTCCTTCAGCGCCTGAGGCTGATGACTCGCAGGTTCTGCGGCAATAGTGTGCAGCAAACGAATGGCGTCCTCGGTATTCCTGCCCATGGGGCCGGATGAAGATAAGCTTCTTGAGAACGGATCCCCTCCTCCCATTAAGCCTGTACTCGGTCTAAAACCAATTACATTATTGAATGCGCCCGGGTTGCGCAGAGACCCCATCATGTCGCTGCCATCGGCAACCGGTAACATATGTGTTCCCAATCCAGACGCAGCTCCACCACTACTTCCTCCAGAGGTTAATTCTGGATTGTAGGCACATCCTGTAGCGCCAAAGACGGGGTTGTAGGATTGTGAGCCGACTCCGAATTCCGGAGTGTTTGTCTTTCCGATAAAGATCGCCCCAGCTCGCCTCATGCGCGCAACCATGGCGCTGTCCTCCTGCGCGATCCGATCAGCGAACATAGGAGAGCCACTTGTATAGCGCAGGCCTGCAACGGCTGTAAGATCTTTCACAGCATGGGGCATGCCGTGCATCCAGCCCCGATACTGGTCGCTTGCCAGGGCCTGATCGGCCTCTCGGGCTTGCGCCAACAGCTGATCATCTTCCACGAGACTGACGATGGCGTTGTAGACAGGATTGTAACGATGAATACGTTGCAGATAGGCTGACATCACCTCTTCACAACTCACCTGCCTCTGTCGAATAGCAGCAGATAACTTGCTTGCGCTCATATTGATGATATCTGCAGGCAATTCGGCAGCAAATGATTGACTCAAGCTCGACGAGCCAAGAGCAACTGCGGTACTAACTGTCAGGCCTTTGCTAAGAAATTCTCTGCGCTTCATCTATTTTCCTCTCCAATACCTGATCAGCATAACAACCCTGCGAACGGGCTAGCAAGTTAAGAAGTCTTGGGCTTATGAATCTCTATTTTCGAATGGAAGGTAGGTTCTCAATCAATTCAGTGCTTAATTACTCAATAATTGGCTAATTTCGCTAAAAATATTCTCCAGGCCATAGTAGCTTATATTTAGTTCTTAAATTTCAATGGGTTATGATATGGCATGCAAAGTGCATCTTAATGGGAGCAGCCTGAAAAAGAAGATCATATAAGGAGAGAATAGTGAATTATAAAGATTACTCACCAAGACGAATGCCACTTATTGCCAAGATCATTCTGGTTTTTATGGCCATATGCTTCGCAGTTATAGGCTTGATTGGGCTTATCTTACCAATTATTCCGGGAATTCTTTTTCTGTTCTTAGCGCTATTCGTGCTGTCCCAGGTCTCCAGCAGGTTTGCTCGTTTCCTTCATAACAATCCCAGCTATCGCGGCATGAAAAGTCGCTTGAAGAAATTCGACTTCGATTCGGCTTTGAGAAGAGCGGAATTGGGATTCTGGAAAGTTATCAAGAGTGTTCTGGACTTCCTCGACAGAACTTCCCGCGGGTTTTCTGACAATAAGTAGTGACCTGCTGGTGAAGCCATCGACTTCAAACTTCGGAATGTCGGACACATCAGTGCGAATCCCCCGTTAAAAGGGTCGAATAAGACCCTGCTGCCCCTCTCTAGCCCTCAAATTACTGGACAAGTGTCTAGTGGAGAGATACATTTTGTGTGTCTTACGAGGGGGTGAGATGCTTTTAGTTCTTTTAAACCCTTTCAGCCTTACCTTTAGTGCCCAGCACGGGAGAGAAAAATGATAAGAAAGTCCCTATTTACCCTAACGCTTGTTTCGGCCCTGGCAATTTTTGCCAAGCCGGTCGAGGTCTCAGCTCAAGCCATGGAATCGGTTGAACCTTTCAAGGTTGGAACCTTTGCGATCGACGGCGTACCGACCGTCGGCCTTGTAGTAAGAGACGATTCATTAATCGTTGACGTTGCGGATGCTAATCGCGCAATGGAATTGCTACCGGCCTATGCCAAAATAAGTATTCCTGCGGATATGCTCGGTTTCATCGAGCAATACGATTACGGTCTGAAGTACCGAGTCTATGAAGTCATGAACTGGCTTGTAGAGGAAAACCTGCTGAGCGGCAATACACCTGATTATATACATCCGGTGAGCTCGGTAGACATCATGGCGCCTATTCTATATCCAAGTAAAATAATGAATGCTGCTGTGAACTTCTACACCCACGCCTGCGAAGGCTGCAACGATGATGAGTTGGCCAGACGGACAGCCCAGCGTCAGGAGAACCGAGGAGTTCCCTATCTGTTTCTCAAGCCTACTCGCGGAGCAGTTATCGGTTCCGGTGAGGATGTAATCATGCCTTACGGTCGTGACAGAATAGAATACGAAGTCGAGATGGCTATTGTATTTGGCCGCACCGGCAAATACGTTTCGGCTGACCGTGCTTACGATCACGTTTTCGGATATATGGTAGCGATGGATGTCTCTGATCGCGGCGGTCGCCCACCGGGTGGCTATGGCTCCGGATCAGACTGGTTCGTCGGCAAAGGTCATGACACATTCGCACCACATGGCCCCTGGATTGTACCGAAGGAATTCTACGGCGATCCGATGGAGCGCTTGCATCAAATTACCGTTGTTGATGGCGTAACTGTACAGGAAGCTCGTGCGGGCGACATGATCCACAATATTCCTGAATTGATCGAATATGCCTCGTCCTTGATCTCGATTTTCCCTGGTGATGTGATGCAAAGCGGAACATCTGGCGGAACTGGTGCCGGTCGTGTCCAGCGTGCCACAGGTTCCGGATACCTGATCGATGGCGAAACTATCAGTGCCACTATCGAAGGAATCGGTACACTGACCCATACTGTAAGGGCAGAAACCAGCATTCCTTCTGACTTATCAGGCGCGCAGCTACCTCCAACAAGCTCCTACCGCGACTAAGCGATAGCAGAAAAGAGTTTTGATAAACTCAGGGGCGCCGACCGGATCACACTGGTCGGCGCCCTTTTTGTTTGGCTTGTATTCTCTGTGACAAACATCAAGCCAGAAAAAGACTCTGAGCTTCAAAGTCGAATGAACTTCGGCGCCAACATAAACACTACTCCGAGAATTATCATCGGGATAAGTTCTGTAATTAAATACGGATATCCCATCAAGCAAATCCCGGCATAGAACGCGACCTTATGCTTCTGTTTCCTGCCATAAATAAAATAGCCCAAGCCAATTGAGCTAAATACTAAACTAATTAAAAGATAGGAGGGATCTGGCATAAGTATTCAAGCAATAAAGTAACGCACAGCCATCGCAATAAGCATGATGATCATTAAAGGAAGAAAAAAGCGTGTGATTTTCTGCAACTCTTCGGGAGATCTTTCCTTGCCGTACTTCTCCAGGAGGGGAATAAGTATAAACAGGGAGGCAAACAGAATACCTAATATTATGATCAACACGCCCATCTGATTTTCCTTGTATTCATTTTCGATATCAAATTTCTGTGGAGCAAGGTTTATGCTAACTCCAATGCCAATTCCAATAATTGCTCACTAATTTCCGTCGGTGTTATTCCATTGGTGTTTGCAAAAACAATGGCACCCACACCTTGAGCCGGAAGCAAACGCATATCGGTATTCGAGCCCGGGTCACTACCCCCATGCCCCCACTGCAGCTCATCCTGCATTTCCTCATCCGCATACCATGTTAGCCCCTGAGTTCGATTGCCAGGGATATTTTGATTCGTCAGCATTGCCGCGATGCTTGAGCTTTTCAAGATTCGGCGTCCCGCAAATTCTCCACCATTGAGATAGGCTCTGGCATAAACACTAAGTTGATTGACACTGGTTCGTAAAAAACCATCCGGGTAGTTCGGATGGTTATAGACACAGTTATCTTGATAACCATCCATTAGCGTTGCATCAAGGGTAGGACCATCTTCGCGAATCACTCCCAATGGAATACCTCCCCAGCGCGGCCCCCTCGCGACACTGTCTTCGACCCAGGTATAGGGTACGACATGCTGCTCCAAATCGACGTCCGCTAACATCCAGGCAGTGTCTGCCATGCCAAGACGAGCAAAGATATTGCGCCTGCAGTATTCAGGAAAAGGTATGCCTGATTTTAGCTCAACGATATAGGCAAGAATTCCGTAGGAAATATTAGTGTATTCAAATCGTGAACCTGGCATCCAGTCATGAAAATTCTCTTCCGCATCGTAAAATATTCCAGCGGGAGTGAGGTATTCCTTTAACCATACTGCCAATGAGAAACGAGGATCGCCACAGGCATAATGTTCAGCATAGGACAGACCATCCCGTACGAATGAGCTATGGGTTAATAATTGACGTACTGTAATTCCATCTGCTGAACGTTTGGGATTGCGCACAGAGAACGGCAGTATGGAATTCAAATCTGCATCGAGGTCTAACAGCCCTTCTTCATGGAGCTGCATGATTGCCGTGGTGGTAAATGTCTTCGATATCGATGCGATATTTTGAATGCTGTCAGTGCTCATCGGCAGTCTCTGCTCGATGTTTGCCCAGCCATAGGCATTGGACCAAATCACTTCCTGCTTATTAAAAATACACGCCGCAACACCCGGGATGTGATCCCGTAGCATTTTCTCTTCAATGAATCTATTGATGCTGTTCTGATCAGCCGCCAGCAAAGGGCTAGCAGGTAGGCAAGCTACTGCACTCATAGTTGCCGATTGCTTCAAAAAATGTCGTCGATTCATTCTGCTCTTCCTTTCAGTTCAATTCTTATTCAACGAGGCAATCCTTGCGGCGCCAACATGTAAGCTTACTAATAAAATACTCAGGACTGAGGTCGGTCTACAATCATAAAAGTTGCGTTGGTTCGAGCGACTAGCTTATCTTCGCTAAACACTGAAATTTCTGTCCTGAATAATCTTCTTCCGGCGTGGATCACTTCAGCGAAAGCTTCAAGAGAATTTCCAGTTGGGGGCCGAATAAAGGCAATACTGAGATCGGTAGTGGCTGAGGCTTTACCTTCTGGGCGAACGGATCGAACAGCAACACCTGCTGCGGTATCCGCCAGCGAGGTGAGAACCCCACCATGAACCCGGCCGCCGGTATTCAAATGATGGTCTTTCAGATCCAAAGTGCACTTTGCCTTACCGTCTGAAGATTCCTCAATGTTTATTCCTAGAAAATCCCCGTAGGGGCTCATGGGTAATTCACTATCATCCATTTAGAAATCCTATTCTTTGCTTTTACTTCTGTAGCCCTAGCTTAAAGCTCAAGCGGTGCTTCTGCCATTGCTTTTATCAGCTCGATCAATTGAGCAACATCTCTCAAGTCGGCAATCTCTGCTGGCGAGTGACTGTATCTTCCCGGCCAGCTGAGTCCTGCATTAGGTGCACCATAGGGTGTAAAGGTAGTGCCATCGGTACTACCTTGGGTAAGACCAATCTGAAAATCAATTCCAGCTTCTTCCGCTATACGGCGATTCCGATCCAACTCAGAAGGAGTCGCCATACCAGCGCTCTCTACCGAGCGAAGTACCGGACCGCTACCCAGCGGAGCAAATGCAAAATGGGGTGATTCCAGTGGAGTCTGTGAAGATACGAAGGTGTCTATGCTATAGACTCGACGAGTTCGCTGACCTAATCGCTTCGCCAGCGCAGCAGCTCCCACAAGACCTCCTTCTTCACGGACCGACCAGGCGAAAACCACACGATGGTCAAGCTGAGCCGGGTCCATTTCATGCAAAGCCATAAGTAGAGATGTAGTCCCTACACGATCGTCCAATGATCTGGCTGCGTATCGATAAGCTCCCATGCGGTGACCCTCCTTGTGAAGGGTCAATCCCATCTCTGGAACTACACCAGCTGCTGCTAACTGTTGCCGGTTCATACCAAACCAGGCGCGGACAGAGTCAGGTTGTTTCTCCGCAGGTCTCTCTCTGCTCAAGAACACACCACGCAAGGAGGGTGATTCCGGTAAGGATTCGCTATTTAAATTCGGATCAAGCTGCAATACAGCCGGCTGACCCTCCCAGGCAGTGGTGACTACTCCACCTCGTCGTTGCAGATTTACAATGCCATCTTCGTCAATACTCTCCACCCAGTAACCCACTTCGTCCATATGGGCAATGAAAACCGTGAGTTCGCTAACCGGACCAAACTCTAACCACATGTTTCCCAGATCATCCACCTGGGCCAAATCTTGAGCCCAGTCCGGCATCGCGTTATAGATGATGTTGCGAACCGGGCCTTCATGTCCCGGAACTGCCGACTTCTCAGCAACCTGATCCAGCAGGCCTTCGATCTCCATTAGATAGGAGATGTTTTGACCCTGTCCCCACCGATCAGCATCATCATTTAATACTTCAAGCTGTGTCGGAGCGGACTGCCAATCCGGAATTCCTGCTTGCGGGTTAATAGATGCTACGAGAGCAGCGAGCAGCTCTTCTGCATCATCGAGTTCTACTCTCTCCATGAGCGCATCACGACCCGACACTTTCGGAGCCAGCACTCTTATATTAGTTCTGGTGAATTGACTAAGCAGATCATCCACTCTCGCTCCCAAGCGATCTACTTCCTCATTCTGGAAATCATTTTGACCTGGCGCCAATACGATAAGCTGCTGTGGCCTCATGTCGCTACTCAGTGTTCCTCCGAGGCCAAGCCATCCGAAATTCTGCTGTGTACTAAGAACATACTTAGTTGAACCACTGTCTCCATTTAACCCTGCTTCCGCTGCTGCGAGCACTGCCGCACAGCCCACTCTTGCTCCGGCTCGCGGCCCTGCAACTTCATTTGCGTATGACCATGCAGGGATGTGACGTAAGACCGGATCAAGTAAGGATATGCCAAGCGTGGCAACATCTTCAGCAGACTCGGCGCCAACGTCCAGCCAAAGATCATTCTCTGTGGTAATCGCTGTTTCAAGCCGGTGTTGCGCTGCGAAATGCCCGTTAGCCACTGCAGACACCCCAACAACTGGCCCGCCTCGAGTAAGCACGCGTAGCTGCTGCCCTTCATGAGACTGATCCCAAAGCGGGTGACCTGACCCTCTTCCTATACGATGAAGACGAAGATATCCATCTTCTGTAATCTGACTCACTGCATAGGAGTAAGAATCCAGTGCGCAGGCTACAACTCGCCATGGCTCCCCGCTTCCAATTGTCTTGGACAGGCTACCATTTCGCTCCCTGTCCCAGCCGCTAAATTCTTCCTCGATGAGATCGGTTGCCAAATGTTCATGACCTGTAGGAGCATCCAGGGCTATCCAACTGGAGAGCGCATCGAGATCGGAATTTTGCGCATGAGCAGATGAGGCCAATAGAAGAAAACCTGTCAGCAAAGCTGCTGGAATGCTCCATGTTTCACTACTTCTAATTTTCATAACCTTTCCTATATTCATTCTCTCTATATCCATTTTTCGACTACCCATTTTCTAGCTAGTCTGGGAGTCGGTAGGCGATAATATATCCACCTTCAGGATCTTCCTGATCTGCTGGCAGTATTCGAAATCCAGTACCGGATGTTGAATTAAAGACAGGCACCGTAATTACTATTGTCTGCTCACCTGCCGGGGACAAATAGGACATTGGCGTTGCATGGGCAGTAAAAGGTAAGGGACTACTCCAAAGCTCCTTGCCATCGCTGATATTCGTCGCCCTGATAGTGTTATCAAATGTTCCCGCGCTAAAGATCAAACCCCCTGCTGTGGTAACTGTTCCTCCACTCTGAGGTGTTCCCACGGTGATCGGCAGCATACTCGATATTCCCCAAGGGCCACTATCCTTGGCGCTGCCAATCGGGCGCTCCCACAGTAGCTGACGAGTCTCTAGATCAATTGCTGCCAACACGCCATAGGGTGGCTGGTTACAGGGCACTCCTAACGGTGACATGAACCGAACCGTGTTATGGGAATAAGGTGTGCCCAATTGATTCCCTTGCACTCCTTCGGGTAATTCATCTCTCGGCGTGAGTGTGAGTTGGTTACTCACTAGCATGGGATTCACCACCATAATATTGTTCACTTGATCGACACTGACGCTGCCCCAATTATGTCCACCGGCATTACCAGGAAACTGAAGAATGGTGTCCGCTCCGGGAACAGTAAAGTGCCCTTCATAGCGCATCTTCTTGTATTCGATGCGACACCATAATTGATCCAGCGGTGTCACTCCCCACATGCTCGCCTCTGTAAAGTCAGGACGAAAATTTGGCATGTCCACGGTGAAAGGCTGGGTTGCCGCAACATAATCCTCCGGTACTCCCCCATCCTGAGGAACCGGTCTTTCTTCAATCTCAAATATTGGTTCGCCTGTCACTCTGTTCAGCACAAATACTTCAGCCCGTTTTGTAGGCACTAGCACTGCCGGGACTTTTTCGCCGTTATCACCGGGTATATCAATCAATACAGGTTGCGACGGCACATCATAATCCCAAAGGTCATGATGAACTGTTTGATAGGACCAACGAACGGAACCATTCTCGCCATCAATAGCAACTATAGAACTTGCATACTGTTCACTGGACTCCAATCTCTGACCACCAAAATAATCCGGTGTTTCATTTCCTGTAGGAGCGTAAATCAGTCCCAGTTCTTCATCGACACTAAACAGACTCCAGACGTTTGGTGTTCCTCGGGTATAAACCTCACCACGCAGAGGTTCAGTATTTATTCCAGGTCTACCCATATCCCAGGCCCAGGAGAATTCACCCGAGATTGCATTGAATGCCCGCACTACACCGGAAGGTTCACCCACGCTTCGATTGTCGAACACCCATCCTCCTACCACGGCGTTGCCGCGAACAATCCCTGGCGGTGAGGTCTGAAAGTTAAATATGAGCGGGTCGTTGCCCATGCCAATAGTGAGGTTAATCTCTCCCTGCTCGCCAAATTGCGAACATCTAGCACCGGTTAAAGCGTCAATCGCCATTAGTCTGGCATCGGTCGTTGCTGTTAGGATTCGCTGCTTGCACTCGCCGTCGTATTCAGCAGGTGCTTCGTAATATGAAACTCCTCTGCAGCCGGTGGTGAAGTAGCGAGCAAATTCCAGGTGCTGAGGATCTATCAGAGGATCAAACTGCCACGCAAGTTCACCTGAGTCAGCATTCAGAGCGATTACCTTATTACCACCGGTACACACATAGAGCAGTTCGCCAACCTGTAGAGGAGTGGCCTTGAAAGCGCCCCCGGCTCCAGTTCGATAAGCCCACGCGACCTCAAGCTCGGAAACATTTTCTCGATTGATTTGATCAATTGGCGAATAGCGAGAGCCTCCCAAAGTATTGCCATAGCTAGGCCAATCTCCGCGGCTGTTAACGGTATTAATACCACTTCGTTCAGACAGTGGTGTGACCTCATAACCCAAGCCATCTACAAGAACATATAGAAAAATTACAGCTACAAGGGGGACCGAATATCTCGATACTGATGAAGCGAATAGTGAAGGAGGATTACCTTGATAAAGAGCATTTCGATGCCAGGGAGTAAGAAACCAAATGCCGATCACTGCCCAGGGTAAAATTCTGGGTAGCAAAGCCCAAAGATTGCTACCCGACTCCATCAGAGCCCAGGCAATAGTCGCTATCAAAAAACCAGCATATACCAGCGAACCCATAGGGTCGCTTTTCCACAAACGAATCGCTGAAGCAAAAAGCACAAGGCCGGCTAACAAGTAATAGAATGAGCCTCCTAGAAAGACCAGCTGGAGACCACCGAGGGTTAGCGGAGCTGCAATCAGCCCCAAAACTATTGGAAATAAACGAAGGGGTTTCAGATATTGGGCGAGAGTCATAAGCTATCCTCTTCTTGTTTTGCCTCAATATATCCCAGAACTGCAGGAAAGAACAAAGAAGAGGAAGCTTAGGAGTTAGAAGACTAGTCTTCCTTGATACAGCGTAGGTCAGTATTTTGAATATTGGCGATGGTTTCACGGTCAAAAGGCAGTGGTGCGCAACCATGCCCGGTTCCGCAAATTAAATCCCATTCGGGTCTCGCCTGCACGTGACAGTCAAAGCAATTACCACCAAATTGATTGATTACTTCAGTGGTTCCGCGCACAGCGATCTCCGAGCCCTGTTCAGAAACCGTCAATTCAAAAAATTCCCAGTCGTTGGTCTCCGGATTCCACCCTGCTTCATGCTTAATCATCGCCTCACTAGGAACCAGTGACACCAAAGAACCTACGGGGTAGTTACCACCATTCTCTGAATTCGCTACTGCGAGAGTAGCCGCGAGATTACCCAAAATATTATCAACGAAGAAATCACCTGATGCAGATTTAGTCATCTCAGTGAGACATTTAAACAAGTCTTCCGTGACATCTAATTGTTTGTCTTTATCTTGAGAGTTACTTTGGCCCATTACGAACAGCGAAATAAAAATAAGCAAGCTTGTTTTAAGTGACTTTAGTGAAATCGGGAATTGCATATATACTTTCTCCATTTATATGACGTCTAACCAGACTATAGGTGCTGGTTTCAAGAATTGTCTGCCCTTCTCTGTGGTCAGTTTTTTTACAGCCGACTCTTTTCAGATTCTCGCTGTGCTTCTTTGAAATTTAACTTCTCTTTACGGCGAATCTCAATGGTTTCACCCATAGGCTGCCCGATATGATCTTCACCTCTTTGCTCGGCTAGCTCCATCTGCCGCTCACGTTCGGCATAACGTTTTACCTGTTCTTTTGTATGTTTATCAAAACAATGGTGACAACTAACGCCTTTCTGATAGTGCTCATTCTGCTTGTCTTCTTCTGTGATCGGCATTCGACAGGCATGGCATTGATCATAATGCCCCTTTTCCAATTGGTGATTCACCGTGACACGATTATCGAAAACAAAGCACTCCCCCTTCCACATGGTCTGCTCTTGGGGAATCTCTTCCAGATATTTCAGAATTCCACCTTGAAGATGGTAAACCTCTTCGAATCCCTGCTGCTTCAAATAAGCAGTAGACTTCTCACAACGAATTCCACCCGTGCAAAACATTGCCACTTTCTTATGTTTTTTGCTATCCAGGTTTTTACTGACATATTGAGGGAATTCACGAAAAGTATCTGTCTCTGGATTAACCGCGTTCTCGAATGTGCCGATCTCAACTTCATACTTATTCCTAGTATCAAGAAGAAGAACCTCGGGGTCACTGATCAGCGCATTCCAATCCTTTGCTTCGACGTAGGTTCCCACAATATGGTTCGGGTCTATGTCTTCCACGCCCATAGTAACAATCTCTTTTTTGAGTTTAACCTTGGTGCGGTAAAAGGGATTGCTGTCGGTATAAGATTCTTTCACTGACAGCTTGGTAAATCGCGGATCATTTCGCAGCCATGTGAGCACCGCATCGATGCTTCCACGCGGCCCGGCTATGGTGCCATTGATGCCTTCCGCGGCTAACAAGAGAGTTCCCCGAACTTTTTCTTGGAGCATCAGCTCCAGCAAGGGTTGGCGGACAGATTCAAAATCGGGAAAAGTAGCGAAATGATAGAGCGCGGCAACCACCACGCCATTACTGGAGTTAGTCATAGATAATCCTTATTGCTGCCCGGAACGTAAATCCGGTGCAAATAATTGAGCAGCCATTTTAGCAAAACAGCTAACAAATTTCTTGGTGAATTATTGACTGTGACGAAATCGTCTAAGAAAGGAAGTAAAACCAGCTTTTCGCTGAATTTCCTAAGCTAGGCTTTTTAACTAATCTTCAGTAGCTAATCTTCAGTAACCACAGGCAGCTTGGATGGCGCACCCCACTCGGTCCAGGAGCCATCATACACAGAGAGCTTTTCAAAACCTGCCAGATAGGCTGCCAGGGTTAGAACGCAGGCAGTAAGGCCTGAGCCACAGCTGGTAATGATTTTTTTCTCTGGACCGGAGATGGATTCGAACAACTGTTTTAGTTCTTCAACATCTCTCATCCGACCTTCATTCAAGACCTGGGGGAATGGCAGGTTCTTGGCTCCAGGCATATGACCACTTCGCATTCCCGGCCTTGGCTCCGGTGCAGTTCCATAGAAGCGACCTGCGGACCTTGCGTCGACTATGCAACATGAAGAACTATCCAAAGAATTCAGAACATCATTAAAATCACAAAACAAATCATCATTAGCAGTGGCTATGAAATTTCCAGCAAGATCAGCGTCTGACAAGCTACTTTCTATAGTTAGGCCTGCTTGCATCCAAGCCGGTAGCCCACCGTCAAGAACAGCAACTTGACTGTGGCCCATTGCTCTCATCATCCACCAAGCTCTGGGGCTAGAATAGATCCCAACGTCATCATAAAAAACGATCACGCTATCCTTGTTCACTCCAAGCTTACGCAACTCTTGCTGAAATAATTCAGCAGAAGGCATCATGTGAGGCAGGGAAGAATCCTGTTTACAAATTTTCTGATCGTAGTCGAAGCGGCGAGCTCCAGGAATTGCGCAGAACTCTCCCTCGGAGTTGGTAGACACAAAGCCCGGCACAACAGGAGGCACCGAAGCATCCATGACAATGAGCCGATCATCATCAATATGATCATTCAACCAATCGATACTAACTAGAGATGAAGGAATTTGCAGACTCATTTTTTTTGTGACTTAGATATCAAAGAAGCAGAGTGAATTCACGTAGCTTTGCTTTTAATTTTTCGGTGTTTTCAGGGCCGATGCGAACTAATTGCTTATTCACATTGTTGAGGTTCTCGATACTGGAATCAGCATAAAGAAACATCACTGAAGGTTTAACCAATTGAAACGGCCCGTCAACGTTTGGCGAACGTAGCACATTGTTAATTGCCTGACGCAAGGTGTCATCGAAATTCACATTGCGAAAACCTATCTCCGAATAAGCCTGTTGAAACAAGGGAGAGAGAGTCCGGTATAGAATTAACGCCTGATCGGTGTCTATGGCAACGAAAGTGTCAACCACTCGATCGAAACGGGCATGGGCTGACTCGTCCATTACGAAGAGGTTGTCATCAACTGTAGTTACAGCCATCTCCTCATCGATGCGACGGTAAGGCAGTCCGGTCTGGGGAAATTCTCCGCGACTGATGTTTTCGACAAAGACAACAAAGCTTCGTAACAACTGATCATTAGACAATAATTGAATTAGCTCTACGCCATTCTGAAAAGCCTGAATCTTTTCAATAATAAATGAGTCACTATCATTAAGAGAGGGAAGCTCAATCAGAGTATCTTCCACAACAGGAGTTTCATCAGTCGATATTGCAACTTCCACCGGCAGCTCTTCAATTATCGGCTCACCGGTCGCAATTACAGGCTCATCTTCTTCGGTCTGCAAACGAATTTGCGGAAGGCTGGGACGAATGGTCGGCGGTGGCGTGACTTCCTCCACTACTTCTCTTACTGGTGGTGGAATAACTACTGTAGTTCGTCCTGCCGGCGCCTCAAATGTGGCGGCAAGGTAGACCAGATAAAGCAAAGTCAAACATGCTATTGCGGCAATCGCCCAAAGACCTGACTTCGACATATTTACTCCTATTGTTGATACGGATATTTTGTCATAGCGCCTGACACCCTACAAGCGAGCGAGCAGTTTGACCACAATAAGGCCAGCTACTATCACTTTTCAGACATATTCCGTAGAAAAAACAAAACCCGACCATCAATGATGACCGGGTTTTGCGGGCGTACTATTAGAGTTGCTCTTACTTAACTCTTGTTCAACTCTTGCATAACTCTAGACTTTAGGAAAACCCAAGGCATCCATGGTATTAGTTAAATCTCTACCTGCAGTTGCTGGATTAGTTTCCTTATCTATCTTTAGAATAGTTCCGTCAATTCCGATGTAATAAGTCCATCGATTGGCGAAACCGACTTCCATCAATACTTCGTACTCTCCAGCCATCTCCTTACTAGGATCTGCCAAAATTGGAAAGCCGGCCTCATGCTCATTAGCAAAGGCTGTATTGTCTTCCAGTGTATCTACACTGGCCATAAAGTATGCAACGTCGAAACTTTGAATTTCTTTGGCACTGTCACGCAGCGCTTTACATTGCATAGTTCAACCGCCGGTAAAGGCTTTCGGGAAAAAAGCAATTACTACAGGCTTAACCCCGACAAACTGGGACATGCTGTAGGTCATGCCATCCGATGCTTGCAATGAAAAATCAGGGGCTTTATCCCCAACTTCCAGTGCCGCAGCGAATTGACTGCCCAGTGCTACTGCAGCTACAAGAGTAGACAGCATTAGCCGGACCAGTCGCTTAGCAATATGAGACATAAACTCCTCCGGTTATTATTCTCATCAGCGGAAACAGAGCCCACTGATGAGACACGTTGTACCCCGACTGGGGGTATTTTTCCAGTAAAATCGCTAGGTGGAATTATAAATCCATTAGGCTGAGAGCCAGGAGTACCGCTAAAACAGGCTGCCACGCCTGCCGAGGCGAACTGTCTGCTGAATCCTCGCCTGAAATGTGGCGATCTGAGCATCCAACTCCCCTCTCTCCGATGAACTCAGAGTACTGCTCTCTACACCGATCTGCTCCATGCGCTCCAGAGAAGCCTGCACAGACCTGTTGTGGCGATTGAGCTCAAAGCGCTTGGCGTCTCGTTGAGACTGGCGATATCGCGGATTCTCTATTCGTACGCTATAGCATTGGCGAACTACGGCACCGGCTGTATTTCTCACATTCTGACATCGGGTCTGATTGATGTATGGAGCCGCCAGCCCTTCAAATGCAGTATAGGGAATACGGGCTATATAAGTTGCCAGCGCGAGATCAACTTCAGTTTTGCCATAGAGTATCTTCAACAGATTATCCGAGTTGTTTCCCTCCTGCGCTTCCACTCGCTTAATAAGAGATTCGTAATAATCACTTAGATTATCCGCCGTATTGCTTAAGCCTCTGGCACTCAACTCCAGTAAATTCTCTCGCAGCAATTGCAATTTCCAACTGCCGTATCCCTCTGCGGCGAGCAAATATGACGGACTATCCAATTCATGGATACGGCTATTAATATGCAGCAGCAACTCATGCAAATCATCTACAGATTGCCATTCTTGCAATTTGGAATTGCTGCCTATCATTTGATTGATCAGGGGAAGTTGTTGCTCGCTATACAACCCTGTATTAATCCGCGTAATCTGTAATGCATCTCCCAGAGTTGAAACCGCACTATCATAGTCTTCAATTTCATCGTAGAAAGAGGCAAGATCAGAATAAGCCTCCTGCAGATCCGGGGAATATATACCCTGCTCGCTTTGCATTAGCTCGATCGCTTGCCGTCTGGCTTGCAACTCTCTAGAAATCTCCAAAGCTCTAGCCTGCGCTGCCGCCTGCTCTTCCTCGCTTAACTCAATCTCTTCAACCAAGCCCTCTGGCGCATCAGAATCTTCTTGAGCAGATACCTGTAATTGAGCAAACAACAGGAATACTAGGACCATAGACAAGCGCGCCAAACTCACGAAGGCTAACCCAAATAAACTATGACCGCTGTCTTTTGACATGTTAAGTGTTAGATCTGACCCTTTTATTATTTAATGAAAATATAATTCGACCAAAAAAATCTTTTCCAGTTCCAGCTACTACACTGCGGTTCAATATGAACTCTCAGTACTATGTCGGCGGGTTCTCCCGTATCGGCATAAAAGCGTAGCACTGAGCGACCGAGGAGAACCCTCTAGATATGTTTATCTTAGGTAAAGAACTCCACTTCCTCTGAAGGGCCCACGAATCCTGCTGGAGGAATTAGACCTACCCGTATAGTGCGGTCCCTCAGCAAAAATGAACGACCCCAACTACAGACGGCAAATCTTACATCCCCTAAAAAGTCGCAATAGGATTTAGCGGAGACCCAGTGCCTCCCCCTACTCGTAAAGGCGCTGTTGTTAGCAAAAATTCCCATCGACCTTGACGAGCAGCTTCTTGTGCAACATCTTCAAGATCCAAATTATCGAAGATTGGCATTCCCAAGGCGACTAAAACCAGAGCATGTACTGGCGAATCATAGCCGTCTACTCCTGAAGGCTTAACATCAAGAGCTGCATCGCTGCCAATCATGGAAATATCTCTATCCTTGAGCCACTCTACCGCCGAGGCATGAACACCGGCTGAATCAGTGGCCACGTTCCAGGGGCCCACAGCCTCTCGCATTGCCCAGCGACCCGTACGTACCAGCACTATATCCCCAGAGCCTATAGTAATTCCGGTTTCCTCTTCCCACTGATCAAACCAGTCCGGCGTAAACCCGACCCCCGGCTCGATCCAGTCCAGGTCCATCATTCGAGGAAAGTCGATAAGAATTCCCCGGCCAAAAATACCATCTTTGAAAGCAGTAATAGCAAGATTGGCGCAGCCTTCTTCAGTGACATCACTTTCAGGATATCCATTAAACATCACACCATCTTGAAACCGATGACAGAGCGCGTCGAGATGGGAATGGGCATAGCCATGATAGGAAACGCCGATGTAGTCTCCTGACCAGGGGCCCGGACTACTGCCGATCGCGGTCATTCTATGATCATAGGGATTACTATTATCAACCGACTCGTTGACCAACACTTCGTGAGCCATGGATACGGAGACCCCGCTACGAACCAGTTTAGCCGCCGCCAGACGAGTCGATTCAGTAATCAGGTTTACCGTACCCATCTGATCGTCATCACCCCACCGACCCCAATTTGAAAGGCTCTGCATCCAGGCATCAACTACATCTTTGCCCAACTGCTGAGCATTTACCGGCACATGCCAGGCTACGAGCCCTGCTGATATAAAAAGCGTAGTGATTAATCTGCGTATTGTTGTATTCATTTTCGGCTCCTGTTTGTCAGTAGAGTATTTGTCAGACTGTGCAGAGGGTCAAGTTGTGATTGGTCTTATCGCTTGTTTCCCCTTGGTGCAGACCCGGCCAGCGTCTGCGGTATTGCATGCTCACGGTCCTTCGACCGTGAGTGGGGAACTACCCCCTAGCTGATGGCGACAAAGTTTCACTGCCCTTAAAAATGTAGCCGGAGAAATTCGAAACAGTTACATTATGTACAGCTTCCCAATCCAAAGGAAAATAAGAACAATGAAAAGAATGCCCCTAACCCTACTTCTTGCACTGCTACCACTTGGCGCCCAATCCAGCGAACAAAACATGCACGATATAGTAGCCTCAGTTTCTGCTGACCGAATACGGGCTGATATCGAAACCCTGGTGAGTTTCGGTACACGCCATACACTCTCGGAAACCCAGTCGAATACTCGGGGAATAGGTGCCGCCAGACGATGGGTTGAAGCAGAATTCAATCGCATCTCGACAGACTGCGGAGGCTGCCTGGAGGTCTTCACCGTAAGCGGAATTGTATCCGGAACTACCCGAGTACCCGACCCAACTGAAGTAGTGGATGTAATCGCCATCCTCAGAGGCACAGATGATTCCAATCGATTTACCATGATGAGTGGAGATATCGATACCAGGGTCAGTGACCCACTCAACTTTGAGTCAGAATCTCCAGGCGCCAATGACAACGCTTCCGGCATGGCCGGAGTCATCGAGGCTGCTCGAGTCTTATCCGCTTACAGATTCCCTGGCTCCATCGCATTCATCGGACTCTCTGGCGAAGAACAGGGTCTCCATGGTGGTGCCATTCTCGCCGAGTACGCAATTGAAAACGACTGGAATATCGACGCCGTAATCAACAACGATATGATCGGCAACA
Organism: Gammaproteobacteria bacterium; assembly: GCA_018661465.1. GTDB lineage: Bacteria > Pseudomonadota > Gammaproteobacteria > Pseudomonadales > Pseudohongiellaceae > UBA9145. Next base: position 1,430 of record JABJIC010000011.1, on the reverse strand, counting down.
TTACTGGAGTCAATGGCGTTACCAATAACACAACAGCTCGGGTCTTTTCAGAAGGAACCCGTTATGTCGAGACCGAAGCGGAGGCACGCCAACGCCGATCTCAAGGTGGCGAAGTAGATTCCGCTTCCCGCAATATCGCTCGTTATGTCGATGAGATGGCAGATCGTTATATCCCCAATCTGGACATCATGATGGTCTACAGGCTGGACAGATTTGGACGCGGAGGCCACCACCGCCCTTTCAACGAAGCTGGCTTTCCGGCAGTAAGAATCATGGAAACCAACGAAAACTATACACAACAACATCAAGACATCAGAGTCGAAAACGGCATCAGCTATGGAGATGTCATCGAGCACGTCAATTTTGAATACGCTGCCAAACTAACTTCACTCAATGCCGTAACACTAGCATCCATGGCTTCTGCCCCGCCTCCTCCAGCCAGCACAGACATAGCAGGGGCAGTCCGTCCCTCCACAACACTGAGCTGGGAAAAAGTTCAAGGAGCCGCCAGCTACAGAGTCCACTGGCGACTTACAACCTCCCCCACTTGGGATTACCACCGCAATGTAGGAGATGTTGATAGCTTTACACTCGAGAACGTCGTAATCGACAACTACTTCTTCGGAGTCTCCAGCGTAGCCCCCGACGGCAGCGAAAGCCCGGTAGTATTCCCCGGTCCCGCCGGCTCCTTCGACTAAACAGTTCGTTCGGCGATAGGTTTTGGCGAGGGATTGCTGCGTTCTGAGTGAAATTCTCTTATTTCGATAGTGTCTGCTTTCGACCCAAAGCAGACATGGAAGGTTTTGCGGAAAGTCTCCAATTCGAGGCCCAATATGGTAGCTAAAAACCTATTCAGGCACTCATGTTAGGCACTCCCTCCGGAGCAAATACAAATACTGGTCGAGCTGAAGACTGAAAACCTTGGTGTTGGTAGTTCGATTCTGTCCCTAGGCATCATTTTTCTGAGGGCCTATGTCAAACATCTACTTAACTTGACCTTATTATTTAAGTTAGGTTATTTTTGCCACTCACCTACCTACTTTCCGAGACATGTAAATGAAATCACTTTTAGTAGTTCTTTTCTCTTTCTTTATTTCTGCCTCTTTCGCCCAACAAACAATAAGTACCTTTAATGACGATACTGGCGTATTACGAATCCCCAATGTGGTTTACAACGGTGACGTTTATGACTACCTGGATCTGCAGCAAAATGAAAGCGGTCTGTTGGATGTTCTAGAAGTTTCCACTTCAGTTAGCAATTCACTCATACCAGCAGATGCGAGCTTTGTTTTGAATCGCTATCAATTCTCTAGACACTTAGCAGCCTCTGTTGATAACGCTCTTCATACTTTACAGGCGACAGCTGATTATTGGAACTGTGCCGTCGTTTGCTGTTATAAAACATTTCAATGTAATCAAAAATATCACTC
>JABJIC010000013.1 GCA_018661465.1 Gammaproteobacteria bacterium | reverse complement strand
TTGCGGTGAATAATTACATTACTGGTTACTACAGTCGCGTGAGGCCGCATCAACATAACGGTGGATTATCGCCAAACGAGTCAGAGCAAAAATACTGGATTAACCACAAACTGGTGGCCAATATTACTTGACCACTACAAACATCACCTTGAACAACAATCACTCGCCCAGCCAATTCTTCGGCGGGGGAACTAATTCCCTGTTGAGCCATGGTGATGGCCGGCGATAGGGCAAACAGGAATGAAAGGATGTAGACGGATAGCCTTTTGGCTCCGTTCTTTTGAATTTTTCTTTGGCTTTTTAATTGGGTATTCATTTTTATTATCTATGTTGGTTATTGATTGATTGATCAGTATATGTAGGAAATATCCTACTTTTACCGTAACAACAGGGCTTCCAACCCACTAATTCTTCGTATATTCAGCATCCTAGCCCTTGTAGGAATCAATAATGTGATGTGGTGCACATGATTCCTTAAAAATAGCAGAAATTTAGTGAATTGGGGCGCAGTTTTGCTTAGAGAAGAGTGTAATGAGTCCCATTCTTGCAAATAACTCACGAAATTGACGGGCAAAATGAGAAATTGAGTGTATCGGCCGAAATTTCGATCCATTAGCGATAAGAATGACAGTAAACCCGATATATCGTAGGTTATCGCGGCGTTCTATCTGATTGGCGGTTTGGCTAGTATGACAGCGGTCTCTGATTGTGGATAACTGGAGGGGGTGAGAGGGGCTTCTGTTTTTACAGACTCAAACTCAAGCGATTGAATTTGTTATGCGCAAAAAAAGGGACTGCTTAGTCAGTCCCTTTGTATTCAGGAATTATGATATTGAAGTCAGAGTCTAGGGCTCAGTCTTAATTTCCATTACCTTGTCCGGGTCTCCACGAAAGATAATATAGCTAATAGTATCTGTGTCTATCTCATGCCAGCCATGAGGCATACCCTTGGGGATGATTGCAATGTCGCCTGGTTCTACAAACTGCAGAACACCCCCTCGAATTTCGCCCCTTTCCATCGGGCCTAGTAGTGAACTATTGCTGGTTTGCATATCGATGAATTCGCCACCGGTAACCATGGTTCCCTGACCGGAAACGATATAGTAAATTTCGTCCAGATTTACGTGAGCGATTCCTGTTTCTACGCCGGTATCCTCAACCTTGCTGCGCTGAACCACAGAGACACCCATATGCTCTTCTCCGACACTGATATGACGCATAACAATATCGCTAACACTCCTGCCTTCTGCCAGGTTAGCCAGACCCTGAGCTAGAGTCGCATCTACTTCTGCTTTACTCATTATAGTTGAGCCACCGTCAGCTTCATGATGGTCTGCATTGGCTGACAAAAGTGAAACAGCAAGCACAGCAATTACAGTTAGTGTTTTATGTATAGTTTTCATGGTAGTTCCTGATAGGTTTATTTTGCTTATTTATTCCGCCTGGATTTCCCCGGCAATGCGTTGCACGTCATCAAGTACACGTAGCAGGTTGCCACTCCAGAGCTGAGAAATTTGATCTTCCGTATATCCTCGTCGTACTAATTCAACGGTTACATTTCTAGTTTCAGATGCATCGTTCCAACCGGTAATGCCACCACCACCATCGAAGTCGGAACTGATGCCAACATGATCAATGCCTATTAGCTTAACCAGATAGTCGATGTGGTCTACAAAATCCGACACAGTTGCTTCGGGGGCATTTGCTCTTGTTTCTCTTTCTGTGTTTTCAATTAAGTAGGTGCGCCTATCTTCGTTAATGTAACTTCCAAAGGCGACTGTCTGCACTACGCCGCCATTTTGCTGAACGCGCAACAGCATATCGTCTTCCAGATTTCTGGTGTGGTCGGTTAGAGCTCGGGCCGATGAGTGAGAAGCGACAACAGGAGCGCGGGTGATGTCCAGCATCTGTGAAATCGCATCTTTGGATGGGTGGGAAATATCAACCATGATTCCAAGGCGATTCATTTCAGCAACGGCTTCTCTGCCCAAGTCGCTGAGGCCGCCATGTAGATAATCATTTTCCGCTTCGCCAGTTTGCGAGTCGGCAAATTGCGAATGGCCGTTGTGAGCCAAAGACATGTAGCGACCACCACGATTATAGAAATCTTCTATATTGCTCATATCCAAGCCTACTGGGTAGGCATTCTCGATACCGATCATGGCAACCTTTTTACCTTCTCCAGATATTCGGCGTACATCATCTGAGGTGTAGGCTATTTCGATTTCGTCTGGCGCTATTTCTTCCAGCCAATGGATAGCTTCAAATTTGTCGATGGCATTGGCATAGGCTGCGGCATATCCTTCTTCATCTAGTGCGCCTTGACCTGTGTAGACAATAAACCAGGCGACATCCAGTTTGCCTGCATCCATCTTTACTAGATTCACCTGAGTTTCCAGGTTCATCGTGTAATTGACTTCGGGAGTGAAGTTACCCGTATTGATGTCCGCATGAGTGTCCAGAGTTATCACTCGATCGTGAATCTCTCCGGCGCGGGCAATAAGCTGTGCTTCTGACTCAGCGGTTTCTCCGGTTGGGGTTTGTTCTACAGCCGAAGAAGAATTGCTGCTGGCAGCCTGTTGCTCAGCGTCTCCACATGACAGGAGGAAAGTGGATATTGCGGCGATTAAGATGAACCTGAATCTGGAATGCATGGTGTGGTGTCTCTTGAATAAATGATTGGTGAATTCGGTAAAACTTAGCACTTAGATAGGAAGAAGAACACTGAAAAACTATGGAATACCCGGATTTTACTAAGCAGTAAATTAATCCCCGGAAAAAGATAGGGTTATATTGGCGATTTTTCAGGCGAATTAGCTCTAATTTCAGGGTATTATTGGCTTATTGCTGTATTCCGATTAATCTATTTGAGAGCGCCTTAATGCAACATCTAATGCAACATAGACTTCTAAAAACTCTGATATTTTTTATCAGTTTAAGCCTTGTTTCCATTTCTTTTTCGGAAGGAGGAAGAACTCCGCTAAGAGTCAAGAATGGAATTGTTACCAGTTCATCCAGACTGGCATCGGAAGCGGGACTGGAAGCCTTGAAGCAGGGTGGAAACGCTGTTGACGCTGCAGTGGCTACCGCATTCGCATTGGCTGTTAGCTGGCCTACTGCGGGTAATATAGGCGGCGGTGGATTTTTGGTTTATCACGGCGATGATGGTCATGCCACAACATTTGATTTTCGCGAAAAAGCACCTCTGGCTGCAACTCAGGAAATGTATCTGGGTCTGGACGGGCAGGTAATTGATAATTCTAACCATATCGGCCCATTGGCTGTTGGAGTGCCAGGAACAGTAGCCGGTTTATGGAAGGCGCATCAGGAGCTGGGAAGTCTTCCCTGGGAAGACCTGGTAGCTCCCGCGATTGCTCTGGCCCGTGATGGAATACCCATGTCCTATTCCCTCTATTCAGGATTCAATAACAGCATGCGTCGGTTCAATCAGTACCCATCTTCTAAGGCTAAATTTTCCAGACCAGATGGCACCGGACTGGAATTGGGCGATACCTGGTATCAACCTGATCTAGCCCATACTCTGGAGCTTATCCAGACCGAGGGTCATGATGGTTTCTACAAAGGTGAGAATGCAGAACGCCTGGCAGGATTCATGGCAGATATAGGTGGAATAATCACTGAAGAAGATCTGGCCATATATGAGGCAATCGAAAGAGAACCGGTTCGTGGCACTTATAGAGGGTACGATATTGTTAGCATGCCTCTTCCGAGCTCTGGCGGCGTAACAATGATTGAAATGCTCAATATTCTCGAAGGCTATGACCTGGCAGCAATGGGTCACAATTCAGCTGACTATCTCCATGTGCTCACTGAATCAATGCGACGAGCCTATGCAGACCGAGCAGAACATCTTGGTGATCCAGATTTTAATGAAGGTATGCCTCTTGCCCATTTGATGGATAAGGATTACGCGGCAGAACTGCGAGCCAGCATAGACATGGATCAGGCTTCCGAATCAGACCCTTCGGAATTTGCTCAAATTTATGAGAGTGAAGAGACAACACATTTTTCCGTAGTTGATAAAGATGGCAATATGGTCAGCATGACCTACACGCTGGAATTCGGTTACGGCTCAGCAATTGTAGTTGAAGGCGGTGGTTATCTTCTGAACAATGAGCTCGGAGATTTCAATGCGGTGCCAGGTCTCACAGACAGAAGAGGAAACATTGGAACTGCGCCAAATCTTGTTGCACCACAAAAGCGTCCACTCTCCAGTATGACGCCGACAATCATTGCTCAAAACGGAAAGCCTGTTTTTACTGCAGGAAGTCCAGGAGGCAAGACGATTATCAACACTACTTTGCAACTCATTCTTAACGTAATAGATCATGATATGAATATCGCCCAGTCAGTAGAAGCGGGCCGCATTCATCATCAATGGCTACCTGACGTAACCAGTATGGAGACGGGTACTCTGTCGCCGGATAGCGTACGTCTTTATGAAGAGAAGGGGCATCAGTTCAGAGAGCGTACAGCACAGGGAGCAGCTATGGCGGTCTACTATGACCGAGCTAATGGCATTTTCGAAGGATCTTCAGATTCTCGTCGTGGTGACGGCGCTGCTGTAGGTTATTAATTCCCAGCTACTTATCTCAAGAAGCTGAGATCTAAAAAGCAGTGAACGCCTGGCGCTCACTGCTTTTTTTTACATTCCAGGAATATATTGCCTTTCAAGATTTGCTTCAAGGTCTTCCCTGTAAAACAGAACATCTCTGAATTCACCTTGCGTATACATTTCGGCCTGATCATCGAAGTGTGTGGAGTCAGGATTATTATTTAAGCCTCCAACCGTAATAGCCTTTGCTCTAAGTCTTTCACCGAACTCAACCGCAGCCACAAAACTATTACCACTGGTTCCGTACATGCGCTTGGTTCCTGGATAAGCTCTAGCGCCAAATGAAGCAAGAGATCCCCAACGGGATGATGCAAAAGCAACAGGTAGACTTGGAGCATTGTCATCGAAGTCCTGAACAATATCTCCGTTCAGACGCTGGTAGCGGTTTATCTCTCCCCATGCCACGCGCCAGTTACCGAAGTCTGCCTCTAGTTGCTCTGCAGCCAGACGCAAAGCACTGAGTTTCTGGTCAACTGAAGAGTTAAACGCCATGTAATCATACACATTGATACCGGCAGCGTTGGCTTCAGCTGCAACAGCATTCATTAAATTCTGCGCCCAGTAAATCGCCAATGATGTTGCTTCGGAGTCCGCGGAATATTTCATATCCCAGTTTCGCAAGAGGTCTATGTAGTCAATTAGTCCTGAGTTTATGGATACTTCATCAACGAAATTTACGTTAGGAGTTGCTCCATCAATAGTAGCTGGTTCGTCTACTCGGTTAACTCGATCAACCGCTGTTATCAACAAGAGATTGGGAATCAAATCCTCGAATGCAGTAAGAGTAGGTTCATAGGCAGCCTCGATAAGAGAATCTATAGTGAAATCAGATTTATTCTGAAGTACCTGAACGGCATGAACGCCTCTTGGGTTTTCGGAATTATTCGCCATATAAACAGGGTAGTCTTCAGCTCGCGGGCTGAACTCGCCGGCTGCAGTGAATGGCCAGTTATTGGTATTCTGGATCCAGCCATTAGCAGGATTGAGCAAAGTTATAATTTCATCCACTGGGTGCAGACCTTGCCATTCGGTGGCTGGGTTGCTGCCATCCAAAGGCTGGTTCCAGTCGAAGCTCAAATCCCGTCGGGGAATAAAGTTTCCATGGTAGTAAGCAATATTGCCATCGGCGTCAGCATACACAGTATTATTTGAAGAATTAGTTTGTAGTTCCATAGTCTCCCAATAGTCATCATGACTTTGGGTTTTGGTGCGCAAATAAGATTGGCTCAAGGCTTTGATTGGTTCATTCATCAGCTTGATGCTTACCCACTTTCCGTCCTCGGCTCGGATGATCGGACCGTGGTGACTGTGATAGGTGGTTACTTGCCTTTCAAGTATGTCGTCGCCCTGCCTGTAGGGAAGCTTAATGATAGATTCTGTGAGTTTTCTTTCTTCATCTCCGTACTGGTAATAGACTCCATCTTCTCTTTCGATTACGGTCTCCAGATATTCATCGATGGCATCAGCTCGGCTGGAGGTATGCATCCAACCTGTCTTTTCATTAAAGCCCTGGTAAACAAAGAACTGACCCCAGGTAACCGCCCCATAGGCATTCAAGCCTTCTTCACTAACCATGTGTAATTCTGAGCGGAAGAAAAATGAAGTGTGGGGATTAATCCAAAGAAGCGCATTCCCGCTGGCACTATTCTCTGGCGCAATTGCAAATCCGTTACTACCTCTTGGCTCAGTATCGAATGGAATTTCATTCTGTGCGACTAGATTAGAATCTCCATAGAAGCTTTCCAGTCGGCGCAGATTAACGCGCTCAATATCTCCACCGATACTTCCTTCGGTAAAACTCAATGCCATCCAGGGCTCAAAGCGATTGATAACTCTTGGTTCAATTTCCGGATGATTGTAGAGGTAGTAATTCAAGCCATCGGCGAAGGAATCCATTAGCGGCTTAAGCCAGTCAGGACTGGCTTCATACTGCTGTTTCAAATCCTCTGGATCTATGAATAGCTTCATGCGCAGATCACGTATCAGCTCGCCTTCACCTTCGGCTTCGGCGAGCCGGCCCATGGCATTTATGTAATTGGTTTCGACTCTATTGAAATCATCCTCTGCCTGAGCGTACAAGGTTCCGAAAACAGTATCAGCATCCGTCTCTCCGTAGATGTGGGCGATTCCCCATTTGTCCCGAAGTATGTTGACTCGTGCAGCTTGCTGCTGCCAGCGTAGTAGTTCAGAAGGATCTACTGGCGAAGCAGTCTGGTCGGCTGGTATTGAAGAGACTTCTGGATTGTTCGATGGTGAGCAAGATAGGAGTGAAAGAACCATGATGCAGCCGAAAGCCATTCTCATATTATTCATAACACTCTTCCCTTTTCTTGGTTGGTCGACCGATTAGCCCATAGACAGTTTAGTCGGTAATCTTCATTCCATTAACCCAGGTCTGCAACACTTGTGTTTGCCACAATTGGCTAGGATCTATCTCGAAAATATCTCGATCGAGAATGATGAAATCTGCTTTTTTGCCTGGCTCGAGACTGCCAAGAATTTCTTCTTGATGGCCTGCATAAGCAGCGTCGATAGTGAAACTGATAAATGCTTCTTCTGTGGTCATGCTTTCTTCTGGAAACCATCCCCCTACAGGGTCATTATCTTTATCCTGTCGTGTGACGGACGCATGCAGTCCATAGAATGGGTTAGGGTGCTCCACAGGAAAGTCAGACCCATTGGCAATTCTCGCGCCCGAGTCCATTAGTTTGCGCCAGGCATAGGCTCCTTGAATGCGCACTTCACCCAGCCTGTCCTGAGCCATATTTTTGTCGCTGGTTGCATGGGTGGCCTGCATGGACGGAATGACACCCAGTTCCGCAAAACGAAGTATGTCTTCATAACGCAAAATTTGTGCATGTTCCACGCGGTGGCGCATGCCACGGGAATTCGTTTCATTGATTAATTGTTCATAGTTATCGAGAACAATCATATTGGCGGCATCACCAATCGCATGAGTATTCACCTGAAAGCCTGCATTCATTGCCGCCCGCATTAAATACTCAAGGCGTTCGTCGTTGTATCGCAACAAGCCTCTGTTGCCAGGCTCATCGGAGTAGTCTTCAATTAAAGCTGCTCCACGGCTTCCCAAAGCGCCGTCGGCTACAACCTTTACGCTATTGATCGCCAGGGTGTCGTCATCGCTACGGAAGTGCCCTTCGCTTATGCGGTCAAGATAGAGAGGGTCTGATGCAGAGAGCATTACATTGACTCGAATGGGAAGGGGGGCTTCTTCGGCTAATTCTTTATAGGCTGCGACAACCTGACTTCCTGCGCCTGCATCGTGGACACTGGTAATTCCGTATGTGGCCAGTGATTCCATTGCCGTTGAAAGGCCGAATTTTATTTCTTCGTAGCTGGTATCTGGAACCATTGAGCTAATATAGGACATTGCGGTATCGATGAAGACACCTGTAGGTTCGCCATTCTCATCTCTGATAATTTGTCCGCCGGTAGGGTCTTCAAAATCCCCGGTAAACCCTGCCAATTCCATTGCGGCGGTATTAGCCCAGCCCGCATGACCGTCTATTCTTCTTAACCAGACAGGTCGATCGCCAAGCAAAGCGTCTAGGCTGGTAGCTGTGGGAAATTCATTACTGTCCCATAGCACTTGATTCCATCCTCGTCCCTGAATCCATTCCAGCTCCAGGTTTTCTTCTGCAAAGGAGAGTACTCGTTCGGCGGCTTGCTGCTCTGAGCTAGTGCCAACCAGGTCGACATTTAGAAGTCCAAGACCATAATTCAACACGTGCCCATGAGCATCGATTAGTCCAGGGATTAGCGTCTGACCGTTGCCATCGACTACGCTATCAGCAGTTTCAGGAAGCACATCTCCCTCTGTAAATATCCGATCAACCTTATCGTCGCTGAATTGCAGGGCGACGAAAGTCTGTAGCTCACGATCAGCATTAAGAGTGTAACCGTTAACATTTGTTACCAGAGTGGTATCGGCGAAGGCAATACCTTGAGTGAGTAATAGAGATAAGAGAGTGGTTAATTTTTTCATGATTTTCTGTGTCTTATGGTTTCCAAAAAGTGGTAAATAGTAGAGAAACAGCTGCTCATACTAGCAATATTGAAAGTTACTGTCATGAGCGGGCAGGGTGTCTTGCACTTTCACAGAGGCGAAAAAAAACCCGGTCACTTCGCAGTGAGCGGGTTTTTACAAAACGCTGGTTAATCTATTCTCCGTCTTCAGCTTCCACATAACGGAAGAATCCGAAAAACATTTCTTGCCAGGTTTGTTCCCCCCACGAGATTTCTGCTGATGGATCTGGGTTGAAAGGGTTCATATCGGAGTTGTCGAAAGTAGCCCTGAAAACCATCTCAGTTCCTGCTGGTAAGAAGAGTGGCTCTACGAAGTCATAAGTCTTCTGCCAGTTGAACTGGTAGTTAGGTACGTTAAGGATTTCTTCTACGCGACCGTCAGGATATGCGATTTTGAAATTAGCATCGAAACCACGGTAATGCATGTGTGGTCCAACCATAGTCAGGTAAGAATCCTTGCGGAATTTTTTGGTCGCTGTCATTTCATGACCGGCAGCAAAAGCAGGAATGTCGATATCTAGATCAGCAGCAGATCCGCCAAGAATTACCTTCTCAGGTTCTTCATCCCAGAAGTAGATGCCGATTTCAGATGCGTCAGTCGCTTCCTTGCCGGAAGTTGTGTAGTGCATCTGTAGCATCAGGCCGCCACCAGCTTTAAGTGGGTAGCCAGCGTCATCAGGATAAAGATTTAACTCATTACCTGGAGCATAAGCACCGAGGCCAATTCCCTGATTCAGAATTTCAAATTCATTCACGCCGTCTGGGCCGTAAGAGAATGCGATGATGTGGTGAAGAACAGTTGGATCGCCGGCTTCGAATTCAACCGCCTTAACCCACTTGTCTTCTGGCAACTCGAGAGGAAGCATCAGGTTACGATAGTCCTGTACACCAGTAGCAGGAATTCGTTGCTCTGGAATCTGAACAATCATGTCAGGCTCGCCGTTTAGCCACTTAGGCGGGCTGTAATCGTATTCTGCCAGTGGGTCAGTGTCGTCGTTATTCTTGGAACCTTCATTAATCCAACGAACAAGCTTTTGAGTTTCCTCAACAGTAATATGATTCACACCATGGAAGTCATTTACATATTCGTTGTCGATCTGTCCTGGTGGCATACGCTTTGTGTAAAGTGTTTCACGAATCATTGGTGACCAGCCCTGAACCATCTGATGGCTGCTCATGGCGAAAGGAGCAATGCCGCCTTCCACGTGACATGTTACGCAGCGCTGCTCAAGGATAGGAGCAACATCGTTAGCGTAGGAAACAGTATTAGTCATCGCTGCTTTTGCGGCGAAAGTAATAACATCACCTTTGCTTGCTACAAGATTCGCAGAAACTTCCTGGTCAGCAAGTATGGCATTCAGCGCTTCTTCTACGTAAGAACCGGCATTTCGTTCTGATCGGCTGCCTTCAGCAGAAGACTTGTTTAGCGCGCCGCGATAAACCACTTCTTTGCTTGTTGGATCGAGGATAGCAACTTCAGCAACTCGACTAAGCCCTAGCTCTTCAGCAACCAATTGAGTGTCATCCATCAGAATGCGAACAGTGATGTCCTCATCTGCGGCTTCTTCTCTCATGGCAATCTTGTCTGTGCTGCCAGATGAATTAATAGCTATGAATTCAACATTTTGTTCAGCAAATTTCTCTTCCAGATCCTGCAGATCTGAAATAGCTCGGCGGGCATCTCTGCTCTCAGCGTCATAAACAAGAAGGACTACAGCGTCCTGGTTTGCATGGCGGCTAAGCTGGAAGAATCGGCCCTCATGGTCTGTCAGCGAAAAATCACTGATGCGGTCCGCGGCATTGGCTGACATGCCAAATAGAACAGTTACTAACGAAGTAGCAGCTAGTTTGGCGATTGTCGAAAATTTAAGCATGGTGCTCTCCTCAAACTCGAATAAATGAAACTATTGTGATATTACTGACCTGCGATAGTAGATAGCAATTACACATAAAGCTTCCTGAAAATTAAAAATAGTTGAAATTTCAATAATCCGTTAGTTGTTTTCGGCATTTTCTTGACGGAATTTCGCTCAAAGCCAGAATTCATGGCCACTTTGCCGATAGGTATTAGACGCAGCAATATGAAGATGGTTACTAAAAATATTAAGAAATTTGACTAGTTAGAGGTCTTTGAGGAGTTGTTTATTAGTGGATATAAACTTCCCTGAGAAGCTAGAATCCCTATGATGGGAGCAGTTGGCGAGAAATATGGATACGTTGTGACAAAAACACAAAACAAGGTAATTTGGGGCGCTTTAATAGCCACTCTACTGGGGCAGATTGCTCCTCAATCTTTCGCTGTGGATTACCGCATTGGTCACTGTCTGTTCGGTTGCCCGCAAGGGGCTGACACTGACAATCATCTTATTCTGAGGCCGATTTACGCACTCTCTTTTAATACCTCCTTCAAAACGCCCGAATGGGCTGCCTACAGGGTTACAGCCGATTCAATAGGTATCGCTTCCAGTTTGTCGCGTGAACCCCTGGCTGATGACTTTGTGGAAGAGACATTGCAGCCCGCTGACTTTGAAGCTTCTGACGGAGTAGGTCTTCTTGCTTCACAGTTGGTGCCGCTGGTTAATTTTGCAGGGACACCTTATTGGAATGACGTGAATTTCATGAGCAATATAGTGCCCCGGAGCAGGAGCCTCAGTCGAGGAGCCTGGTATGGGCTAGAGTGGGCTGTCAGAAATCTGGTAAACAAGGAAACTGAAGTCTTTGTACTCACTGGACCCATCTTCAACGATCCTCAGAATACGCCACAGCTGCGAACCGATGTCCCGCACAGAGTGCCTGATGCTTTTTTCAAAATTGTAGTTACAGAGTCAGGTCAGGCAAGTGCCTTTCTGCTCGCGCAGAATGTTCCCGTGCATAGGCATCACTGTGAGCTAAGAATAGACATTGCAGAGATCGAAGAGCTTACGGGTTTGCGGTTTTTCCCTGAAGCGCAGTACCTGGATTTCACTTCGCTGGATTCGAGTCTTGGTTGCGTCGAGACTTAGTTTTCGATATCAACTCTCGATTCAACTGTCAGCATCAACTACAAAAGAAGAAATAAAAAAGGGCCTGTTCAGGCCCTTTTTTATTTTAGTAAACGGGTTTCTAGCGAATTTCCGCGAGGAAATAATCATCCAGTAGCAAGTCGTCAATAGTACGCTTCATTGCTGCATGGATAGTAGCCTGAATACCCTCCTCAGCTGGCCTGGTGCCCCTGCCGAAGATTGTGGTCTGCCAAATCATGCGACTGCCAGAGCGCAATTGAATGTTGGTTCGGAAAGTGATCTGGATGGATTCAACACCTGCGCGGTCGACGATCTGGGCATCAATTCCTAGCAGGTCGCCAGCTATGTACATCTCACCGTCTGAATCCACTAATTTAGCGTCAGCACTGGTAAATGCACCAAGTAGTGCGCCGCGCACAACTTCCGCCGCTGCTTGGTCCAATTGGTAACCATCGGCAGAGCCGAGGCCGAGATCCTTGTCAGTCAATAGATTAGCATCAGCGCCGGATCTGCTGTCGATGAATTCTGCAAAGTGCAGAGTCGCCTTCATATTGCTCAGGTTAGTGGGTGCACTACCCTGAAAACTATAATCAACTACGATGTCCTCTATTGCCGAACTACTAACTGCGAAGGTGGCAGCGAAGAGGCCAAGAGCTATTGAAAGAGTTTGTCGAATATTCATTTGTAATTTCATTTGTAAAAATTCTCGATGTTATTGGTTCAGTTTTTGTATAAGTAGTAGCTAGATCTAATAATAGCGAGCATGTGACATGGTGTACATGATCAAGCTTGTACTATTAACCCTGGCTTAATGAGCTCATAGCGATGTAACGAATAGTATTCGATTATAATAACCTGTAGTCGCTTACAAAAATGCCAGTCATAAAAAAGCCGCATCGAATTGCTTCGATGCGGCTTTTAAAGCTTAGAAAAGTCTTACAGTTTGTCAGCAGGCCATACTGGCGCGCGATCACGTACTGTTACCGGGCGAATGCCCTGGTTTACAAACTTCTGAACTCGGCTACCTTCATAAGTCTCGGTAGTATATACGTTACCTGAAGAATCAGTTGCGATGCTATGAGGTGCGTAGAAAGTACCAGGCTGACGTCCGCCTTGACCGAAAGTGTAAAGAACTTCCATTGACTCACGATCGATTACAGAGATCTTGAAGTTCTGTCCATCGGCAAGATAGATATACTTCTGCTCTTCGTCTCTGGAGAAAGCGATGTCCCAAGTAGAGCCCTGGTTTAGAGTAGCTGGGTTATACACAACTTCTCTTACGTAAGTACCGTCTTTGCGGAAAACCTGAACTCGGTCAGCACCACGGTCACATACATATACCAGTCCGTCATTGGATGGCTCTGCACAGTGAACAGGACCACGGAATTGCTGTGGACCAGCTACACCAGGAGTGTAAGTTACGTCTGCGTCGTCATCAGGAGTATTACCGTAAGCACCCCAGTAGCGCTTGAACGCTCCAGTTGCTACGTCTACTACTGCTACACGACGGTTGCGATATCCATCAGCGAAGTAGGCTTCGCCTGCTTCTGCGTCGATTGAAATCTCGGCAACCATAGCGAAGTGAGTCTCACTATTACTGTCACGGCCTTCGCCCTGAACACCAATTGTGCGGATGTATTGACCATCACGAGTGAACACTAGCACGTGTGAGTCGCCGCCACCGTTACCACCAATCCAGATGTCACCATTAGGTGCAATCTCGATACCGTGATTGGAAGCAGGCCATACGTATGGTGCGCCTTCAACTGGTCCGCCGAAAGCATTAACAACATTGCCCTCTGCATCGAATTCGATGATTGGAGGAGCCGGTGTACAGCATTCTGCAACACCACCTTGAAGGCCAATTTCAGTGTTGCCACCGAATTGTGAAGCGTCATTTCTGTGAACAACGAAGACGTGATCTCTTTCGTCTACGTCAACACCAATGGTGTTACCCATTGCCCACATGTTGGGAAGCGGCTTCGGCCAATATGGATCCACTAGAAAGTGGGGAGCCATTACGTCATTAGCAGCGGCAACACTTGGTTCTTGCAATTTTGATTGTCCAATTCCTAAAACAACCAATGCAACTACCAGAGTTGCGCCAATAGTTAGTTTGATCTTTGTCATTCTTATTTTCCTCTAGATGCCCGTATTGCGGGGGTTGAAGCTCTCTGAGCAAGCCTGAGTATACTCACTTATGTGTAGACAGTATACTCACAGGCCATTTTTTCAGGGGGCATGATGTAAGAATTTGTAACAGCCCCATCCGGCTTGAGAAATCTTGCTGTACACTGCGTGCTTTCTGCTGTTGTATACAAGATCTAAGCATTTGAAAATGTTGAAAATAAACTAAATATTTTGGAAAAAACGTGCCGATAATGACCCTTAAAAAAGTACTGAAATTGATGGTTCAAAGCCTGCTTTTGATGGCGGTATTGTCTCCGTCTCTTAGTATTGCCCATGATATTCCCAGCCGTGTCACTGTTCACGCATTTGTCAAACCCGAAGGTAATTTGCTTACAGCTCTGATTCGCGTGCCTATGGAAGCATTAGGAGAAATATCGTTTCCATTGATCGGTCCGGGTTATATCCAGTTGTCAGAAGCCGATTTCCAGATTAATGATGCGGCAAGAGTCTATATAACCGAATCAATCCATTTCTATGAGAATGATATCCAACTGACAGAAAAGACTCTGGAAGAAGTAAGAGTTTCGCTTCCTTCCAATCGTTCGTTTACTAATTACGAAGACGCTCTTGAAAATATCTTGAGCCCCCGTCTCGAAGACTCGGTGGACCTATTTTGGCGGCAAGGTGTACTGGACATAATGGTGACCTATCCCATTCAGTCGGAGGCTTCAGATTTCTCGGTTAACCCCCAGCTTGCAACTCTTTCTAACGAAACCTCCACAGTATTACGCTTCGTGCTTCCAGAGGGCGGTGAAAGGGTATTCAACTATCTTGGCAATCCTGGAATCGTAGTCCTCGATCCACGTTGGTATCAGGCGGCGTTTCGATTCGTCGCGATGGGCTTTGAGCATATTCTCGAAGGCACAGATCACCTTCTATTCTTGTTTTGTCTGGTGCTTCCTCTGCGAAGCCTGCGTAGACTAATTCCAGTAGTGACAGCATTTACCGTGGCCCATTCCATTACTTTAATCGGTGCGGCTTTTGGTGTAACGCCCAATGTGCTGTGGTGGCCGCCACTGATAGAGACACTAATTGCGCTTTCGATTGTCTATATGGCATTTGAAAATATTGTTGGCGCCAGGCTAGAGCACCGCTGGATTGTGACTTTTGGTTTTGGTCTAGTACACGGTTTCGGTTTTTCATTCCTGTTTAGTGACACCTTGCAGTTCGCCGGCGGCCATCTATTCTCGTCACTGCTCGCTTTTAATGTAGGAGTCGAATTGGGACAGCTACTGGTATTGATTCTGGTGATACCAGTCTTGAATATATTGTTTAGTAAATTTGTGAAGGAACGCATTGGATCAATACTACTCTCAGCCCTATTGGCCCACAGCGCGTGGCATTGGATGCTGGAGCGAGGCGAAGGGCTAAGTGCCTATCAGCTGCAGATGCCACTATTTGACTATATTTTCTTCGCGGGACTAATGCGCTGGGGAATGATGATGATCGTAATTGCAGGGGCAGGATGGGGTCTTTATGAGCTTTTCAGGCGCTTCAATCTCATCGAGAGTTTTTCCACCTATGGCCCAGCCAGTGAGGAGATCGCAGACTAATTTTTGTCGACCATTCGCCAAGCCCTTGAATGCTTAAGGGTGTCTGTTTTTAAACCCCTACTTTAAGTAGGGGTTAATTCTAAAGGCTATCCCTGCCGGCCTCTTCACTGCAAACCCTTACTAACAGTATGGGTTTGATTTCAAAAAGTCACAAAGCCTTCTTTATATGCCTGCCTATTATTTGGCATTTAGAATAGAATTACTGTGGTTATGGATTAAAGGTTATTTTGGAGAACGAAAAATGAAAAATTTACTAGGAATTGGAATAGCTGCGATCGTGGCAGTAATGTCTACGGCTGTTTCAGCGCTTCCGGATAGAATTGGCGATTTCGGACTGATGGACAGCGATGGGTCTTTTCACCAGTTGAGTCGTTACAAAAACCTTGAAGCTGTTGTCTTGATGTCTTTCGACAATAGCTGCGCTGCAACTGATTCATCTGTTGCAGGCTTGCAGGCAATGCAGGCTGAATGGAGTGAACGTGGAATAGGTTTCGCGTTGATTAATTCCTCTAGTGAATCTGATGTGAACGTAATTCGTTCAGCAAAAGCTAATCGCGGAATCGATCTGCCACTGCTGCTTGATGATGGTCAGTTGGTTTCCGAGACTTTGAGTCTGAGCAAGGCTGGCGAGATTGTGGTTTTGGACCCTGAGCGCCTAACTGTTCTCTATAGAGGTCCTCTGGATAGCGTTCCTCAAACTCTGAGCGCAGAAATTGCCGGCACAATCGACAACACTCGCGTGGTAAGCGCTAGTGGCTGTGACTTGAACTTCCCTGTTAAGGAAATGCATGCCGATGCGGTTCCTGATTATTCAACTGAAGTCGCACCTCTGATCGTTGAGCAATGTGCATCTTGCCACCGTGAAGGTGGAATTGGTCCTTTCGCAATGGATAGCCATTTAATGCTTCAGGGCTGGTCTCCAATGATCCGCGAAGTATTGCTGACCAAGCGCATGCCACCTACACAGGTTGATCCAGATATTGGTCATTTTGAAAATGCACGCTACATGACAGAAGACGATTTACAGACCCTTGTCCATTGGATTGATGCTGGAGCTCCCAGAGGAGCCGGCGCCAGTGATCCGCTGACAGAGTATGAAGCTCCAAACTGGAAAGAATGGACTCTTGGCGAGCCAGACTACATCGTTACAGCTCCCAAAATGGAAATTCCTG
The DNA here is from genome assembly GCA_018661465.1 of Gammaproteobacteria bacterium. Taxonomy (GTDB): domain Bacteria; phylum Pseudomonadota; class Gammaproteobacteria; order Pseudomonadales; family Pseudohongiellaceae; genus UBA9145. The sequence goes on along the minus strand of JABJIC010000013.1, from coordinate 6,398 downwards.
CAACCGGTGTTCTAGACTACATCGATGTTGATGTAGAGCTGCCATTCGACGAAGACAAGTGGGTTAAAGCAGTACAGTTCATCCCTGGCGATGAGTCAGTACTTCACCACCTGCTTACATATGTAACTGCACCTGCTGAAAACTTCGATGGCGGTGAAGGCAATACTACGTCTGTAGCTCGCCGATTCCTTGAAGGTTATGCCCCGGGCAAAGTTGACGCCATGGCATTCCCTGAAGAGACTGGTGTGTATATTCCGGAAGGTCACAAGTTGTCTATGCAGTTCCACTTCACTACAAATGGAAGAGCGACAACAGACGAAACTATTATCGGTCTGTACATGCACGATGAGCCGCCGAAGTATGAAAACTTCACTCGCTCAGTTGCTTCTAACTTCAAAATTCCGGCTTACGAACAGAACTATCCTTCAGCCGCTGAGTACACATTTGAAGAAGATGTTGTAGTTACTGGTTTGCGCGCTCACATGCACTTCCGTGGCAAGGATATGAAGTTCTCTCTGGAAAACCCAGATGGCAGCATGAATGATCTTCTTAGTGTGCCTAACTACAGCTACGCATGGCAGCCAACTTATGAGTTGAGTGAGCCAGTGACTGTTGCAGCCGGAACCAAGGTTCACGTGACAGGTACATTTGATAATTCGGAATTTAATCCTGCTAACCCTGATCCCTCTCAGGAACTGACCTTCGGCCTGCAGAGCTGGGATGAGATGTTTATCGGATACTGGACCTACCATGCGGTAGAACCGGCTAATCCTCAGTAATATCTTTTTGTAGATCGAAAAAGAGCATCCTTCGGGGTGCTTTTTTTTGGCTGTAATTCTTTGTTCTAGATTTGTTCGCGGAAGTTTTGGCTGCGATGCTGCGCCCCTCCGGGGGATTCCTCCAGCATGCTCGGTGAGTTTTCCAGATCAGTGAAGCTATTTGCTTTTGGTTGAGAAGAGGTAGAGGGTTCTCCTCCCTCTGTCAGGAACCCAAAAAAGACGTTTGTTCCTCCAGCAAGATCTATGATTTCCCTATATTTGTGAAATTCTGCACCTGCAGGTGTGGCTGATAATGGGTTCTCCTTCCGTCAGTCGGCGTGGCATCTGACTGCAGCCTTAGCTCCCGCCACCTTCCGCTTGAAGAGTTCAGGTCTTGGTAAAAGAAGCACAATATTCGAGAGGAGTGTTGCGCCAGAGGTTTTCAGGGGTCTTGAAGGCCAGGGATGGCCTGAATGAAGCGCCACATGAGAACCCTCCTGCCGCTTCAGGCTTTGGTAAAGAGGATTACTTTTCAAGGGGCTCTCCATTCTTTCTGGAGGAAGGCTTGAGCGTCCCCGGAAAACCTCTGGCGCAATACGACCCACTTCACAGCTCCCGATCTCAATTTAGTCCTATAAAGACAAGACCTTTTTCATCCAAACTAGTGACAATTTGACACTCAGATGTGGTCTGGCGACATTGTGTCCAGCCCCCGTCCCTTGCTATGATGCGGGGCTTGAAGGTCATAATAATAATTTCGGAGAGTTTTATATGTCATCGATATTTATCGTCATATTCGGATTGATTGGGTTTTCATTTGGATGGTTTGTCTATTCCAAATTTATTGCAGAGAAGATATATCGCTTAGACCCGAACTTTGAGACTCCAGCACATCGTTTTAACGACGGCGTCGACTACGTCCCTACCAACAAATTCGTTCTATGGGGTTCACATTTCACCGCCGTAGCCGGTGCAGCACCTATAGTAGGACCTGCAATCGCTGTTTATTGGGGATGGGCTCCGGCGCTATTATGGGTAACATTCGGTTCTATCTTTTTTGCGGGAGTTCATGATTTCGGCGCTCTTTGGGCGAGCAATCGGCATGATGCGAAGTCAATCGGGGCCCTTTCAGAAAGCATTGTTAGTACACGCGTGCGTTCTGTAATGATGATAATAATCTTCCTGCTGTTGGTATTGGTTAACGCGATGTTTGCCACAATTATTGCAGACGAAATGGTGATCTATCCTGAATCAGTATTTCCAGCGTGGGCTGCTATTCCGGTCGCTGTTGCAGTGGGCGTCCTTATTCGCAAAAAATTCAATTTGCTGTTGATTTCAATAGTTGGCGTATCGATTCTCTATTTTACTATCTATATCGGTAGTGTGATGCCATTGGCCCTGCCCGCAGATATATTTGGGCTTGGAGAGCGAGGCAACTGGATTATTCTTCTTTATGTTTATGCAGGTATCGCGTCAATGTTGCCGGTGTGGTTGCTACTTCAGCCACGGGATTACATTAACGGGGCGCAGTTGGTCGTTGGGCTGTTTGTGCTCTATACGGCAGTATTGTTAACCATGCCTGATGTCGCTGCGCCGATGTTTAATGATGTCGCCGAGGGGACTCCGCCGATGTGGCCAATACTGTTTGTAACAATTGCCTGCGGAGCATTGTCCGGGTTCCATGGAATTGTTTCTTCCGGAACCAGTGCTAAACAGCTAAACAACGAAAAAGATGCTAGATTTGTTGGATATCTAGGCGCCTTGGGAGAAGGTTCGCTAGCACTGATTACAATCGTTGCGGTGACTGGTTCACTTTATGCAGCGACAGCAGCAGGTGGTTGGAATGAACTGTATCCAACCATTACAGGCGGTCCATCAGCCGGTGGTTTCATATCAGGTGGCGCATTACTAATATCAAATGGCTGGGGTATTTCTTTGGCATTTGCCCAAACCATGTTGGCGGTAATGGTTGTTCTGTTCGCTGGAACGACTATGGATGCTGGCCTGAGACTGACGCGTTATATTATTCAGGAATGGGGAAGCATCTATGATATTAACCCTTTAAAGAGTAATTACATTTCAACATTCGTAGCAGTAGGTGCCTGTTTGCTATTGGCGTTTGGAGTGTCGAATGGCAATTATCCAGGTGATGGCGGCACTCTTATTTGGCCGGTGTTTGGTGCAACTAACCAGATACTCGCTGCTATGACTTTAATTATTATTTCAATTTATCTGGTTAGGCTTGGGCGACCTGCGCGCTATTTGATAGCGCCAATGATCTTTATTCTGATTATGTCTATGTGGGCAAGCGTTTGGTACGTGATGGATTACGTTAGCAAAGGTCAATGGATTCTTGTTCTTATCCAGGTCGCGGTGATGGTCTCAGCAATGTTTATCATTCTTGAAGGCTGGTCTACTATTTCAAAACTACGTCGTGAAGACAGTACCGGGAGTGGTGGGGATTCAATAGAATCTACTAACGACTAGAGTTATTGAGGAATTCCCTGATTAACTATTTGCTCAGGGAGGTAGAACAGAGCCGGGCATTTTTGTCAGGCTCTACAAGAGGAGCGGTCTTTTGTGCCTGGCACTGGAGCCTTGCTCCTTTTTTTGTTGCTACCATTCGATAGCATGCCCCTCTATGAGGGGGTGACAGATGAATGATTTAAGCTTCCTTCAATTTTCTTCTAATCGCTTCATTAGAGCGAGCCTATGGATATTCAATTAATTCAACATCACTTGAATCCGCTTTCCCGGAAAATGTTCGGGGAGATTCAGCTGCATGAAGAAATTGATTCCACTAATGCAGACGCATTGCGGCAGCTCAGAGAAGGGAAAGTCGGAAATTGGATTGTGTTGGCTACGAGTCAATCAGCTGGCCGGGGGCGAAGAGGTCGGCAGTGGCTGAGCCCGAAAAATGCGGGCATCTATATTAGTCTGGTACGACTATTTGAAGTGAATGCAGATGCTTTACAGGCATTGAGCCTGGTAACAGCATTGAGTCTGCGGCAGGCTTTGGCCAAGCTGGGCATCAATGACCTTTCGCTTAAGTGGCCCAACGATATATTGCACCATAAGAAGAAACTAGCCGGAATTCTGCTTGAGTTGCAGCAAAGTGCTGATCATTGTCATGTGGTGTTTGGTGTAGGTATCAACATTGCATTGCCAGAAGGCGCGATTGAGAAAATTGATCGCGCGGTGACGGATATTGCTGCTATTTGTAAGGAGCAAGATCCAACAAGCTCAATCCCCGATAGCAATAGAATCATCGCCGAATTGGTGAACGAGATGAGTGCAAACCTCGAGAAATATTTGGATCAGGGGTTTGTTCCTTTTCAAGCCCTCTGGAATCAGGCGGATTGTTATCTGGATTGTGATATCGTGATTGAGAATAGTAGTTCACGGACCATTGGTAAGTCTCTGGGCGTCGATGAGTCTGGAGGGTTGATCCTGCAATCGGCGAATGGCACAAAATCTGTGCACGGCGGAGAAATCTTTCCCAGCGTTCATGAACTGCCGTGAGCCTGGCAAAGCACAGAAACTATGATACTTGAGATTGATATAGGGAATTCCCGCATAAAGTGGCGGCAACTGGATGAGCGGGACAGGACTGTTGCCGACGAAGGTCATGTGCAGCGAATTGATGAGTTGAAGAGGCTGAATGCCATGAATGCTCAGCCTTTGATGGTAAGAATGACTAGTGTCAGGGGTGAAGGTGAGACTGAGCAGGTCTGCGATTGGGTGAACAGCAAATATAGCCTGCAAGTAAGCCAGGCAAAAGTTAGCAAACAATGCGGAGCAGTCAGAAATAGTTACAAAGATGTGAACCGAATGGGAATAGATCGCTGGTTGGCCATGTTGGCTGCCTATGATCGGGTTGGCGGCCCCTGCGTCATAGTTGATGGCGGTACAGCATTGACTGTTGATATTCTCGCAGCCGATGGAAGCCACGAAGGAGGATATATTTTGCCGGGCTTGCGGCTTATGCGCAGCAGTCTGGTGGAAAATACCGGCATAGAATTGTCAGCGAAGACCGTGGCGGATTCTGCAGAACCAGGTCATTCAACCGAAGAGGCTGTAATGAATGGCACGCTCGCAGTTTTGCTCGCACTAATTGAAAAGAAGGCAATGGGCTCAATTCTGCTGCTAACCGGTGGAGACGCGGAGGTGTTGGCCGCTATGCTGCCTGAACAAAAGAGACTGCTGGTTCCTTCTTTGGTGCTAGACGGTCTGACCATAGCCTGTCCCTATGTTTCTTCCTAAGTCAAAAAGGTAGATCCGGAACTAAATACTAAATGCGATATATAGCGATATTCTTGTTACTGGCAAATATTGCCTATTTTGCCTGGCTCTATTATCAGCCATATCAGACTGTTGAGCTCAGCAGGGTTGAGTCTCGAGATTTATTGAACAGCGGACTGGTTCTGGTGAGTGAATATAATGAGCAGTTGGCTGAAATCACTCCTATTTGCGAAATGATCAGTAGTTTCGCTACAGTGGATGAAGCCAGATCTTTTATTGCTGAAGTCGCTGATACGGAATATTCAGCCCAATTGAGGCTCACTGGAGAATCACTTCCTTCTCTTTATCGTCTTTTTTTGCCCCCTTCAGAGTCTAGAGAAGAAGCTACACGTGTGCTGGACAGCCTAAGCGAAGCGCTTTCTCTGGCGGAAATAGAAATTGAAAGCTACCCCGTAACCCGCGGATTACTGGCCAATGCCATAGCCTTAGGGGTCTACGAAGACATGGATATCGCAATCCAGACTGGGGAACAGCTGATAGGCATTGGCTATAGCCCAGAAATCGAAGAAATCCCCCGATCAAGTGGCGACATAGGGGTCATCCTGCGGGCTACTAACAGAAGTCGAACCGAAACTGCCCCATGGCTAGAACTGACGGTAGATAGACCCAATTTGACTCGACAAGAAAATCTCTGTGAAACGATTGCACAAGGGGCTCAATTCCCATAAAATGCCGCTCCTGTGTGAGAGAGCCAGGGTTTTTGACCCTTGGGATATCTTGTAGGAGGGGTTCCCGAGTGGCCAAAGGGATCAGACTGTAAATCTGACGCGCAAGCTTCGGTGGTTCAAATCCACCCCCCTCCACCATTATGATTCTGGCTTGTAGAGCAGTTTCTAGCAGGCGGGTATAGTTCAGCGGTAGAACCCCAGCCTTCCAAGCTGGATACGCGAGTTCGATCCTCGCTACCCGCTCCAAATTATTTTGGGCGTTGTTTAAGTTTTTTATTTAAACAGAGAATTACGAGAAAAATGAACTACCTGAGTAGTTCAGGTGGGCTGAGATTACTGAAGTTTCGCTCTCATAGCTCAGGCGGTAGAGCACTCCCTTGGTAAGGGAGAGGTCCCCGGTTCAATTCCGGGTGTGAGCACCACGATTTTTTGGATATGCAAAGTAACGGGTTTGCGTGCTTCTATATATAGACACACAAACCGAAATGATTTTTTTGATGACAGGCACGAGAATAGGGGCAGTCGAAAATGGCGAAGGAAAAATTTGAACGAAGTAAGGTACACGTAAACGTTGGTACGATTGGTCACGTTGACCATGGTAAGACGACGTTAACAGCTGCATTGACTCGAGTCTGCGCAGAAGCGTATGGCGGCGAGATGAAAGATTTTG
>JABJIC010000015.1 GCA_018661465.1 Gammaproteobacteria bacterium | reverse complement strand
GAGGGTCCCGACTGTGCGGGACATTAGGGGGCCTATATCACCTATCTCCGGCATGAGGACGTCGAAACAGCCCTGCTCAAGAAGCCACCTGAACTCATGGATGCCCCAGTTTGCCTCGGCGCCGGCCATCGGCATAGCGAGGAGCCGGTTGAGCTCCGCCAACTGCTCGTAGTCGTAGCGGGGCAGTGGCTCCTCGAGCCAATATACGTTGAGCCGCTGGTACTCCATCGCCGTGTCGTAGGCACGCTTAAAGTTCCAGAGCGTCGGATCCTCCCCATTGGCGTCTGCGTCGCCGGGAGCTTTGTTGCCGTCGCAAAGGATGTGGAAGTCATCGCCCACCGCTTCTCGAACCAACTCTACGACGCGGATATCCTCCTCCATCGTCCTGAACCCCGAACGCAGTTTCATGGCGCGCCAGCCGTCCTCTTTGAGTCCAATGGCGATTTCGACCCGGTCTTCTACAGTGCCGATGCCCCACATGGCCGCGTATGGCAAGACTCGGTCTCGTCCACCGCCCCAGAGCTTGTAGAGCGGTAAGTCCGTTGCTTTGCCCAGCAGATCCCAAAGCGCGATCTCTACCGAGGCACCCCATCTGCGCTGCGGGCGATATAGCGCCGCGGCATGCTGGCTGATGTCGAAAGGGTCTTTGCCGACGAGCAGTTGTTTCACGTACTCGATGTTCTCTGGGGGGATCCCGGGGCCGATGCCGACTAAGCCTTGATCCGTGTGCACTTCAGTCACGGTGAAATTGCCAATCTGAACGTGTAGCCCTCCACGGGGAGTATCGACGCGTCGGGCAAGGATGCCCTTGTCTTCGACCAGCTTAATCTTGATCAAACGGACATCAGTGATCTTTAGGCGCGCCGCCTGTGCTGCCAGCGCCGCCTGTGGCAGCATCAATGGCATCGTTGCAAGGCCTGGCAACTTGGTTAAGAAATCTCGTCTGTGCATTGCAGCTTCCTGTCTGTAATCAAATTAGTAGAATTACCATATTGTTTTTATTGTTTTTATTCAACTACAACTGAGATCCGCCCATTACTAGACGACTGATCTTGCGCCACTTTCGTGGACACTTTATGCACACAATTATTTTTCAGGTTGTGGAAAAAGTTTCGCCCAAAATTCTGGTGTTCCCATATCTATAGATGAAGGCAATGAATCATCAATAATATTCCAAGGTGCTTTACTGCCAGTGAATATGTTCACATTGGGAGTTACTTTCGGGTCGGCGTCTAGTGAGCCTGCTGGAATCGTAGTAAAAGGGGATGCGTCACTAGTTTGCGGCATACGCGAACCACATTTTTTGCAAAATGCCCGATGATTCCCTGGTGAAGAATCATAAGTTGATACATATTCTTCTCCTGACAGCCAATTGAAATCCTGAGGTGATATTTGAATGAAAGTCCCGTAGTCGGCACCTGTTACTTTTCGGCAATTAGCACAATGACAGTTGTTCATCATAATAATCTTGCTTTCATCAATTTCGAAAGTCACTTCAGCGCAAAGACATGACCCATGAATCATCTCGTGGTTCTCCTGAATTTATCACCTGCCGTTATCACAATGCTCAACTGTAGACATAGCGCCCTTAATTATAGGCGCGCGAAGCGCGCGTCCTTTTTGATTTGTTTGTTATGTTTCGTTTGCTTAGGCTCGAGGCATACGCCAATAGAATAGCCTAAGCTCATTTACCTCGTAAGCAATCTCTTCAGCACATAAATTAAAATTCGCAAAATTCTTCTCTGCTCTTCATGGTTCCATCACGGTTATAGAATCTCTGGTTTGAACCTATTCCACCGTAAATAGTACCGGAAGTTCTGCAATCTACCCTCCAACTAAAGTTGGATTCAACGCGAACATAATCAGGTACAGGGATCTCATTATCAGTACTCATACTAGATGCAGAACAGCCAATAAAAGTAACTGCCAAAAATAGCACTAGTCTGATCATGCTAGGTCACCTTTCCTCGTTGGTTTTACACGGTAGTAGAATGTAGCTCAAGAAACATAACGCCCTTAATAATAGGGGCGCGTAGCGCCTCCTTTTTGATTTGATTGTTATGTGTTGGCCGCATTTTCAAAATTGCTCAGAACCAAGGGCTGCTTTGACAAACTTGTTATGCATTATTGCCAATGCCCAAGTTTGAATAAATGCTATAAGCGCCAAAGCCTACCGCAACCCAGAATATAATGCCTGTAATAAGCACGATAAAGCCATCAGGATCTGGATTGCCTTTGGAAAATAGTTTGCCAATGAAGTAGCCAGGCCCCTTAAGAAAAAGCTCGAAAACTGTTTCTACAAGTATTCGGCCAATAAAGCGACCAACAACCCTAAAGATACCTCCAGCAACATCCTCTATCATGTGTTTCCTCGTGGTGATTAGTGGTCTAAATTGCTTGAGCATCCGCTATATGATTGTACAAACCAGATACGAGAGGCTCCTTCGGCTCGTAAGCTGACGCTTCGAAACACATAACATTTGTATATGGCGAATTCTCGGGTTGCTTTTTCATCGCCTCAGTCTATCTCGTAATTCCTTGAAATAAAACAGGTATTCCAAAAGCGAATTTTGGGTTGTCATGCATATGGGAATTCTCGCTTAGCTTTTCTCGCCGCTCGCTTTGTTTTTCTCCTGTAAGCCATCTTGTTGATAATTCGATTCTTTGTTTTGCGGTCTAGAGTAAACCAAGAACCCATCGGCGGAATCCGCACGTTATTGCAGAGCGGTTAGTCAAAACTGATATTTTGTGGGCGAATTGACTAAGTTGTTTTTGGTGAAGGCAAGGGCAAAAGCAAGTATCTTGAAAATGTAAAGCGGGGTAAATCGGAGTGTCGCATTCATCCAATACGGATGATTACAACACTCGTTCTTAGTTGATGTGAATGGCGTTTAGTTTAGCTGTTAAAAAAGTTGTCGATCTCATCAGCAACCAGTCGTCCTTCATCGATGGCTCTTACTACTAAAGACTGACCACGTCGGCAATCGCCTGCTGTAAAAACTTTTGCAGCGCTGGTTTGGAATTTTCCATAATCTGCCTGGTAATTTGAACGCTGGTCCAAGTCCAGTCCCAGATGCTCACTTACGTAATGCTCCGGGCCGAGGAAACCCATGGATAGAAGAATCAAATCTGCTTCCCAGAATTCGATTGAACCAGGAATTTCCTTGAAGTCTTTGTCTACTTGTACCGTATTGATGCCGAGGAGCTTGCCGTCTTCATCTCTCACGAATTCCTTACCGGATATGGAATAGACTCTTGGGTCTTGTCCGTCTCTGGCGGCAGCTTCTTCATGGCCGTAATCTACACGGTGAATCTTTGGCCATAGCGGCCAAGGGTTGTCGTCGGCACGATCCGCTGGAGGCTTCGGCATGATTTCAAAGTTAACCAGTGACTTGCAACCGTGACGCAGTGAGGTGCCAATACAGTCAGTTCCAGTATCACCGCCACCGATAACGATGACGCTCTTGTCTTTCGCGCTGATGTAGTCGCCATCTTCGAGGTTGGAATCTAATAGGCTCTTGGTATTTTTACGCAGGAAGTCCATGGCGAAATGAACGTCGTCGCCTTCGCGATGGGGAATGTTCAGGTCTCTTGGAGTTGTAGCTCCAGTCGCCAGAAGTAGCGCGTCGTTGTCAGCAAGCAATTGCTTCACATCTACTGCGTTCTCACCAGTGCCGCCAACGTCTGCGCTAACAACAAATTTGACGCCTTCTTCTTTGAGCAGATTTACACGGCGGTCTACTACATCTTTTTCCAGCTTCATGTTCGGGATGCCGTACATAAGCAATCCGCCGATGCGGTCATCACGTTCGTAGACGGTTACATCGTGGCCAGCAAGATTTAACTGTGCTGCCGCGGCCAAGCCGGCAGGACCAGAACCTACCACTGCAACACTCTTACCGCTGCGCTGCTGAGGAGGCATGGCATCAACCCAGCCATTCTCAAAGCCCTTATCGATAATCGCGCATTCTATATTCTTGATAGTTACCGGAGACTCATTGAAGCCCAACACGCAGGAACCTTCGCAAGGAGCGGGGCATACCCGTCCGGTGAATTCGGGGAAATTATTTGTTTTGTGTAATCTATCCAGAGCTTCTTTCCAACGGCCGTTGTACACAAGGTCGTTCCACTCGGGAATCAGGTTATATACCGGACAACCTTCTTCAGACTGACAGAAGGGAACACCACAATCCATGCAGCGGGCACCCTGGGTGGTCAGGTGATCCTCTGCATGATCTGTGTAGATTTCTTTATAATCAACGAGACGATCCATCGCGTTGCGATAGGGTTCAGTCTTGCGATCAAATTCTTTAAAACCTGTTGGCTTGCCCATTTAGTAATTCAACTCTGTAACTTTCCATAATCCAAATATTCTAATCTGTGTGTCAGCTAGAACCGCTGCCTAATCCAATTATTCGTTTACGCCGCCGCTGCTGCGCGTTCTGCCAACACTCGCTTATAATCCGTTGGCATCACTTTTACAAACTCAGTTAAAGACTCTTCCCAGTTCTCCAAAATCCTTTCGGCCACAGGGGAGTCGGTATAAAGATGGTGTTTCTTGATCAGTGTCTCTAGCTCAAGAATGTCTTCACGGTCGCTGATTGATTCCAGCTCGAATGTTTCTTTGTTGCACTGCCTCGGGAATTTGCCCTCTGGATCCCAGACATAGGCAACGCCGCCACTCATTCCTGCGCCGAAGTTTCTGCCGGTAGTTCCCAGCACAACTACTCGACCACCGGTCATATATTCACAGCCATGATCGCCAATGCCTTCCACTACCGCGCTGGCTCCGCTGTTTCTTACCGCGAAGCGTTCGGCGGCTATGCCGCGAATATAGGCTTCACCTGCTGTAGCTCCGTAAAGATTTACGTTTCCAGCAATGATGTTTTCTTCGGCCTTGAATGTACTTTGTCTCGGTGGGTAGATAATAATCTTGCCGCCGGAGAGGCCCTTGCCGACATAGTCGTTGGCATCGCCTTCAACCGTGAGGGTTATTCCTTTTGCCAGGAATGCGCCGAGACTCTGTCCGGCAGATCCTTTCAAACTAATATTTATCGTATCTTCTGGCAGCATCTCTTCCTTGAAGCGCTTGGCAACTTCATTGGAGAGCATGGTGCCTACCACTCGATTGATATTGATAATCTCGCTTTCGATGTGAACCTTTTCACCGGTATCCAAAGCCTTGGCTGCCATGCGGATCAATTCATTATCCAGAGCTTTATCCAGCCCGTGATCCTGATCCATTGTCTTGTAAAATTCAGTACCTTCGAAAACAACCTTGGCAGGTTCCAGCATAGAGCTGAGATCAAGACCGCTGGCTTTCCAGTGATCAATCGCTTCGTTGGTGTCTAGTAGATCAACACGCCCGATCATTTCATTAACTGTGCGAACACCTAGTTCAGCCATAATGCTGCGCATATGTTCAGCAACCATAAACAAGTAGTTAACCACATGCTCTGGCTTGCCTTTGAATTTTTTACGTAGTGCAGGGTCTTGAGTAGCGATACCAACAGGGCAGGTGTTCAAATGACACTTACGCATCATGATGCAGCCCAGTGTAATAAGTGGCGCCGTTGCAAAACCAAATTCTTCAGCGCCTAACAATGCAGCTATGGCAATGTCGCGCCCAGTCTTGAGTTGTCCGTCAGTTTGTAAAATAACCCGTGATCGCAGATTATTCATAACAAGAGTCTGATGGGTTTCGGCAAGGCCTAATTCCCATGGAAGACCAGCATGCTTGATTGAAGTCAGAGGAGAGGCTCCAGTGCCGCCATCATGTCCTGCGATAACCAAATGGTCAGTCTTCGCCTTGGTTACACCTGCAGCAATAGTTCCTACACCGATCTCGGCAACCAGCTTCACGCTTATGCGCGCTTCACGATTGGCATTCTTCAAATCATGAATTAGCTGTGCAATATCTTCGATTGAATAAATATCGTGATGCGGCGGCGGGCTAATCAGGCCAACGCCCGGGGTAGAGTGACGAATTCGAGCGATGTTTTCATCGACCTTGGTGCCAGGCAGTTCTCCACCTTCGCCGGGCTTGGCGCCCTGTGCGATCTTAATTTGTAGTTCGTCCGCATTAGTTAGATACCAGGCGGTAACACCGAATCTTCCGGATGCGATCTGCTTAATGGAAGAGCGCTTGGAGTCGCCGTTAGCCATTGGGCTAAAACGGGCTGGGTCTTCGCCGCCTTCGCCGGTATTAGACTTGCCGCCAAGGCGGTTCATAGCAATAGCCAGAGACTCGTGACTCTCTTGAGATATTGAACCAAAGCTCATGGCGCCAGTTGCGAATCGTTTAACAATCTCGCTGGCTGGCTCCACTTCGTCAATGGAAATTGCAGAAGACTCGTCTGCATTGAATTTTAACAATCCTCGAAAAGTACAACGTCGTGTCGCATCTTCATCGGAGTGTTTGGCAAATGCTGTATAGGCATCTGAGCTGTTGTTTCTGGCAGCCAGTTGCAAATTGAAAATCGTGTCCGGATTCCACATATGGGAATCGCCACCGCTGCGCCAGTGAAAATCACCTGGGTTACTGAGTACTGGAATGCGATCGCTGTCTCGAGTCGGAAACCCAATGTTGTGTCTACGCTTCGATTCTTCAACAAGTACATCGAAGTTAACGCCCTGTACTCTACTGGCAGTTCCTACGAAGCAACGATCGATGATGTCTTCGGCAAGGCCCACCGCCTCAAAAATCTGTGCACCTTTATAAGACTGCAAAGTGGAGATTCCCATCTTCGCCATCACTTTCAACATGCCTTTGGCGACGCCTTTCTTATATGCGGCAACTAATTCATCTTCGCTGTCATACCTGTCGCCAAGTAGTCCTTCCAGCTTAGCCTGCCATAGCGCCTCGAAAGCAAGGTAAGGGTTAATGGCATCGGCGCCAAAACCTGTTAGCAGGCAATGGTGATGAACTTCTCTGGCTTCGCCAGTTTCAACAACAATACCAATCTGTGTGCGTGTTCGCTGGCCAACTAAATGATGATGCACCGCGCCACATGAAATGAGTGCGCTCAGCGGAATGCGGCTGGCGGAGGTTGCTCGATCTGAAAGTACAATAAAGGAATAACCTTCCTTGATTGCAGCACTGGCTTCTTCACAGATTCTATCCAGTGCATCTCTATAGCCGTTGTCTTCTGCCGCGTCATACGTTGTGTCGATGACCCGGGACTTCATTCCCTGATAATCCATCTTCTTTATATCAGTGAGTTCCTGATTGGAAAGAATGGGATGATCCAGGCTCAGGCGGTGCGCCTGCTCGGGAGTCGTTTCCAGTAGATTGCCCTCTGAACCAATAAAACAGCTCAGCGACATCACAACTTCTTCGCGAATTGAATCGATAGGCGGATTAGTTACCTGAGCGAACAGCTGCTTGAAATAATCATAGATCATTCGTGGCTTGTCGGAGAGACAGGCCAGTGCAGAGTCGTTACCCATCGAACCCAGTGGGTCGCGGGCTTCAGTAACAAGAGGCAGTAACATGAACTGCATGGTTTCGGTGGTGTAACCGAAGGCCTGCATTCTCTGTAAGGTATCTTCGCCATCCAGTGAGTGGGCGGCATCTCCACTGGCGATCTGTGCCAGCGTAACTTTTTGCTCGGCGAGCCACTGACCATAAGGCCGCTTGCCACTTATTGTTTGTTTAAGTTCTTCGTCAGGTATCAGGCGACCTTCTTCGAAATCAATCAGGAACATCTTGCCTGGTTGCAGTCGACCTTTGAGTTTTACATTGGCCGGGTCCACATGAACTACGCCAACCTCAGAAGCCATAATCACTTTGTCGTCATGGGTGACGTAGTAGCGACTCGGTCTTAAACCATTTCGGTCCAGTACCGCACCTATATAGTGACCGTCGGAGAACACGATAGAGGCGGGACCATCCCATGGCTCCATCAGAGCCGAATTGTATTCATAGAAATCTTTTTTCTGTTGATCCATGTTGACGTCGGACTGCCAGGCTTCCGGGATCATCATCATCACCGATTCCTGAAGAGACCTGCCTGACATAAGCATAAATTCAAGAACGGAATCGAAACTTCCTGAGTCGGAGCAATCGGAATCTATAACCGGGAAAATATTCTGCAGCTTGTCGCCGAATACATCTGTCTTTGCAGAACCCTGACGCGCAACCATGGAATTCACATTGCCGCGAAGCGTATTGATCTCGCCGTTGTGGCTCATGAACCGATTTGGCTGTGCCCTGTCCCATGAAGGAAAAGTATTAGTGCTGAAACGTGAGTGCACCATGGCCAGATGGGTTTCGAAACTGGGATTAGTCAGGTCTTTATAGAAAGGGAAAGTCTGACCAGGAGTCAGCATTCCCTTATAGACAATTACTTTTGTAGAGAGGCTACAGGCATAAACTTGCTTTGCCTCTGTTAGCGAGCTGTCTCCGCGCAGGGCATGGGTGAAGCGCTTGCGGATGACGTAAAGCTTGCGTTCGAATTCTTCATTGCTTAGCCCGTCTTCGGCAGCGATGAATAGCTGCTCGATATATGGCTGAGCCATTAATGCCGCGGGGCCAACGTCGGCGCCAACAGGATCGATGGGAACTTCGCGCCAGCCAGCCAGAGTCTGATTCTCTTCGCCGATGATCTGCTTGATTACTTGGTGACACTTCGCTCTTTCTTCTTCTATTTGGGGAAGAAAGATATTGCCCACTGCAAAGAGACCAGCTTCGGGTAATGTGATACCTAGTTCTTTCTCGGCAATCTTGTGAAAGAAGGCGTGGGGTAAGGCTGTGAGAATGCCTGCGCCGTCGCCGGTGTTTGCTTCGAAGCCGCATCCACCACGGTGATCCATTCGGGAATTCAAATGATAAGCGTCCAGCATGATCTGATGGCTGGGCTGACCCTTGATGTTGGCAACAAATCCGACTCCGCAGGAATCTTTCTCCTGAGCAGGGTCATACAGACCTGTCTTTTCAGGAAATCCAAACTTCAGCGGTATGCGGTTTTTCTGGCTCATAATCTTCAAATTCTCACATGCTCGATCTATTCAAAATCTTTTCTTTATTCGTCACTTCATCCCCCAGGATGGCGCATACCACGTGGGTCCATGATGAAACTCTAGCCTTACTATGGTCTAAAATGATGAGTGTCGTGACAGGGTCTGACGATTCAATCAATCCCCAGAGGCGCTTCGCTATGCTCAATTGAGTGAATCGCAAAGGGCCGCACAAGATACCACCAACGAAGCAAAAGTCAAGGTTCACGGGGCTTTGCGAGCAGTATGGCTGCCCCTAAGCTGCTGATTTATAAGGAGCAAGGCATGAGTAAACAAAGCTCTGGAGAAAACCCGATGGCAAGCAGGGCCATTAGCATGATGCCGCTCTCTCTCAAAGTGCCGGAGAGTTTTGTGCCTGAATAGCTGAAAACAGAATTTTTGAGCAAAGGCATTCTATTGCTCTAGAGCTTTGGCTGTTAATTCTCGCACCGAGGCTACTTCCTACTCTTTATACCCTAGCGAACACAGAGCGAAGCAGCTGAAACGATGAAAATACGCGACCTGCAAGGGATTTGACTGCTTGATAAAAACCAATAGGTGATTTAGTCTAGCCGATGCAATTGCTACTAATAAGAAGAAACAGACGCAAGCAGTCTCACAGAATCTAAACTAGCAGCACAATAAAGAATTCCATTTTCTAAAACGGAGGCGAATGTAACTCGTGAATCCTAAAACAACCCGTAGACGCTTTATCAAGGGGGTTATTGCCTCCGGTGCGGCGGCGACAACTAGCACTATCTGGTTTGCGGCCAATGGCCAAGACAAACCGGCCGGTGCCGTTGAGCGCATGATCAGAATTAATGTCAACGGTCAGGTTCGTACCGTCGATGTGGCTCCGCAAGAAACTCTTGCCTCCACTCTTCGCTATAAACTCGGCTTAACCGGTACCAAATTAGGCTGTAACCGCGGTGAATGCGGTGCCTGTACGGTATTGGTTGATGACGTTCCCAGCTATGCCTGCTCCGTGTTGACCCATTCTGTAAAGAATCAGGTCGTCGAAACCGTAGAAGGCCTGGAATCAGCTAACGGCACTCTGCACCCGGTTCAGCAGGCATTCGTGGAAGAGCTATCTCCACAGTGCGGTTACTGCACACCAGGGCAGGTAATGTCTGCGGTAGGGCTGCTACGTTCAAACCCTAATCCTACTCGGGAAGAAGCACGTCAAGGCATGGCAGGTAATATCTGTCGCTGTGGTTCTTATGACTCTTACCTCAATGGCGTCATGCGCGCTGCGGACATAGGATAATAATCATGGCTTATATGCATATAGGTAAAGATTTCGTACCTCAGGATGTGCCCGGCAAGGTTACTGGCCGCATCAAGTATTCTGAAGACTATGCCCGCGATGGCATGGTTTACGCTCGATTACTCACCAGTCCTGTTCCCCATGGCCGTGTCGTCGATATCGACGCTTCCGAAGCCCTGGCGATGGATGGTGTAATCGGCATACTCACTGCGGATGATGTCTATCCTGACGGTGAGCCCCAGAGCCCGGGTCTGAAAGTATTGACCAACGAGCCTACATTAATAGGTGAGCCAATTTTGGCCATCGCCGCGGTAGACGAAAAGACTGCCGAAGACGCGATGATGAAAATCTCACTGACCATCGAAAGACTTCCTTTCGCTTTGGATCCTCTGGATAGCCTCGTTGAAGGTGGCCCCGATGCATACAACGGCGGTAACACCTTTGTTTTCCGTCAGGGCTTTGCCTCTGAAAAATGGTCCTCAGACCAGGTAGCTGCCTTCAGAAGTGGTAGCGAGCCAACGGCCGAAGCCCAACAGAGCTGGGAATACGGAGATCTAGCAGCAGGCTTTGCCGCTTCAGACTTCGTCTACGAAACTAATTTTTCAACAGCCGGTTACCCACATATGTCTATGGAGCCTCGCTCCGCTATGTCCTATTGGGAAAATGGCAAATGCTACCTACACGGTACTTCGCAAAGCCTCACAGCTGTAGCCGAAGGTCTGGCTGGCATCGTCGGTGTTCCTCTTGAAGACTTCGTCTTCGTTAACGAGGCAACCGGTGGTGGTTTTGGTCAACGAGCTCGTGCTGGAAGTATTCCAATTCTGGCTGTACCCGCAAAACTTTCCCAGAAGATCAATCGCCCGGTAATGATGCGTGTTACTCGTGAAGAGGAATTCACCATCGGTGGTGCGAGACAGGGTCTTCAGGGCTGGATCAAAGTTGGCTTTAAAGCCGATGGCGCCATGGCTGCGATGGACATGTACTGTGTATCCGACAACGGCGGTAAGGGTGGAGGCGGCGACGCTAACTCTGCGGCCGGCGGTGTAAGTGCGCTGTATCAAACCGAAGCAATGCGTTTTAGAAACACTTCCATCGGAACCAACACAGGGCACCGCGGTGCGCAACGTGGTCCTGGTGAGAATCAGATCATGGCTGTTCTTGCTCCTATTATGGATAAGGCAGCGGAAGATCTCGGATTGGACAGACTTGAAATTCGTAAACTCAACGCCGCTCAGAATGGCGATGTGAGTGGACCACGTTCTCAGCCATTTACTTCTGCCTATATGCCAGAAGCTTTGGAAATGGGCGCGGCTCAATTCGATTGGGAAACTAAGCGGTCTCGTTCTCGCCAGACTGACGGCAGCAAAGTGAGAGGTCTTGGCATCGGTCAGGGTTATCACAATGCAGGCCGAAGTGGCATGGACGGACTTATCCGCATGTTGCCAAATGGTCGTCTGCAAATTCATAACGGTGTGGGTAACCTGGGAACATATTCATATGCTTCCACCTCCCGCGCCGCAGCCGAAGTGCTGAAGATGGATTGGGCTAACTGTGATGTGATCACCGGCCGAACTGACAGACACCTTCCAATTTCTTCACCACAAGATGGTAGTAACTCAATCTTCACTAACACCCGAACCTGCTACGGCGCAGCTCAGGACATGTTGGGCAAGATGAAAGAGATTGCTGCTGCCGACCTTGGTGGCGATGTAGCGGACTACGACATCGACGGATCTCGCGTTTTTCAGATGGCGGATACCTCAGTGGGCATGACCTACGCTGAAGTTGCCACGCGCGGTCTAGAACTCGGCGGCAAGTATACCGGTGAGGCAGAATTGCCGGAAGAGCTCAATGTAGTGACTGCGCTGGCTGTCGAAAGACTGGCAGGATCAGCACTGATGGGTGTTTACCACGATCCGCGACACAACAATAACCCTCCGGGTTTTACTGTTACTTTCATGGAAATCGAACTCGATAAGGAAACTGGCAAGTTCGATATTCTCGACCTGGTAACTATCGCAGAATGTGGAACAGTAGTTCATCCACAAGGTTTGGCGAATCAGTTACGAGGCGGTGCAGTCTGGGGTATCGGATTATCTGCTTATGAGCGTCATCTATATGACCCTCAGAACGGACTTCCTGCAAGCTCAGGTTACTGGCAGAGCAAGATACCTACCTACTTGGATACACCGGAAAATATTGGAACTGGCTGGGTTGATCTGCCGGATCCTGAAAATCCTGTGGGAGCCAGAGGTATTGGTGAGCCTTCAATGGGCGCCGTATCGGCCGCACTTAACGCTGCAATTTCAGATGCGCTGGATGGACACTTGTTCAACGCCGCGCCTGTTACCGCAGACATGATCATTAACCATGTAGCTGGAATATCGGAAAATTCGGTACCTTTAGCTCAAAACAACTTCCGAGGTTAATATGCCAGCGACTTCACATGACGTAATGCCCGATATCGAACTTTATCAGCCAACTGATGAAGAAAACGCTCTGGCTCTGGCAAACTCCCTTGGGAGTGACGGCTGGATTCTTGGTGGTGGTCAGGATACTTACGGTTGGTTGAAAGACCGCAATAAGACTCCTGTAGCCATGATCGAGTTAACCCAGATCGATGCCTGGAAAGGAATTAAAGAAACGGCTGACGGAGTTGAAATCGGCGCCGTGACCACACTTACCGAGATTGTTCAGAACCCGTTGATACAATCCAAGTTTGCTTTGCTGGCAACAGCGGCAAGTAAAGTGGCCAGCCCTCAGATTCGCAACGTGGGTACTCTCGGCGGCAACCTGAATCAGGATGCTCGCTGCTGGTATTACCGACGCGGCCTGGACTGTTACCGAGCCGGTGGCAACATCTGTTATGCAGATTCGCCAGAAGGCTTGAACCGTGAGCACGCTCTCTTTGGTGCTAGCCGCTGTGTAGCGGTTACTGCTTCAGACACCGCTCCGGCACTTGTTGCTCTGGATGCGACTATGGTTGTAGCCAGTTCTTCAGGCCAACGCCTGGTTAGCGCACAGGACTTTTTCGTAGGCCCTGACCGCGACATCACCAGCATGACAGTACTGAACGAAGGTGAAATTCTTACCGCCGTTCGACTACCTAATGAATGGGCGAATGCAGAGTTCTACTTCGAGAAAGTAGCAGACAGAAATGTTTGGGACTTCGCATTGGTAAATGTTGCAGCAGCAATGAAAGTATCCGGAGGCTCCATAGAAGATGCTCGCATCGTTTGTGGCGCAGTGGAATGTACTCCTCGTCGTCTCGAAGCTGTTGAAAATGCAGTTCGTGGACAGCAGCGATCAGAGCAACTGGCTAATCAAGTTGCAGCGATTGCTAGCGATGGCGCAAGACCTTTGAATTACAACCACTTCAAAGTGCCATTGATGGAAAATCTGGTTAAGAGAGCGATTCGGGGTTAATCCCGAGTCTGCTCGACTCCAAGTGAGTCATACGCCGATTTGTAGATTGAACATAAAAACTAAAAAGATAAGAGGGTAGTACAGTGGGAGAAATTGTCCGTTATAAACGTGATGTTTGGGGCGAGGAAGTAATTCTCGGTGTTTCTTGGGATTTACTATGGGTTATAGCTGTAGCTGTTTTAGTTCTCCTAGCGGCACACGCAATAATTATGGCTGCATTGGCCAACAAAAAAATGGACAAGCCTTCAGCTGAAGGCCGAAGAGTCCTTAGACATGAAACAATCGATAGAGCGTTTCACTGGCTAATGGCCGCCAGCATCTTGGTGCTGATAGCAACCGGAGTCGCACCAATTATTGGCTTGCGTATCGCCTGGTTAAACATCCACTGGATCTCTGGATGTCTGCTAACTTTTATCGTGCTGTTTCACATCGTTCGCTCAATGTTCTGGCAGGACTTCAAGTCTATGATTCTTGGGCCTGGCGATTTCGGCGAGCCGTTTGATTCAGCCAAGAAGCCTGGTAAGTATTCTTTCGAACAGAAGGGCATGCACTGGGCCGTTACCGTAGTTGTGCTGGCGGTAGTCGTAACTGGTGTTCTGATGTTCTTGCAGATCGATTCTCCATTCTGGGATAGAACAAACAGCATGGCTGAAGATCAGCTAGGTCTGGTATTCCTGTTACACGGATTGTCTACGCTGGCTTTGATTGCACTTGTCGCCACCCATATTTATTTCGCGGTGCGACCTGAGAAATTATTCTATACGCGCTCCATGATCTCTGGTTGGATTTCCGAAGATGAAATGGCTGCTAACCACGACCCAAGTCGTTGGTCTCCTAAAGAAGCAGACTGATTCATTTTATAAACTAACAACGAGAGAAGTACGCAGTGATAGAAAATGATATAGAAACCATTGAAGCTGGTTATGAGTTCCTGTTGGCTTACGCAGCACAGGGACGACCAGCTCAAGTGGAGACCGGACCCGGTCCTCACGCTCGACCTACAATTGAAGGAATGGCAGTGGCGATGAAAGATGTCGCAGCTGCGCTTGCCGGCTCTGATAATGATTTTGAGAAAGTCATCGCTAACGACTGCAGCAATGCAGGCGCTGCTTTGAGTTTTATCCTGTCGCAGGACAAAATCGGCTCGGAAATGGTGGATAACCTAAATGCATCGATACACCTTCGAGCGGTACTCACGGACCTGTTTCTATACAGCGAAGTGCTGAAACCTCTGGATGAAGGCAGCGAGCCCGAGGCTCCCGCCGGCGGTGGCGTCGAGACCTACGACGCAACAAAGACCTGATCGCAGGTCTGGGTTTGATAAAAGCTTGGATTTAACAAGAATATGAATCTGAGCTGATAGCCGAACATCGACTGTCAGAACAAAACGGAATGGGACTATAATCCCGTTCCGTTTTTTATCTGGGCTTCACTAAATATAGTTAACAGTTCAGACCAATCTTAAGAATCGAATCGAATCGAATCGAATCGAATTGAAAAGAAAAGAAACAAAAGAGAAACCAGAAGAGTGCACCCGATGATTCAATGGCCCCCCAGACTACAGCTTGCTCAACTACCGACCCCGATTACTCGGCTCGACAAGTATTCCGAGCAATTTGAGGAGACCGTAATCTGGGTAAAGCGAGATGAACTCACCGGCACCGAAGTCTCAGGCAATAAGATTCGTAAACTGGAATTCTCTCTTGCAGAGGCTAAAGAGCAGGGCTGTAATACTCTGATTACCTGTGGCGGTGTACAGTCCAATCATTGCCGGGCGACGGCAATTCTGGGTGTTCGTTTGGGCATGAAGGTGCACTTAATTCTACGGGGAGAGAAGCCAGAGCAGGCCGAAGGCAATTTGTTGCTAGACTATTTAGCCGGGGCAGAAATTACCTATCTTCCTCAGCGCCAATGGCAGAGCCATCAAGATTTAGCCGCTGAATTGCAGCAAGACTATTCCAGCAAGGGCGATAAGGCATTCTTCATTCCCACCGGTGCCAGCGATGAAATAGGGTTGTGGGGATACATCGCTGCCTGTGAAGAACTGAAGGCAGACTTCGAAAGACTCGAGATGGTGCCAGATTATATTCTCACTGCTACCGGGTCCGGTGGCACTCAAGGTGGCTTGATCGTTGGTAGCGAATTATTCGATATCGACAGCAAAATAGCGGCAGTGAATGTTTGCGACGATGCAAAATACTTCGAAGACAAGGTTAATGAAGATGTGACTCTCTGGAAACAGCGTTACAAACAGTCTTTCGATAGCGAGAACATGTCTATTCACACTATCGAGGGTTATGTGGGCCCGGGATATGGTGCGGCAGGCCCCGAGGTGTTTAAGACAATTAGAGAACTCGCCTCCAGCGAGGGCATATTCCTGGACCCAGTCTATACAGGAAAAGCCTTTCATGGCATGGTAAATGAGCTTCACAAGGGCGAAAATGGCCAATTGGCAGGAGCACGGAACATACTGTTTATTCACACTGGCGGCTTGTTCGGTGTGTTTCCTCAACAAGAGAATTTTGAATTCTAATTGCTGATCGAAAAGCAGATTAGTTAAAACAGCATCAGGGACTTTCACTATTAGTCGTTAGTCCTGTAAGCACACGAAAATAACTGGACCCAGATCATGAAAGAAATTGTAAAACCTATTCTTCTTATGAGCCTAGTGGTACTTGTAGCCTGCGATGCAGAAGTACAAGTCACCCTCGGTGAGGAAGCAGCGCCAGCAGTTATGGCCAGTGCGGCAGCGGAACCAGATGGCACGGCGGCAGCTTCCTATGAGGCTGAGCCAGCGGGTAGCGATGAAGATTCTGCCTATGCGGACGGTAACGAAGGGCTGCTATTGAGTGGTACCAGACGACTGGTATTGGAAAGCATGCGATCCGGCGAAGGATACTTCAGCGCTAATGGAGAGCAGTTCATCTATCAGAGTGAAGAAGAAGGCAGCGAAAACCCCTTCTATCAAATTTATGTAATGGACCTGGCATCGGGCACTTCCAGCAAGGTGTCTCCCGGCATCGGTCTCACCACCTGCTCGTGGATTCACCCCACTCGCAATCTGCTGATGTTTGCATCGACCCACGAAGATCCTGATGCTCTGGCCAAACAGGCCGAGGAAATATCAGTTCGCGAGAGTGGAATTGAGCGGCCATACGGTTGGGACTACGATCGTCACTACGATATCTATCAGGCTAACAGCGATGGCAGCGATCTGGTTAACCTTACCAATGCCGATGGCTATGACGCCGAAGGTTCTTACTCAGCGGATGGCAGCAAGATTCTGTTTGCCTCAAACCGCGAAGCCTACGCAAGACAACTGAGCCAGGCAGAACAGAAACTGTTCGAAGACGACAGCTCTTACTTCATGGATCTATACATCATGAATGCCGATGGCAGCGACGTGGAGCAGCTCACTCATTCGCCCGGATACGATGGCGGCCCATTCTTCAGCCCGGACAACAATAAGGTGGTTTGGCGTCGATTCAACCCCGATGGCAATAGCGCAGAAATCTGGACTATGGATATCGATGGCAGCAATCAGCGTCAGCTAACTGCGGAAGCGATGGTTTCCTGGGGTCCTTACTATCATCCCAGCAGCGAATACATAATCTATTCGAGCAATGTGTTGGGCAACGCCAACTTTGAGCTCTTCATGATAGATCCGCTGGGTGCAAACCCTCCCGTGCGCGTAACCAATACCGAAGGCACGGACATTCTTCCTGTGTTTTCACCGGATGGTAATGAATTGGCATGGAGCACTACTCGAACTCCCGATGGCACTTCTCAGATTCATATCGGTGACTGGGATCATCAGAAAGCCCTGGAGCTTTTGGGATTGCGCTAGAGCGCTATTTGCTTAAAGCCAGAGTGAGACATGGGTAAACAGTCGACACAGTTCAAGTTTGATTTTTTGACAGGGTTCTTGCGCATTCAGGCCTGTGCCCGAGCGCGCAAGCAGATTCTGAGCCTGCTGCTTGCTAGTGTGTTTTTTGTTAGTCAGGCCGTCGCCCAACCCCTATCTCAAGCACCGCTCGAAACTGAGGAAGTCGTAGTAGAGGAATTGATTCATCACAGTCTGAGGATTGTGCTGGATCCTCTGTCGCGACAGATAACAGTTGAAGACACCATCTCTCTGCCTGCTGCCATGCAAGCAAACCCGCTGGAGTTCGCACTACACAGCAATCTGATCATTAGCAATAATTCAGGCAATCTCCGCACTCTCAGTCAGGCCCCTGATCAATCATCGGGCTCATCAGCAATAGGCATTAACAGCACCGGTGGCAGTGTTGCTCCCACCAATAGATATTTCCTGACACCTTCTGCCAGAAACAGAGAGCAGATTGTGTTGGTTTACAGCGGCGAAATATATGACCTTGCCGAGCAGAACAGCGCCGAATACGCCCAGAGCTTTTCCGAGACCTCGGGAATTATTAGCGATCAGGGTGTGTATCTGAATAAGGCCAGCATGTGGATTCCGGACTTCGGAGATGATCTTCTGAGCTTCGATATGGAAGTGGAGTTTGCCGATACCGCTAGAAACTGGACTGCAGTTAGCCAGGGTGATCGAAGAGGAGAGAGTGGGGAAAATGCTTGGCAGAGTGACGAGCCAATGGAGGAAGTCTATTTAATAGCGGCTAACTTCACCGTCTATTCACAACAGTCAGATGACATTGAGGTTCTTGCTTATCTTCGCCAACCCGACCCAAATCTAGCTACCAAATACATGGATGCTACAGAGCGTTATCTCGCTCTCTATGAGCCCTTGCTCGGAGACTATCCATTCAGCAAGTTTGCCTTGATCGAAAATTTCTGGGAAACCGGTTATGGCATGCCGTCTTTTACATTGTTGGGCGAACAGGTTATTCGTTTCCCGTTTATTCTCGAATCATCTTATCCCCACGAAATACTCCATAACTGGTGGGGTAACGGGGTTTATCCTGATTACAACTCAGGAAATTGGAGTGAAGGGCTAACAGCCTATCTTGCCGATCACCTGTTTCAGGAAATGGAAGGTCTCGGTAATGAGTACCGGAAAGAGATGTTGGCGAGATACAAAAACTATGTCGCCGACGGCAATGACTTTCCTCTTTCCGAATTCACCTCAAGAAATTCAGCAGCCTCCCAGGCAATCGGCTACGGCAAGACCCTCATGCTCTGGCATATGCTCAGGGTTGAGTTAGGTGATGAGTTGTTCCTGGAAGGGCTCAGAAAATTGTATTCCGATTATAAATTTCAGCGAGCCAACTACAATGACATTTCTAATCTATTTACAGAACTCAGTGGTCTCGATCTAAGTCAATTCTTTGCTCAGTGGGTTGACCGAACCGGTGCTCCTGAATTATCGGTATCGGTTGAAGAAGTAAATGGCGACCGCGCCCGAATCATGTTTGCTCAGGTTCAAACCGGTGACCCCTATTTGTTAAAGGTGCCAGTTGCACTCTATTACGAAGGTGAAGAGTTGCCGCAGTTATTCGATATTTCTCTTTCGCAGAAAATAGAAGGAGTGATGGCAGACAATTATGAATCTTTACAAGCCGTATTGGTGGACCCCTACTTCGATGTGTTCAGACAACTGGACCGTGAAGAGACTCCGCCGACTATCGGTGAACTCTTTGGTGCCAGTGATATCACTTTTATCTTGCCTCAAGCTGACAGACAGCATTGGGCTCTTATGGCTGAGTCTTTCGGGCAGGGCGTAAATGCCGATGTTCTTAATGTTGAAGACCTGGAATCAATTCCCGCCGATCGCTCGGTATGGATACTGGGTAATGAAAACCCTTTTCGGTCGGTGCTGGCAGATTCAGCAGAAATGTATGGCGTAAGCTGGTCAGATACTGGTGTCTCAATGGACGCGAGCGAAGTGGCATTTCAGAATCGCAGCTCGGTAGTGATTGCCAGACACCCGGCCAACCCGGAACTGGCAATAGGTTGGATTCACGTCGATGACATGATCGCCATGCCAGGCATGATCGAAAAACTTCCCCACTATGGAAAATATTCCTATCTCAGCTTTCTCGGCGATGAACCAACTAACGACGTGAAAGGAGTGTGGTCCAGCCCGGACTCGCCCATGCAGTGGGTGAAGCCTGGTACCACCGCAAGCATTCAATGGGACGCGTTACCACCACTGGAGCCTCTTGGAATACTGCCTGCCAAATATATGCCGGAACAACTATTCAGCCATGTCAGCGCGCTGAGTTCTCCAGCCTTGCAGGGCAGGGCACTGCAATCGGAAGGCTTAACAGAGGCCGCTCGATATATTGCTGATCAGTTCAGAGCCGCCGGATTGCAGACGGTAAACGGAACCTACATTCAGAGCTGGGAACAGTCAGTGGCTGGCCTGGGTAGAGTGGAAATGGAAAATGTCGTTGCCATGATTCCAGGAAGTAACAGAGACCTCAGTGCGCAGCCGGTCATTCTGGGAGCGCATTACGATCATCTTGGAGTTGATGCCGACAGCGGTGAGATTTATTACGGCGCCGATGACAATGCCTCGGGTGTGAGCATACTCATTGAAATGGCCAGCAAGATGGCTAGTTCATATACACCGCAAAGACCAATTCTATTCGTCGCATTTACCGGAGAAGAATCGGGTTTGCTTGGCTCAAAGTATTTCGTTGAAAATCCCCCGGGAGCATTCGAAACAGACGATATCTTCGCCATGGTTAATCTCGATGCCGTTGGTCGGCTGGAAGGAAAGCCGATACAAGTGTTCTCCACAGATAGTGCCTATGAATTGCCGTTCATGGCTCAGGGAATTGGGTTCACCATTGGTGTGCCATCTGACCTGCCTGCCGAAACCATAGCCAGCAGTGATCATGTGAGCTTCCTCAACGAGGGCATTCCAGCAATCCATGTCTTTAGTGGTACCCACAATGACTACCATCGCACTAGCGACAGTGACGAGAAACTCGATCTGGAAGGCATGTCCGATGTAGCGCTTTGGGTAGAGGAGGCGATGTTCTATCTAGCCGATAATATTGATCCCCTGCGAGTAACTTTGGCCGGCGCCGAAGTGGTAGTGCAGAGTGCTGCACGTGGCGAACGTGAGGCCAGCCTTGGCACAGTGCCGGATTTTGCCTATGCCGGAGACGGTATTCGTATCTCCGGAGTCACTCCAGGCAGTGCTGCTGAAGAGGCGGGATTGCAGGATGGGGATATATTGCTCAGCTTTAATGGCCAACAGATATCGGACCTTCAGTCCTATTCAAATTTCCTAAGAGAATCCCAGCCAGGTGATGCCGTACCGGTGGAGGTTCGCCGTAATCAGCAGACCTTCACCATTGAAGCGGTTCTAAAGTCCCGCTAGCGCTGAAGCTCATCCGGATGCAATTGCTGGAGTGGTTCGCAGGTCTAGTTTCCTAAGCTCACGTCACACGTCTAATTGAGCATTCCAAACAAAATACCCGCCACGATAAAAAGCAGGGACAGATAGAACAGACGTTTGTTAGTGCTGGATTTCGCTGCTTTCCAGTTATAACTCTCTTCTTCAACAAACAGGCAGTTTTGGTTTCTCTTGAACAGTCTCACTTCGATCCCCAGTCATAGGTTTTGAAAAGCTTATGCATTTTCCCGTAGCGTCTATTGAAACCGAACAAACAGCCAATTCGCGGACAGGAAAAGGGCAAAGTGAGGGAGAATTATGATGAAAGATGGCAGATGCAGGAAAACCTGTTACTTACTAGCCGACATACCAGGAATACAGGCAGTCACGGCTCCGGACAATTGCGGCTAATTCAGCTCCTGATTCCCTTTTAGCGCAGCCCATTCCCTAGTAATATCAAAGTCACAGTAAGCTGCTTGAGTCACCGTGCGTCCATGCATATCCAGCATAGTGACCAGCAGACGTGCAGGACCCTGATATTTTTTTGGATCAAGCAATGACAAAACTTCGACTCGCGCAACAAATAGGTGTGTTAGCTATGGCTACTCTGGTCTCCGCACAATCGTTCTCGCAAAAAATTGTTATCGCACACCGTGGTGCTAGCGGGTATCTGCCCGAGCACACACTGGAAGCCAAGGCCATGGCCTTTGCAATGGGTGCTGACTATATTGAGCAGGATGTAGTTATGACCAGCGACGATCAGCTGATTGTTCTTCACGATATCACTCTCGATAGAACCACCGATGTTGCAGACCTTTTCCCGGAACGTGTTCGTGACGACGGTCGTTACTACGCCATCGATTTCACGCTGGAAGAAATTCGTACTTTGAATGCAAGCGAAGGTTTTAGTGTGCGAGATGGCGAGAAGCGCCAGAGCTACACTAACAGATTTCCTATGGGAGAATCCTCCTTCAGTATTCCAACTTTCGCCGAAGAAATTGAACTAATAAGGGGCATGAACAAATCTACCGGAAAGAATATAGGAATCTACCCAGAAATAAAGTCCCCAGAGTTCCATCGCGAAGCAGGAAAAGACATTAGTACGGCTGTGGTCAATATGTTGAAAGACTATGGTTATACCAGTAAACAAGACAAAATCTTTTTGCAAACGTTTAGCTTTGACGAACTTAGAATTATTCACGATGAAATACTTCCTGCAGCTGGTATCGAATTGAATCTGGTAATGCTTATTGGTAGTGAAGACTCCTATCCGTGGATGATGGAAGCTGACGGCATGACTAAGTTAGCCAACTTTGCCGATGGAATAGGCCCGGAAAAAAATATGATAATTCCCCGTGACTCTACCGCGGGCAATATTCAAATTACAGAATTAGTATCCCGCGCCCACGCTGCAGGTATGCAGGTTCATCCCTACACCTTCAGACTGGATCCGAGAAATGTGCCAGATTATGCTTCAGACTTTGAAGCCATGCTGGAACTATTCTATTTTGAAGCTGACATGGATGGAGCTTTTACGGATTTCCCGGATAGGGCTGTAGATTTTTTGAAGAACAGACAATTAGGTACGCCATAGAAATGATTTAGTTTGAGAACTGTAGTGATGAAAAATATTTTACTCTTCCTATTTCTGTCAGGGGCGATTCAGCCAGCCCTGAGCTATGGCGATTCGGTTTCGCAGTTGGAAATCGAAAGCGCTTGGCTGGCGTTCAGCAACGCCAGGGGTGAAGCATCACTGATCCGGGGAGATGTGGAGCATCCGTCAGCAAATGACATCTTCCGGGTCATACCCGATGTCGGCGCGGATTCTCTGGACGAGGAAAAATTACAGCTGGGCTTCGACCTGTTTCGCGAGGGGCGATTGTCCAGAGATGGATCGATATCCTGCAATTCCTGCCATATCAGCATGATGGGAGGCGTCGATCGCCGGCCTGTATCCCTCGGAGTGGATAGCGCTCTGGGCACTTTAAATGCACCTACCATCTTCAATGCCGCGTTGAACTTCCGCCAGTTTTGGGATGGCCGCGCACTTACCCTGCAGGAACAGGCTCTGGGCCCGATCGAAAACCCGGCCGAATTTGATCATGATCGCGACGGCGCCGTGGCAGTACTGAAGAACATTCCTGACTATGTTGCCGCCTTCGACAAGCTTTACCCTGACGGCATTACCGCGGCAAACCTGAGTGATGCCATCGCCTACTATGAAACCATGAACTTCACCGGACTAGATTCACCATTCCTGCGCCAGTTCCAAGATGATCAGAATTCTTTGAGCCAAAAGGCCATACGCGGTCAACAGCGATTCGTGGAAGTCGGTTGCGCCAGTTGTCATAACGGCGTCAATCTGGGGGGCAATTCCTACCAGCAACTGGGAGTGGCAGAACCCTGGTACGGGGACGATAAGCCCGCAAGCGAAGCAGATGACGGCCTGTTCGGTCGCACCGGCCGCGAACAAGACCGACATGTTTTCAAGGTCCCGACCCTGCACAATGTAGCCACCACCGGCCCCTGGTTTCATGATGGTGGTGTGACGTCCCTGCAACAGGCTGTGGACCAGATGGCGCGCCACGAATTAGGCCGATATCTGGAAAATAGTGATATCGATGAAATCGTCGCATTTTTGCGTTCATTGGGAGATAGCCTCGGTATGGTAGGTGACTGCTCAGTGAGCGGAAACTATGGAATCACCTTGGACTGCGACGTGAGCCAGAAGGCTGGGGATGGAGTACCAAGAAGCGTACCAATCCTGCCCGGTCCGGCAGTATTGGCCAGCCAGCATGAAGAAGAATATTCAGTAGCATTGGAGCATGCAGTTCAGGCACCGACAAAGATTTCTGAAGAAATGCAACGCATCCGCTCCGGGCAGGTTGCGCACTACGACTTTCTGCAATACGAGCACATTGAAATGCTGCGCTATGCCCGAGCACTTTCGTTTCCACCGGCGAACGTCGAGTCGGAGCAGCGCGAGGCAATGCTGTTGCAAGCTGCACAATGGCAGCAATCAGCCGATCAATACGAACTCATCATCGCCGACTTCCTTCGTATGCAGGCTGTGGCCAGCAGTGCCAGAGCCAACTACCAGGATTTGCTGCAGTTATTTTCTTCTGGCGCGGATGAGAAAACCCTTTCACTCCTGGCGAATGCCCAGCAGAGCGTGCTGGAGTTTTACGTGCAACCCAACTCGGATACACAACTGGTATTTGAGAGCTCAACCCGTGCACTGCATGAACTCAGCCTAAATCCTCAACGACTGGAAGAGCTCAAGCTTCAGCTTCGCTTACTACTAGAGAACGTTTCGATTCCTCAAGTGTGAACTCGGCAGTTAAAACCAGGGAACACTCAAAAATAAAATTGATCTGGCCCCTTTGATCCTTTGCTAAACACTTTTGATCATCGAGTTGAGCAGTTGCTTCGAAGCGAGATACTCTCGAACTAATAAATCAGAACGAGTAACGAATTCCAATAAATCCTGCTCTCGGCGGAGCTGCACCCAGAAATATTGGAATAGTCATGTCTTCGATAATAGGAACTTCAACTTCACCAGGTTCTTCTCCCAGTAAGCCGAAGGTTTCGAATTCTCTATCAAACAGGTTTTCGACTTTGGCGAAGATTTCGAATTTCTCATTTACTGCATAACGAGCGCGCAAATTCACAACCGTATAACCATCTACTTCATCAAGTTGATTGGACTCATCGCCGCGAATAAACTGCTCATCATTCTTAAGCACATCGAGACCGAGAACTAGTCCGCCACCAAATTTGTAGTCGGCGACTAACTTGAATTGATTCTGCGGAATACCAGGGATCCGATCTCCGCGGCGCACAGACACTTCGCCTTCGTCATCGGCGAAATCATGATTGGGGCTGAGTACCTGGAAATTGTCTTCGAAGGTGGCGTCGACAAAGCTGTAGGCAAGCATCCAATCCAGGTTTCCGTATTGGCCCCGTAGGTTACTCTCGAAACCAGCTCTTCTGGTTTCGTCTACATTGGCAAACAGGCCGGTTGAGCGACCTGTTGTTTGAAACAGAATGTCATCGGTATTGCTGGTCTGGAAAAGCCCAACAGAGTAGCTAACTTCTCCAATGAAGCCTCGTGCTCCTAGCTCGAAACTCTTGGCGATCACATCATCTAAAGGGGGATCGGCAAGGAAGGCATTGGGTAGTCGGCATTCCAGCTCCACATCCTCAGGGTCTTCACCGTCTTCGATCGCATAGGCAACTGCCAGCTCGAAAACACCTTCATTACAGGCCAGCTCTATGGGAGTTGGCGCTCTGGAGGACTCGCTGTATGAGGCATAGAAGTTATGATCTTCACTGGCTTGCCAGGTGATTCCTATGGCAGGGTTAATTCGGAAGAAATTGTGACTGCCATTTAGCTCCGGACGCTCGCCGGATTTATCTCTAAGATTAACGTCAGTATTATTGGCGCGGGCAGAGATTGTAAGAGCAACGTTTGCTCTCAGGTCCATAGTATTGGTGAAGTAGAGGCTACTGGATTCTGTCTCTGCGTTAATCGAAGTCGCCTGTTCGTCGACAAAAGTGCCGAGACCTAAACCCAGAGTAAGTCGGGTAATTGGATCAAGCTCAGAGAGCTCCAGAACAGAATTGAAATTGGACTCGCCCTTGAAGTAAGCGCCACCGGCTATTAATTGGCTGCTGTATCCAAGGAAGTCTCCACGCAGTGTCCATTGAAAATCGGCACCGGTACTTTCCTGAGTTCTATTGCTCAGATTGTTGATCGCTTCGTCGCTAAGAAGGCCGGTTCCGGAAAGTTCACCTTCGAAGCTTTGAATATTAAACTCTTCTTCCTCGCCCGCTAGCGCCGCTGTCAGGTTGAGAAAATTTTCAAGCCCATCGCTGTCTGCAAATTGGGAATCGCAAATGTCGTCATCATCCAAACCCAATTCTGCCAGGTCGTCGTCTTCCAAACCTTCGATCAATTGATCCATGCCACCAAATGCGCACACTGCAAACTCGGAGCCATCACCATTAAGAGAGTCCGTCTTGTTCTTGCGATAAAAAATATTTCCGCCGAAACTGATATTCGCGGAGATGTCGTGATTGAAATCCAGACTCAACATCTGCATATCATTTTCGGTAATGTCCGGGCCGGTAAAAAGCGCTTCTCTATCCAGTGCCAACAATTCAACCGGTGATGCGCCATTTCCGATTAACTTTGAATCACCGTATTGGTAGTTAACATTTAGTTGGCTGGTTTCGGAACGCCAACCAACGCTGCCGTAAAAATTAATCGCTTCTGAATTCGATGCATCACGCCAGCCATCTTCTTCAAAAAATTCTAAATTTCCGTAGTAGGCGAAAGTGCCATCATTGTCGCCCATCTCGATGTTGCCAGTGTTACGTCCAAATGATCCTGTATTCAATTCAATGCTAGCGCCATCAAAGGTAAAGCCATCTTTCATATCGATAGCGAGGGCGCCGCCGAGACTGTTAAGCCCGAACAAGGGGTTGGAACCACCGGCAAGGGTGATGCTCTGGATAGCCGACTGAGGCAGTAGATCCCAATTGACGGAATCACCTAGGGGCTCATTAATACGCACACCATTCTGGTAAACCGCCAAACCTTGGGCAAGACCCAATAAAGGAGAAGCAGTAAATCCTCGATACTGTAAATCAGGTTGAAGGGGATTGTTCTGAGCATCATTGAGATTGATGCTGGAAAAACCCTGACGAAGGAAATCGGCAATGCCCACAGCGTTGGCATCTTCGAGCCCAGCGGCATTGGCGCTCTGTACTGGAAAGGGGATCTTTGTCCGGTCAATACCTGCACCGGAAGGAACTACACCAACTACCACTATCTGCTCTGGCTCCTGAGCTAAAGTGCTGGTTGTGAATGGGAGTAAAGTAAGAACCGGAAGCATTCGAATCATCGACATCTTACTGGAACTTAGTTGGAAACCACGTTTTTTATTCATTACTGCTGAATGCCTTTAAGCGAGCGTCGATGCTGTTTTGATACTGCTGTTAACATAGTAGATACGCGACGGCTGAGTATATCAGACGACACAAGGGGCTTCATCGTTACAGCTATCGCCGATTGGCGTAGATTCGTTTCCTTTTGACTGATCCAGCTATGGCAGGTAGATTGCCCCATCGAGTGACAAACATAGGAGCAGCAATAGAAATGGCAACAGTACTGATAACAGGGACCAATCGGGGAATAGGCCTTGAATTCGTCAAAAAATTCCTTCAACAGGGAGACAAAGTTATCGCTACCTGTAGGGACATCTCTTCCGCCTCCGACTTGCAGGCTCTGTCCAATGACTCCGCCAATCTTAAACTATTGGAATTGGATGTTAATGACAGTGAATCCCTGGAAAGCTTCCCTCAGCGCCTCGGAGGCGAAGCGATAGATATCTTCATAAACAATGCTGGCGTCTATGGTCCGAAGACCACTCGCTTCGGAGAAGTGGATGGCAAGCTCTGGTCTGAAGTATTCCAGATCAATAGCATTGCGCCAATGCTGCTTACCCAACTCATCGTAGAAAATCTTCGTGCGGGCAAAGACAAGAAGCTGCTGTATGTAACATCCAAGATGGGATCTATAGCCGACAATGCTGGCGGCGGCTCCTACGTGTATCGAAGTTCCAAGACTGCTCTAAATTCCGTTGTAAAAAGTCTCTCGGTGGATCTGGCCGATGAGGGTTTCTCTATGGCGGTGCTTCATCCAGGTTGGGTGTTAACGGATATGGGTGGGCCTAACGCACTGATAGACACCAACACCAGTGTGTCAGGAATGATGGGAGTAATTGCTAGTTTGAGCCAGAGTGAGACCGGCAGTTTCTTTAACTATGATGGCAGTATTATTCCGTGGTAAGGTGGGCGCCGTTTTTGCCAGCCCTGATCTTACCCATGAATTCAGCCGCACCTTCAAGCAAAGCTCCAAAGCAGCCTTCAGCAAAGCTATCACTGGCCCTTTCTCTGTGGCTGGCTTTTTGCTCCTGCTTTGTAAGTAGCTCTGCGCTTGCCCATGGCAGCGTTACCCTCACGGATGATCGCTGTCTGATAAGTGTCGATTTTCTCGAAGCCCATTTCACTGTTTTCCAGCCAGACTCTCGAGGCGCCGATGAATTCTGCGAGGACATTCCCGATGTCACCCGGTCGGTATTTGTTATGGAGTATCTTCACAACCTCTTGTCTGACATGGCTGTAGATTTTCGTATCATTCGAGATGTGAACCAATTGGGTCGCTATGCCACATGGGAAGACGTTCAGGCAATGGATGACCTGGAAGCGGTAACAGTTTTTTATCAGCAGCCGGTAGTCGAGCCGGGTGGATTCTTGCGCGCCAGCCATACCTTTGACGAGAAGGGCACCTACATTGGTGTCGTTACAGCAGATCATCCCACAGAAGATCGCTATTATAATGCGGTGTTCTTTTTTCAGGTGGGTGGGGCAGACTTTGGAACCTTCCCTCTGTTTTTTGCTCTGCTAATTCTTCTGCAAACTGGCTACTGGTTAAGCAATGGCGGCTGGAGCAAAATCCAAAAGTCTCGCAATAAAACTGCTTGAAGCGTTATAACACCCTTGCTATTTTATTAGCTGGGTTTAGTGTCGGGCAAAGTCGCCGATAAACTAGTGGTAGCAGTGTGATTGCTCTTTCTATTTTCCCAATTTTTTGATTTTTTAAGTTTCTCTTTCTCAATGTCTAACTCTTCCACCTCGTGTTGGAAGGTGGCGAGGTCGAAAAAGCTTGAACGCAAAAATTCTCAGACTGAATAAGGCAGGAACACCGGTTAGCTGGTTGACCCGTGAAGAGACGGCGACTCTCCTGGTTAAGGATCAGGTTATTTGGTCTCTCGGGGATACTGTCTTCGAAATGCACGGTGGCTACAACCGCTGCGGTGTGCAATCAGTCTTGCAACTCCCGAGTATTATTGCCTGCGAAGGCAAAGTTCATACGAACAATTTTGAGCCCCCGCTGGAAAATAGATTCCTCTTCAGAAGAGATAAGAACCTCTGTCTCTATTGCGGTGGAATATTCCCATTGAGTGATCTATCCCGCGATCATGTACACCCACTTTCCAAAGGTGGCGCAGACAGATGGACCAATGTGGTCAGTTCCTGCAGGCGGTGTAATAACCGAAAGGCAGACAGGCTGCCTGAAGAGGCGAACATGGAATTGCTGGCAATTCCCTTTGTGCCCAATCAGTATGAATTCCTTTATCTGTGTAATCACAATGTATTGGCAGATCAAATGGAGTTTCTAAGCGCCAGATTCTCTCACCATATCAAGATCAACTAGCCTGGCCCTCTCTTGCCGTAAGCATTCCCCTCTTGCTAAATCTGTACCGCCCTTAATGCATGCTCATTAGCAATAGACCCTGGATTGCCGCTCAGTAAGTGCTGGCTGATCCCCTTGGATGCCGTATAATCTGTGGACATGTGTTTTTGTACAACTCGATAAATCAGTATGAGATAAAAATAATGAATAGTTCATATCAAGCTCAGATCGGAACCAAGCTAAAAATTGGGATTCTCTTCACCGGCCTGCTCACAGCCTGCCAGATGGCTGATGCCCAGCGTTCCTTCGTGAATTTTGAAAAATTTACCCTGGACGAGACCATGCGCGGGGGATATGGC
Source organism: Gammaproteobacteria bacterium (assembly GCA_018661465.1). Taxonomy (GTDB): domain Bacteria; phylum Pseudomonadota; class Gammaproteobacteria; order Pseudomonadales; family Pseudohongiellaceae; genus UBA9145. The sequence continues at coordinate 182,534 of JABJIC010000015.1, read as the reverse complement.
GTCGAGGCCGCTGACATGGATGGCGATGGACTTACTGACATTATCGCTCTATCAACAAACCCGGCTCAATTCGCTTGGTATAAGAATCCTACCTGGGAAAAATATGTAATATCCACAGTTGCACAGGGCAATATCGACGCTGCACCGAGAGACATCGATGGTGATGGTGATACTGATATAGTGCTTGCCAGTGCGTTTAATCTGGGAGCATCTACAGAAGGAGGTTTACTTCATTGGTTAGAAAATCCGGGTAACCCGACGGTTAATCAGGAATGGGAAATGCACTATATCGATGAGGTGCCTACTAGTCATCGTATTAAATGGGCCGACATCAATGGAGATGGCAACGATGAACTTGTTAATCTTCCAATAATTGGAGTGGGGGCCACATCTCCTCTCTATGATGTTGACCTTCAGCTCAAGGCTTATTCAGTTCCTGAGGATCTGAGCGTGAGCAGATGGCCGAGTGTTGTTCTGAACGAATCATTACAATTGTCACATGGTTTAGACATTGTGGATTGGGATAATGATGGTCGTGATGACATGCTCTCGGCCAGTTTTTATGGGGTACATCTTTTTCAACTTGCTACTCGAGGAGAGCAAGTTGCACGCTCACAGATAGCTGCAGGTAAGCAGGACGCAGATAGGCCACAGATCGGATCTAGCGAAGTAGATGTTGGAACCATGAATGGTAGCGAGCGATTTGTGGCAACAGTAGAACCCTGGCATGGCAATGAAATTGTAGTCTATACCGAAGGCAATATTACCAATGGTCTTTGGAGTAGAGCTGTTATAGAAACAGGATTTTCCAACGGCCATGGTTTACTTACTGCCGATCTGAATAACGATGGTGTTGATGAAATAGTTGCAGGCGGCCGCTCAGAGCCATACCAGTTGGCGATATACCAGAACACGGGTGAGGCTAGCGAATGGCGTCGCATCGATCTTGATATAGGTGGTATTGCTGTTTCCGGTCTTGCCATTGAAGACTTCAATGGCGATGGATTCAAGGATATTGTCGGCATCGGCGCGGGAACAAGGAATGTTGTGTACTACCAAAACAACGGCCTATAAAAATTCCTGAACTCCAATCTTCTTATAACATGCAAATCACAAGGCGTGACTTGCATGTTCTCTTTCATTCTCTGAATTGTGAAACCAATATTTCTAAATGGAAGCATCCAATCATAAACCGATAACCGGGCTGAGCCTGGCTCTCATATCAGCAATGTTATGGGGAGTTCTGCCCGTAGCACTTAAAGAGTTGTTGGTTGCCATGGATGCAGTCACCATTGTCTGGTACAGGTTTTTTGCTGCATTTGCTGTGTTGTTTCTGTGGTTACTGTCTCGCAGACAACTTCCTGATCTTCGCAACATCAGTGGTTCTACCCGCTGGATATTGTTTATTGCTTCAACAATGCTTTGCATAAACTATTTCATGTTTAATTACAGTTTGAACTTCGTCAATGGTGAAACCAGTGAAGCGGTTATACAACTGAGTACACTATTCCTGATCCTTGGCGGTGTGGTATTTTACAAGGAGCCCTTCAGCAAAATTCAGCTTGGTGGCACGCTGATGATTGTTATTGGTCTTTTGCTGTTTTTCGATGACAGACTTTCCGCTTTGTCGAATCTGGATAATAGAGAAACTCTGGGCGTGATAATTGTGATTATTGCGGCCATCACCTGGGCAGTTTATGCCTTGTTACAAAAGAAGTTGTCGCAGAATTTTTCTTCGGTACAAATCCTGTTTGTCATCTATGTATTTTCCAGTCTGGTACTGTTGCCGTTTTCTAGCCCGGGAGAATTATTTGATCTCAACCAGGCGCAGTTTTTCATCTTACTTTTCTGTTGCATTAATACCTTGATAGCCTATGGCTGTTTTGCTGAATCCCTGAATCATTGGCATGCCTCCAAGGTAAGTGCAGTTCTGGCTCTGGCGCCAGTGTTCACTATCGGCACACTGAAGTTGGTGGTGCTGATAAACCCCAATTACGAATTCTCCGATCGTCTGGGTTGGGTTTCCATCGCCGGTGCTGCATTACTCATCCTTGGATCGATTATTACCGCTCTCACACCATTGCTGACAGGCCGTGAAAAGGCTGTCAGGGCCTAATCTGCCTGCTTGTTCCCAACAGGCATTGACTCTCGATTTGAAATGTTAAAAACTGGGCAGTAACTAACTAAGGAAAAACATTAGCGACGTCTAGATAGGCATCAAAATCCAAAAACCAGGTACTACTATGAACTCTTTTAGATCCTTTAAAATTAGTCTGGCAGCATTTCTTCTGATTCTGGCTTTACCCGTCAGTGGACAGGTCACCAGCATCCATATCCACGATCGGGCGACGATTTCCGATCCCGCAGTAGATTTCACCTATGAAAGCATCAGTGGCGGTATTCATCTAACACTGGACCCGAATGATCCGGCCAACGCAGCGATTACCGACATTCAATATGCGCCCTTGAACGGTGATGGTCTGATTGAATATGTGGCGGATTTCAAAATCTTGGTACCTTCCGAAGACATCGCCAATGGGGGTCTGCTCTACAGCGTAAATAATAGAGGCGGCAGTCGAGTGGCTCCGGAAGCTTCTCTACAGCACCCTCTCAGCGCTATGGGTTTTACCTATCTCGTAACAGGCTGGATTAACGAACTCACGCCCTCAGATACAAGAATTCGCCTGCATGCTCCCATTGTTGGAACTACATCCGCGCCTATTACCGGCGAAGTACGATATGAAGTTAGTGTTAGTAGTGAGTCTAACGATGTGAATATAGCCACTAGCAGGCATCTAGCCTATGAGCCCACCGAGCAGGGAATGAGAAATGCCACTCTCAATCGGAGGCTGTATCAGGATGATCCCCGAGTCCCGCTAGAGAGATCACAGTTCACTTTGGATGTTCAGCCAGAACCACAATCCAATCAGCCGATAATCAAGATTAATCTTGAGGGTGGTTTTCAGCCCGGCTATATCTACGAGCTTATTTATGAAGCCAAAAACCCCGTTCTCGCTGGAGCGGGAATGTCGGCCATTCGTGATGTGGTTTCCCTTATCCGATTTGGTGGTGAAGGTAGCGAAGAGCTTGAAGCTCTGAACATCCCCGAGATTGATCACACGGTTGCCTGGGGAAATTCTCAGAGTGGTCGTTTGCTACGCCAGTTTATGTACGACGGATTTAATGCGGACTTGGAAGGGCGAAAGGTTTTCGATGGAGTTATCCCTGTAATCGCGGGAAGTGGTTATGGCATGTTCAACAACCGATTCGCCATGCCCACAAGAACAAATGGTCAACAGTCCAATCATCTCTTCCCAAATGATTTGTTTCCGTTTACCTATGGTGACAGCACAGATCCTTTTACCGGTAAGACTGATGGCGTATTGCGAAAGGCCCGCGCCAGCAACACCCTGCCCAAGTTAATGCACATCCAGACTTCAAATGAATATTGGGTAAGGGCGGGTTCCCTGCCTCACACCAATCCGGAAGGTACGGAAGATGCAGTACTTCCAGACGAGGTGCGTTTCTATACTATCGGCGGTTCGCAGCATGGTTCAGGAGATGGAATTCCTCAAGAAGCAACTTCGGGTCAGTTGCCGCGGAATCCAAACATGTGGGCTCCGTTCGCTGATTCGCTGTTGGTCGCCATGTATAATTGGGTTGCAGAAGGTGAAGAGCCACCGGCCTCCCGTTATCCTAGAATCAGTGATGGTTCTCTAGTGCCTTCCCATACCGAGCGAGGAATAAACAGCGACGCCTGGAATAGAATGGCTGGAGTGAACCATCCTTCAGCCCTGTACCAGCCAGCGTATGTAGACTATGGAGATCGTTGGGATGATCAGCGCATTGTCGATAATCACCCACAGTCCTCCAGCAGTTACTACAAAGCATTGGTACCGGCGGTGAACCTTGATAACAACGATTCCGCTAGCAGTACAATATTGCCTCCGTTGACTCAGGTGCCACTTGCTACTTTCATTCCTTGGAATCTCAGAGCGCCTGCAACAGGTGCGGAGAAGTCTCTTGCTCGATTGTCTGGAGGCTATATTCCTCTCCCGGCAAACACAGCGGCAGCGGCGCAATCACGGGATTCTAGAAGTTCCATTGATGCCTTGTATTCATCTTTTGATGACTATCTTTCGCAGTATGAAGACGCGACAGATGCCTTGATAGAAGAAGGCTATCTATTGCCGGGATTCAAGAATACCTTGATGGAAATCGCTCGTGGAAATAGCTCTGTTTTTGAGTAGAGATTACTAGTCGACAAATAGGCTATCATTACAACGGCTCCGCAAGCTCAGCTTCGGGGCCGTTATATTTTAATTGGTTGAATAATTATGTCAGAACAGTCCACGTTGCGGATCGCTACCAGAAAATCTGCACTCGCCTTATGGCAAGCGGAACACATCAAGGCTCGCCTGGAAGAACTCCATCCTGATCTTGTGGTTGAGTTGCTGCCAATGACAAGCAAGGGCGATCGAATTCTCGACGCGCCGCTGGCCAAGGTCGGTGGTAAAGGCTTGTTCGTGAAAGAATTGGAAGAGTCCATGCTCGATGGTAGAGCCGACATCGCCGTGCATTCCATGAAGGATGTCCCCATGGATTTTCCTGAAGGCCTGGGTCTGGCAGTTATCTGTGAGAGACACGACCCAAGCGATGCATTCGTCTCCAATACCATTGATCGATTTGAAGACCTCCCCATCGGTGCTCGATTGGGAACCTGCAGCCTTCGTCGCCAATGTCAGCTACAAGCCCTGCGTCCCGACCTGAAAGTATTGGATCTCAGAGGCAATGTGAATACCCGCCTTACAAAATTGGACGCGGATGAGTATGACGCCATCATTTTGGCTTCCTCCGGTTTGAAGCGATTGGGCTTTGATAAGCGCATTGCTGAAACACTCACTCCCGAATTATGCCTGCCCGCAGGCGGACAAGGCGCTCTGGGTCTTGAATGTCGATTGGCAGATACCGAAATTCAGCAACTGATAGCCCCATTGCATCATGCCGACTCTGCAGATTGTGTACTGGCAGAAAGAGCTATGAATAAGCATCTTGAGGGAGGCTGCCAGGTTCCTATAGCCTGCTTCGCAATTCTTGAAGGAGATCAGCTTTGGCTGCGAGGACTGGTAGGCGCCCCCGATGGAAGTCTTAGCTACACAGCCGAGGCAAGGGGACCACGGAACGATCCCGACAGTTTGGGAATCGCCGTAGCTAAGGATTTATTGGCACAGGGTGCCGGTGAAATATTGAAGCAGGTTTATAGCTAGTTCCGAGCGTTCAGCACTAGCTACTTTCAAGAACTCTCGTCACCAGCTTGTTGTTTTTTTCTAGGGATGAGACGCACTGCATTGAAAGCTAGATAGCCAGCAGGCCCTAACATTAAAGTTAAGGGTAAGCAGGGAGCCACGAACCAAAAATTTATCCCCTCACGTCGAGCAGTTCTGCATACCCAGGCACCAATCAGTAAATCAAAAGCCAGATAGTGCACCCATCCCGCTAGCACAGCATCCTCATGTGAAAAGAGTATTGTGACTTCCGCAAGGCTGCCGAACCCACCTTCTTCACTTGAGGAGAAAAATAAAATGAGCACCACGTATCCAGCTGACAACAACACAGGGATGATTAAGCCAGCAATTCGGTCTGACCATTGAGGAATGAGCGGTGACGCCAATAGAGTTATCCATCCGCCCATAGCGAGTAAGCTAGCAAGAGAAAAAAATAGTTCGAAATTCATCATTGGCTTGGTCCCTCTCAATATTTGCATAGTTGTTTAAAAAAAAGACTAACATAAACGCCCCTATAACATCTTCAATTCCTATTTGTAGGGTTAAATTGAGAATTTTCTGTAATCGCTCATCCGGCTAGTTTAGGTCTGTAACAGATGCTTGCTTTAGATCCAGACCAAGTGCCGAGAGGAAATAATATTTGACATGCCCATGACGCTGTAAGATACATTACCTTATGCTTCTCTTTTTCCGTCAATGTGTATTGGTAATCTGCTTGCTCATAGTTGGTGGCTGTAACGTTACACCCGACCTAAACACTGATTTGGCGAATGCCATAGATTGGTATACGGGAGCTGCTGGTTATGTCGATGATGAAAGAGCTCGAATGTTGCTTGAGCGAGCGGCAGCAACTCAAGACACCCTAGCCGTCATGTGGATCGCCCGCGTTCACTCCACGGGTCGAATGGGTTTTTTGCAGGACAGGAGTTTAGCTCAGCAAATTGCATCAAGTGTAATACAGGATGTCGAGCGCTTAGCTGAAGAAGAAGTTGCAGAAGCTAATTTTTTAATGGGAACCTCCTATGCTGAGGGCCTTGGTAATACTACCGATCTTGTTGAAGCAGCTACTTGGTACAGAAGGGCTGCTCTGATGGGCAACATGCTAGCTCAACACAATATGGGAAATATTTACGCATCAGGCAGTGGAGTTCCTCAAGATGACTCACTAGCAGTTTATTGGTGGCGCCAAGCAGCGGAACAAGGCGATGCAATACCCCAATTTCGTTTGGCAGTAATGTTTGAAGAAGGCCGTGGAGTTGGTCGTGACATTGATGAGGCGATTAGCTGGTACAAAGAATCAGCCAGTCGCGGCTACAGTCAGGCACGAGCGGCGTTGGATAGACTTGAGCAGAATTGAAGAGCGGCTTCCGGCCAAGAGCCGACGCTTATCTTTGTCTCACTTCTGAGATTGCCCCCTGACATTAGAAAACAACCACTGCGAAAGCCCTGGATCTGCAAATGCCCGCTCCCAGGAATTATGACCAACATCCGGATATTCTGTATATCGGATATTCCCTTTGGCCGCTTCCAAGCTTGTGACCATGTTTCTAGAGCCTGCTACGGGAACAGTAGTATCCATCGCTCCGTGAAACGCCCACAAGGCTATATTCCGTGCATTGACTATGCGGTCGGTATTACCTGCTCCACAAACTGGAACACCTGCCGCAAAGATGTCAGGACGCTTGGCGATAATATCCCATACGCCAATTCCCCCTAGAGACTGTCCCATAATATATATGCGGTTTTCATCAATCAGCAACTCTGACTTTATTTGATTGATTAGCTCTACTAACACTTCGGCATAAGGGGCTAGCTCTTCAGAATCAGGAGCACCCCACAGCTGCGGGCGTGGTATTTGGGGAGCCAATACATAGGCTGGATTCTCTGAAGCAATTTCTGACTTAAGCCACAATCGAGTGCCATGGGTGTTACCGCCTGAAATCTGTTTTACATTGTCTGTACCCCAGCCACCGGAGCCATGTAGATAGATAATTAGCGGCACTACTGTCCCCGCCTCGATAGATGGTGAGTGGAGCCTATAGGGCATTTCCAGCCCACTCGATGCATTAAAAGAGAAACTCGAGAACTCCTCGTCTGCAGATTGAGCCAAGGATGTGAGGGAGCTTAACAATACGAAAAACGTAAACGTCAGTTTAGAGATAGGGTTAATTACAATGCCTCCATGAACTTGTTGCTATTCAGTTTGTCACCGGCGGCTTTCGGCCAAGAACGAGACCAGTCAGTCAATTACGAGTTGTAGTCACTCTTACTAGTGCAGTCTATTAGCTATCTTTCGGACTTCTGTTATCTAGCCTTCCAGAAAAAGACCTCCCAATTACGGAGTGGTTCTGCCCCCTCATAAATTGAATCATCTATCGTTATTCCCGCCATGGCTGCCCACTGCTCCATCATGGTGATGCGCTCGTCACCGAAAATTTCGATGGCCTCCATCGCGTAAGTCGCTTCGCCAATTCTCAGCCATCCATCACCGCCGTAGTCTCTCACGTGCTGCGCCCATAATGCGCCGTCCGGATGGGTGGCTGTAATTACACCATCAGGAGTGCCCACCCAAGATACATAGGTAACAAACGGTGGAAACCCAGCTTGCTTCATGCGTATAGGGCCCGGAAAGCGTTCATTGAGCGGGGAGAAGTCCTCCAGTGGTGGAGTTGGTGTACCTCCAATGATTACACCAGGCGTACGAGCAAGTCCCGTATTGCCGAGGTACGGGGCCGTGAACAACCAGCCTAACACTCCGGCCAGCAGCACCATTGCGATCAAGATTCCAGCGAGCTTTCGCTTATTCATTGCAAATCCTCAGTGTCGATGAATACAAACTAAATCTGTTGCTATGTATTCTATTTACTTTTTCGAGATACTTATTTTGTTTAATTGTATCTTCTTTTCCAGTGACTGCATTCGGCCAGGAGCGAACTGTTTATTTACCTGAAGTTCAATAAAGTCTATAGAACAGCTGTAGACCCTGACCCATATTCCGGCACGTTTCGCTGGTAAACGCGCCAATAGTGCCACTCCTCAGTGACGTATTCGTTCCCGCCGGCAGCCATCTCTTTCACTATAGCGTCTCTCCCCCCTCGCAATCGGGCAACCTCGGCCTGGTCTTGGATCAATACCACCGTCATTTCGTAGATCTTTCCACCAATCTTCAGGCGCACACGCGGATCGCGCTCGACGTTTCGCCACCACGCCTTGCCGTAGGGAAACTCCTTGTTCAATCTAAATGTTTGCGCACTCGACTGCAGGTAGAGTTTGTCTCCACGCGGAACCAGTAGGACCGTGACGGAATGGGGGACACCGTACCAGGTACGAGTCTCAAGTTCGGTTGCATTCTCGCTGAAGGCGTCACTGAACTGGTCGACCCAGTCCCAATTCGTAACCGCCTCATGGACAACCTCCCCCGTCAACCACAATCCCGGCCTAGCCGACCGGCTGGCGCTGACATATTCCTCTGCACTGGGATGTCCCGGCGCCAGTCCGGTCACTCGCAGTGTCAAGAGTGTCCCCGCCATGAGGACGCCGACCACCAGTAAGCCAATCTTCAACGGCTTCATCATCTTCGTTCGTCCAATAGTGGATCTTTTAGGTTGGATCAAGTGATGCAGAGCCAGGGGGGTATTAATCCCCGGCTTTAAATTCAAAAGATATTTCCGATAATCTGGGCAGACTGCACTGATGATCGGCAGTATCGTAACTGAAATCGTTTGAGTCCAATCCGCCTTTTAGATTGAGAAAACTAGTGTCGCTGCCTTCACCTAGGCAGATTAGATTCTCTATACTTCCACCTTCCTTCATCAGTCCACCCCAAACCACGTCCGGAGAATTTTCCTCGGTTACGGCATGCCATGTTTTTAACAGAGCATGGGCAGGCACAGTGCCGCCACCGACAAATTCATTGTCATGGATATATATCTGCTCCGGGAAGGGGTCGTAGTTTTGGTCTTCTATTGTTCTGCCGCCCAGTGTGAAGCTATAAATCATAATGTTTACACTGTTGTTGTCAGCAAAGCTGTTCTCGAATACTTCAATATTGTCGTTGGCAAGAATTAGTAGCCCAGTACCGGCCGGAACATTGGCGACAATGTTCCCTATTGGTGCAAAGTTTTCGGTATTGTTTTCGAATATTTGATTATTAAAAACCCGAGTTGCCTGACCGCCCTGGACGGGTAGGTTTGGTAGATCGAATATTAGAATTCCGCCGGTGTTGTTTGTAGCTACATTGTCATAGACATCAGCATACGTAGAGTTTTCGATTTCTATTCCCGCCACATTGTATTCCGCGCGGGAATTCCGAACGATAATCTGATTAGATTGGCCGACATAGATTCCGGCATCGGATGCGCCAATCGCCACCGAGCCTTCAATCAATACATTGCTTGTTTGTACTGGGTAAATTCCGTAAGCGCCGTTATCAGTATGGGCGCCGCGAGTCCATTCAGTTCGAACTCTTCGCACTACAACATTTGTGCTCTGATTGATCTTCAAGGCATCGCCAACCGTGTCTTCGATGGCGATATCTTCGATGGTGAAATCATCACCGCTTACCAACAGTCCTTCTGCGCCTTGAACCTGATTCTTGAAAGACAGAATAGACTGATCCATGCCTGCGCCTCTAATTGTGACACCTGGCACAGTAAGAGATAGGCTGCGATTGAATTCATGAATACCGGCCGGAACACTAATTACGTCACCAGGCTGAGCCTGAATGAGTTGGGTCTGGAAAGATTCTGCAAAACTTAATTCAGGGGGAGCAGGCTCTGATGTGGGTTCACTGCAAGCGGCGAGCAGGGCGAGTAGTGAAGCTGAAACAATAGCAATCAGTGCTGTTGTAGTTCCGGTTCGGGTATTAGTCTGCGTATCATTTGAAAGAGTCATGGCGATTCCCAGTATTTCTGTACTGATTGTTTTTATTTGCTAGCTGTGTTGATGGGCCATATTAGTGCATTAGCCTCTTTTGCACCACAAGATGAGACCAGGGTACTTTTAAGGGCTGCGGGCCGTGTTCTATTAACTTATCAAGAGTAACGACGTTCATCGAGATGCTTTCTCATTTTCTGCAAAACCGGAAGTTGCTGCGGGATTTCTGTTTCGCCGAAGAGCAATGCAAATTCTTCGAAAACCGGAGCCGCTGCCCCAATAGCCCGATTCCGTGTTTCTTCACCCTTTATCGTGCGGGTGACCTTCTTCTGTCGGCCACTAGTAGCATCCGGCTCGATGGTCACCAAACCTTTGGCCTCCAGCTTCTTCAGAGTATTTGTCATAGCGCCTGCAGTGACCTGGAATGCGGCGGCCAGTCGGCCGGGAGAAGCTTCATTGTCAACGCGGCTGAACCAGTTGAGTACGGAAAACTGCGAACTGGTAAGCCCATCGGGCAAGGCTCGTTCAAACAGGCTGGTGGAAAGCTGGGAAATTATGCCCACTTCAGTTAAAAAATTGAAAACTATTGAGGGATCGGGCGCTTGTTTAGGTCGGTCATTCATGGCTATACCCATTGGCTGCTGTGCGTTTGGGCATTATAAGGCAAAAAGCTTTAATATTAAATAGTTTAATGTTAAAGTGTTTTCATTGCCAAGGCAGTTTAGGGAGTTAGCTGATGAACAAATTTGTGAAAATTGTGCTTTTCTGTGTTGCTGGATTACTGATAGTAGTCATCGCGATTCTAGGCATTACCCAGATTGCGTCGGAGCGAGTGGAAGTCGTAGAGCTGCACGTCGCGGATGCTAGTGGCGAAATGGTAACTACCAGGCTATGGATGGTGGACGACGATGGATTCCAATACCTGCGCACAGGTGCTGATGGTTCGGGTTGGTATAGTCGAATCGAGGCAAGTTCGTCTATCGAATTGACTCGCAACGGAGAGACTCGCCGATATACGACAGAAGACAGGCCAGAGAAAAGCGAGCTGATAAATCAGCTAATGCGCGAGAAGTATACCTGGGGGGATCAAGTCGTTGGTGTGGTGGCGGGAAGCCGAGAAGGGGCAATTCCTGTGGAACTGCACCCAATGAATTAGTAGCTATATACCAATTCGACTCAGTGTATTGATTACATCCCGGATCAGCTTTTCAGCAACAGGGTGACTTACGGCGAACACCGCTTCCAGGGCAATGGCATCATCCAGAATTGTGTTTTCGCTGGTGTCGACATCGGGGTTAACTGCATCGGCGATATCCGCTTCCAGTTTCTGAACTGTACCTGCCAATTCTTCACTCAGGCCTTCAGTGCCTTTCAATTCCTGATGCAATTCTTTTAGCAGTTCCAATATTCGTTCTTCGCTCACGTACTACTCCTTTTTCTTTCGATGCTCTTTCTTTAAAGACTAAGTGTCTGAATTTTGGCTGCCCAATTTCCAGTTGTTCAATCTCTATATAGATTAAACACTTCAATGCTCACCTTACCATCGGATTGTCTCAGTCGCAGTTTTATTTGTAGTTGATCTGCAGCAACTAATTCATAAGTTAACTCGCTGAAAATAGCGGACTCAGAACCAATAATATTGTGAAAAGTATTTTCCTTATTTGTGATTCATCAATTGCTTGTCTAGCCAACTCACACAGAAAGCCTCGAAATAGCTCGTACTCGATGGTTCTCGCTGTCGGTGACATACACCACACCAATATCAACGCAAACACCGTGTGGGCGATTGAGTTTACACAGGAGTGGATTGCCATCGGGGCCATCCCCGCGCTCGCCTGTTCCCAGCACCGTCTCAATCAAACCAGTAGCAAGGGACATCTTGCGAATCACATGGTTTTCGGTATCGACAATATACAAACTATTATCACTACGGGAATAGGCTATGCCTTTGGGGCCATTGAAGGTGGCGTCCATCGCAGAACCGCCATCACCGCTATAGCCTTTCTCACCAGTGCCGGCGATTCTTTGTAAGCGATTGCCACGGATGTCCAGTTTGAAAACCGCGTTGCCCTCGCGCAGGACAAGATAGGCATTACCGTCATTGTCGGTGTCGATGGAGCGAGGACCTAGAAGTGGAGTTCCGCTGAGTTCTGCATTATCCGGTGTGGGCAATCGTTCGCCGGTTCCAGACAGCGTACTAATATTGCCTGTTTCCCGGCTAACACTTCGCAGGCGTTGATTACCAATATCGCAGATCAGTAAGTTTCCATCAGCATCGAATGCGATGCTGTGGGGCTGCCTAAGCAGTGCAATCACCGAAGACTTTCCGTCACCTTCGAATCCGGGGCGACCGGTGCCAGCTACTCTTGAAACAAATCCGGTTCTGGCAGCCACTCGTCGAACAGAATGACCGTCGCGTTCGACAATATAAAGATTACCCATCTCGTCGAAGCGAATCTCATGAGGAGCTGCGAAAGATGTTTGAGTGGCGAGGGAGGCTTCACCGGTATAAACGCTGATACCATTTCCTGCATAGGTCATCAGACGATTATTTTCCAGGTTCAGTCGACGCGTGCGACCGGTATCAACTTCGCAGAAATACAGGGCGCGATCTGGCCCGATCACAATCCCATAGGGATTATTAATAGGCGCTACTGCGGCATTGGCGCCACGGGATCCTTCCGGCTCATATCCGGCGACACCGGTCCCGGCTATGGTCGCAACTCGCATGGCGTTTGCTTGTCCGAATGCCAGAGAAGGTAGAGAGGCCAGTGCTGCGGTCCCCATAGCTGTCTTGATAAAGCGGCGTCGTGATGAACGGGACATAGGCTTAACCTGTAGTGGTGTAAAAGTAGCGTGTAAGACTAACTGCCAAGAGCGTATTGCAATCCGTGGCCAAGGCAGTCGTTTCAGCGATTATGCGTAACTAACTGGCTTTTATTATTGTGTTTTTCCTCAGTCCCAAATACTCTCATATTCCAGAGAGAAGAATAATATAAATTTATGCTCCGTCGGGGGCTCGAGGAGGACTCTATGTGTGATCTGGATACCCAAAAAGATGTTGAAGAATTTCTGAAAGAGCAGGGCGGGATGACCCGGCGTAAATTTGGCAAGATTTCAGCTGCGGTAGGCTTAGCCATGTTGCTTCCTCCGGTAGCCAATGCTCAGGACGTTACAGAGTCTGATGTTGAAGTGACTACTTCAGACGGCGTAGCCGATTGCTACTACGTACGACCTTCAAGCGGCACTCATCCAGCGGTTATCGTATGGCCCGATATTCTCGGCCTGCGACCTGCCTTTAGAGCGATGGGCAAACGCCTGGCTCAGTCAGGTTACTCGGTACTGGTAGTTAATCCTTTCTATCGCGATGCTCGTTCTCCTGTAGTGGGTGAGGGTGCAAGCTTCGGAAATCCGGAAATTAGAAATATTGTATTACCAATGGCTCGCAACCTGAATGAAACCACTCATTTCACCGATGCCAGAGCCATGGTGGCATGGCTGGACAGACAATCTGAAGTAGATACCTCTCGCAAGATCGGCACAACCGGATACTGCATGGGCGGTCCAATGGTAATGCGTACAGTAGCTGCGGTGCCTTCGCGAATGGGCGCTGGAGGAACTTTCCATGGCGGCGGGCTTGCAACTGATGCAGACAATAGCCCTCATCTTCTAATTCCCAACACCACCGCCAGCATGCTCCACTGTGTTGCGGCGAACGACGATGAGAATGATCCTCAGGCCAAGGAAACTCTGCGGGAATCCTATGCGTCCGCGGGGTTATCTGCGGAGATCGAAGTCTATGAAGGTACTCTTCACGGCTGGTGTCCGCCGGATTCTCAGGCTTATCACGAGGCCCAGGCCGAACGTGCCTGGAGCCGATTGCTCAATCTGTTTGAGACTGCTTTGGCTTAAAATGCAGGCTTAGAGAGTTTGTTTTAAAGGCAGGAATGCAAAAAGGCGAAGAACCCTCAGGTTCTTCGCCTTTTTATTGGAGCTCTTTAATAGCTCACAACCGTCTTGGACATGTATTCGCAATCTCTACAAGTTTGAGCTCTTAAGTATCTGAGGTCACTCGAAAGGTCCACCAATGCCCTGGTCGTTCTGCATCGAGTGCTGGCACAGGATTAAACTGTCCACCTCCATGAGTCTGCAGCTTGGTGATTCGTGATGCCCAGGCTCTGTCCATGGCTGCGTCATCGGTTTCTCGATTCAGCCTAACCGGATAGGTGACTCCTTCCAAACGCATAACTCCGTATTCATTCGAGCCAACCTTGCCTGCCCAATACTTGGAAGTGCAAACGGAGCAGCTCAAATAGAGTTCGCCCTCTGGTGTGGACATGCAATTCAAATTAATGGCATGGGGACGAATGCCGGCATAAATTTGTAACTGGCAAAGTGCGACATCGTTGGCAAATGTCCAGTCAGTAACAGGTTCTTCGGCCCTGTCTCCTAATAGAAACCCACCCGGTGTGCGATCACAGGGGCAGATTGAGGAATAGATCATGAAGCCGGCGATCGCCGCTATGGTAATTGAAGCAGCAGCGGCGATAATAATATTGCGACGTTTGGATTTATTAGCGGTTTGTTCTTCGGACATGAATAACACCTCTTTCTTATTTTATTCTTTTAAAATGCTATGGCTATCGAGTATACGCTTACTTAAGCCTCATTCAAAAGTGCTAGGATGGGAGCTCGACCCCTCTGGAGCTCGAAATGACTCGTATTAAGCTAATGGTAATTCTGATGGTGGCACCCATCATTATAGCGCTCATCAGTTGGGCGATAATCGTCAATATTTAGGAATGTTAGTTCTCTATTCCGGTTTCCAGCTCGAAGAGTCTTCGTAAAATCCCTCGCCACTGTCTGTATTGTTGCTCCATGGTTCCGTTCAATCCATGGACCTGTTCATTGAGTTCCAAAATAGCCGGAGCAGTTTCGTTGTTAAACCCAGAGGCAAGTAGAGTAAATTCCTGCTCAAAGATCTTGCTCCACTTGTAGCGATCATAGCGCTGGCTAAGAGAAAGAAAGCCATTGGAGCGGCCATAGTCATTTGTTGCAGCATCGAGTAATGCTGCTTCTTCTTCGAGAATTTGATCGATGGAATATCTTCTCCATAACACATAGGCCGGTTGAATATCGTCGTAGAGAGTTTGGTAATACTCATCCACAGTATCGATAAACAAATGATGTCTGTATCGCATGTCCGCTACGCGGGCAATCATTGGATCATTTTCAGCCGGCAGAATATTCACCTTCATGTACCCCTGCTCATCGGTACTGAGGGTGTCGGAGAAAGACTCGGGAGCGAGGTCGATGGCATAAGCCAGGTCAGCCACCAGATTTATGTTTTGTAATTCAAGCGGTGGTTGCAGCTCTCGGTATTCAAGTAAATCGTTGGCAATTTTTTCATAAAGGTCTTCATAGGGATCTACGAAGTTGATTGCATCGAATCGGTTTCCCGCGCCAAATCTTGTGGCTTCCGGATAGTCTTCAGCAACTGCAGCATCGGAATATATTTTGTCGAACCAGACACGGCCCGTACTATCCTCAGCCTTTACCTGAAGCTGAAGATCATGACCATCGGAATTCAGAATGGCGCCTGATACCAATAAATCCATAGAGGGATCAGTATCAGGGAGAACGCGGATGGCTCCCCACTGATTGGATTCTTCCAAAGTATCTTTCAAGAGATGGGGAAGGAACATGGTTTCCTTCTGAATAATTTCATCAAAGATCCAGTCCCCTAGTTCCGCTCTAGCGCCGGCTCTGTTCTCAGCCGTAAACACCATGACGCCAATATCAAATAGGAGATCTTCAGTAGGCGCTTCGTCGGCTCGAATTAAAGAAACCTCACCAACTGGATTAATTGGCTCTGGTTTTGGCGGAGGGGGTGGCGGAGCTTGCTGGCAACTTGCAAGAACCAGGGCCAGTGCACAAAGTATGTAAGGGTTGCTTCGAGCCTTCATGCTTATCTGCCTGCACCGGATTGGCTGCACACGATACCTCTGCTAAGAGTCTGTTCGCAATCGAATGGGTCGGACGGGGTGTCGTAACGGTTGAAAGCCTGAATTAAATTGAATGACTCACGGTTCTTGCTGGTAATAGTGGTAACCAAATTCAGCGAGCTATTGTTAGAGGCCACGGTGAAACGATGGGCGACTACCAGGTCACCCGGTAGCATAATTTGAAAAATCAGTTGCTGACCATCCCAGCCGCAAACTTCGACTCCATGTTCGTTGGAAAAGGTTTGCATGATGCCGTAGTCCATGCCGCAAACAAGATCAGCGTCGCCTTCTCGTTTCACTCTAATCTCGTTGCGAGTCTGGATAATCTCAATGGTAGATTGGCGGCTAATATATTCCGCGAGGCGAGCGAGATCAACGATATTGGCAGTACGCCTTCCTGATCCGCCCAGATTAACATTACCCACGGAAATTGGAGGCAGGGTAACTCCTAAGCCGGAGGAGGGGCTGCTCTGCTGTCTTGCAGCGGCTTCCTGGCGTATGCGCATGGTGCGATTCAGTTCATCTTCCCAATTATCACTGCGTCGAAAGTCTTTCTCCCAGAAGCCAGAGAAGTCCAATCGCAAGGGAATACTCAAGTCTAATACCGGAAGGTCTTCAGCTGAGTAGCTAAACTGAGGAAACATCAATGCCACACTAATCGAAAGAAGCCCTATCGATTTGCATGGTTTTCTAAATAGCTGTGTGACTGAGAATTTGTACATGGCTACACATTGGCCCTGCAGGCCTGTTTCTGCTGCTCTACTTTAGCCTACTTGCCCAGTATCCGAAACCGTAGAAGGCCCATCCGGGCGATACTTACCGAGCTCTATGCTTAGCCCCGATGAATGGTCCTTATAGACAACAATTGTCAAAACGTTTAGCTTGGCTAATTGTCTCTTCGGAACTCTATTTGGAGCTCTCTTAAGAACTCTCTTCGAGGCGACCGGAAACGTAATCATGGAGCACTAATATGGGTAATAGTAAGCGTAATTTTCTACTGGTTTTTTGTCTGATTCTGGCTGGCTGTGGTGAACCGAACCAATCGTCTGTGAGCCCAGCTGAAACCGCAGCTACTGAACCATCCACTATATTAGACGCCCCTCTAAGCGAAACCAGTCGTCTGAATACCTGGCTGGACGAGCAGTATGAAGAGCAATTGGACTTTAGCCCTCAGGCCCGTACACGACTCGGAGAGAAAACCGACAACCATTTACTGGACGAAGTCACTGATGAGGCTTCCGACATTGAAATGGATTGGCTTCGTCAGAGCGTCGCTTCCATGAGAGAAGAGTTCGACTACGAGCTTCTAAACGAAGATGGAAAACTGAGTTTTGACATGTGGGAATATTCTCTGGATCAGGCAGAGCGCTATATTCCTTTCAGAAGACACGGCTATGTGTTCGGGCGCGGCGGACCACAAACATTCGTTCCCAGTTTTCTACTTAGTTTTCACACTGTCGATACTGAAGCAGATCTCGCTGCCTATGTTTCCAGGCTCGAACAGATCGATCGGGTATTGCTAGACTATCTTAATCTTGCGCAGCTCTCAGCCGTTGAAGGAATTCGTCCGCCAAGGTTTTCATATGATTTTGCTCTTACCGAAATAGAACGAGTTACGTCAGGTGTCCCATTTAACAACAGTGATGATACACCCAACTCGCCAATCTGGGTTGATTTCCAAGACAAGGCAGAGAGCTTGTTTGAAAATGACACCATAGATTCAGATCAGTTGCAGGACTACCTCGAACAGGCGAGAGGAATTCTCTCGGGAGAAGTATTACTAGCCTATCAACAGATTCAGAGTTGGTTGGAAGAGGATATTGTAAACACCGATGAAGAGCCTCAAGGTGTGTGGTCTTTACCAGATGGTCAGGACTTTTACACTCAACGTCTCTCCAGAATGACCACCTTAGACCTCACTGCCCAGGAGATTCACGATATAGGTTTGGCAGAAGTCGAGCGCTTGCAGGCCGCGATGGAATCGATTCGGCAGCAAGTAGAGTTCGACGGTACTCTTCAAGAGTTTTTCGTATTCATGAGAGAAGATGATCAATTTTATTATCCCAACACCGATGAAGGACGTCAGGAGTTTCTCGACGTTAATAATCAATACCTGGACGCGATTACTGAAAAGCTCCCCGAATATTTTGGACGACTGCCGAAGGCTGCATTGGAAGTGAGGAGAGTGGAGGCATTTCGTGAGCAACCCGGAGCCGCGCAACATTATCGCTCTGGCTCCCCCGATGGTTCGAGACCAGGTGTGTTCTATGCCCATATGTCCGATATGTCGACACTGGCAATCTACCAGATAGAAGACATCGCCTATCACGAAGGTAATCCCGGTCATCACATGCAAATATCCATTCAGCAAGAGCTGACTGATGTGCCTCGATTTAGAACGCAATATCGCACAACTGCCTATACGGAAGGCTGGGGACTCTATGCAGAATGGCTAGGCAAGGAAATGGGAGGGTTTGAAGATCCTTATTCTGACTTTGGCAGACTCTCGGGAGAGATCTGGCGAGCGGTTCGACTGGTTGTAGATACCGGCATGCACTCTTTAGGCTGGACCGAGGATCAGTCGGTACAGTATTTCCTGGACAATTCACCTATTCCTGAAGGAGCAGTTCGCTCCGAGGTGCAGCGCTATTTCACTGGCGCCGGCCAGGCCACTGCCTACAAAATTGGCATGATGAATTTCCAACAAGCCCGCGCTAACGCGGAAGAAGCTCTTGGTGACAAATTCGATGTCCGTGCATTTCATGACGTAGTGCTGGGGGCGGGGGCGGTGCCAATGCCAATGATGCACGCCAGAGTCGAGCGCTGGGTACAAGAGCAGCTTTGATGCCGTTGGCTGCTCTAAGCAGTCGACCACAGCCTAAGAGCCTGATTATTAGAAGTCAGCGAAATTGCAGCTTGAGAGACAGCTAGGGAGCGGGAAAGGAGGCAGGTAAAGAGACAAGAGTTGACCGGATTCGGCAACTCTTATAAGTTAGCCGCCACTGGCACACCAGCCACATTGCTAGCCACAAAAATTGGCTAGCGAAGCAAGAGACAAACGTTCAAGCAAGCCAGATGGGGCGATCCCCCTGAAAGCGCATATTGAATCACTGCAGTGATCCTGCATTGGAGACAACATCATGATAGATTCAGCTATTGTAATACCAATCCAGAATTGACCATCTGCGAACTATAGCGGATTGAAATTTTATTCATTCTCACGGCACAAAGCTGTTGAGATATTTGGAGCTTGGTAATGGCACTACATCACGTAACTCTCGATGACAAATACATTCAAAAGTCCGGACGGGTATTCCTGACCGGAACTCAGGCTTTGGCCCGTCTTCCCATGCTTCAGCAAGAGCTGGATCTGGCAAATGATTTGAACACCGCCTGTTTTATCTCAGGCTACCGCGGCTCACCTTTGGGTGGTCTGGACAAGGCCCTGTGGCAGGCAAAAAAATTCCTTAAGGAACATAATATTCATTTCCAGCCCGGAGTGAATGAAGAGCTCGCCGCCACCAGCGTCTGGGGTAGTCAGCAACTGAATTTGTTTGATGGCGCCAAGGTCGATGGCGTATTTGCTATGTGGTACGGCAAAGGACCCGGAGTGGACCGCTCCGGTGATGCCTTCAAGCATGCGAATCATGCAGGCACTTCGAAGCACGGTGGTGTGTTGGTTATTGCCGGAGATGACCACGGTTGTAAGTCTTCGACCCTACCCCATCAAACTGAATATGCCTTCATCGATGCCATGATTCCTATACTGAATCCTTCGGGTGTGCAGGAAATTATCGACTTCGGTTTATACGGTTGGGCACTGTCGCGACATGCCGGATGTTGGGTCTCCATGAAAACTATTGCAGAGACCGTCGATGCGTCGTTCTCGGTGAATGTAGACACCAGCAAGTTTGACTTAAAGCTTCCGCCAAAGAGAGACGTAGAAATAAGATGGCCCGACAAACCTCTGGAGCAGGAAACCAGACTGCACGAAGAAAAGATGACAGCCGTGTTGGAATTCGCGCGTCTTAATCCATTGAATCGTGTTGTGGTGGAAAGCCCCGAGCCTCGTCTTGGAATCGTAACCACTGGCAAGTCTTATCTCGATGTAATGCAGGCACTTCGGGACCTGGGTTTCGATGATCAGCTTGCAGCTGATGTAGGCCTTAGCGTATTCAAGGTAGGTATGACCTGGCCACTAGAGCCAGAGGGTATCCGTAACTTCGCTAAAGACATGGATGAGATTCTGGTTGTAGAAGAAAAGCGCGGGCTGGTTGAAGA
Source organism: Gammaproteobacteria bacterium (assembly GCA_018661465.1). Classification (GTDB taxonomy): domain Bacteria; phylum Pseudomonadota; class Gammaproteobacteria; order Pseudomonadales; family Pseudohongiellaceae; genus UBA9145. Next base: position 162,088 of record JABJIC010000015.1, on the reverse strand, counting down.
TCAGTTGACTAGCCAGCTCTATAATTTGGGCTCAGAGATTAGACCGGTCGTCGTTGGTAAGCGCGACGAGAATGGAAGTGGGTTGTTAAGCGCAACTGCTGATCTAACTCCTGGCGTTATTGCTAAGGTAATCGCTGCTCGGCTCTCACAATTTGTCACCAGCGTTGAGATCGAAGAGCGGCTTGCGTTTCTTACCGAAAAAGAAGAATACCTGCATAAGCCTAAAGAACTGATCGAGCGAACACCTCATTTCTGTTCAGGATGTCCTCACAATACTTCTACGGTGGTTCCCATTGGTAGCCGAGCGATGGCCGGTATCGGTTGCCACTACATGGCAACCTGGATGGATAGAGATACAGATACGTTTACGCAGATGGGTGGAGAAGGTGCTACCTGGATAGGTCAGGCACCTTTCACAGAAACCGATCATGTTTTTCAAAACTTAGGAGACGGCACTTATTTCCATTCCGGACTTTTAGCTATACGCGCCGCCTTGGCCGCTCCGGTAAATATCACTTACAAAATATTGTACAACGACGCTGTCGCCATGACTGGTGGTCAGCCGGTTGATGGGCAGCTATCAGTTTCTCAGATGGCACAGCAATTGAGAGGCGAGGGTGTTCAAAGAATTTCCATAGTTAGTGACGACATCAACAAATACAAAAGGGCTGAGTTTCCATCTTCTACTACGTTCACACACCGAGATGAGCTGGAAGCGGTGCAATGTGAGTTAAGAGAAATTAAGGGAACGTCGGTACTGATCTTTGATCAGACCTGCGCGGCTGAAAAACGCAGGCGCCGCAAGCGCGGCATTATGGAAGACCCCAAGGTTCGGGCATTTATTAATTCCGCAGTGTGCGAAGGCTGTGGAGATTGCGGAATTGCATCTAACTGTCTTTCTATTGTTCCCGAGCAAACCGAGCTTGGACGCAAACGGAAAATTGATCAGTCTTCCTGTAACAAAGACATGAGTTGTCTAAAGGGTTTCTGTCCGAGTTTTGTCACCGTAGTGGGTGGTGGTCTTCGCAAAGCAGAAGTTATGCCTGTCGATCTTGGCAATTACGCTCTGCCTGATCCGGTGCTGCCTGAGATTGATCAACCCTATGGAATAGTACTGGCTGGAGTAGGCGGTACCGGAGTGACAACTCTTGGCGCGATCTTGGGTATGGCAGCACATATCGAGGACAAGGAGGTTTCAGTTCTGGATATGACCGGGCTGGCACAAAAATTTGGCGCGGTAGTAAGCCATATTCAAGTCTCCAATGTGGCTGGAAAAATACATGCCTCCCGTATAGCAGCCGGTGGAGCAAAATTATTAATCGGCTGTGATCTGGTGGTTGCCGCCAGCAATGATTCGCTGGTTAAGGTAGATAGAAGGCAGGCCGCTGCTGTTATCAATAGCCATGAGTCTATGACAGCAGAATTCACGCGAAATGCCGATGCGGTACTACCGGTTGATTCTATGCATGGATTGATCAGCGAATGCGTAGGAGCCGACAAAACGGCGTTCATCGATGCTCATAACCTGGCTCTACGATATCTCGGCAATACCATGGGTTCTAATCTTTTTATGGCAGGCTATGCCTATCAGAAGGGCTTGCTACCATTGTCTGGCAAGGCAATTGAGGAAGCGATTCGTTTAAATGGAGCGGCAGTAGAATCCAATCTTAAAGCATTCGGCCTGGGTCGATTATCAGCAAATGGTGAGCTGTCTGACAAAGAACATTCATCAGTGAACGCAGACTCTCAAGATGTTGCTGAACGGAGTTTTGCAGAACTTGTGAAGAGTCGGCGAGAAATGCTGGTTCGATATCAGAATGAAAGCCTTGCCCAAAGATATGAGGAGCAAGTTAGGAAGATCGAATCGGTAGAAGGTCTGTTAGGGGCGCAGTTGGAGGATGGGCCCGGTTCCAATCCACTGAGCCGCGCCGTAGCAGAATCCTATTTCAAACTTCTCGCCTATAAGGACGAATATGAAGTTGCTCGCTTCTATAGTGATCCGGCTTTTAAAAAGGCCCTCAACGATCAGTTTGAAGGCAATTACAAACTAAAATTTCACTTGTCCCCTCCGCTCATCGCCCCGAAGGATAAAGCTTCTGGTTTGCCAAGGAAAATAACCTTGGGTCCATGGACCGGCGGCCTGTTCAAAATTCTGGCTCCGCTTCGGTTTCTTCGCGGCACTGCTCTTGATCCTTTCGCTTATTCAGCCGATAGAAAACTTGAGCGTGAATTGATAGTAGAATTTGAGGGGTTGTTACTTAAAATAGAGCACGGTGTTTCTGAGCATACATTAACTGACTATATCAAACTGGCATCGCTGCCAATGAAAATTAGAGGATACGGCCATGTTAAGAGAAACAGCGTTGAGGTTTATCGCCGCGATGTAAAAGCACTAATGCATGAGCTCGAAAATGGCCCCGATATGATAAAGGTGATAGATCCAAAAGCAGCCGCCTAAAATTGCGTAGAGCATGTTAGTTTGCTGACAGAAACGTTTATTGATTAAGAAAAGCACTGAGAAGACCCTGAATGGAAATAAAGAGATTAGATGTAAGCCAGCACCCGGAGTTTGATGATCACGAGGAGTTGGCAGAATGCAGAGATCAGGAGAGTGGTCTTCATGCATTTATTGCTATTCATAACAGAAAGCTCGGGCCAGCCTTGGGCGGCTGCCGCATGTGGCCCTACGCAGATCGTGAAGAAGCCATAACAGATGTTCTTCGTTTATCTCGAGGCATGACTTATAAATCAGCAATATCGAACTTGGCGCTGGGAGGTGGTAAGGCTGTAATTATTGGAGACCCGAAGAAGGACAAGAGTGATGAGCTACTACGAGCAATGGGTAGCTTCGTTAATTCCCTGAGCGGCAGGTTTGTCACCGCGGAAGATTCTGGGACAACGGTGCCCGATATTCAGCTCATGGCTCAGAGCACCGACCATGTGGCTGGAATACGTTATAGAGCAGGGGCCTATGGAGTTCAGATCGATGGCGACCCGTCTCCCTTCACTGCCTATGGGGTTTTTGTTGGAATGAAAACCAGTGTTCGGCATAAGCTGGGCAAAAGCAATATGAAAGATCTGCGGGTTGCTATACAGGGTGTAGGAAACGTAGGGCGCCATCTGGCAAAACTTCTAGTAGAGGACGGTGCTAAAGTCTATGTTGCCGATCTCTATCCCGCCGCCATTGCCGCCGTACTCGCCGAATGCTCGGTTGTCCCTGTGGAAATCGAAGATATACACAAGCTCGACGTTGATGTCTTCGCTCCCTGCGCCCTCGGCGGGATCATTAATCAGCAACTTCTGGAAGAGATCAAGGCGCGGATTATTGTAGGGGCTGCCAACAATCAACTGGTTGATAGTGAAATGGGCGACAAGCTCCAGAAAGCGGGAATGCTCTATGCGCCGGACTATCTGGTAAATTCCGGAGGTATTATCGATATCTTCTATGAGCGGGGAGACTACGATTTCCTTAAAGTCAGGCACCATATCGAGGAAATTGGAGAAACTCTTCACGAGATCTACAAAGAATCCCAGGAGCGTGGCATAGCGACTAATAAGGTGGCAGACAGGATTGCCGAATCGCGGTTCAAGGGAGAGTAGTTCCAGCTCTTAACAGCACCGCCTCATGAGTACAGCCGCTGCGCCCCATGCCCCAAGCCTTTAGCCCTCTCACCTATACCTTCATCTCTCAGTGAACTTTCAGATTTTACTCTGACGGGATTTATCTTTATTCTCCTACTCTCTATCCTTACTACTTACAGAACTGCTAACTCCGTGTTTCACTTGGAGTGATGCCCATAAGAATAAAACAGAGGAGGAATCCCAATGTCCCCAAGTCGCTTTAAGTTTCCACTTATCAGCTCCCTATTACTCACGTTTTGCACATTTCACGCCAGTGCTCAGCAAGATTTCAGTAATGTCGAGATAATCCCCCATCATGTCGCCGGAAGTGTCTGGTATCTGGAAGGACGAGGCGGAAATATCGGTCTCTCCATCGGAGATGACGGCGTAGTGATGATCGACGATCAATTTGCGCCACTGACGGACAAGATTCTTGCAGCAATTGGAACTCTCAATGATGGCGAGATCAAATTTTTAATCAATACACATGTACATGGTGATCATACCGGCGGTAATGAAAATCTTGGAAAGATCGGTGTGTTGATTCTGGCGCGCGATGAAGTCCGGGTCAGGCTAAGTGCGCAATCTCCGGATGCGGCGCTGCCGGTTCTTACTTACAGTGATGCAATTACTATTCATTTAAACGGCGAAGAAGTGAATGCTTTTCCAGTACCTCCCGCTCACACCGATGGTGATAGCTTTATCCATTTTCGTGATTCCGACGTAATTCACTCAGGAGATGTATTTAGAACAACAGCATTTCCTGTAATTGATACCAACAATGGTGGAACTCTTGTGGGAACCATAGCAGCTCTAGGTCGATTGGTCGGTGAAGCAGGGCCCAATACGAAAATACTACCTGGCCACGGTGTTGTCTCAACACGGGCAGATGTTATCGGATTTCGTGACATGGTCATGGAAGTAACTGATCAAGTACAAACTATGGTTGAGCGCGGAATGAGCTACGACCAAGTGGCTGCTGCTGATCCAACCGAGGCATACAATGATCGCTACGGAGATCCTGAGCGATTTTTGCGAGCGGTTTATTCTGAGTTGGGTGGCGAGGATTAGTTAGGTGCTGAAAAATAACAGCTTTGCAAAACCACTCAGCTTATTGGTGTCAACGAAGATAAAACTTCTTGGCTCTCTGGCATTGTTGCTGGCGATGCAGGCTTCCCTGGCTGCAGATGTAGGCAGGGAACAGCAACTGGTCAGCAATTTTTGGAACGCAGGAAGTGAGTCGGAGCTTAGAAGAAGCAGAGACCAATTACTGGATGCGGTTCCGGATGTAGAGACACTCTACAATTTGTTCAAGGCTGGGGCCGTGTATTCCGACGAAGTAGACCAGGGTCAGCAGGAGAGTGTTCGCATTGCAGAAGATGGCACTCGATTTCCCTATGTTTTTCTTATTCCGGAAAACTATGATTCCGCTAGAAGCTACCCGGTTGAGTTTATGCTTCATGGTGGTGTTAGCCGTCCTGAATGGGAACCGGGTGGAGGCTGGTGGAGAAGAGGATACGATTCATTGATGGACGATGATAAGATTACCGTCGTGCCAGCCGCCTGGAATGATCAATTCTGGTGGCAACAGGGGCAGGCTGAAAGTATTGCTGACATTCTTCGGACCCTGAAGCAAACCTATAATATAGATGACAATAGGGTGACTCTCAGCGGCGTTTCTGATGGTGGCACCGGCGCCTATTTCTTTGCGTTCAAGCAGCCCACTGATTGGGCTGCCTTCCTCCCTTATATAGGCCACCCGGCGGTTCTGCGTAATCCTCAAAGTGGCGGCGGCTATCGCTTGTTCTTTGAAAACCTGATGAATAAACCTATGTATATTGTAAATGGTGAAAAGGATCCCTTATATCCGGTTTCTGCCGTCTCTCCATTTATAGATATTCTGGCGGACGTCGGCGTAGATCACATATTTCGACCGATTAAGGATGGCGGTCATAATACGCGATGGCTTCCTGACGAAACTCCGATGATCGAACAGTTCAAGTTGGATAATCCTCGTGACCCATTCCCGGAAAATATCAATTGGGTTACCGACAGAACGGATCGTTACAATCGTAATCACTGGATTCAAATTGATGAAAGAATGGAAGTTGGCCGCACGGCTATACTGGAAGTAGGTCGTCAAGGGAATATATTTGATGTCACCGCCGATGGTGTTGCGCAATTCACCTTATTGTTGAACCCTGAAGAAGTAAACTTTGACCAAGACATTATCGTAAACGTGAATGGCGAGAAAAAGTTTGAGCAACAAGTCGATCAGCAAGCTGAAGTGCTGTTGGACTGGGTGCAAAAGACAATGGATCGATCAATGTTGTTCAGTGCAGAGTTGCAACTCAACTTGAGATAGCTTGAAATAAAGAGCTAAAGAGTTAATTCAACCCCGACAGGATATACAGCAGATGACCAGGGTAGGTTAATATGAAAAAGAAGATTCGCCATTCGATGGATATCGCACTAACTGCTTTGGGTATTGGTGTCATCTTTACTGCTGTTATTATGGGCTACACTCTAGAGGTTAGAATGCAATTACCCATCGCGCTGTTCGGTGTTCTTCTTATGGAAGCGGGTATATGGGGACTGTCTGCCAAGTTGTTTCCCAATGAAAGAAAGTTCATTACTCTGCGTGCTGAATTAGATGGCATGGTTGATCTGGTGAGGGAGTTGAATTCTTCGGCATTGTCCGACTCTGATGCTGCTGGTGAGCACTTCGATAGAACTCTGGCGGAAATGCATGAGTCGGTAAATCGAATGTCACAGTTAGCTGGCATCCAGGCTCATGTAGCAGACCGTAAATAGCTGTTAGCAAGTTGTAGTTAGCAACAATAGTTACAAGAAATATTAAAAGCAGTAACTCGATAGCTCAACCGAGATGAGTCTTCTAAATACTTTGTCTCCATCCCATCGACTATAACAGTCACTAGCGGCAATAATTCAAGACCATGGCAAAACGAATTCACATCGCTGGACTGCAAGTAGATGTTCAACTTGCAGACTTCGTCAACAAAGAGTTATTGCCAGTGGCCGATTTGGATGAGGTCAAATTCTGGAACGATTTTTCCGCAATAATTTCTCGCTTCACTTCCCGTAATGATTTTCTCTTAAGTCGTCGTCTGGAGATGCAGGACAGCATTGATCAATGGCACAGAGATCATCAAAACCAGCCCCATGACGCCGAAGCCTATGAGCGGCATCTGTTTGATATTGGCTATCTTCTCGAAGAGGGAGATGACTTTTCCATAGGCACCGAAAACGCCGATCTGGAAATTACTGCTCAGCCAGGTCCACAACTGGTGGTTCCGGTTAAGAATGCCCGCTTCGCCTTGAATGCGGCTAATGCTCGTTGGGGAAGCCTCTATGATGCCCTGTATGGTAGCGATGCAATTTCAGAGCAGGACGGCGGGGAAAGAGGCGGCGGATACAATCCCGTACGAGGCGAGCGAGTTATAGCCTTCGCCCGTCAGTTTCTTGATCAGTCCTGCCCGCTTGCAAGAGCACCCCATGCAGATGGATCTGATGCAAGTGGCTCTCATAGAAAACTAAGTCATGTCGAAGCCCAATCCTATCGCATTGTGGATGGTTGTCTTGTGGTTGACGTCATGGGCGAGCCAGCTCGGTTAGCAAGTGAAGAGCAACTGCGGGGTTACCGGGGTGAAGCCGAGGCTCCATCCTCGGTGCTGTTGCTTAATAATGGCCTGCATATCGAAATTCTCATTGATGCGACATCAGAAATCGGTGCGACAGACGCTGCCGGAGTTATGGATGTCGTTATGGAAGCGGCAATAACAACGATACAAGATTGCGAAGATTCAGTTGCAGCCGTTGACGCGGAAGACAAGGTTGAAGTCTATGGCAACTGGCTTGGTTTGATGAGAGGAGACTTGCAAGAGACCTTCGCCAAAGACGGCGGCACTCTGACTAGAAAACTAAATTCAGACAGGGAATACAAAGCAATCGATGGCAGTGGCTTCAGCCTACCGGGACGTAGCCTGCTTCTGGTGCGAAACGTCGGCCACCTGATGCGCAACTCCGCAATTCTCGATGGCGAGGGCAATGAAATTTACGAAGGAATCATGGATGCAGTGCTCACTAGTGCTATCGCATACATCGATATTTTGAAGAAGGCCCAGGATGGTTTGCGAAACTCTCGAACTGGAAGCGTATATATAGTTAAACCGAAGATGCACGGGCCAGAAGAGGTTCATTTTACTTGTGAGCTCTTTTTCGCCATAGAAAGCATGCTAGGAATGAACGGCAATACTATTAAGCTCGGCATAATGGATGAAGAAAGAAGAACTACACTAAATCTAAAGGAGTGTATCCGAGCAGCGAGGGACAGGGTGGTCTTCATCAATACTGGATTTCTCGATCGCACGGGTGATGAGATACACACCAGCATGGAAGCCGGCCCAGTGGTGTCAAAGGCAGAAATGAAGAATGCCCCATGGATAAAAGCTTACGAAGATAACAATGTAAATGTTGGTCTGGCATGTGGGCTCGGCGGCAAAGCTCAAATAGGGAAAGGTATGTGGGCCATGCCTGATCTGATGGGCAGGATGCTGGAAGAAAAAATTGCACATCCTCAGTCTGGCGCAAATACAGCCTGGGTTCCTTCGCCTACTGCGGCGGTACTTCATGCGATGCATTATCATCAAGTAGATGTATTCGAAAAACAAAGATCATTGAAAGATCGGTCAGCGGCTAGCCGCTGGGATTTGATGACTCTGCCGTTGATGTCAGATTCTTCAAGTTTAAGCGAGCATGATATTCAGCAAGAACTGGACAATAATGCCCAGGGTATTTTGGGTTATGTGGTGCGATGGATCGATCACGGTGTTGGCTGCTCCAAGGTGCCTGATATTCATAACATTGGTTTGATGGAAGACAGGGCAACCCTGCGTATCTCATCCCAGCATATTGCTAACTGGCTACATCATGGAATTTGCAGCCAGGATCAGGTAGTAGAAACTCTGGAGCGTATGGCCGCAGTTGTAGACGATCAGAATAAACACGACCCTCTATACAATTCCATGTCTGGAGATTTTGAAAATTCCTACGCGTTTCAAGCAGCGTGCGATTTGGTGTTTCAAGGTATTAGCCAAGCAAATGGATATACCGAGCCGATACTCCATGCTCGTCGCATTGCCTTCAAGGCACGAGAGTTAAGCTAAGCAAAATAAAGCGAATTGGTCTAAATAGCGTCCAGCGGTAAATTGGTTGTGTGCTTGATAGTCTCCATAACAAAGCTAGAGCTCACATCAAATAGATCAGCCTGTATCAATTGCTGATACAGCTTGTCGTAACCAGGCATGTCTTCCACTACTGCCTTGATCAAATAGTCCAGGTCCCCGCTCATGCGGTAGGCTTCCAGCACGCCGGGGATGTTCTTCGCGACTTGTCTGAACTTTGTGGCCCATTCTTTATTGTGCTGATTGGTTCTGACAGAAATGTAGACTGTTAGCGGTAGATTCAGGTTTTCCTGATTCAGAATCGCAACCCGGCCTTTAATAGTGCCGTCTTCTTCCAGCTTTTGAATTCGCCTCCAACAGGCAGACTTTGACATGCCTACAGCATCAGCCAATTCTCCAACAGACAGGGACGAGTCTTGCTGAAGCTGCGTGAGAATCTGTATGTCCTGCTTGTCCATATACATCTACCAATACCAGAATAGGGTCGTTACACGGCACATAGTCTCACAAATATACAAATAGAGGAACAAATGTTCGAATATACTGGGTATATACGAACAAATAGAAACAATGTTTAGGAGGAGATCCTCTACAATACTGACCTTATCCTCACTTGCGCCGAACTCTGATGACTCAAGCCCTTATAGAAAAAATACGCGAATCTCTGATTGGAGAGCGACAGCTTATAGAAACTTCATTTGGCAAAAAGCCGCTGGTGTATGCCGACTACACTGCTTCCGGCAGACCGCTGAAATTTATCGAAGATTACATTCAGCAAAATGTCCTGCCTTTCTATGCGAATACCCACAGTGAGAGCTCGTTCACTGGTGCACAAACCATGCTTCTGCGCGAACAGTCCCGTGACATGATTCGAAAAGCGGTTGGCGCTGAAGATGATGACCAGATAATTTTCTGTGGCTCCGGCGCTACGGCTGCCATTAACAAGTTAATAGATATTCTTAACTTGCGGCTGCCTGCGGATTTGGATATCAGAAACAAGTTGTCTGAAAAAATTTGCGACGAGGATTGCCCTCTGGTTTTTATAGGTCCCTACGAGCACCACAGCAACGAGTTGCCATGGCGCGAGTCGATTGCAGATGTGGAAGTAATTCCGCTGAATGAGGAAGGCCATCTCGACATTAAAAAACTTGAAGAAAGATTAAAGTTGCATAGTTCCAGGAAAATTATTATTGGAAGTTTTTCCGCCGCGTCCAATGTCACTGGCGTGCTCACCGACGTGGATTCAGTTTCTAGTTTACTGCATCGATACAACGCCTTGGCATTTTGGGATTACGCAGCTGCCGCTCCTTATGTGTCTATCAATATGAACCATGAGCGCAATACGAACGCTACCAATAGCGAGGCAGGTGACATCTCCAAAGATGCTGTATTTATTTCTCCCCATAAATTCGTCGGTGGACCGGGCACTCCGGGTGTACTTGTAGTAAAGAAGAAACTGCTCAAAAATTCAGTTCCCTCCATGCCAGGAGGCGGCACTGTACTTTACGTAACTCCGGAAGATCACAAATTTATCGATGACCATCAACGACGAGAAGAAGGAGGCACGCCAGCTATTGTAGAATCCATTCGAGCAGGCCTGGTTTTTAAATTGCAGCAGGAAGTTGGTACAGACTACATCGAAGAAAAAGAACAGGCATTCGTGGAAACAGCGATGCAGCGATGGGGACAAAATAGCAATATCGAAATTCTTGGTTCTAATAGTGCCAAGAGACTATCGATTATTTCGTTGCGCATCAAACATGGTGAAAAAGATCTGCACTACGGTTTCGTGGTGGCCCTGTTGAATGATCTCTTCGGTATTCAGTCCAGAGGAGGTTGTTCCTGTGCTGGTCCTTACGGGCATAGCTTGCTCGGTATGGATATGAATTACAGCCGAAAACTGGAAAAAGAAATCAGCAAGGGGAACATGATTCTTCGGCCTGGATGGGTTCGACTCAATTTCAATTATTTTCTGGATGATGAGACTTTTGAGTATCTGTTGTCTGCTGTGGAAATGGTGGCGGAGCACGGTTGGAAGTTACTTCGCTTCTACCGCTTCGACAAAGACAGTGGTACATGGAGATTTCAGGACAGGAAAACTGAAATGCCAGCGAGTTTACTAGGCTTCAATTTTGAAGACTTTGACCCTAAGAGCCTAACAAAGGAAGCGGCACCGAATCTTGAATATCACCTGGAACAAGCCGAATCTGAACTGGCTACCAGGCTCCGCCACGCTGAGAGCTACGAACTGAATCTAGACGAGGCAGCGGAGGAGTTACGCTGGTTTGTCTTGCCGCAAGAGATTGTCGCCTTTCCAACCCTGGAAGAAGCTAGTTAACTCGTTGATATAGTAGAAAAGATATACTATCTGCTTGGTTCTATTCGGGTTGATTTTGGCGTAGAAAATTAGCCCCAATCCCCTCGAAAATGCAATAAGTTGTAGTTTTTCTCAAGATTGTTGAATCTTCCATCGTTTATTTGTCATGATAGGGACAGTTCAATTAATGCTGGCCATTGGCGTCAGTCTATAGAGGTCGTTCCGATATGCGCAAATTTACTCAGCTAGTGGCAGTGTCACTGGCCATTCTTCTTTCAGTTTCCAGTTATGCTCAAAATGGCAATGCTCGAGGCCCCATCGGCCCAAGCCCATATGACATAGTTTCTTTGTGGCACAAGCCGTTTGCCGAGCCAGGCTTTGCCTTCGGCGGTAACTCCGGAGTTTGGGCTGAATCCAAGGATAGAATTATCATCGCCCAGCGCGGAGAGACTGTACTGCCTTTTCCAATTCCTGATGACTATTTGGGATTTGCAGGAGACATGGGTTTAAACGTACTAAGAGATACTACTCGTCGAGTGTGGCAGAACTGCTTATACACTTTGAATGCAGATGGTGAAGTACAGGAACTATGGACCCAGTGGGATTACCTCTGTGAAGGCTCTGATGGTCCTGGTCCCCACCGTGTACGCATCAGTCCATACGATCCGGATAGTAAGATCTGGTTGGTTAACGAAACGTTTCATCAGATCTATGTTTTCTCAAACGACGGCAGCGAACTGCTCGCAACTTATGGTGAGAAACTTGTAGGCGGCGAAGACGAAACTCATTTCGGTCGACCTCAAGATGTTGCGTTCCTTCCCGATGGCAGAATCCTGATTGCCGATGGTCTGGACAATAACCGCATCATGATCATGGATAACGACATGAATTACCTGGGCGAGTTCGGTAGTGAAGGTTCAGGCCCTGGCCAAACAAATACTATTCACGCAGTGGCGGCAGGACCAGACGGACGAGTACTCGTTCTTGACCGTTCCGGTGGTCGTGTAAATGTATTCAGAACTACAGATGATCCTGCGGAGTTTGCATTCGAGAGATCTATCGGTGATTTGACATTACCGTTGGATATTATAGTTAACGAAAATGATTTCTGGATAACCGACCTCGGACCTCTACGATTCGTAAACTTTGATTTTGAAGGCAATCTGAAATACACCTGGTTAGTCCCAAGGGAATTACCAGATGGTTACATCGAAGTTCACACTTTTAGTGTTGATCCAGACGGCAATCTTTACGGTGGCGACAATCAGTATGGTCGTACACAGAAGTTTGTTCCAAAGGCTGGTTCTGATGCAGAGCTGTTGATCGAGCCACCCTGGGTTGGAAACTAGAAAGATTCAAAACTAGAGAGCTTGGAATTTAACTAGCTTGGGATATAAGTAGTCGCAGAAAGAGACAAGGAAGCAATATGAGAATAATAGTAAAACTTGGAAAGGTTCTCCTTGTCTCCATCATCGCGCTTCAGGCTTTCATGAGCTCGGCGCAAGATGGAGTTCGACTCAATAAGGCCATTGAGTTATTTGAAAATGATCAGGCGGCGTTCGGTTTGCTGTCATTCGATTATTCGCTTAATAACGCTCGTTCTTTGGCGAGGTCAGGTCTCGACTTCATCATTATCGACATGGAACATGCACCTTTCAATATTGAACGCCTCAGGGAGTTCATGTTGGGCATGACTGACAAGCGCTCAATCATGGAGAAGGGTAATCTGCAACCTGATGTAGTTCCCTTCGTGCGCATTCCCGCTATAGGTCAGGAAGACCTGCTGTCCCAAACCAAGCAGGCTCTTGATGTTGGCGCCTACGGTGTAATGTTTCCTTCCATAAATAACGCAGACGAAGCAGAGATGGCGGTAAGAGCCACTCGATACCCTCAATACAATGGTGTTGCTGACTACGAGCCCAAGGGTCTGCGTGGTCGCAATCCATCAAATGCTGTGTGGTATTGGGGCGTGAGAGACTATCATGCCCGCGCCGATGTCTGGCCTCTCGATCCTCAGGGAGAATTGTTAGCGATCATTCAGATCGAAACAGCGGAAGGGGTAGAAAATTTAGATGAAATTATGGCGGTGCCTGGCGTAGGCGTGATCTTTATCGGACCTTCAGACTTGAGCACCGACATGGGTTATACCAGTGCTGCCGCTCCTCAAGTGGAAGCAGCCATTCAAACTGTTCTCGCTAAATGTATCGAGACAAATATTCCCTGTGCAATTACCACCAGTTCTCGTTCTGTCGAACAGCGAATCGCAGAAGGTTTTCGATTCGTTACAGTAGGCTTGGATGGGGGTTTGTCGGCTGGCACCTCCAATGCTCTGGAGCTCGGTAGAGATGCCGCCAATCGTTAAGGGCGCTGCAATTCTTTAGAGAGACTTGTTGTTGATAGTTTCGATCAATTTGGCAGATTGGTCTGCGATCATTTCTTCAGTAAGCCTGTCCGTGATCGGAACTATTTCTCGCAACTCATTTACTAAATCGACAGCGTGTCCGCTTTCATACCACAGCTCAAACAATTCTTCTCTCGCTCTCTGAAGTTCAGCTTCAAATGCGGGACTTGCTGTGAATCTATCTTTTAGAGTATGTCCTATTGTAAGGCCTCTGCCAGGTGGTCCGTCATATTCTTCTTCATCTTCGCCGTCTTCGCCATCTTCACCGTTCTCGGCACTGGCGATTTCCGTGGTAGCTTCTTCTGTATTCTCGGGCTCGGTAATTGTTTCAGTAGTTTCGACTGGTTCATCTGCAGCTGGTGTCTCAACTGTTTCAGCTGTTTCAACTGTTTCAACAACAGGTAATAAACCCCGTCGCGCTGCAAACGCATCTTTTCGAGCAGCGCTAATTCGTTCATAGAAAACTCTTCCGAAACCCATCATTGCAAGATTCATGTCCCAGGTAATGACGGTGAATTTTTCGACTTCGAGATCCCACCACAGCAGATAATTTCTACCGGGTCCTGCCATATCATCAAAATTTCCGGTGAGTTCCTGAGTTGCAACATAGCGAGCAAAGCTGGGAACATCCAGCCAGTCATTGAGTTCAGCGTCGAACTCTTCATCGCTGGAATTATCGGTCCACTCCTGGAATCTGATAACCGGGCTAATGTCTCTCATGCCAATCGCGCTTAGCTGCAGAATATCCTCTGCATAGAGGACTGGATCGTTTCCGCGATAGATAGATTCGTTTCCATTCTGCGATTTGTAGAGCACGCCTCTCCCCAAACCAAGAGAAGCAGCGTAATTCTGATTGGGGTTTTCCAGAACCAATCGGGACATGGTATCGGATCCGTTCATAGTGAAACTAACCCAAGTGTATTTCTGACTTACTTGGCCTGAATCTTCTATCAATTGTAATGACAACGCCTCATTGAGGCTTGCTCCACCACCGGCCACCGGTCTCAGAGAAAGCTCTGTCCTGCCTTGATATCCTCTACCCGGAAAGTACTCATCGAAACTTATCAACAAAGGCAGAGTTACAGGGTCATCCTCAGTAGCGCCTCCCATGTAGCTGCGCAATCTTGCCATCAGCGGGTCAGGCGGAGGCTCATCTGCCTCAGTTGCTTCGTCGCCACTTTCGCTTGTTGCGACCGTATTCGCATCAGAGTCACTTAATTCGGCTAGCTCTACACCGGGAAGACTGGGAGTGTCAGAATCTGCAACCGCATCCGCAGGTGTGTCAGATTCGGGAGTTTCATCACCGGGAGCTACTTCGTCCGGATCAGGTGGCGGGGCCCCTCCTCTCCTAATGCCCCCCAAAGTTGAATTACCTTTTAGCCTGACCGCCACCGAAGGAATGAAAGTTCCATCGATAGTCATATCCACCTCAACAAAGGTTTTTTCCTGGAGTCGTTGAAGGTCAGACATCATTCGATCATAGGCCAGATCGTCAATTTCGATAGCTATGGAATGCGACACTGAATGATCAAAAAGATCCACTGTACCCACAATATTATGAGTAACAGTTGGCAGCATCTCTCCCTGCGAGAAAACAATGGGACGGATTTGTACTGAGCCCAGTAGGGCGCCGGTAAGCCCCAGAGCGACAACAGATCCAACAATCATGCGGATGTTCTGACGAACGCGAACAGGAACTGTTCGATTCCACCACGACCGCTTTGGTATAACTTGAGATTGTTCGTTTGTCATCGCTCTACCCTCTTATCTGGGTTGAAATGGGGTTTGCTACAAATCTGTTTGATCATATCCGCTAAGAACAGTAACTCGTTGCCCTGTATTCACTGCGGAAAGAGCATCGACCAATTCCTTGGGTTTGGAATCTTTCTTCATCTCCACCGTGTAGAACAATTCGAGTAGCGCTCCTGAACGGATGGTTTCAGTGCTTACAAGCTCAAACCCTTTTGTCATCTTCACTAGTACGTCTTCTACCAAGGCATCGAAGTCACCTTCCGGAGGTACTTCCACTTTTACAACTTGTCGATGAACGTCGCTAGCGAAAGCATTGAAGCGGTTCAATAAAATTATCACTGCGCAGATCGCAACAGTTGCAGCTACTGCCAGCACATAGAATCGTGTACCAGTCGCCATGCCAACCGCCATTACCAAAAAGATAAAGCCGACATCGCGGGTTTCCTTTAAGGCATTTCGAAATCGAACCACCGAGAGCGCACCAACCAACGCAAAAGCGCGAGCTATGTTTGAGCCAACAATAAGCATAATCACTCCGATCACCATGCACACCACAACCAGCGTCTGCACAAAGGATTGACTATAGGAAACATTCTGATGAGTCGCTTTGTAGACACTACAAATGATCATGGAAAGTAAAAAGGAGAGTGTTAGCGTGAAAATTACATCGAGTGTGCTAAATGTGCCCGATAAATCAGTGACTTCGAAATTCATTGTTATACCTCTTGTTTTTATTAGTTCCTGCTGGTTTTTTTAAATATTTATCTCTCAACTTCTTCTGGAAATTCTCTTCGGTGCTGCTGTGCTCTTGCGCCCATCTCATGCGATTCAATCGATTGGCAGTATTTTGATATTCTCACAGTGCTAAGGTTTTGTTGAGCGGCTAAATCAGTAAACCAGGAGGGCACTCGGTCATTGGCTTTCAATTCAACGATTGCCAGGTGCGGGGGGATTATGAATTGGTTGGTACTGTCAGCGCCTAAATAGAAATCCTTGTTTCTTCCCCGAACTCGATGATCGATGGTTACTCTTACGCCATTGTCGGCATCGGTGCCGATAAATGCTTCCCGGTGGTAACTTGTGATTGCAGTTGGCTGCAAATTCAAGGTTTCCGAAAAGCTTAGAATTTCGTTCACGAATTCCGGGCGAGCATTGGCGTGTTCCGGATTCTCTCTTTTGTCACACAATATTCTGGCGTCAGCATAGCTAAGCGGAATACGTCGCTTCTGAGTAACCCGGTTGACTCTCTGCTTGATCTCGACAAATGCCAGGCTGTCGTCATTTATTGAAAACGGCTCTCCATAGATGCGAATGCGCAATTTGCGTCTGAATCTCAGTCCCTCTATTTTCTCCCAGTAACAGCGTAGATCTTTTGTGTCATAGTAGAGGCTGGAAACGCGGGTAGACTCATTGTTCTTTTGGTGGGAGTCGGCAAGCATTCGTTCCTGGAGCCGATGGCGAAAATCAGGAATATCCGACTCTTGCATTAGATATTTGATTTCATAGCGATTGAAACGGTGTAGCGCGCTCGCCGTTTCTGTCAAACTGCTGTTTGCATTGCCGCTAATTAGTGTCAAAAGAGCCACTCCTTCTGCTCGCTGAACCCTAGGTCGCCCTCAACAATTTCGATGCTCAATAAAGAGGCGACAAGGTTCGAATACGCAGGCATTATGACATTATTGTGACAATATCGTAGTATTTCTTTGCACGATTGGCTCAGACACTCGTATTATCCCTGAATTATGTCATTCGTCTTGTAATCTGGAATGCAAGGTCAGATGCTGAAGGGCCTGAGTGAGCAAGAAACGTAATAGTCATTCCAATAGTTGACACACACCTTGGCAAAGCCCCAAGAGAGGATCGATCACCAAAATGCATAGCCATAATTCTTTTGTAAAAAGCATCCTGCTTATTCTACTTTGTTCATTGTCTATTGCTTGCCAACCAAGTGAGAGCGCGGACGCGAATAGTAGTGACAGCAGCGCTAGCGCCATCAAAACTGATGTGAATAACAATAGAATAGTTGTGATAGGCGATTTGCATGCTGATATCGGAGTAACGCGAAAGGCCTTTCAGCTTGCCGGTGCGATTAACGAAGAGGGGGAGTGGATAGGTCAGGCATTGACGGTGGTTCAGCTCGGAGATTTTATCGGCCGTAGCGATGACGATCGTCAGGTGTTGGATTTCATGTTCGATATTCGTGAGAAAGCAGAACAAGGCGGAGGCAAGGTACATAACCTCATCGGAAATCATGAAGTCTTCGGAGGACGAGTTGATAACCAGGCAGTAGGGCGCAGTCCTTTCTCCGCGTTCGAAGACATGGAAGGTTTGGATTTGGAAGACCCCCGTCTTCAACGTCTTCCCCCGGAACAGAGAGCAAGAGGCGCGGCACTGATGTCCGGCGGACCCTACGCCAGGAGAATTGCAGAATTTCCAGCTGTTCTGAAGCTAGGCAAAACTATCTATGTTCATGCCGGTGTATTACCGAGGTGGGCGGAATATGGAATCGACAGGATCAACCAAGAAGTTAGTCAGTGGTTGATGGGAGATAGAAGAGAACCGAACTCTACCAGAGGAGTAGATAATGGTGATGGAGTGATGTGGACACGGCAGCTTACTTACAACGTGGATTTTTATGATTGTGAGCTGTTAGAGGAATCCCTTAACATACTCGGCGCAGAAAGAATGATTGTGGCTCATACAGTCCATCGAGAAATTACTTCGCGATGTAATGACAAATTGTGGGCAATTGATGTTGGCATGTCCCGTGCCTACGGCGGAGATATACAGCTACTCGAAATTATCGATGACGAACAGCTGAAAGTACTTAGACCTTAGCTCTTACCCCTTACCCCTTTGATCTTAAGTTCCATTGATTGTTTATTCATTGCCTGGAGTTGCCCACAAAAGGGGAGTTCCAGCTGAGCCAATTTATGAGATGATGATCGAAATACTGTACATGTAGAAAGGAGTGTCTCTTGTCTGAATCATCCCGTTCCTATCCTAAACCCCGTTTTCTTTCCGTAGTGATTGGCCTCATTGGCGTTTTGCTTGTTCTCCAAGGGCTGCCACTAATTCAAGCAGGGGGTTCGTTCTACTATCTTCTCGCTGGTATCACTCTTGTTGCCGTTAGTGTCCTGCTGTTTAGAGGCGATGATCGGGGAGCGAAACTCTATGGCATCTTTCTGGCCATTACCTATCTCTGGGCATTATATGAAGCAGGATTGGATGCCTGGGCACTGATGCCGCGAGTCGCAATGTTCACCGTGCTAGGGCTCTGGTTTGTCATTCCCAGAGTACGTCGCGGACTGCAACAGGCGGAACCTTTACCCTTACTCGATCAGCTGCCAGCGAAAATGGTATTGAGTGCATCTACTATTTTGGCCATCGCACTATTACTCACCAGCGGAAGCTATGATGTGGGCACGCCGAGTGCAGCAGGGACGGGGCAAGCCAACAACCCCAGTGGCGAGTGGCGCAATTACGGTTCATCCAAAACCGGAACTCGTTTTGCAGCAGCAGACCAGATCAATGTGGACAATGTTGCTCAGCTAGAGAAAGCCTGGGAGATTCGTACCGGGGTTCCTGGCGAATTCAAGGGAACACCTATTCAGGTTGGAGATGGTCTCTACCTCTGTACTGGACAGAACATCATCCTATCTCTCGATCCCGATACCGGTGAAGAGCGCTGGCGTTTCGACCCAGATCTACAATCACCAAAAATTGGATTTTGGGATACCTGCCGCGGCGTCACTTACTACGATGTGCCTGACTCAAACCCATCGGCAGACTGTGCCGAACGTATTTTCACCGCCACCACAGACGCGAGACTAATTGCTGTTGATAAGGAAACTGGCCGGCCTTGTAGTGACTTCGGCGTTAATGGAGAGATTAGTTTGTTGGCGGGTATGGGTGAGGTTATCCCTGGTTTCTATTTCGTGACTTCACCGCCAACCATTTCCAATGACGTTCTTGTGCTAGGTGGCTGGGTTTTGGACAACCAGATGACCGAAGAACCTTCAGGTGTGGTGCGCGGTTTCAATCCTCTCACCGGCGAACTTGTTTGGGCCTGGGATATGGGTCGCGAGGATAGAAGCGGTTTGCCGCCAGAGGGCGACAACTACACCCGTGGAACACCGAATGTTTGGAGTCTAACTAGCGCCGATGAAGAACTCGGTCTGATCTATGTGCCGACAGGAAATGGTACGCCAGATTATTTCGGTGGTCACCGCAGCGAGGCTATGGATCAGTACGCAAGTTCCATCGTTGCTTTGGATGCAGCTACCGGCAGAGTACGCTGGTCATTTCAAACTACTCACCATGATATCTGGGATTATGATGTTCCCTCACAACCCACTCTGGTAGATATTCCCGTAAATGGTGTTGTACGTAAGGCAGTAATCGTTCCCACCAAGCGCGCGGAAATATTTTTACTCGATCGTGAAACCGGTGAGCCAATTACTGAGGTCGCCGAAATCGCGACTCCCCAGACTGACATACCAGAGGAATACACAGTACCCACACAACCATTCTCGGTGGGCATGCCTTCGTTCGGGCGCGAGACACTGACAGAGGCAGACATGTGGGGCATTACGCCATTCGATCACGCCGCCTGTAGATTACAATTCAAACGCATGCGCTATGAGGGACCCCTGACTCCTCCTACGACAGGGTACGGTTCGCTGTATTACCCCGGAGTTGCTGGGGGCATGAACTGGGGAAGTGTTGCTGTGGATGAGGTGAATCATCTGATGGTGGTTAACACCATGCACAATCCATCAGTGGTAAGGCTTATTCCCCGTGATGAAGTAACAGACAGCACGCAGTTTGGCATCGGTGGAGCACAATCAGGAACTCCTTATGGAGTGTATTCTTTTTTCTTTCTGTCTCCGATTTTTGCTCCTTGTCTGAAGCCACCTTATGGAGAGCTGGCTGTAGTTGATTTGGCATCACAGGAAATTCTCTGGAGACGCCCATTCGGCACAGCTAAAGAACAGGGTCCTCTGGGGATTCCCAGTGGGTTACCTCTACAGATGGGTATGTTCTATAACGCAGGTTCTGCAGTAACTGGCGGCGGTTTGATATTCAATGGCGGTGTTGTGGATAGCACCTTCCGAGCAGTTGATTTATTTACCGGTGAAGAGGTGTGGACAGATTCTCTGCCAGGTTCATCCACGGCAACGCCGATGTCCTATGTCAGCCCAGCAACCGGCAAGCAGTATGTGATTGTTACTGTTCCAGATGGTGGTGGAGGTCTGTCACTTGAGGCAGCCGTTGATGATGGGACGGATGATGAAGAAGCACCGGGTGGTTATGTAATGGCTTATAGCTTGCCAGACTAATTACTCGCCGGATAAGCAAAGATAGAGAAGTCGCTTACTCGGATTCCAGTCGTTCCAATCTAGCAAGTGACTCGGAACGGCTTGAATCTGGGGAAAGGCTTAGAACAAACTCTAACCGTGTCTTATCTCGGCCATAGTCCAAAGGCATGTAAGAATAGCCAGCAGCGGTGCTAAGCCCATCATGCTATATCAGAGTGTTACTTCAAGAGCGTTTGCTTCTTGATAAAAACCGGTGGCACTTTGATCAATTATGTAGATAAGCAGAACGACTACCGAAGCGATGACCATGTTTGCTAATTGACTTCGATTTAGCACATGATCTTCCAACAGGGATTTGCCGAGATAGATTAGTGCGGCAGGAAGACCCAAAACCAGAATCCAGAGATGTTTGTTTCTCACATAGGTGTTGAGCTCACTGAATTCGCTATACTCTGTTAATTGGATCAGAAGCACTATAAGCAAGAAAGCATATATGGCCACACCTGAAACAATCCACCCCAGCAGTTTCGGTCTTAACATGGCCCAGGCCATCATCGCGCCGTAAAGAAACAGCAGAGTGCACGCCATAATGGAAAATAGAAATGTATTTCGTAGAAGTACCAGCAGTGGAGTGGAGAAAAATTCCCCTAGAAATGAAATGGCTTCCAATTTGATTTCTGCGAAATTCTCAATGAGCAGAGACCCAAAAAGCCAATATACCAGCAGCATGGTCACCGCTGCAGCGAGGAGACTAACGATGTTGTTAGTCAATTTTATGTAAAGGAGACGGCTCGTACTCATGGGTCGGCATCGATCGAATGCTGTGTTGAATAATTGTCCGCTTCGGTATGAAATTCCGAACACCTGCATTTGCAGAATCATGATGATCAAGAGATAGAAACTGCCAGATAGCGCAGCGACGTCCTCTAAAACAGGGCCATCTTCCATGCCTCCATTACCGCTAATTAAATTTATTGCGATCAGGCAGGTCAGCCCAACCATTAGTCCTAATGGAACAGCCTGTTGTAGTCCACGTAATTGACGTTCTCGCCAATTCTCCGCAGCAATGGAAGAATTCGTAGGACAACCCTCCTGATACTTTGGAAAATAACTGCGTGCCGAGAGGTTGGTCCACTGGAATATGTTGTCTTTCTTCATTCCCAATAGATTTTCGCCATAACGTTGTCGTTTAACACCCGCTATCATTATTGCAACCAGCACCAGGGTCGCAATTGCCGATTCTATATAGACAGAGGCTCCACTAACTTCAGCGACAGCTGTTTCCCTAACTACGGTAAAGTCAGGGTATAAAATTTGATTCCAGTAAAGGAGTATCACCAAAGCCCAACTCAATCCATGTGCCATTGAGTTACTACTCCACCAGCTCAGTGAGAGCACGACAAGAATGGATTCAATCAAGATTATCGCGAAGGTGGTCTGCGCCCCTGACACATCGAAAATTGCTGAAAGAATAGTAATTGGTACTAGATAAGCGAATAGCATCAAGGCGACATAAAAAAGCAATGGAACAAGGACTAATAGAGTAGTAGGTACGGGAAGAGAGTATTCCTGTAAATAGGGAAATCCAGTTCCTTGAACCTTGCCTCTTTTGGTTGATTCGCTGAGCACAGGTGTTAAAAGGAAAATTAGACTCACTAAGACTACGGCCTGAGCGGTAATGCTGTGACCGTCCATATTTGGGTCAGTCGCCATGGTAGAGATCAGAAGCGAACCAACCGCCAAAACAGAAGCTTGCTGAATCAGCAGGCTTCGCCAGCAGAGTCGCCAGTGTTTTGATATTAATGCCTGTATGATGTTCGCCGTAGCCGACATTATTTGATTACCTCATCGCTACTGATACCCCTGCCGACTCTTGCAATAAAAATTTCTTCGAGAGTAGCGTTCCGGGACTCAACTATTTTTCCATTCAGTTGCTTTATGCCGGCGGAAAAATTTTCAGCTGTTCCAGTGTGAACAATTGTCCATGAACGACCTTCGCCTCTGGTTGCTAGAGCATTTGCCAGTAAGGGTTTTGAATCTAAACTGTCTTCAAACCGCACATTACAAAAATGGTGGGCTGAGCCAAGAGACTCCAATGGTCCATCCAGAACAACTTTACCCTGATGAATCATAGTTACATGGTCAGACATTCTTTCGACTTCTTCTAATAGGTGGGAAGAGAAAATTACGGTTCGACCTTCATCAGATATAGTTCGAACAACCGTGTTTAGGATATCCATTCGAACAACTGCATCGAGGCCACTGGAAGGTTCATCCAAAATGAGTAGCTCGGGTCGATGGGCAACGGCGTTGACCAGAGCCACTTGAGCTCGCATTCCTCTGGAGAGATCTCTTATCTTCTTAGACTGATCAAGGTCGAAAGTGGCAAGCAACTCTTCGGCATAAGCCACATCCCAATTCTGGTGATAGGCCTGGGTGTAGCGCATCAGTTCTTCGATTGTCATCCAATCGGGAATGTCGCGGTTCTCAGACAGATAGCCCATTCGAGAAAGCACCGACTCAGGATGATGAACGGGATTCTGACCAAAAACCTGCACTGAACCTGACTTGGCTCTTAGCAACCCCATGATGTGTTTAATGAGAGTGGTCTTACCTGCGCCATTGGCGCCAACCAGTCCGTAGACTTTTCCCTTCTCGGCTCGGAAATTTACTTTATCCAGTGCCTGGGTATTTCCGAATCGTCGGCTTAATTCGCTAACTTCTACCGGGAGATCACTCATGATTCTTCTCCATTGGATTTATTCTGGTTCTCATTACTCTTATCCGACTTGTTTAGAACGGACTGTCGTTCCTTGGTTATTTCAATTAATTCTTCCGTGGAATAATCCAATTGGTGGGCCTCGGCTAGTAGATCATCGATGCGACCTTCGATTATCTTGCGGCGCTCTTTGCTGGCAAGAGGTGACTCCTGGTCAGATATATAGGTGCCAGCGCCACGGCGTTTGTAGATAACACCGGCAGCCTCCAGTTCGCTATAAGCTTTCACCACAGTATTGGGTGTGACATTCAATTTGAGTGCCAGGGTGCGAACCGCTGAAATTTCTTCTCCGGCTTTTAAGATGCCGGATGCCACCATATAGCGAATTTGATTCGCGATCTGGCGATAAATGGGTACACCGTCTTTTAGATTGATTGTGATATTCATGGAGTCGTTGCTTGTCCGTTTGACTGTACCCGTATTGTGATACAATTATGGAACT
The DNA here is from genome assembly GCA_018661465.1 of Gammaproteobacteria bacterium. Classification (GTDB taxonomy): domain Bacteria; phylum Pseudomonadota; class Gammaproteobacteria; order Pseudomonadales; family Pseudohongiellaceae; genus UBA9145. The sequence goes on along the minus strand of JABJIC010000015.1, from coordinate 138,251 downwards.
TGTCAACAGTTAGACATGAAATAAATTTGGATAGGGCTGAAAGCCTTACCTAGCAGCGCTTTGAGAGCTTAGCACTAGACAGGTTTGAGCGGGATTGCGGGTATTGAGAGTGTCGAAATCACAAAATTATGTATGAAGCGAAGAATAAACGGGCTCAGGCAGTGCAGCTACCGCCGCCGAGAACGCAGAATTTTGCACAATGGGGGTGATTGAGGCTGACCGTCTTCCAGGACTTCTTTAGTGTCTTACCCAGATTGAAGCGTTGGTCGTAGGGCAGCAAGGTGCAGGCCATTACCGAGACCTTGGCATCTTCTTTTCTTTTTACCACCATCCTCGAGTTGGAACACATTAGGTCCTCTGGTCGCTTGTTCAATATACCCCAGCATGATGTTGTGATTTCCGGTACATCAAGTGACATGTCCATCTCAGGAAAAAGAATCAGTTCAGTAAGGTTGGCAGCATCAAGATTTATGGATTCGGCCTTGAATAAAGCTTTATAACCGGAACGCATATCCTCTTCGGATTCTCCCCAGTATGTTCTGCCTGCCACACTGAAGGAGAGCTCATTCTCCGATAGCCAGCTGAGGCCCTTCATGGCTGGTTTCCAGGATCGGTCTCCTCTCTCTTTTGCATGTAGCTCTTCAGTATAATGATCAAGGGACACACGAATTTTTAGGGAGTCGGAATAGTTCTGACTAAGCTCGAGTAGTTCCTCGCTATGTTTCATCATTGTCTTCATGGCGTTGGTTAGCACCAACACCGTGAATCCTTGCTGTAAACAGGCGCGCAAGATGGGAACCAATTCTTCGTTGAGGAAAGGCTCGCCGCCGGTAAAAGCAATTTCTGTTGTTGGAAATCCCTCACTGGAGATTTCGTCGAGAAGTGTTCTGACCTCGCCCTCGCTAATAAAGGCAAGGCGGTCATTTGTTGGAGTAGATTCAATGTAGCAGTTTTCACAACTTAGATTGCACAGGCTGCCAGTGTTTATCCAGAGTGTTTCAAGATCAACTGGATCAACGTGAGCCCGAGACTCGCCTTCCAGAGTGAATTCCGGATTGCTGAATTTACCTTCTCCCGTTGAGGGGTCGTAGATTTCAGTTAATTCTATATGTTGATCCACGGGTTCTCTTTTCTAGTAGCTGGCTTGGTAACTAAATGCTTAGCAATAGCCATATCTAATAAGTCGTTTGCTAAGGAAATATGTTTAGCAGCATGCCGGATCGTCGGCCGCGACTACGCTTTCATCATAGGGCATTGCGGTTCCGCAGCCTTCAAAAATACCGTAGTGATTCTCAAAATTCCCAAAGAACTCAAAGAAGGAACGGTAGCGAGTGTTGGCCAACATAAACCAGGTGTTTCCACAGACGGGCATTATTTTTCCAACTTCGAAAACATGATGATCATCAAGTTTGAATTGCAGAGGTTCTTCTTCCAGGCCGCCTAGATATTTAACTGCCTGGCCATAGTCTTCACAGGCCGCTTCCAATTCCGGGAGTTTGAATAATCTATAAGTCACAGAATAGAAGCGGTAACCTTCTGTTTTTTCCTGAACAGCCTCGTTCTCAATTGTGAGTCGACGGGAATCAACGATGCGCGGATCGGCAAACCCGACTTCCTTGGCGAGATTTGAAAAATCATTCCAATAGAGAGCGCCGCTAAGGCATTCACCATACAGTTCTTTGTCATTAACCAGATGTTGGGGAATACGGCGGTCACAATAAACATCGGAGAAATAAAATTCACCGCCTTCTTTCAAAACTCGATGAGCTTCGCTGAGAACCGCTTTTTTGTTGGCAGCCAAATTCACAACACAATTGGAAATGATCAGGTCGAAATCTTCGGTGGCCAGACCAGCAGCGGCGAGGTCTTGAATATTTCCCTTAACAAAGCTCACATTAGACTCGGCATAGGAGAACTTTTCCCGATGCCAATCGATATGGGTGTTTGCCACAGCTAGTTGCTCGTCGGTCATGTCGATGCCAACTACCGAGCCGTTCTCACTCACCAACTGGGACAGAAGATAGCAGTCTCTTCCGGCACCGCTGCCAAGGTCGAGAACTCGCAGGTCCTTCACTAAAGTGGGAATAGTTAAACCACAGCCGTAGTAGCGAGTTATGACTTCATCATGGATGTTTTTGAGAGCATCTTTAATGCGAGGAGGGTGGCCGTCAGCTGTACAGCAGGCATTAGTCTTCAAATCATCGCTACCCTGTAGCTCTTTACCATAGTAGTCCTGAACTTCTGTCTCCAGCTGTGTAACTTCTTTCACGTTGATTCCTGATTCTCTATTAGATGTGTGTACTTATTACTGGGTATGGACCTGTGCTATATAGGCCTGCTTTATATAGACCCGAGTCAGCCAAATATATTGCATTTTGGTCGCGCTGATTTCAATTGACACTTAAGGCAGTCGACGCCAGGTTAACGTACCTGTGATTCTTCCCTGTGCGTCCTTTAATGATAGTTTTAGAAAGTCATCAACGAATTCAAAGTATCTGATATTGTCTCCGCCAACCCATTCAGGGACCATGGGTGATCCTTCAACGTGGTGAATCACTGTGCCTTCGTCGAGGTCGTAGCTAACCTTTCCCCAGTAGGCAAATCCTCCGGTGACCCGTTCATCCGATGCTTCATTGCGCTGAGGTAGATCACTTGGCATGCCGAGACCAGCCATATTTCCAAATGCATCGTAACTTAGTCGGCCAATATAATTCCTATCGATTTCGCCGCCATTGGCGGGATAGCTAATGTAAGTCACCAATTCATAATCACCGATAAACTGTTGCTTTATGTCATCGATTTCATCGGCATTCATAAAGGGTACCTGCAAGCATAGAAAAATAACTGTGAACAATCGTGTAAGGAGTCTGGTTTTTATGGTCATTTGAAAACCTCATAGTTGGACAAATTCTTGTTAACCCGTTCTGTTCTTATTGCTTTACTATTTTGCCTTAGACCAATTTCTTCAAATCCGGCTTGGTAACTTTACCCATGGCGTTTCTAGGTAAGGCGTCGATGATTTTAATGTCTTTGGGAATTTTGTATGAAGACATTTTTCCGTCACACCATTTTTTCAAGTCATCGTATTTAAGTTCAGCGCCATCATTCAGGCCGATGAATGCCAATACTGATTCTCCCCAGGTCTCATCTTCGACTCCGATAACAGCGACTTCGGAAACGCTTGGATGTGTTAACAATACGCCTTCAATTTCCAGCGCCGACAATTTGTAGCCGCCGGACTTTATGATGTCGATGGATGAGCGACCCATGATTCGATAGTAGCCATCATCGAGAACGGCGACATCGCCGGTACAAAACCATCCATCCTTAAAGCTTTCAATAGTGGCTTTTTCATTATCCCAGTATTCAAGAAAAACATTGTCGCCCTTAATCCGAATCTCGCCAGGGGTATTTTCTTCTGTAATTAGATTGTCGTCTTCGTCGAAGAGTTGAGCTTCAACTCCGGGCAATGGCTGACCAACATGGCCTGCTCGTCGTTCAGCATCGTAAGGGTTTGAAATTCCCATACCGATTTCAGTCATGCCATACCTTTCCAGCAAGATCTGCCCGGTCAATTCCTTCCACTGATTAAACAGTTTCACAGGGCACGCGGCAGAACCTGATATGTTCAATCGCATTGGTCTGAAGCCGTCACAGATCTTATCAACTTGTTCCTTATCAATAGTGTCGAAGTACTGAATCAACTTCACATAGATAGTAGGAACCGCCATGAATACGTTATAGGTTCCATCGATGATCTCGGAAGTGATCTTGGGAATATCGAATTTCGAATAGAGATGGACAGTGGCTCCGGCCCATAGGCCACAGCTCAGAATATTGATGATGCCGTGGATATGATGAACAGGAAGAAACAAAGGAATCACGTCTTCCTCGCTCCAGGACCAGGCGTCGATCAGAGTGGTGATCTGTGCATTGATAGTCTTGTGAGTGCTGACCACGCCCTTTGGCTTATTGGTTGTGCCGCTGGTGAAGAGCATCATCGCCCGGCGATCAGGGATAATTTCTGGTAATTCGCGAATATCATCCGCCAGAACATCATCGACTGACACCAGTTCGATATTCAGTTCGGCGCAGAGACCGCGTAAGGACTCTTGGTAGTCGCCATTAGCAACCATGCGGGTGACACTAGCAGAGCTTAGGTAGTGATCCAGCTCAGCCACTGCAGATGCCACATTCAATGGCACGGCGATGCCGCCAGCTCTCCAGATGCCGTGCATGGTGGTGACATAATCAAGACTAGCCGGAATAAAGAAGGCAATACGCTCTTCTCTAAGATCGTCTTTGCCGTTTAGAAGCCCGGTGGCAAATCGGTCTATACGATTATTAACTTCTCCGTAGCTATACTTATTATCACCTTCGACCAACGCGGTCTTTTTATTTCCATTGCTTAAATGTGGAAAGCTGTTCTCTGACATAATCAAAATCTCTTCTCTCTAATACATTGTCTTTGTTAATTAATAAAAAGCTACAAATAGCAATTTACTAATACAAAATTCGCGAATAAATCTTTACCAATAAAAAGTTAAATACTAAAACATCGCACTAACGATGAAATACAAGATAGAAGGACCTAACAAGCATCCTACGCCAGTATAAAATGTTGCAGTCATGGCGCCGTAAGGCACCAGCTTGGGATCTGTTGCTGCCAATCCGGCAGCTACTCCACTGGTGGTTCCCATTAGGCCACCGAATACCATCGCGGATTGTGGGTTGTTAAGACCTATATGACGGGCAACAAGAGGTGTGCCAATCATAACCAGAATGGATTTAACCAGTCCGGCTGCCACACTAAGAGTTATTACTGCATCGCTGGCTCCAATTGCTTCGCCAGTTACCGGACCTACAATATAGGTCACCGCTCCGGCACCAATGGTAGTGATGGCGGCGGGGTCGGTGTATCCAAACATAACGGCGATGGCGGCTCCAACTACGAAGGAAACAATTACTCCGGCGAATATGGAGATCACACCAGCAAGGCCCGCTTTCTTAAGTTCGCTTAGATGAACACCGAATGCAGTAGCTACGATGGCGAAGTCTCGCATCATGCCGCCACCCATCAAACCGATTCCACCCAGCAGGGTGATGTCGGCTACACCGGTCCGACCGCCGGTGGTAACGCCACCCCAATAAGCAGCCAGCAAACCAAGTGCGATAGCAATGGCAGAACCGTGAATCCGACCCGCGGTTAGTTTGTCCGCAAGAAAATAAGAGAACCAGATGGTGACGCCGATAACGGCGAAGGCAACAACCAGACTGTTTCTTACAAATACAGTTTCAAGAATATCCATTAGGCAACCCCCTCATTATCGTCATCGGAGGAAGGCGTGTTGTGATTGCCTATCTTGCTTAACACCGGAACTAGAGCAAAGCTAACAATTACAGCAGCCACTCCGGCTGTCAGGGCCAGCAATCCACCTTCGGTTGCTGCAGCAACATTCTGCCTCGCAGCCATGGCGACCACGATGGGGATATACATTGCGCTCCAGAATTTGATGCCGTCGGCTGAGATGCCTTGAGTCATCGATTTGAACACTTCGGAGTTGCTGGCAAAAACCAGAAACAGCATGGCGATACCAACACCGCCAACATTGGCCGAGACGCCTAACATAACGCCGAGGGTTTCACCGATTAGCATGCCGGCAATCAGGCATGCGGAAAGTAGGGCAACACCATAAACAATCATTATTATTATCCTTCTATATATAGTGTGTCATTGGAGTGGAATGCACGATGATATGACGCGGCTGGGCTTTGTGCAATTTGCCGAAAAAGGGCATAAATAACCCGAATTTGCTGTCTAATACCATAGGTCAATTGATGCCCGTTTGACAGGCATAGGGGGTTTATAGCTTAATTGTCCTCCGGTCGGTACAGCCTCAAGGATTCGAGGGCTTTTAGTCCAATTGGCCAACTCTATCGTATTGATTTAATTGACAAATATATAAAAGGCTTTGAAATGAGAAAATTTATTAGCTCCCTTGCAGTATTGCTGATGGCGTCATTGTTTCTGACTGGTGTCAGTCGGGCTCAGAATGTCACTACGGATATTCTGGAGAACGCTCAGGATTATTCAGATCGTTGGGTAACTTACGGCAAAAATTATGGAGCCTGGCGTTATATGCCGGATTCTCAGATCAACCGCGACACTGTGGCGAATCTTCGCCCGGTGTGGATCAAACAAAATGGTGTCACCGGTGGTGCATATGAAGTAACAGCGCTAGTGAACGATGGCCGCATGTACCTCACTACCGCTAACAGTCACCTGATAGTGGTCGACCCTCTAAGCGGAGATGAGCTTTGGCGCTATGACCATGATTTCGAAAATGTGGATCTCTGTTGTGGTCCCCACAACCGTGGTGTGGCTCTGCACGAAGACAAAGTTTTCTGGGGAACACTGGATGCTCATCTAATGGCATTCGATGCGGCAACTGGCATACAGCTTTGGGATGTTGAAGTTGGTGATCATCGCGAATCTTTCTCCGTAACTGGAGCACCGCTTGTAGTTAAAGATATGGTCCTGATCGGAGTTGGCGGTGGCGAATTTGGTATTCGCGGTTATGTCGATGCCTATGATGTCAATACTGGCGAGAGACGCTGGCGTTTCTATACAACTCCTGCTGAGGGTGAGCCCGGCAACGAAACCTGGTTGGGCGATTCCTGGAAGACCGGTGGTGCGCCTACATGGGTTACGGGAACTTATGATCCAGAGACTGATTGGGTATTCTGGGGGACGGGTAATCCCTGGCCTGACATTAACAACGCTGTACGGGCGGGAGACAACCTGTACTCGAATTCAGTAATAGCGCTGGATGCAGATAGCGGCGAATTGCAATGGTATTTTCAGACATCTCCTCGAGACGAGTTTGATCACGACTCCACGTCTGAGCCGATGATCATCGAAGAAATGTTTGAAGGCGAGATGCGCAAGATGATTGTGCAGGTTTCTAGAAACGGGCACGTGTACGGTCTAGACCGTATGACGGGTGACTTCCTCTATGCGGGTGAATACACCCGAGTTAACTGGGCAGAGCGAGACGAAAGTGGCAAGCCTGTTCTTAAAGAAGAACTATATGAGCCCAGAGATACCATGATCTTTCCTGGTCTTTACGGTGGTAAAAACTGGCCGCCGGCTTCCTATAGCCCGGATACTCATATGCTTTATATCCCAACTACGGAATGGGGCACGCGCTTCATTCGTCGTGAAGGAGAGGCTCGGGCTGGTGTCATGGACCTGGGCGGTATTCCCCAGTTCGATACCACTGGAACTGGTTGGGTAGTAGCTTTCGATATGCTATCCGGTGACATCGCCTGGCAGAAAGAGATGCCAGGCAACTTCAATTGGGCGGGTACTCTAGCAACGGGTGGTGGACTGGTATTCTCCGGCGCGCCTGATGGATATATTTATGCCATGAATGATGAGACAGGCGAAGTCCTTTGGAAATTTCAGACTGGCAGTGGCCTCTATGCACCACCAACAAGTTTTACTATCGATGGTAAGCAGTATATTGGTATCGCGTCAGGAACCATGAACCCTGCGTCCAGAGCTGGAGTTTCCACAGGTATCTCTCCTGGAAACTATATTCTGTTTAGTTTGTAAGGATTTACATCGATATGAATTTAATACATTTGATGAGATGGGTTTTAGCAACCCTGGTCATAGCATCTCTTCCCGCAATCGCTGTTGCCGGAGTAGGGGAAGGACAAGAGTTGTATAATAGTTTCTGTCAGATATGCCATGGCGCATTGGGCGAAGGTCAGGCTAAGGGTAAATCTCTAACAGATAATACGGCCAATAGTCTTAACGACGCGGACTTGATAGCTGTTATCAGCGAAGGTCGTGCAGGAACTGGAATGATCGCCTGGGGTGGATCATTCGGCGAAGACGAAATTTTCGATATCGCTTCTTATGTTCGAACACTTCAGGGAAAGCCAGGATTGAATCTGGGCGATGCGGACAGCACGGTGAGCGACGACCCGATGGTTTTGGCTGGGGAGCAGTTGTTCAATGGAAACGTCGGCTGCGTTAGCTGCCACAGTTATCGCGATCAGGGTGGAAGTGTTGGTCCATCTCTTGATGGCATCTCTTCACGGCTTTCCGGTGATGCTCTCGAGCAGGCAGTTCTCAATCCATCGGCTTCAATAGCCAGCGGTTATGAGGCAAAAATTGTTGAACAAAACGATGGCAGTATTGTCCGTGGACGGTTCAGGAATGATTCAGAGCTGGCGGTTCAATTGCAAAGCGAAGATGGAAGCCGATGGGTCACTTTCTTCAAAGATCGGGTTAAGTCGATATCTGACTCCAGTGAATCTCTGATGCCGGAAGTGTATGCCACTCTTGGCGCGACTGAACAACAACAAATTTTGGCGTTTTTGAAGTCACTCTAAGTCAGGTCTAACTTCCAGGCGAAGCGATAAAAATTAAGAAAAAGCAAATCAGGAAATAGGGTAGATTATGGAATTTAATTTTGATCCTGCAACACTAACAGCGCTAGCGATTACTTATGGCACGAAACTGGTAGCCGCGGTTGCCACTCTCGTCATCGGATTGATTATCGTTCGCGCCATCGTGGGCGTGTTTGGTAAGGTGCTCGATCGTAGCGGTGTGGACGTTTCCCTCAGAAGCTTTCTTCTCAGCCTGATTAGTATGTTGCTTAAGGCAATGGTGTATATCACCGCCTTGGGTATGCTCGGTGTTGAAATGACTTCTTTCGTAGCGCTGATTGCTGCAGCAGGTTTGGCGGTTGGCATGGCTCTCTCGGGCACTCTGCAAAATTTTGCAGGCGGCGTGATGATCCTGCTTTTCAAACCCTACAAAATAGGCGATTTCGTTGAGGCTCAGGGCTATGCTGGCGTCGTAAAAGATATTCAAATTTTCACAACTATCCTGACAACAGGCGACAACAAGACGGTTCTGATTCCTAATGGTGGTCTGGCTACAGGCTCATTGATAAATTATTCAACCCAGCCTAGACGTCGCGTAGATTTTATTTTCGGCATCGGCTATGGCGATGACCTCGACAAGGCCTATGAAGTGTTGGGCAAATTGATCGAGGCAGATGACCGGATTCTCAAGGATCCAGAGCCATTTATGGCCCTGCATGCATTGGCGGATAGTTCAGTGAACATCGTAGTTAGAGTGTGGGTGGAAGCAGGCGATTATTGGGGAGTTTACTTCAATATGAACGAACAGGTTTATCGTTCATTCGGCAACGAAGGTTTGTCAATTCCATATCCGCAGATGGACGTGCATGTGCAGCCTGCTGATGGTTAGTAGGCGTTCTGCTGCTTCTTGGTTCGAGTCAGCTTAACTAGAACGATTGATTTATATAATTGGTTTAGATTAGGCTGGCTTAGAATGGTTTTCTTAGAATAAAAAGAACAGCAAGATACCGAAGAATAAAATGCCAGTGGACAGGCATAAGATGTATACAAAGGATGCCAGGAGAAATTTCAGTACGGTAACAAACTTACCCTGTTGGAAAAAGTTCTTCAGGCTCAAGAATAGATAGGCAACTATCCATATCATTACGCCCAACCCCAGGTAGTCAAACCCCGCGCTAAGAAAGGCTATTTCCCACTCTGCCACAAAATCTGACAGTATTAGTAGAAAGAACGACAGAATAATAAAGGCATGATTATGCAGCGCCAGAACAAGGTGCTCGACGTAGAAACGTCCACTTCGTATGTAAAATATTTTCTGAATAAGCGCCAATACCGGAATCATCATTAAAATAAAGAATGTGATGTATTCCAGCGTGCCGAGAAAGAATTCCGCAGGGTCTTCCACTATTCGATTAAAGTTCGCTTCAGTCTGTGATCTAACAACTATCCTAAGATTTTCATTTGCCCCCTCCGATAAAAAGGGAAGGCTAAAAGCATCTATGCTCAAGAAAAGGTCTTCCAGGTCTCCTTCATCCGTATCGATAATGTCATCGCTGGTAATAATGTCTTCTTCGTCGAAGCCTGTGCCGAATTCAAACTGCAGTGAGGAGTCCTCCAGAGTCTCATCAGGGTTCGCAGTGGAATCTTCGGACTCAACGACTTGGCTCTCTGACAATGCGCTGCGCATGGTGCTAATTGAATTGAAGACAGAGATAAACAGGAAGAATGAAATACTGATAACCAGGAACAGCCGAAGCGGGGGGTGTAGCTCATGCGCCGACCGCTTACATACTCAGAACTCAGAAAACCTGGCTTGGTAAATAGGTAGTAAATCGTACGATAAGCTCTACCATCGAGCTCAAATAAGGAAGTGAATACTTCGCCGAGGAGCCTGAAGAATGGCCTGCGCATGTCTCGGCTATGTTGTCCGCAGTTGCTACAGAAGTCTCCGTGCAGAGAGCTGCCGCAATTCGGGCAAGGATTGGTATCGATGCTAACTATTTGTTGGTCGGTCATTGAGCTTGGTTCCACCGTCACGCCCGAGCAGGCAGTGACGAATATCTGTAGATATCTACACTATCAGCTATCGGATAGGAGAGGCAGAAATTAAGCTTTGTGGCGAAATGAAGCTGAGAAAAGTATTCCTACCCACTACAGCATGCTTTGGTCCTGTAGGGGCAGGAATTCTCAAGGAGCACCGCGCTGCAGGAACGAGGTGTGGCGACTGCAGCGAAGTGGTGCAAAACACGAAGATATCATCATCTTGTAGTGCGGGAGGAAAGATACCACTATATGTAGTGAATCTCAAGTTTTGAAGAGAAGAGCATAACTAGCTAAAATATACTAAAGGGAATACTTTATTTATATTCGGATAAATGAACTCCCAAGCAACTAGCGAGTTGTTTTAGATAAATAATAAAGTAATAACTATACTAATTATGGAGTACAGTCCGGGTTCACGCCGCTGTTATTAGCAGCCAGGCGTAAACCATTCGCGTGATCCATTAAGCTAGCGAGCTCTCCCATGCGTGAAGAGGGAGAGGGGTGGGTGGAGAGTAACTCCGGTGGGCGCGCACCACCTTCTGCTGACATGTTCTGCCAGAGCTTGATGCTTTCCTCTGGATCGAAACCGGCGTTTGCCATAAGCATGATGCCAATGGAGTCAGCCTCAGTTTCCTGAGTTCGGTTGAATGGTAGAAAGAGACCATACTTTGTTCCCACATCTAGAATTTCAATAGTTGTTTCAGACGCACCCAGAATCTGCGCTGCAGCAACCCCTACATTTCTTAGGGTAGATTGGCTGGCGCGCTCATTGCTGTGATTCGCGAGAACGTGACCCACTTCATGAGCCATCACTGCCGCTAGCTGGTGCTGGTTCCAGGTTACGGAAAGCAAGCCGTTATATACGCCGATCTTGCCGCCCGGAAGTGCAAAAGCATTTGCCTGCTCATTGTCGAAGACAGTAACTTCCCATTCGTTATTATTTCGTGGACCTGGGTCCAGGGCATTAACAACGTAATTCGCTACACACTGGACGAACTGCTTCTCACGAGCGTTATCTGATATGGGAATCTCAGTTTGCATCTGTCGGTAGGATTGCTCTCCCTGCGCGGCCATTTCGGCCTCGGAATACAGCATCACCTGACGTCGATCCATGGGTGAGCTTACACATGAAGCGAGCATTATTGCGCCAAGGGAAAAACTGAACTTTAGAAGAAGGGTAGATCTCATACCGGCTGCCTGTCACTGATTCATACTAACAGGGCCGAAAAAACGGCTCTGCTGGGAATTCACGGGGACGGAATTCTCACTATCTATTCCCCGTAAACAACAGAGCCGAGTATAACTAAAATCAAAACTAATGCTCTAGAAATTGCACTCCTGGGCTTCCAGCTGAACACGAACTTCATTGCCCTCTTCATCGATTACTCTCTCGAAGCAATTGCCCTCAAGATCTCTGAGTAATCGTCTACCACTGGCTATGGGAGCCGGGCCGGTGCTTGAAGATTGCGGTGCATAGATCACCTCTCGCTCTCGCACGACAGGCGCAGACCGATAGACAACACGCTCAGGACGTCTGGATGAGTAACGGGGAGTAGAGAGTAGCGAGCCAACTACTATACCGCCCAGAAAGTTTCCAGCGTCGAAATGGCGATCTCTGTACCGCGATCGGTAAGGCGAGTAGTAGCCGCCATAGCCATAGGAGGAATTGACATAGCTACTGTTTCTTCGACCCGATCTACCGTAGTGGTAGGGGTTGGCTCTACGAGAATAATTTCGGGAATAGTTGCGATTACTGTAGCCGCCGTATCCGTAGCTGTCGTAGCCACGCCGATGGCTTCTGCTATCCGCGCTGGCCGTCTGGCTCAGCAGTAATGCCGCGAGTAAGGAAATACCGAGTATGTAACGCTTTCCAATCATGACCTGTGCCTCTTTTCTTGTTTTCTATAAAGGGCGAAGTAACTCAACTGTCATCTTACTGAGGCTGGATGAATGTAAACTGAATGAAACTGACTTACATTGGGACTGAAGATTTAAAGAGAGAAGAGGGGTTTGCCATGGCTATCTTGGCTAGAACGGCACGCGACGCTTCGCTTAAGGCAGCGTCTGGAAGTCCCTCTGAATCAATGGGATACTGTCCGCTCGTTATGCGCCGATTATTAAGGGCGTTATGCTTCTTAAGAGCTAATCAATGGACGACTATTACAGAACAAGAGCGCCATACTACGATCGCGTTTATCACTACCCGGAGCGAAAAGCAGATATCAGCTTTCTCCAAGATCAACTTCCCGGCAAGTTTGAAAAATTGAACGTCTTGGAGGTCGCATCAGGCACAGGATTCTGGACTCAGTTTATTGCCAAGAAGGCAGCATCGGTTCTGGCAACTGATGTACTTCGAGAACCACTGTTAGAACTCGAGAAACGCTCCTTACCCGAATCAGTGTCTGTTGCTACAGTTAGCGCATTTGATCTTCACAAAATTGGCAGGAAATTTGACGGTGCATTCATTGGTTTGTGGTTGTCTCATGTTCGGCTCGAAGAAATTCATCAGTTCTTCGATTCCTTGCATAAGGCTTTGAATCCCGGAGCTAAGGTTATCTTGCTGGACAATACGAAGAGTCAATGTCAGAGGCACCCTATAAGTAGGAAAGATGAGCAGGGCAACACATACCAGGAAAGAAAGCTTGATGATGGATCTGTTCATGAGGTTCTAAAGAATTTTCCTGATGAGGCAGAGCTAGCGGAATATGTACGCGCTAATGGTTCAAAGCTTGAATATTTGGAGCTCGAGCATTTTTGGTTATTTGAGTATGTGTACACCGCTCACTAGCTAACGAAGATAGAAAGGCTATATCCATGAAAAAAACTTTGGCGCGGTCCGTCATTATTGGTCTCATTCTGGGTGTTTTGTCCATGGCTTTGGCAACCCTGGGCTTAGCAATATCATTCTTTGAAATATTGAAACCAATACTTGCCCCCGGTGCGTACCTTGTGCGATTTTTGGGAATCAATACAAACACTCCGATTCTTTTGTTTCTTGCTCTATGCCTGAACGTAGTAATCTATTCACTATTCGTAATGGGGGTCCTTCTTACACATGAGCGTTTTTCAAAATCTAAGTAGTCTTGTGTTCGATTTGGATGGAACCCTGTCTGACCCCAGTCTTGGAATAACTCGCTGCTACAATTACGCTCTCGAGCAACATGGTTATGAATCTAGAGAATATGAATCCTTGCTTGATCTGATCGGTCCACCTTTGGAAACTGGTTTTGCTTCCTTGCTTCCTTGCTGCCAGATGCTGACGAAGAAGAAATCCTGAGAATAATATCGACCTACCGAGAACGTTTCTCTGACGTAGGGTTTTCCGAAAACACAATTTATTCGGGGATCATTGAAGCTCTGGAATTTTTCAAAACTAGCAACGTAAGAATGGGAGTATGCACTTCCAAACGAGTCGACTTCGCTGAGAGAATTTTGTCTCTGTTTGATATCTCAGACTATTTCGATTTTGTTAGTGGCGGCGATATAGGGATTACAAAAGCTATGCAGCTTTCTCAGTTATTGGAAAATAAATCAATCGACAGCGACGCCGTAATGGTTGGCGACAGGGCGATAGATATCACCTCCGCCAGGGCCAACAATCTTCAGGGAATAGGCGTGCTCTGGGGTTTCGGCAGCTACGAAGAGCTTTCTGGTGCTAAGCCCAGCGCGATCCTCAAGTCCACGAAGGAATTCGATTCCATCATCGCTTAATAACCGAGCCGAGCCGAACCGAATTGTTCCTGCAAGCACCACCTCATATTGATTACGATCAATCAAAGCTCCGACTAATATTGATATCTCGCCGAACTTGGAACTACCATAAAAGTAGTGGGGAGCGTGCCGATAGAGGCATCCCTAAAGTCCGTCCCGAAAGGAGGAGTACTATGAGTAAGCGTACTGAATACGAAGATTCGGTGAGGCAGAAGTTCGCGGAGCTGGAGCAGGAGATTGACAAGCTAAAAGAGCAGCTCAAGAGCGCTGAAGCCGAGCTGTTGCCCGAGCATCGTGCAAAATTCGAGGGGCTTCATCAAATCCAGATGAAAGCCAAGCAAAAGCTTAGCGACTTATTGGAAGCTAGCGACGAAGCTTTTGAGGGATTGCAAGAAGGCATAGAACATTATTACAAGGCCGTCGGCAATGAAATGATGTCCTATCAAGTAAAGCGAGACGATTAGAGCCTCAGTCGTAAACCTTCAGTGGCGATATTGTAACCTTCTGCTTTGACGGTTTTGCTTTGCTCGCTGCTGGGGTCCAGCAATGGATTAGTATGGTTCATGTGAATGAACCATACTTTGTTTCTTTCTTCCGCGGAAAATTCTTGAAAAAGTTCCAGTGATTCCGAGACAAAAGGGTGGGGTATCTGAGACATATCTCTTCCCGGCAATTCTTTGTCGTCAAAAAAGGTGGCATCGATTAGGGCATAATCAACTGTTCGAATAAGTTCTACGATGCTCTCTTCCCAATCAGACCACTTATTAATGTCAGGAATAAAAATAGCTGATTTGCTTGGTCCCTGAATTTTGTAGCCTACGGTCTCTGAAAATTCATCTCTATGGGGAACCAAAAAGGGGGTAATACGCAGGCCATCAAATTCCTCTCCCACTCCGTCTGTCAGAGAATGAAGCTCAATGTTTTGAAAAGCTACTAACTGACTCCAAGGCCCGTTGCTGCGGAGGAAAGACTCCATTCGAGGCATGGCGTATACCGGCACGGACGATGCACCCATTGCCTCGTGCCCTAAGAACATCAAGCCGGCATAGTGACCGATGTGGGCGTGGGTCAGAAAAACTCCAGCCAGATCGAAGCGATCATCACTTGCCTCCGCCTGTAGTTGATAAAGCTGATCCGGGAAATTGGGAGTGGCTTCGAAAATGAATTTTTGCTCTGTAGAGGGATCAATCAGAGCGACTGATGTGGCTCCTCGTCTAAGCAGTGAATTTTCCCAGGCCGGCATGCAGTGTTCGGCATAACATCCTGTTTGTGGAAAGCCGGCATCCTGAACCACGCCCAATATATAGAGATAGGGAGAGCTCTCTTCCGCTGAAACGCTGGCATGAGAAATGAATAAGGAGAATACGATTAGCATAGACGCTAGTAATTTATTCGCTGCGATCTTCTTGGGCGCGTCGAGACTTCCAGGCAGTTTTGCGAAGGGCTTAAGTTTCATTTTCAGTAGTTTCGGGCTCTATCGAATTATGTTTGAACAGTTTTGATCTCCACAGGGCAATAGCCAAAGCAAGGAATGGAATGGCAACAATTATGCCGGAAAGCATTCCTGAACCACGACTATCCATGGCGGTCCATATCAGCATTCCCACTGAAATCTGTAGTGTGTAAACACCTGCCCATGGGAACATCCAGCTCTTCATTTTCCAGAAACCGTAGAAGCCGAATCCGTAGACGAGCCAGTGAAGTACGGCGCCAGCCTTTGCGGCCCATCCAGTAAATAAAATCCCAAACCAGACTTCCTGGTCTTCACTAAGGGCCTTCAGAAATATGTCCCAGGGAAGGTAGATGACAGTCATATAGCCGCAAAACAGCATTAAGCAATTCATCCACCACGGGCGTTGTTTTAGATTGTTTATAAGTGTTTCGATGGGGTTCACTTTTTGGGAATCGGTATTAATTTTCTTACCCTCGTTTTGTAATCGGAATATGAATCGCCGAGAGAGGCTTCCAGATCTTTTTCTTCATAGTGAAGGCCTATCATAATATATACAGTCATCATTGCTGCGAGGCAAAAATGGGTCATGGACATATTCGGCGTAAACCAGAGACCCATTAGCACACCAAATTGTAATGGGTGGCGAACAAACTTGTAGAAGAATCTTTCCGTATAGCTCGGATCTGGGTCTGGCTGATCTCTGAAATGGTTCCATACCTGTCTTAAGCCAAATAGCTCAAAATGACTGATCAGGAAGGAGGATAGAACCACGACAACCCAGCCCAATAGATAAAGAACAAAAAGAATGCCTCCCAACATGGTGCCTTCTACATTCCACAGGCTGCCGTCAATTGTCTGCCAGTTTAAAGACATGAAGATCATCAAGATTCCGGAGAGCATAACGTAGGTACTACGTTCGATTGACTCAGGAATTATTGTAGTCAAAACTTCCTTGAATCCGGGCCTCGCCATCACGGTATGTTGTAGGGTCCAAATTAACATCAGGCCCGTGTTGATAAGCAAGGCAGTGCCCAATGGGCCTGCTGAACCTGACTCAATGTGCACGGGCATGAAATCCCAGGAACCTACATAGAGTATGAAAAAGGTCAGGCCAGCCATTCCTATGGCATAGGAAATTAAGCCGTAAAGTAAGACTAGAATTTTCATTGCGATGTTCCCCTTTGTAATTATAATTATAATTATAAGTGAATCTGCAGCACCCTAAAGCGTGATCTTACTTCCCGTATCAACCATGCCATCTTCTAATATAACGGCCCGAAGACCGCCCTTATGAACAAGCTCGGGTAGCACTGCAGAATGCACAGTGGCTTTTAGAAATGAACATGGCTCGCAAAGTTCAAAGCCTCGGCACAGGGCAGAGCCCAGTCTGAATTCTTTCCCTACCAATGCGTTGAGATCGATGCCACTGCATACAATATTTCGGCGGAAATCACCGTAGCCTAGTTCAGCATTATTGTTAGCAAGAAACAGCTCGAGTTCTTCGCGAGAAATAAGAGTGACCTGGTTCTGCTTAGGCTCTTTTCCATCTGCGAGGGCAGCGCTTGAATTACTGTGATAACGATCCCCCTTGATTCCTTTGCCTGCTTCCAATTCTGCAGACTGTACTTGTTGTACCGAATCTTTAGAGTTCGTTGCTACATATATTCCTTCAACACTCCCAGCGGAATTCTCTCTGCTCCCTGCCGAATTCTCCCTACTTCCTGTCATATGCTTTCCACCACCGATGAAGCCTTGCCGTCAGTCTGTTCGATTCCGGTAAGTAGCTCGGGTTCAATTCCATCTATACAGCCTACATTGAATCCAAACTCTTTGGGGTTCATGCGCCGTTGATGATGTGTATAAATTCCACAAATGGAACAAAAGTAGTGCTTGGCCACTTTGGTATTCCACTGGTAAAGGCTCAATAAGTCCTCCCCCTTCGTCACCGAAAGCTCCGAAAGAAGTGCAGTGGCCATGATCGCACCTTTGCGGCGGCACAGGGAGCAGTCGCAGCGACGCAATCCGCTGAGCTCGCCACAGTCCACTTCAAAATGTACAGCGCCGCAATGGCAACTTCCTTTTAGAATTTCCATATACCCGCTCAACTATCATTACTAATTGGCTCAGACCAGGCAGCCCTTCTTCAATAGACTCAGCTCAACCCGAAATCAAGGCCAGTACTGCGCCCGCAGGATCTTCGATAATACAGAAGTCACTGCCTCCCATTCTTCGGGGGCCATCAATTACTTTGCCGCCTCGCTTCTCACACTGTTCAGCACTGTCAGCGACACTGTCGACTCGTACGTAGATCATCCACTGACTGGGAATGTTCGCATTTCCACCTCTGGCGTGACAGATCCCAGCGACCGTGGTGTCAGTGTCGGGCAAATTGACATTGTAATCACTGTACATGCCCATATCGACTTCACTACTGGACCAACCCACAACGGAGCAGTAAAAGTCCTTAACTCGACTGGCATCTTCGACAGTTAGATCCATCCATTCGATTTTGCCGGTGTTGGAAGGCTTTGCTACTTCGGTCTCTTCACTCTTGTTTTCATGCTCGCTTTCATTCTGGTTTTCAGTTTCATCTGTCACTTTCAGAACTCCTTTTCATCTTCCAGAATATGAGTAGCTAGACCATCCAGGCTGACCTGGTTCTTGTCACGCCAGTAATCTTTGATGCCTTGCTCGCCTTTTGCGTTTATCCATTTGTCCATGTTGTCCCGCTCCTCCTGAAATTCATAGAAGGGAACTCCAAAACCGCAGGATGTCTGTACTAGTTCGATTTCAAATTCCACATATTGCCGAGCGCCTTCCTGAAGTTCGAACAGTGATGCTAATTCATCCCATTCCGTATCATGAGGATGGATTGCTCGAGCGGTGCCATAGAGACGCAATATCTTGGGATTGCCATCGAAGGCGCAGAACATAATAGTCATGCGTCCGTTCTCGGCAAGGTGGGCGGCTGTTTCATTGCCGCTGCCTGTAAAATTTAGCCAGACAATTTTGTTGGGGGAGATAATCTTTAGGCTGTCATAACCTTTCGGAGAAACATTAACCGTGCCTCCATTCGCAGCAGTCCCGACAAAATAAAGTTTCTGATGGGCGATGAATTCTATATGTTCATCGGAAAGCTGAGGATAGCGGCGTGCCATTGTTTTAGACCCGAAAGTTACTGATCTCAAAAAAAGTTGGGGCAAGACCTACGGTCTTACCCCACTCGTGTTTCTAAACTCTATGTGCAAAGCCAGTATTATTCAGGGAGGCTGAATACGTATATGGCGTTACCCCATCGAGGATAGATGATCTCGGTAGCAATAACATCGGGAACCGCTCTAGGGCTGGTTCCGCCATTGGCAGATGTTACTGCGATGTATTGCTTGCCATCGATTGCAAATGAGACAGGGTGTCCTTGTACAACAGTTCCCAGTCGAGTCTTCCACAGGACTTCTCCAGTGTTCACGTCGAAGGCTTTAAATTCTCTGTCCAGGTCTCCGGCAAATACCAGGTCGCCCGCCGTAGATATAGTTCCAGTGTGGAAGGAGGCGCGTTGCTCATGGCTCCACACTTCTTCCATGGTATCTACATTGTATGCTCCGATCTTGCCGAGGTTACCGTCGGTGCCAGGCATCTCGAAGAACTTTCTGCTTGCAGCCATTCCGCCGCTGCCCTGAACCATAGCAACTTCCCGCGCCGCGTTTTCAAGGCAGGTCTGACTAAGCGGGGCAATCATTGTTCCAGAAGGCTGATGATAGGTCATTGAGTGCCAGTCCTTCCCGCCGGCGCTACTTGGGCAAGCCGAGGTCCACTCATTGAGACCGGCATTCTGAATGTCTTCACGATAAGTGACTTCACCGGTGTCAGGATCGATGTTAGTAAACGCATTCTGGAAAACCGTTTCCTTATATCCTTTGAACTCGCCGGAAACGCGATCGTTCTTCCATAGAATGCCGTACTTACCCAGAGAAAAAACCAGTTTCTCGTCGCCACGATTTACCAGCACTCTCTCGAACACTTCATCCAGATCGAGCGCTTCGGCAGGAACATGTTGGAAAAACCAATCCAGTTCACCAGTGTCAGTGTTCACCGCAACTGTTGAATTGGTGTACAGGCCAACATCGTCAATGGTCATGCCGCGGCTCACTGGTACCCAGGGTTTCTGTTGGGCAGTTCCCCAGTAAGTAAGTTTCAGCTCGGGATCGTAAGATCCGGTAATCCAGGTTTCACCACCGGCACGGAACACGTCGTCCAGTCCGCCCCAGGTATCGCCGCCGGGCTGACCCATCTCGGCGATGGTTTCGAACTGCCACTGAGTTTCTCCGGTGTTGGCATCGAGGGCACTGATATAGCAATCTTCTGGAATGTAGTACCAGCAGCCTGCTAGCCCCTGAATTACTTTTCCGTCCGCCACAATAGGTCCACTGGAGTTGTGAAAGCCTTTGCTGAATTCTGCTATTTCGGTTTCCCAGACCTGCTGGCCGGTGCGCGCATCAAGAGCGATGACGCGAGCATCGGTGGTAGCTTGAATAATATTATCGCCGTAGATGGCAATATTTCGCATGTCCTGACGATTAGCAGGGCCTGCCCAGTTTTCCCAAATTAGTTCACCGGTTTTGCCATCCAGTGCCTGGATAACATTTCCGGGGTTAATCAGATAAATAATTCCGTTGTATACCAGAGGTGCTGGTTCGGAATCACCTTCGTGCATATTCCAAACCCATTCCAATTTCAATTGACCGACGTTCTCGGTGTTGATCTCATCAAGAGGGCTATAGCTGTTCGCATCGTATGTTCGCCGATGCATTGGCCAGTCACCGTCGGCCGGATTTTCCAATATGGCATCTGTAACCGGTACGAAAGGTACAAAGTCATCAACGTTGCCAGCTACAGTTACACCTTCAGGAGCAGGTGGCGCTGGACGTTGCCGTCTTGCAGCGATTGCAGATACATTGTCTTGAATGACCAAATCAGAACTGGCAGTTAATGATTCCGTTACAGTGTCCATGCCGTTCTCAGACAGGATATGTGCAGTCAGGCTCAGGTAATCATCAGCAGTAAGAGACGAACCGCCGCCAGGAGGCATATTGGTCTGAATACTATTCAGCAGTGGTGTCGGCGTTCCGCTTCCCCAGCGCTGCAGGAAAGTATTTCCTGAAAGAATAGGCCCCAAGGTGGTGCCTTCAAGGTTGGTGCCATGACAGGCAGCACAATTTGTAGCAAACAAGTCAGCGCCTTGTGCGACTTGGGTCTCGAACCCCGTTAATTCAGCAACCGCCGATGTTGTCGCTGGAGCTGCAGATTCCTGCTCACTTCCACATGCGGCAAGAACTACAGTGATTGATGATATTAGTAGTGTGCGTCGAATCGCTTTACTGGAAATTATTGTTGTGATTTTCATTGTTGTGTTCGCCTCGACTAGTTTCTTGCAAAGACCCAACCCCGGAGTTCACCCGGTGCGTTGGTCTCACTGTGAATTTGAATATAAAGAGAATTGTTCTTAAGAGCTTCAATCAGTTCGTCACTTAGCTCTAATTCGGCTGTGACTTCACCAGCAGTACTGGCGGGTACTACTAACTGTGCAACCACAGGGCCCGGTTGAGCGGGCGGGCCATTATGGATATGAGCCATAGTAGCCACCGAACTCATGCCCGAGTAATTGCCAGAGACGCTTAATGTATTGCCATTGAGAGTGAGAAATACCTCACCTTCGCCGGTAATTGTGTCCTTGGTCTGCGGAGTAGTGGGCATAGGCGATAATCTGGCCCGATAAGTTTCCTGCGCCTGAGCGGCAACAGAGATGAATAATGATGCTACTAATATAAATGTATAAGTAATTGAGAATGTCTTGCGGCCGAGTTTCATAAATACCTCTTGGCTCTGTAGTTAACCATTTCAGTTAACTGTATTAGTTGATTATCTTGGTTAAATATTTTTCTTATAAGAATCGAGGATCAGGTACGAAAACTAGTGTAATTGGCGATTTAATGCAATCGCTCAGCACCAGTATTCATGCTTTCCCGAGCAATACCCCGATTAACGGCACTCGAAATTTTCCGCTTTCCAATTTGCAGGGTTGTTAGCGCCGCCAGCTGGACCGGTATATCGAGCCTGCCTTGGAGCTACACAAAGCGGCCTTTCATTATCGATCTCGCCATCGCTGCTATGTGTGGCAATCAATTGCTCTGGTGCATTGCCATTTTCTACCCAATCTACCAGTGGTAAGAGCTTGTCCCAGCTGTTGGGGCCATTTCCGCCGCCACAGTGTCCCATTCCGGGCGCCATAAACAGGCGAGCGCTATCATTGGCAGTTGCTAGATCGCCACCAAAAGTGGTGTCTACCATGTCATCAAAATAGTCTTGAGTGGATTCGGCAACAATCAGTGTATCCGCCAGTCCGTGGTACACAATCAATTTGCCGCCCTTGCTCTTGAGGAAGCCATTGAGGTCAGGATCGGTGGCGTCGGTAATAGACATCATCAAATCGCCCTTACCTGAGGTGAAGTCATTGATATCGAATTCCATCCAGGAGAATTCCGGGAAGGCGCCAGTCTTACGGGCTTGATAGAGATGGTCCCTAACATTCGGAATTGTTACGCCCGGATCATCCTCATAGAACAGGTAGTTCATATGATCACCGGCCACACCAGTTAGTTTACTAGGACCATTGCTGTTCCCGGCATGGGGAACATAGAGCCCAGTCCACCTGAGTTCAGAACCCAGGGTCTTGCCTGGATACACCTGAATACCATTGTCATCACGGGGACCGGCATAAAAATCATTGATGGTCTGAATCTGTGCATCGGTAAAACAGCTATCGGAACCTGCGCCTGTCGGGCATTTGAGTGGAGCAAGATCCCGCTCCGGGCTGAATTCGCAGCTATTCGGGTCGCTTACAATGCCATCAGAAATGCCGTCACCGGCATCACAGGCATCTAATACCTTCTCATGCAAAACATCGATTAAGCGAAGACTGTCGAATTCACCATCGCCGGTGGTATCTACCGCGAGATTGCCAACCAGGTTATCTCGAAAGATACGTTGCAGATTCCAGGTGCCGGCAGCATTCAAGGCCTGATAGGCATAGGCTGGCGCGCCGGCGACGATGCCATCGAAATCATTTGGATAGCGTTGAGCTTCCATGAGTCCCTGACGGCCACCGGTGGAGCAGCCCTCGAAATAGGAGTAGCTGGGGCCTTGATCGTAATAGGAGTTAACTAATGATTTGCCGGCCATAACAGTTAGATGGACCGCACGGTATCCGAAATCGATTTCGGCCTGACGGTTATTGAAAGCAAAGGACGCGCCTGGTTCGGTTCCGTTGTCGTGCCCCATATTACTATTGGTCACCGCATAGCCTTCAGCAACTCGGTGATTGGCGAAGTCGAGATCGCCGTCCTTACCGCCGTCTCCCCACTGCAAGAAGCGACCATTCCAGTTTTCTGGCAGAGGTAGCTGAGCATGAAAATGAATTGCCGGAGAAATAATTCCTTTTACATAGCAGTAATCATCAGCGGATCGGTCGTTGTCTCTGATCTCGGCATAGGTAATTGTTAGATTGCGAACCTGAAGTAGAGATTGGCAAGCCTGACTCTGGTCGAGAGTGATATCTTGAGCTAGGCTCGAGCTTGAAAATCCACTTGCTAGTGGTATCAACAAAAGGCTAAGGAAGCGTATAAGGTTTTTTCTCAAGGTTTGGGGGATCATGGCAATACCTTCGTTCTTTTTATATGGTGAGTAGGGCTATATCTTATCTAAGCTTTAACTATACGGAAATGGACTTTATCACTTAAGCCAGAACCTCACAAAAGATGGAAAATACACATGTGTGGCAGATTTAATCTCATAGATAGCCCGGAAATTCAGTGGCTCTGCGAATCTCTGGGTATCCAGCTCTATTCTGAACAGTGCAAGCCAGATATCGCGCCTGGGGGAAGCATTGCTTTCATTCATTGCAAAGGGGGAGAGCGACTGGTCTCGGAAGCGACCTGGTGGTTGTTTCTGGATCAAGATCCCGATAGTAGCAACTATCTTAAACCCAACTATAAGTATGCCAGCTTTAATTCACGATCAGACAAGCTTTCCAATAAGCGCGCAATTGCCTACACACCTTATCGTGAATCAAGATGCTTGATCCCGGCCAGTGCCTTCGTGGAAGGTCTCGGTGACAAGAAAACCTATCATAAGATTGAATTGGAGGAATCCGCCATTACGTTTGGCGGGCTCTATAAGGAGCATTTGAATCGTGATACGGGGGAAATTATTTATTCGGCCTCCATAATCACGCTGCCCCCCTTGTCCCCTCAGTGGGATAACATCCATCCCAAGTCCATGCCATTGATGATCGACTTTGAAAACGAAGAACTAGTTGAGAAATGGTTGGACCCGAATTTTCAAAATGTAGAAGAGTTCTCGGCGTTGCTTGAGCCAAAGATTAGCAAGGCGATGAAGGTGACCAAGATTGATAGACCAAGTAAGTGGAATCCAATCGAAGACAGCTTTATGATTCTGGTAGAAGATGGAGCAGCCTAGTATGTCAGTTTTCCTATTCTTTTCCGGTCCTAATGGGCTCAAGTGAAAAACTGATACTTATAACAAGAAGAAGAAATCAGAATGGAACGGCTTTCTAGCAAAAAATGTTATGGCGGCGAACAGATCCGCTGCAAGCATTTCTCAACCTCTCTCGTTTGCGAAATGACCTTCTCGGTTTTTCTGCCAGAGCAACTCTCCACCGGAGCGGATATCAAGCTACCTGTACTCTATTGGCTTTCCGGTTTGACCTGTAATGATGAAAATTTTGTGCAGAAGGCAGGTGCTCAAAAACTCGCTTCGGAATTGGGGCTTATTTTGGTTGCTCCGGATACCAGCCCAAGAGGCGAAGGAGTGCCAGATGATCCTGAAGGCGCCTATGACTTGGGTCATGGTGCTGGGTTCTATGTCAATGCGACACAGGAACCTTGGAAAAAGCACTATCAGATGTATGACTACATCGTTGAAGAATTACCTGAGCTCATTAATAGAAAATTTCCAGCAAACGGCGAACGTCAAGGTATAGCTGGTCATTCCATGGGTGGGCATGGCGCTCTAACTATAGGTCTGCGCAATCCGGACAAATACAAATCTATATCAGCATTTGCGCCTATAGTTTCTCCGATGAACTGTCCTTGGGGTCAGAAAGCGCTAGGGAATTATCTCGGTGAAAATAAGAATGAATGGCTGAGTTACGATGCCGTGTCATTGGTGAAGAATGCCACCAGGCCTATACCCATACTCGTGGATCAGGGCTCGGCAGATGAGTTTCTCGAAAACCAGCTAAAGCCATCCCTATTAGTTGAAGTGTGCAGCCAGGTGGGTTATCCGTTAAATTACAATCAGCGAGATGGCTACGACCATAGCTATTTCTTTATCACCAGTTTTATCGAAAATCATCTGCAATTTCATTCGGCATTGCTGGCGCTGCCTTAGTGTTGAGGGTTTTCAGCGAATCTAAATTGCCAACCAAATAATCACACCAGAGAGCAGCACAATAAACTGTGATTTATGATCGCTGATGGCGAATATCAATGGGTCTTCATCCAGCTTTCCTTTGAAAGCCATTCCCCAAATTCTCCCAAGCAAATAGAGCAGCAGGGGGCACACAGCCCAGAGTAAGCCTGGGCTGCTATACAGCACAGTGGTTTCAGGTGCGACGATGTAGAACATATATACAAGCACCGCCGCGACGCTGAAAACCAAGCCCGCTGCTGACAGTAATTTCTTATTCCCCGTGTTGTAGGCTCGACCCTCTATGATGGTTTTTCCTTGATTGAGCAGGTTGCTAATCTCGGTAAATCGTTTCAATAAAGCCAATCCGGAAAACATAAAAAAAGAAAACGCCAGCAACCAGTGAGTAGTGATCACGGAGATTGCAGCGGAGCCCGCTACTATTCTGAGAGTATAAAGAGAGGCGAGTGTGAGAATATCGATCAGGAAAAACTGCTTCAAAGAAAAACTATAAAGCGTGGTTAAAAGATAGTAGGCGAGAAGTATTAGAAAGAATTCCCTCGACAATATGCTAGCAGTAAGAAAGGAAGCGAGAAGCAGCAGCGGCGCGCCAAGAAATCCGTAGATTAGTGGTAGATCTCCAGAGGCGAACGGGCGATTATATTTCGAATGATGTTGCCTATCACTATTCAGGTCTAACATGTCATTTGTAATATAGACACTGGATGCGCAAAGACAGAAACTAATAAACCCCACTAGAGTTTGCGTCAATAAATCAATCTGATCGATTTGGTGTGAAAGTAATAGCGGCAGGAACAGCAGCCCATTCTTAAGCCATTGGTGGGGGCGCATGGCCTTCCAGAATTGCGCAAGCATCGAGCCTGGAGAGTCAAAACGTTGTATAGACTTGTCTCCGTTCTCATTAGCGAGTTCGATCGTGCAATTAACAGCGATGACATCGCTTGCTTCATTCCAGATAGGAACATCAGCCTTAGAATTTCCCGCATATGAAAATATTTCGTCAGGGGTCAGATGGATAATGCGTAACAGTTTATTTTCTGCTTTGAGGTTTATGTCTTTATCACTTCCAATAGCATCGATGAAAAATCCAAAGTGATTGCTAATTGCTCGAACAGGTTTCTCGTTTGAGGCTGAGATGAGAATGAGATCTCGACCGTCCTCCAGCTGTTTCTGAAGGTAGTCGAAGAATTCGGTATTGAGCGGTAAATTCTCGCAGCTAATTTCTACGCGTTGAGCCAATTGATGTTTTAGGTTTGTTCGGCCTTTCAATAACCAAAAAACCATTAGAAAGAGTGAGAAGGGATTTCGTTTTACTAAAAGTAGAACAGACTCCAGCAGTAGATCGGTCTTGATGAGGGTGCCATCCAGGTCCACGAACAGTGGAGGCTTCTTGATGGCTCCTGTTGATTGATTAGCCACGGAGTCTAGAATTTGAGTCGTTTGAAAACGACTTCAGGAATCAGGCGAACGACAAACATGATGGCTCGCCAGTAGCCGGGGGCATAAACAGTGTGTTTCTTTTTGGCGATGCTTTGCACTATTTTCGATGCGATTCTCTCCGGGCTAGACCAGAGTGCGCCTTTTTCCATGTGAGCGGTCATCGGGGAATCCACCAGCCCCGGTCTGATATCAATGACATGAACTTGATCAGCTCTTAATTTGCCCCGTAGACCCTGGAGATAAGTCGATACAAGAGACTTGGCGGCACCGTAGACGAAATTGGGTTGCCGGCCACGGTCTCCGGCAACTGAGGTAATAACCGCGATTGTTCCGCATTTTCTCTGAGACAGTTTTTCCGAAAGCACAGTGAGCAGGGAAATCACACTCAAGCCGTTGGTATCGATTTCTTTCTTTGCCAGTTTGAAATCAACTTCTGCCTTCTCTTGGTTGGGAAGAGAGCCGTGACAGATTAGTGCGATATCCAAGCCGTCCATTTCATCAATAGCCTGCTGAATGCTGGATTCGTGTTGCGCGGACTTTGTTAGATCAAGACAGGCCAAACCGATGCTGCTGGCTCCTCTTACTTTGAGGTCATCAGCTATGCCATTCAAGGCTTCTTCGTTTCTGCCAAGCAGGAACAAGTCGTTGCCCTGTTCAGCATAGATTCTGGCTGTAGCCTTGGCGATGGCAGAAGCTGCCCCGATGATAAGTATCTTCACTTCGTATTCTCTTAAGGTAGCCCCTTATTCAGAGCTGCTAATCAGTCAGGCCGATTCTATCGGATTGTAAGGATGAAAAAACATTTTTGGGGTCGTATTTGTTCTTTAGCTCAACAAATTCCTCCCATTTGCTATAACCGGATTTGAAAGTCTCTGCGCTCATTCGAGCATCTTTAGCCAGATAGAGCCGGCCCGCATGTTCGCAAACAATTTCATCTAACTCATCCAGTAAAGGGAACAGGCTTTTTTCTCTTTTGAAATCCAGCGTCAAAGTGAATCCCTCTTTTGGAAAAGAGAGTAGGTTACTATTCGCTTCGCCAAACTTTTTCAAAACGCTTAAAAAGGACCCTTTACCGGCGGAAGTAATTTTCTCGAGAACTTTTTCGATACCAGGCTGAGCGGATTCGGTGGGCAATACAAATTGATATTGTAGAAAGCCCTTACCACCATATAATCGGTTCCAATTTTTAACTCCGTCCAGCGGAAAGAAATAGCGATCGTAGTTTACGTTCAGTTCGGCTTTCTCTTTTACTTTAAACGTATAATAAGTGTTATTGAAGGCTTTCATGGTGTATTTATTTAGAAGCAAGGAAGGAGTGCTAAAAGGTATTGAAAGACTTCTGCCAGCCCTGTGCTTAAGAATTTCGTGTTGGTCTCTTTCGAGTTTCTCTTCTTGTTCTTTTCCCCGTTCCTTCCCATGTTCTCCAAGATAAATGATTGAGCGCCCGAGAGAGTCTCCACTAGACAAGCAGTCAAGCCAGGCAACGGAATACTTACTGGCATCTGAGTTGTTCAGAAGCTCAAAACTTTCCTGAAGATTTTTCGCCACAAGGGATTGTTGGGA
This sequence comes from Gammaproteobacteria bacterium, assembly GCA_018661465.1. GTDB lineage: Bacteria > Pseudomonadota > Gammaproteobacteria > Pseudomonadales > Pseudohongiellaceae > UBA9145. Next base: position 110,134 of record JABJIC010000015.1, on the reverse strand, counting down.
AATACTTGTGCTCTTAATGTTAATTAGCTTCAGTGTGGCATCCACAACCATGCCGGTGAGCCCCATACCGCCACAGGTGCCATGAAACAGGTCTTGGTTTTCACTACGACTGCAGTGCAGTAACTCGCCCGACGCTAACATGATGCGAAAGGATTCAAGATGGTCGCAGAAGCTTCCGTCTAGGTGGTGATTCTTGCCATGTACGTCTGCGGCAATTGCTCCGCCAACACTGACAAATTTCGTTCCCGGAAGCACAGGCAAGAACAATCCCTGGGGGATGCAGATCTTGAGTATGTCATTCAGGCTAATTCCGCTACCACAGCGAACAGTCATGCTTTCAGTGTTTAGTTCGGAGAAGTTGTCGAAGAATCGGCTGCTCAGCAATCTGCTGGACAGAGAGCTGTCACCATAGCTGCGGCCGGCTCCTCTCGGTATGGCAGAGTTGTGTTGTTTTGCTGAGAGTAATTTATTCAGGGAAGCTGCATCGGTGGGCGCCAAAATTTCGGCGCTGGTCACTGGGTAGCGGCCCCAGCCATGTACTTCCATTAGATATACCTAGACTAAAAAGCAGCCGTTCATTGCAGAAGGTTCATGGTAGGGACTAGTTGTCATAAGTTCAAGTTGGCCTATGTCCCACAACACCAAGCCTAAAGACAGCAAGTCAATCAGCGAGCGATCTCATAATGAACAATGACAGAATCAAGCAGATTACTGGTTTGAGTTACAAGTCTTGTGCCATTCTTTTTGCCAATCATACTCCACTCAGTTCCTGCGATGGCTTTATTGAATGGCAGTTCGGATTCGACAGTTTGATGAAAGCTCCATTGGGCTTATAATCAGCGGCCTGTTTCCTGAAGATTAAACTCCAGCTAAGGAATATTCATGACCGATACACTCGACTTTGCCCTGTCCCTTGCGCGAAAAGCCGGTGAGTTAATCGTACATGAACGCAAGACTGCGACCTTGAGCCGTGAATACAAAAATGGAAATGAGCTGGTTACCAATGTTGACCTCAAGGCCGACCGCCTTATCTGCGATGCAATTTCCCAGGCCTATCCCGATCATTTCATTCTGTCCGAAGAGTCTTCTCCTGAACTTGGCAATATACAAGAACTGGATGCTTCGGTTTGGGTGATTGATCCAATCGATGGCACTGTAAATTTCGCCCATGGACTTGGTCACTCGGCTATATCTATCGCCCATGTAGAAAACGGCAATTTTGAAGTGGGCGTGGTCTTTAATCCTTTTACCAACGAGATGTTTTCCGCTCGCAAAGGAGAAGGCGCATTACTCAATGGCAGCGCTATTGAAGTTGCTCACGAGTCGGAGTTGAGCCGCGCTATAATTGCTACAGGCTTCCCCTACGACAAATCCGCTATGGAGCCGCTAGTTAAAAGGCTTAGGGTGGTTCTCAACAACTGTGCAGATATACGCAGAATCGGATCCGCCGCTCTGGATATCTGTTATCTCGCCGCCGGTCGTCTCGATGGATACTATGAAAGCCTTAGTATTTGGGACCATGCAGCTGCTCAGCTAATTGCAAAAGAGGCTGGCGCAAAATACGGTCATTTCAGCGATGTGCCCGATGGTGTGGACCCTCAGTTCCATAACGAAGACATTCTTATCTCCAATCCTGTTTTGTACCCAAAACTACTGTCTTTGCTGCAATCTGCCGCTGCGTCAGAGTGATCTAAACCGCTGTTGAGCCGAGCATTCAAGCATTGACCTCAAGCCCCCAAATTCGTACAGTTAAACAAGGTATTTGCGTGATTTATGTGCGCACGAAGCGAATTTGCAGTTAATCCTTGAATCGCCCGCTATACGGCGGTTTTGGGCAGATAATTTAGAAAACATTAAGGAGAAGACAGTGAAAAAAGCGAGTTTACTTAAAACAGCTCTTTTGTCGCTACTAATGATTCCCGCACTATCTGGTGTTGCCAGCGCTGCGGACAGAGTCGGTGATTTTGCACTTTTGGATCAGGATGGTTATTACCACAGCATGAGCTGGTATAACGATCGTGAGGCCATCGCACTATTGGTGCAGGCTAATGATAGCCAGGCTACAGATGCCGCCATTTCTGAGTTCGACGCCCTGAAGGCCAAGTACGGCAGCCAAGGTATCGAGTTCATGATGATCAACCCAATGGGTGAAATGGATCGCGCTGCGGTACAGGCGAAGGTAGCTGATTATGGCGTAGATATCCCGGTGCTTATGGACGATGCCCGCGTGATCTCAGAAGCTCTGGGTATTGAACGTACCGGTGAAGTTCTGATCTACAATCCCAATTCATTCAGGGTTGAGTATCGAGGTAGCGTAGCTGCTTCTGAACAAGCGATGCAGGAAATTCTGGCAGGCGACGATGTGAGCAATGCTCTGGTTGCAACATCCGGCCCTTCAATTGCCTTTGCAGTCGCAGCTGTTCCTTCTTATTCGCAAGACGTAGCACCGGTTCTGGCTGAGAACTGTGCAAGCTGTCACCGAGCAGGCGGCATCGCCCCCTTCGCCATGGACAGTCATGCCATGGTTCAAGGTTGGTCACCGATGATTCGTGAAGTATTAATGACTAAGCGCATGCCTCCGGGCCAGATCGATGGTCACATTGGTGAATTCATCAACGACAGAATAGTAGATGATGCCGATGTTAGAAACATCATTGCCTGGGCCGAAGCCGGCGCACCCAATGACGGCGATGTTGATCCTTTAGCAGAGCTAACCTGGTCCACTTCAAAATGGAATCTGGGTGACGAGCCTGATTACATAATCAAGGTTCCTTCGCAGCCAGTGCCAGCTACAGGCGTTTTACCCTATAGAGATGTTGCTGTAGTCATTGATCTCGATGGTAAAGACAGATGGTTAAAGGGAAGCGAGTATTCTGCAGGTGATCCTACAGTGCTGCATCACACCATCAACCGTCTGGACTTTCCAGGAGAGGTTGGCAGAGGTCAACTAAATGGAACGATAAAGGGTAAGGCAAGCATTACTGCTTATGTTCCCGGTGGAACTATCGCGATGAATCCTCCAAACACTGGTGGCTTGATCAAAGATGGCTCAACCCTGCATTTGAATCTTCACTATACGACTACCGGTAGAGAAACAGTAGACGATAGCGAAATTGGTCTGTGGTTCTACCCGGAAGGCGAAGAGCCAACAGAGCAGATGGGTGGTCAGTGCGCATGCATCTTTCCTAACACCTGGACAAATATTCCTGCTAACGATCCGAACTTCGAACAGGTATCAACAATTACTGTTCCCTACGATGCAGAGATTCACAGCTTCCTGCCACATATGCATTTCCGTGGTAAGTACATGCGCTTCTATGCAGACTATCCGGATGGTACTAATGAGGAGCTGATTAATATTTCTCAGTTCAACTATAACTGGCAGATGAACTACACCTATGCCGAGCCTAAATTTGTACCAGAAGGTACTAAGATAACGGCCGTTGGTGCATTCGATAACTCCGCGCAGAATCCTGCAAACCCTGATCCGGAACGTACGGTTCCTTGGGGACAGCAGAGCTGGGACGAGATGTTTTTCGGAGCAGTGCAATGGAAAGAGCTCAACCAAGGCGGCGATTAAGTCGGCTGTAGGTTGATACTTTGTTAGATCAAAAGCCCGGCTAAGCCGGGCTTTTTTTGTGGGTGCGACGCAGAGCCTGTGGGAAGCCAGCGCGGCGTTGAAGAAAACTGATTCACATTTTGGCTGAGCCAAAATGTTCACCCCGTTGGGGCGGCGCGAAAAGCACGCCGTCTGCGGAACTTCGTTCCTTTCATTACTTACAACAGTAAGCACCTCGCTTTCGAAACTTTTTGCCTTTCTCTGGCTACCCACAGACCCGGCTCGATATCGCTATCCCTTTGATAAGCATCGGCTTATGATTTATGGTTTTATGGATTCTTTAGGAGTGATGAGTCTAGTTCGAGTGCTTGGAAAAGTGTGAGTGTTTGTACTTGGCCAACTAGGAACTGCGAGCGCTGGGGTCTCTTGCCCTAATGCTCAGCATAAAAGCGCAGCACCGAGGGAAGGAAGGAGACCGCTTTTTGGGCTCCTGACCGAGTGAGGGAACCCGGGACGGGTGCAAGCAGCTGAAGCATTAGGGCAAGAGACCCCAGCGCGTACTCTCAGCCACTCACTATCCCTATCTACACAAATCCAGAGAGTTAACTCTCTATCAGCCTATATCTCACCCCTAAAGAATTTGAAAAATATCGTAGGCAACTTTCCCAGGGATCTGTTTGTTTTTTCCTACGCATACGATGTGATTTAGCCAGTCGTATTTTTCTGAGGCGGTTTGAAATATTGGGCGAACACGCCAGTAGAGACCGTTATCGCCGTTATGAACTACACCGGTGTAAGTCATGTAGATGATTTCGCCGTCGTCAGTGTCCAGAGTAATTCGAACGTCCAGGCTGCTGTGTCCCGCTACTTGAGTGATCCAATCGGCGCCGCCGTCTCGCACCGTGCCTTTTAGGCGTGGGCCTCCAAATGTGCCGCCGGTTACTGGGGCAATGCTGGTGGTTCCTGCATCCAATTGGTCAGCTACATCCAGAGAGAGTTCCAGCAAGAATTCAGATTCAAGTGAACTGGCTGCAGATTGAGCTGACGCCATTTGGCTTGCACCCAGTGATGCCGCGGCGACTGCGGTAGCTCCCAGTTTGGTAAATTCTCGGCGGCTTAATGATTTTTTAGTATCGCTCATTGTGTTGCTCCATAGATTAGGTGCCTCAATAGTAAGGCCGGTACTGCCGGAAGTCATGAAGTTTCAACCTTAGAACGATTATCGAATCGATGGGGCAGAGTAACTTGATTGGAAGTATTCCGTTGCAACTAGAATAATAAAACTACTTTGACCTCTTTGGTTTCCAAACACTTCGAGCATCGCTTCACCAATTTTTCGGTAGGCGCGGGTTCTTTCGGCGGATTCCTCGGTATTTTTGGTCTCTTACTTTGCGGTCGACTTCTCCGCGGCGTTTTTCGGTGTGCTTGTGGGTGAGCTTTTCATGTAGTGACACGGTTGTGTGTTGAAACATGGCGTAGATTCCGGCTTTCAACAGAAGTGGTTTCAAGCCAAGTCCAAGAAATAACAGTAGAAATACATAGTAGGGTATCAACGCTAAGGAAATGAATGGGACCACGATGGCCAGCCAGAGCAAGGCCAAATAGATTCCTCTCGGTACGGGGCCGTATTCAAATTGAAGTTCAGGCTTCTTGCCTGTTTCTTGTATTTCTTCTTTGTTGGGACTGTCCATATTTCAAAACTATTCCAATAAATGGAATCTCTCTACCAATAGCAGGTTTATATCCCTTCCGATTTCCAAGGTTTGTATACTTTCCCATTCACAGAGGATGAAAGCTACTAGCTTAACTCTTTTTTGTCGAAGCGTTTTAGGATGGTGGGGAGATAGAGCAGATCAAGAACTAAGGCTATTACTACTATGGGAACAAGGAGTTTGGCTGCCTGCTGGAAGTAGACTGTGCTGGCAAAGATCAGGATGGTGGTGCCTAGCGCCAGTATCAAAGTAGTAATCGATAGTGCGGGACCGGCGGTTTTAATTGCGTGGCTGATTGCATCGGGCTGGGCCGCACCTTTTCTGCGGTCATCTAGATAATGGCTTAGAAGGTGAACGGTATCGTCTACTACTAGCCCGATGCTTATGCTGAACAGCATCATTACGAATGGGTCTAGCTGGCCAACTAATAGCGCCCACATACCGAATACTATTGTTGCAGGTAGAAGATTAGGCAGAACGCTTAGTATTCCGAAATATACACTTCGTAGCCCTATAATGAGTGTAATGGTAATTAGGAGAAGGCTTAGAGAGTATCCTTGTAGTAGTTCAATGGTAACCAGTTCGTCCATTCTTGCGAAGAGTAATAAGCCGCTGCCATGGATGAGGTCGGCTTCAGGGAAGTCTTCTTCGAATTTTTCAGTAAGTCGCAAATCCAGGTCGATCATTTCCTGATTCGACATGGGAATGGCATTGATGAACAAGCTCATCATCGATAGGTCAGCAGTAACGAAACCTAGCACAGGAAAATCTTTGCTCTCCACTTGCGTATAGCCCAGCAAGTAATCGAGAACTGTGCCCCGGTTATCGGGAATCTCGTAGTAATCGGCATCATCATCGTTCTGAACCTGGTGAATGGTTTTTACAACATCAACAACACTGCCTACCGATTCAACCTCGTCCTGCGTGCTCAGCCAGTCAGTGAAGTTTTCCATGCGTTTCAAAAACTCTGGCTCGATTGCGCCTGTGTCTGATCCAGTGTCGATGGCATAGGTAAGAGCGGGGCCGCGATTCAGGCGATCGCTGACTTCGTCGTAGTACTCCTTAATATCGTCATCACTGGCAATGAAATCGAGACGGTTGAAGTCGGTTTCATTCAAGGGGAGCATTAAGAAGGTGATTAGTGCTAAAGCGCTACAAGACCAGAAGATGGGCTTGTCTTGAACACGTGTGAGTTCGCAAATCTTCTCAAGGGTGTTGTGCAGAAATGGCGCCTGGGTTTTATCCATCTGCTCAGCATCCTTACTGAAGAAAACCAATACAGCAGGCAGATAGATGATGGTAAGTATGTAAGCAAAAATAATTCCGATGGCAACGATCTGGCCAAAATCTTGAATAGCCGGTGACGAACACATATTCAATGAAGTGAATCCGATCGCGGTTGTCAGTGCGGCGAGGCTAATAGGTTGAAAGTTATAAGCCATGCTCTCTTCCATGGCTTCGACCTTCGTCATGCCTTTCAATAGGAATTGCTTGTAGATAGAAATAACGTGAACACTATTGGCGACGGATATTATCACCACCACCAGAGGAGCCATGATGGAAACAGTATTAAACGAGAAGCCTAGATAGCCCAATGTGCCTGCGGTGCAGATTATGGTGAGTACGGTATGGCTTAAGATGCAGATACCGAGGATGGCGGACTTGAAGCAATAGCAGATCGCCAATACGCAGGCCAGGATGACCAATGGCAGCAATGTTGTAAGGTCATCGATCATTGCCTGCTGGCTGGATTGCTCAAGCAGCACTTCACTGTTGGCGTGAACCCCTATCTCAGGGAAGCTTTGGCGAAGATCGTCCCTTATGGACAACACTGTATTCGCTATCTCCAGTCGTTGGTCCGTGTCTGCCTCATCACCATTGGTATAGATGAGCGCGAAGGTCAAAGAAGCGTCGGATGACAGCAGGTTCGCAGTAAGTAAGCGATCATTAACTGCAATCGTCTCCAGAGTGTTCAGCTCTTGCTGAGAGTAGCTATCCAGGGGCCTCTCAAATAGCTGTAGCTGGGTTTCCGGTGAGACGAAGTTGGTAATCGAAGAGATGCGCTGGGAAAACGGAATTTCCTGATAGCGATTTTCCAGTTGTTCGATAGCTCTTAATAGCTGCGGCTGAAATACCGTCTCACCCTCTTTGGCGACGAAGGCGAAATTGATTTCCAGATCGTTAGGAAAATTATCTGCGAGTATTTCCAGCTCATCCAAATAAGGGTCACTCTGGGTGAGGAGGGCTCCAATAGAAGTGTCGAAACCATTACGTAAAATGCCAGTCGCTAGAAGAGCGCTGATAACAAATGCTATCAAGGTGAGGAACATTCGATACTGAACTGTAAATTCAGCAATCGCTCGAATTTTTGATGTTAGGGCTGTGTCGCTCAAGGTGCTAAATATTTTTTGTTTGACGGGTGGGCATTATGCACGACGGCAATACTCCATCCAACTGCGCACGCCACTGCTAACAAATTTTTGTCGGTGCAGAATAAAATAGAATCGGCGTGTCCAGCTTCTGTCCGGTGCTTTTAATTGCACCAGAGAACCTCGAAGAAATGCATCCTGCAAGGTGATTTCGGAAAGACATCCAATGCCAAGGCCTGCTTCAACGGCGCGCTTGATTCCTTCGGTGTGCTGCAATTCTAGACGAAGGTCGAGATCAGCCAGGATTCCACTCATTCCTCTATCAAAGGCTTGGCGCGTGCCGGAGCCCTGCTCACGGACGATCCATTGGGCAGAGAGCAGATCCAGATCATCGAGTTTTTCTTTCTTCGCAAGATAATGATCAGGAGAGCAGAACAGCGCCAGCTCATCATCGCGCCAGTGTTGCACATCCAGATCAGAGTCTTGTAACTCGCCTTCGATCAAGCCTATGTCCAATTCGAAGTTACGAACCCGTGCTGCGATGGCGGCAGTGTTCTCCACCGTAAGCTCCACATTTGAATTTTTATGTTCATTCATGAAGTCTGCCATGATTCCAATGGCTAGGTAATTTCCGATAGTGAGCGTGGCGCCAACCTTGATATCGCCAACCTCTGAATGTTGCTTCAGGGAACTCTCCAGTTCCTCGGCTCGAGAGAGCAGAGCGGTGGCTTTAGGGCGAAGCAGGTTCCCCTGTTCGTTAATCTGCAAGCGTTTGCCGATGCGATCGAACAGCTTGACCTCGAATCTCTGCTCTAGCTCTTTCAAGGCAGTACTGGCGGCAGACTGGGACATGGCCAACTCGTTGGCTGCATGGCTGACATTTTCGTGATTGGCCACCGCGAGGAAAACCTGGAGCTGTTTCAGGGTGAAGTGCATAGTCCTTTATACACCGAATTACAGTTATATATCTATAAAATAGATAATATATATAAATATAATCAATTTTACAGATATAGCAGTAAACACCTACACTCCTGGCAATCAATATCGTGCCCAACTAGGAGAAAACAGTGGCTAGCCTATCCACCCAGAGCGTAACCGAAGTCCATCATTGGAACGAGTCCCTATTCAGTTTTAAGACCACCAGAGATCAGACCCTCCGCTTCGAGAACGGTCACTTCGTGATGCTGGGTATGGAGGTTGATGGCAAGCCCTTAATGCGAGCCTATTCCATCGCCAGCCCGAACTATGACGAAGAGCTGGAATTTCTGAGCATCAAAGTCGCCGATGGGCCGCTAACTTCGCGACTACAAAATATCCAGGTAGGGGATGAGTTGTTCGTGAGTAGCAAACCAACAGGCACTCTGGTTGCCGACCATCTTCTTGATGGGCGCAATCTGTATCTAATTAGTACTGGAACCGGGCTCGCTCCATTCATAAGTATTATTCAGGATCCCGAGGTCTACGAAAAGTTTGACCGAATCATTCTCACCCATGGCGTTCGTTACACATCGGAACTCGCCTATCAGGAATTTATAACAAACCAACTTCCGAACAATCCATTCTTCGGAGAAGAGGTTCGAGAGAAGTTAGTATATTACCCGACGGTCACCCGAGAGGAATTTTCGACACAGGGCCGATTAACCAACCTTATGTCCAGCGGAAAAATGTTTGCTGATATTGGTTTGGACAAAGCCGACCCTGAACATGATCGGTTTATGATTTGCGGAAGCCCGAGCATGCTGAAGGACACATGCGATATTTTGGATGACTGGGGATTCGAAGAATCGCTACGGGGAATAAAAGGCCACTATGTAGTTGAGCGAGCTTTCGTGGAGTAGGTTTCAGGCATACATGAATCTGGACTAAGTTTTGGATTGAGGATAGCCTTGATACTTCCTATTTAGACCAGAGAAAAAGTGATGCAGGGGATTTGCCTGGATTGTGGCATGAGCTTTAGTGAAGATACCCGTTATTGTCCTAAATGCGACAATGCACTGGAGCATCAGCACGATGGTTCGACAATCACTGTTGATATTGCCCACGATGGTGAGCGAGTTAGTGAAGCGTTGCGAAAGATGCAAAGTGAGATTGATATGGCCCGCAAAGGCGTCGCCGCAAACATCCGTCTTGTGGTTGGCTCAGGATTGATTCGTGATGAGGTACTGCTTGCACTGCGCGATCTAGAATTTCGCGGTGACGTCAAAGATTTTGATCTCGAACCCACTAATGCGGGTACGGTGCTAGTAAGACTTAAGTAGGTGTATTGAGCAAAGCTAGGGTCACTCAATACACGCTCACAATACAGGCTTAGTAAGCTTGCACCTTTGGTTCTCGGTTAGCCACAGTGTCGATAACAGATTGACTTACCACGTTAGTAAATCGCTGCCGAATATTCAAAGGCCCGTGCCCCCGTAACTGGATGAACATAAGCCCGATCAAATCTTCTACCGGGTCCGCGTAATACAAAGTGCCGAAAGCGCCACCCCAACCGTAACTGCCTGGTGATAGCGTATCTAAAGATTGTGTTGGGTCCAGCAGCACGCCGAAGCCCAAGCCAAATCCATAACCTGGGCCACGAATATATACGCTTTTGTCATCGGTATGATTGCTGATCATTAGGTCCACCGTCATTCGACCTAACAGTCGTACTCCGTTCAGTTCTCCGCCGTTAGAAATCATCTGTGCGAAGCGAATATAATCTGAAGAAGTACTATTTAGCCCTGACACGCCAGGAAAGTATGTAGTGGGTTCTGCATATGCAGGCTCGCGTTGTAATTCTGCCTTCATATCCTCATCTGGCGTGTAGCGCGCTGCCACGCGATCAACCTTGTTCCGTGGCACATTGTAGAAAGTGTCGTGCATTCCCAGGGGTTCGAAAATTCGTTCGCCAAGAAACTGATCAATAGACTGACCGGAAATCTTCTCAACCAAGACAGCAACATAGTCGGTGGAAGCACCGTATTGCCAGTGCTCACCAGGGTGAAAGGCGGCGGGTATTAGCGCCGCTCTGGCTACACGTTCGCCTAGGGTTGAGAATTGTTCACCGTCATTAGTCACCCAGCGAAGCTCTTCTTCAGTCATTCCCCTATTTGCAGGACTTAGTGTCAATCCCGATGTATGCGTGAGCACTTGACGAATAGTGACGCCACTTGATTCTGAAACGCGACGCTGTCGCGCGCCGTCGCTTACCAAGACTTGATGGTCTGCGTATTCTGGAATCCAGTCCGAGATTGGATCGTCCAGTCGAAACCGCCCTTCTTCAAAAAGCATCATTAGTGCAGTCGATACAATCGGCTTTGTCATCGATGCCAGCGCGAAGATTGTGTCGGTGGTCATGGGGATATTTTCTTCGCGATATTTCAGGCCAACAGCCGAGTGATGAACAACTTTTCCGTGTCTGGCAACCAAACTCACAGCACCCACAACTTGATCGTTGTCGATGAAGCGCTGGAAGTACTCGTCGATACGCCCCAGTCGCTCACTGGACATGCCGACAGATTCGGGACTTGCTGTGGGCATATTCTCTGACGCCCAACTAAGGGTTGTAGTCGTCAGCAGAAAGGCGGCAATGCAAACCTTTCTGATTGTTGGTCGTGCTATGGAATTCCAGGATAGATTATATTTATGATCCATTGCGTATGCTCCACTTTTTCTTAGTCTATTGTTTGTTTCGAAAATTCAATTCTTTTTTTCTATCACATGCGCTCGTTTCCAATCAGAAACAGGTGCTTTCAATTCACGATTTCGTCCATTGAAATTTTAAAGCCAAACTTTGTCATCAATACCTACGCGCTAACCGAAAAAAGTACCTATAAAGCTCTCCACCAATGCGGCGCCAACCCAAGAGGCCAGCCCGATACCGGCATAGAGGAAAACACGCGAATATACGGTTATTTGGTATGGCCACACCTTGACCTGTTGTAGTCGTTGCTCCCAGGCAACTAGCTCAGGTAAATTGCTCGATTCCGATGTGGAAACGCCGTCTACGACGGCGGAGCTTCGATCTGCTATTCGGGCGCGAACTTTTTCCAGCTGCAGACTTTTTTCTTCGATGTAGCGCCGCCGAATTCCGACTGCGGGAAAGATCAGCACAGCGAGCGCCACAATGAGGTTGGGGAATGACGAATTGATAACCAGTGGAATCCAAACAAGCACGCTGCGCCGCGCTCTCTTAGCCAGCTGTTGAAGAGCGGAACGATCAAGCAAGTTGATCTTGCCATGATCCTCGAGTAATTTCCCCAGCCGGCGAGAGAGGGTAATATCGATCCAGGTCAATTGACTCAGCGTAAACGCATAAATGAGATTTCGAAAGTAAGGCCATCCCGCAATACTTGGCGAAAGTAATTCATTAACCAAAGGACCATCATCGGTCGTCATTTGGGAGAACAACCACGTGAGGACGATCGCCGTAAGAACCCAGCATAGGGTCCATATGTGTATGGCGCTGCTTTGTTCTGAAATCGTTGCAGCCTCGCGGGCCAAGCTTTTTTCATCCAGCTCCATCGCAGGGACCAGCGCCATCACGTCACGGGGGGTCACCTCAAGCGTATTGACCGTGACGCCAACGGCGTAACTCGAAGCAGCGATAATCCACAGCTCAATGCCCAAACTCGCGACTGAATAGTGGGCATCACTTCCCAGCCACTCGGTTATGGCTATCCAGATGATGAAAATCAGCAGCAAAGCAGCGCCGGTCGCGAGCCCGGCAAACAAAGGCCGGGATTTGCTCCTTGTGAGCAATCGGATATACCAGTAGCTTGATCGTTTCATAGTTCAAAAACTCGGTACTGACACTAAGCATGTCTTTAGCGATGGTTATTCGATGATAACATCAGAAACGATATAGAGGCGTTTTCTGAGTCTACTGTCTATTGTTACCTAGACGAGTGTTACCTAGACGAGTGCTGCCTAGACGAGTGCTGCCTAGTCGAGAATTAACTTGTTATAAGCTTCCCGAGTAGAAACAAATCTTTCAAAAGGAAATTTGATGGGTACACCTTCAATTGCGGCGAGCAACATCATTAGATGCGCCTCCCAGCCAGCGCAAGAGCGCGCAACGTCTTCGTTTTCCGGAACTCCCAAAACAAGAGTTAGTTGTGTGCCGGAATTAGTCTCATTCAGCAGCCATCGCACTGGACGCTGAGGCTCATCACCACTGCTCCAGGAGTATTCCAATAAAGTAAGTGGGTCGAATTCACTAACAATGCTATCGATAACTATGCCGCTGTCGCTGAAGTTAAGTTTAGCTGCTCCGCCTTTTACTAATTCAATTTCACCGGGGGCAAGCCAATTTACAAACCGGGCGGGATCTACCAGCATTAACCAGACGGATTCTCTTGGATGGTCAATTACTCTCTTTAAGGTGGCTTGATAATAGCCATCAGTTTTTTCGATCGTGCCTAGTTCATCATTTACATCAGTCATATTTTAATAATCGCAATTAAAAGGAATAGGGTGGAAAGGTATATGATTTATTTCAGGGACAAAATTCAATTACCGTGTACCTTCTTAGTGTGCTCAGTTTGGATCAGGCCTGTTCCATTTCTATTGTGTAGTCGTACCAATCGACGATCTTCCCATCCCTGATAAAGAATACTCCAACACCGTGCCAGGTCTTGAGGGCGAAATCTGAAAAATAGTCAAGCCGTTCATTAATTACCATCGGTCCTCGTGCAAACGTATCGAGCACATCGAAGCGGTCGATGTTGTTAAGGATGGTTTGGATGCGGGTTGATACGGCGGCGCGGCCATCGGCAAGCTCCGTCGTTTCGGTCATTCGATATGCGCCATCATCAGCAAAAAACTCCATCACCTTGCCAAGATCATGACTGGGCCACGCCGCGCAGAAATCATTTACGAGCTGAATATTGGCCTATTCGTCGCTTGTTAACTCTGCTGCATTGGCCGAGCGAGCCATACCTGCGAGAGCAATCGCTCCAGCTCCTGCTGCCAAAAATCCCCGACGGTCTAATGCTGGTCCTTTCGTTGTCATTTTTTCTCTCCAATTTACATATTCATTCCATTCTATCAAATCTTTTCCGAATAATGTCGCTGCTCCCGATCTCAAGCTAATTGCACCTCCTGCATATTTATTGCTAACCTGCCTGAACTAATTACTTCTGGGTATATTCAGTGAAAATACTATTCTTTTTGATTGGCCTGATACTGCCCGTAGCTGGCCTGTGTCAACAGACCACTATGCAAGCTATTCAAATTCAACAATTCGGTGGTCCAGAAGTGCTGGAGCTGCATGAGATTCCGCAGCCAATAGCCGGAGTTGGCGAACTGCTGCTCAGAGTTCATGCGGCTGCAATAAATCCCGTGGATACCAGCGTTCGCGCCGGCCGTGCAGGCGGTCTTTCCGGAGCTGGGATTCCCTACGTACCCGGATTCGATGTCAGCGGAGTTGTTTCTGCTGTGGGCCCAGGTGTTACCGGGTTCAATATAGGCGACGAAGTTTTTGCCATGCTGGATCTGCGGCGTGGTGGCGGCTATGCGGAATATGCAATCGTCAAAGAATCTGAGGCTGCGTTGAAACCAACAAATACCAGTCATGAAGAAGCAGCGTCCATACCTCTGGTTGCGCTAACTGCATGGCAGACTCTATTTGAAATCGCCGATCTTCAAGCTGGCCAGACTGTGCTTATTCACGCCGGCGCCGGTGGCGTGGGTTCCGTGGCGGTACAACTGGCAAAATGGAAAGGCGCTAGAGTGATCGCCACAGCTTCAGAATATAACCATGATTTTCTACGGGGAATAGGCGTGGATGTAACCGTGGATTATCGCACTCAACGCTTCGAAGACTTCGCGCAAGATGTTGATGTGGTGTTAGACCCGATAGGCGGAGAGACTCAGGTCAGATCTTTGGCCATACTCAAGCAAGGCGGTACCTTGGTATCTATCGTAGGGCTTACACCCGAGGGCAGAAACCCGGATCGCAGCGACATAAATGTCATCTCTACCTTAGTGCAACCCAGTTCTTCGCAATTAGCAGAAATTGCACAGTTGATTGAGCAAGGAGTTATTCGCCCCATCGTTAACTATCGCTTTCCTTTACAGGACGCAAAGCTGGCTCACGAACAGAGTGAAACTCGGAGAAGCCGCGGTAAAATTGTATTGCAGATAGAATGATCTCGGAAGAGATCACAAGCATAGCCGTCGCTTACGCAACCTGACCGGCAACATAAGCAGATGACCAGGCCCATTGGAAATTAAATCCACCCAAATGGCCACTGACGTCCAGTACCTCGCCAATAAAATACAAGCCGGCTTGATTCTTCGCCTCCATCGTCTTGGAGCTAATGCCGTTGGTATCCACGCCGCCCAAAGTGACCTCGGCGGTTCTATAACCTTCTGTACCGGACGGCTTTAGTTGCCATTTATTGATTTGCTGTCCTATTGAACGTAATTGCTTATCAGAAAACTCAAGCAAAGGAATCTCTGCTTGCTGCGGCCACCAAATAGCCTGCAGTTCAACTGTCAGCGACTTTATGATTTTCTGATTGAGAAATGTTTTTAGTTGAGTTTTTACTTTGTCTTGCTTGGCTTGCAGAAGCCATTCGCTGGCATCGAATCCAGGCAGTAAATTAATTTCAATTTCATCACCTACATGCCAATAGTTAGAAATTTGTAACACGGCCGGACCACTAATACCGCGATGAGTAAATAGTAGTTGTTCGGTAAACGCTTGTCCGTTGCAGCTGATCTCAACTTCAAGCGATGATCCAGACAGACGCTCGCATATCGGCTTCATGAAATCAGAAAACATAAAGGGGACCAGTCCACTGCGGCGCTCGGTAACTTCAAGATTAAACTGTTCAGCTATTTCATAACCGATTCCACTGCCTCCAAGCGTGGGAACCGAAAGCGCTCCGCTAGCAATCACTAAGGATTGGCAGCCTAGCTTTCGTAGTTTTTTTGCTTCGCTTGACCCTTGTGCTATTTCAAGCTGATAACCATTACCTTTCTTGTCAGATGTTGTACTGGCCACTTTGTTAAGGTCACAATGGGTTTTAATTTCTACGCCTGACTGCTCACACTCCTCTCGTAACATGGCCACAATTTCTTTAGCCGATTCCACACAAAACAATTGACCGTGTTTGCGCTGCTCGTAATCAATATGGTGCTGCTCAACCATGTCAATGAAATCCCATTGGCTATATGTACTCAATGCTGATTTACAAAAATGCGGATTATTGGAAATGAAATTTTCCGCCTCCACAAATTGGTTGGTGAAATTGCAACGACCACCGCCGGACATCAATATTTTTTTGCCGATCTTGTTAGCTTTCTCTAAAACCAATACTCGCCGACCACGCTTAGCTGCTGTTGAGGCACAGAATAGGCCGGCGGCACCTGCGCCGAGGATGATCACGTCGTATTCAGCTGGGGAGTTTTGATTCATTGAGTTGTGAGCTGTAGGGAATTGAAATCTGTGGTGCTAACAAACTGAGAAGCTAGTAAATTGATGGGTTAATTGTACTTCATAATAAAAATGAATGTATCTTCTTGCTTAAGCACTATCTTCAAGACTAAATCAAACAAGCCAACACAAAGTAACACTCTGTGCTGGCTCGATATCACGGGGTTTGAATATTTTGTAACTAGTTGTCTTGTTCAATATCCAGTGGTGCATAGTAAGTGCCACCGGCGCCTTCTATTCGCTCGCGTCTTTCGCTCCACTCAGGTCCAGCCGATCCGCCATCTTCATACTGCAAGTCCTGACGTAAGTAGTTCCAACTATCCGGGTCTAGCTCTTGAGCCAAGGTCCAATACTGCTCGGCCTTCTCGTCGTTGCCATTAGTGAAGTAGTAAGTACCTAGTCGGAATGCAGGCTGAGCCTTTTCTGCCTCAGGTGTGCGCTGAAATATATTCTCGCGCACTTTCTCACTATCCCAAACGTACTGACTGTCTTCACCATTAGCGACCCAGTCACGGACGATGGGCACATAGTCGTCGGTTCCCCACGCGCCATCAAAATGAGTCTTTGCATAAGTACCTTCATTAATACGTGCAATCTTGCCGGTTTCATCGATCCAAACGCCTGACGGTACATTCAACAAGTTGTAGAGAGAGCTGATGTGATGGTTTACATCAATTATTGACGTGTAGGTAACATTAGCGTCATCGAAAATTCCGCCAGCTGCTTCTTCGCCGCCAGTATCTTGGGCAACGGAAATAATTTCGAAAGTATCTGATTTGAGTTCTTCGTAAATGGACTGCCACACGGGCACGTCGAAACGACATCCTCACCAAGAGGCCCAGGTTAGAAGCAATACTTTCTTACCTCTAAAATCTGAGAGTTTTACAATATTGCCATCACGATCAGGCAATTCGAAATCTGGTGCTTCACCGGCGCGGAAAAACGACTGACGCTCCAACGGCATAGTGCCGAAGCTCCAAATCCCATCATTGTAATCGGTCATCGATGCTTGCTGTAACTTGTCCGCCAAGCCGCTGAAATTCAGCCAACCTTGATTCGCTCGGGTTACAAACATATCGCTGTCCCTGTCTTGCAGAATCGGTATGCATAATTCAGCCAGGCAAGCTCCCTGAGGTTTCAAAACGAAATCGTTAATTCTTGTCAGGTCTTCCGGCGTGACCCATAACTCTGTTGCATCGGGCAGGGTTTGATCAATTTCAACAACACGCTCGTTGTATAACACCACGGCGCTTTGCGCATTGACCAAACCACTAAACAATCCAGTAAACAACAGAGAGCCAAGCACTAGACCAATGCTTTTCGAGCTCTTCATCTTGGTTTTCTCCTACCGAGGATTCGATTAATTACTTTGGGGATATTACGCTACGGGAGGGAATATCACCATCCACTCACCTTGCTTTGATTCGCCCCTGCTAATTGGTTTATGCTCTGATTGCTCAGGAGCAAGCCAAAATGAGTCAAATTACTCTGAGCTCTTTGATCACGGATTCGCACAACGTCGATAATTATTGTATTTTTGGGGCTGGGTTTCAGCCTCCAAATGAACCGGCAATTCAGTACACACAGTTCTCGTTGGATTGGAACTAGCAACTATCATCAACCAAGCAGGCAATGCTCATGTTTTTTTACTCTAGTCTTCACGCAAGTTTTAGATCTTACCTATCTCTGGCCGCGCTAATGTGCGCAGGCTTGATCGCCGCTCAACCAGGTTTGGCACAGGAGCCGACCACCACAGACGGAACCGAAGACTGGGTCGCTGCGACCATGTGCGCAGCGGGTAACCGCTCGGTAGATCTGCAGCAGGCCCTATCCTTTACCTATACGCAAGCTGATGGCAACAACCCGCGTCACCTCGATGCCGTGCAGGCGGGTCTCACCACGGCCAATCTGTCAAATCTGGAATTGGCATGGGCGGTCGCTTTTCCCGAAACGTCCGGTATGCGCGCCGCGCCGGTGATCGTCGGCTCGACCATTTTCTATGACGCTACCGATTCCGGTCGGGTTTTCGCATTGGATATCGACACTGGTTGTACCAAGTGGGTCTACAATCCTGGCACACGCCTGCGCTCTTCAATGGCCTACTCGGTAATCGATGACTTGGGCACACTGGTGTTTAGTGATGGAAGGGGCATGATTCATGCCGTCAATGCGGAAAATGGCGAGTCGATCTGGGTAGCGAGCGGGCAGGCATCCAATAACCAGGGAATGCTAACTGGCACACCTGTTATTCACGAAGACAAGATAATCGTGCCGGTTTCCGGTTCCGGTGTCATTACCGGTGGCAACCCAAATTATGAATGCTGTGAAAATCACGGCGCCGTCACCGCACTGAATGCGAGTACAGGAGAAAAGCTGTGGGAATACCACACCATGCCAGCGGCTGAATACACTGGTGCGGTCAGCTCAACCGGGGTCAAGCAGCGCGGCCCCTCAGGTGCCCCAATCTGGACTACGCCGACTATCGATGCAAAGCGCGGCCAGGTGTATGTGACCACTGGCGAAAATACTTCGCACCCCACAACGGGTACCAGCGACTCAATCATCGCCCTGAATCTGGAAACAGGGGAGGAAATCTGGGTATTCCAGGCACTAGAGAACGACATGTGGAATTTCGGCTGTAGCGCCGGCGGTCCTAACTGCATCATTCTAGGTGATACCAACTCCGTCGATTTCGATTTCGGCGGCCCGGCCATCCTTGTAGAGACAGACGACCGGGAGCTGCTGATTGCCGGCCAGAAATCTGGCGATCTCTGGGCTCTGGATCCTGCCACTGGTGCAGTGGTCTGGAATCAGAGCGTCGGTGAAGGCACAGCACTGGGCGGCAACCATTGGGGCATCGCCACCGATTCAGAGCGTGCCTTCATGACCATCAACGACCCTGGCGGTATGGGTGCGGTCAGCCGGCCGGGCCTTTACACTTACTTCGTCGGCACTGGCGAGCCGAGCTGGTTCTACGAAGTGCAGCCCGATTGTGGTGACGAACGCAGTGAAAGGCTCAGGCGTTGTGAATCACTCTATGGTTTCTCCGCAACTCCGTTGTCTGTGGACGGAGCAGTCATCACTGGGGGACTCGATGGTCGCCTGTTTGTATTTGATTCGGACTCAGGCGAGATACTCTTTAAATACGATACCGTGGTAGATTTTGAAACCGTCAACGGTGTCGAGGGTTATGGCGGTTCGATCGACAGTCATTCCATTGCCGCCGGATCTGGCATGGTGTTTGTGGGTTCCGGATATGGTCAGTTCAGTCAGGTGCCTGGTAATGTGTTGCTGGCATTCAAACCGTCGGAATAAGGCTATTCTCTATCGGTATCTGATCAAAATGGAGTCAGAGTAAAAATATGGTAATTTCACTCTGACTCCATTTTGAGCGTTATTGGGAGGGTCATAGTTCAACTATAATTTTTGAATTTCTTTCACATATTTTTTGTTAGATTTAGCCGAACTGAAATTGAAGCGGTTAGAGGAAAAACAATAGTTTTGATAGGTGACGTCCGGTGATGGGCGAGTGAATCGAACCATCGACACAAGGGTTTTCAATCCTCAGCTCCAAAGCCACCGTTTGTAGATTTCCGTTTCGGGCCGAAAGCAGACGCTCAACACACCTTATTGCGAGAGCTGAATCCTTTCCATGTCTTCCATCTGGCTGTAGCTCGAAGTAATTACTCGATCACCCTGATTGAGGCCGTCGCGAACTTCCACATAGCGATTGTTTCTTCTGCCTACGCTTATGTCGTGACGCACTGCGTATTCTCCGCTCTCATCGATAACGAATACCCAGTTGCCACCGGTATCCTGAATAAAACCACCAAGAGGAAGTAACAGAGATTCGATTGGATTACCCAGGGTCAGCTCCATTTGCAGCGTCTGTCCGCGGCGAACATTCTCCGGCGAAGCACCTTCGAAAATCAGATCAACTTCAAATGTACCTGCAGTAATTTCAGGGTATACCTTTAAAACTGTCGCGAAATGTTCTTTTCCAGAGAGAGTGAATCTGGTGCTTTGGCCTGCGGCAACACGAGACACATAAAATTCATCAATCTGTGCAACTACCTTGTACTGGTCTATAACATCTATTTGCCCGAGTCTTTGTCCGGCCTGTTTGCTTTCGCCTATTTCTACTGGCAGTGAGGTTAGTTGTCCTGCTATTGGAGCGCGAACCAATAAAGATTCATAACTGCTCTGGGATACTTCGAGGTTTTCTTCCAGCTTTGCTATCTGATCTGCGATTTGCAGGAGTCGAGTTTCACGGGTGCGAATTTCTAGCTCCTGTCGAGCAAGATGATTGGCCAGTACTTTTTTCTGGTAGCCCAGTTCATCTGTGATGGCAGTAAATTGCTCTTCCGAAACCAGTCCGTCAGCCACTAGTGTTTCTTGTCGAGACTCTTGTCTTTCTAAAACAGTAATTCGGTATTCGGTATCGATGATCTGTCTTTGAGTACTTAATCTAGTGGTTTCAAAACCGTCGGTGATATTGTTCAGCAGGTTCAGCTGTTCTGTGATGTTGGTATCGTTCTGGGCCGCACTGAGCCGCAGGTTGGTATTGCTTAGCTGGAGAAGGGCTTGACCCGCCTCAACGAAGCTGCCTTCCTCAACAAACACTTCTTCTACGGCGCCGCCGTTAACGGCATCCAGGAATACGCTATTAAAAGGTTGAATAGTTCCGCGAATGGGAATGAGATCCTCGAAGGCTCCGAACTGTACGCTAGAAATAATGAGCTGCTCTGCGGGCACGCGGTAGGTGCGAATAGATGCATCTGCTAGTAATCGATACGCAAACCAAATCCCCCCTACAACGAAAATCGAGACGAGTCCCATCTGCCAGAGAGGCATTCTTTTCTTTTCTATCTTCTTGTCCATAACCATAGTCTAAAAGTATAACCTCTTTGTAATGTCTCTTGAAATCAAAATGCTAGACCTTATTCGTGCCTCAAAGACTGGGTCGGGTTCATGTTCGCTGCATTGGCTGCCAAAATTCCTACGGTAAGCGATGCCAACAACCAGGCAAAGAATGCAGCGAGCAGGAAAATCCCAAAATTTATGGAAGTGCGGTAAGCAAAATTTTGCAGCCAGGCGTTCATAAAATACCAGGCAACTGGCCAGGCGATAATATTCGCGATCAGCACCAACTTGGAAAAATCACGTGTAAGCATGGTAACGATCTCAAGAACGCTACTTCCCAACACTTTGCGAATTCCAATCTCCCGTGTGCGTTGTTCAGTCAAATAGGATGCCAGGCCAAACAGGCCTAGCCCCGCGATGAAGAACGCCATGATTGAAAAAGCCGTAAAAATATCTCCCTGACGAGACTCTGATTGATAGAGCGCCTCAAGTTTCTGTTCTAGGAAAGTCTGTCTAAGTGGAGCATTGGGAAGGAAGTTCTCCCAAATGCTAGCAATTGATTCCAGAGTGTCATCCATATTTCTGCCGCTGACACGAACAGCCATTTGATCGAAGTTAGGGAACTGCTGCTCGGAATTTATCGGATCCATCACGCGATAATAAACTGGCTTTACCTCTTCACGTATTGAAGAAAAGTAGATGTCATCAACAACTCCAACAATTAACCCTCTAACGCGATAATCTCCCCCGCCTCGAGAAACTTCGAACCATTTGTTCAGGGATTCATTCGCTGAATATCCAATTTGTCTGGCTGCTGATTCATTCAGAATGTAACTAGCTGTTGTGTTAGGTCGTTCTTCGTTGGGCTCTACAAAAATATCGGTAGCTCGTTCTCTTGAAAAGCTCCGGCCGGCAATAACATCTATTTCGAATGTTTCGAAAAAGTCGTAGTCCACATTAAGATAGGGAAGACCTATGTCGGATTCACTTCCACCCTCGAAGCGAACGCCATCGGAGTTGGTATTCTGATCTCCAGGAAGAAGATTGGCGGCAGTCACTGAGAGAATTTCAGGGTGACTGAGTAATTCTTGTTTCATCGTCTCATAGTTGCTGCCGAGACCTTCGAGCGTGTCACCTTGGTAGTAAAGTATTTGTTCTCTTGTGTAACCCGGGTCGAGGTTCATGGCATAGCGAAGCTGTGACAATGCAATTCCAGCAGCTACTATTAGGCCTATGGAGATTGCGAATTGAACCACTACTAGAAATTTGCGCAGACTCACTCCGCCACTGCCTTTTCCTATTTCACCTCGCAAGATATTGGCCGCCGAAAATG
The DNA here is from genome assembly GCA_018661465.1 of Gammaproteobacteria bacterium. GTDB lineage: Bacteria > Pseudomonadota > Gammaproteobacteria > Pseudomonadales > Pseudohongiellaceae > UBA9145. The sequence goes on along the minus strand of JABJIC010000015.1, from coordinate 87,873 downwards.
AGGCCAAATAAAATGCAGGATAACTTCCCGCGAGTACGCCAACCAAAATCACCAGGCCGAGCAAGAGAGACAGAGTAAGAGGCGAATCGACAAGATCGACGGAGAGCTCGAGGCCAATCAGGCTATTAAACCAGGGTAGGAGAAGCTCGACCATAGCCAAAGCAAGCAGCATAGCAACAAGAGTTAGAAACAGAGATTCGCCCAGGAATTGTAAAACGATCTGAGACTTATCAGCACCAAGAGTCTTTCGAAGGCCGACCTCTCTGGCTCTGCTCGCTGAGCGTGCAGTCGATAGATTCATGAAATTGAAACAGGCTATAAGCAGGATAAAAAAGGCAATAGCACTAAATGTATAGACGGTAGTAATGTTTCCGTTGGCCTGAAATTCATTGTCTCGATTAGAGTTAAGGTGAATGTCAGTTAGTGGCATGACATCGAAGCGAGTAAAGCTGGTTGCGTTCTCCCTAATATGACGATTCATGAACGCGGGTATTTCGGCTTTAAAAGTTTCTATATCGTAGTTTTCCGGTATCACTACGTAGGTGTGAAAATTATTACTACTCCAGCCTTGCAGGAATGATTCGCCGAACATAGCTACAGTAGTATTAAGAGAAACATATACCTCGCCGGTTAAGTGGGAGTTCGCTTCAAGCTCTTCCATTACGCCTGTAACTTGAACTGGTGCCTGGCCGGCAAGCAGGATGGTTTTATTCAGGGGGCTCTCATCGCCAAAGTATTTCCGAGCGATTGATTCGCTTATTACCATTTGGAAAGGCCCGGAAAGAGCGGTTTCCCAATCGCCTTCTAACAAGGGAAGGTCAAACACCTGATATATTTCAGGATCAACGAACTGGATTCCCTGTTCATAATAGGGTTGGTTGGTTTCTGGGTGGGTAAACAGCAATTGTCCCGCAGCCATAATGCGGATGACTTGCTCAAATTCGGGAAAGTCCTGCTTGAGTAGCGGTCCGACTTGCGGTGCATTGGTTGCCAAGTCCAAATCAGGAGAGCCATTGTTGGCAAGAAATGTTCTCATTACCTTATAGGTTCGATCGGCGTTCTCCCAGTGGCGATCATAACTGAGTTCATGCTGAACGAAGAGACTGATTAGAATTACACTAGCCAGACCTACTGCGAGCCCCATAATATTAATTGTGGAGAAGAGTTTATTGGCAAGCAGATTTCTCAGTGATAACAGTAGGTAATTCTTGAACATGACATGGCTCCAATATTTCTAGCGTCGGCTTCAGCAATCAAGCTGCTGCTATTTGATCCAGACTGGAATCTGCAGAAACTACTTTGCCATCGAGCATGCGAATTATGCGGTTACCGACTGCGGCGTCCTCGGCTGAGTGAGTTACCATTACGATAGTTGTCCCTTCCTGGTTCAGCGTAGTAAGAATTTTCATTACTTCCTCGCCATGTTCGCTATCGAGGTTACCTGTTGGCTCATCCGCCAGAATCAGATTGGGCTGGTTAACGATGGCTCTAGCAACGGCAACCCGTTGCTGTTGTCCGCCTGACAGCTGCTGTGGAAAATGCTTGGCGCGATGAGCCATATTCATTTTCTCCAACATCTCTTCTACGGTTTTCTTGCGCTGGTTCGCGGGAACCTTGGTATAGATAAGCGGGAGCTCGACATTTTCGTAAACCGATAATTCGTCGATCAGGTTGAAGCTCTGAAAAACGAATCCGATATTTTCCTTGCGCAGCTGCGCTCTCTGCCTTTCCGAATAGGAAGATACATCTTCATCGAGGAAGAAATATTTGCCGCTATCTGGATTGTCGATTAAGCCGAGTATGTGAAGCAGCGTGGACTTTCCGCAACCCGACGGGCCCATGATTGAAGTGAATTCGCCTTCTTCCACTTGTATGTTTACGTCATTCAAAGCGGTAGTTTCCACCTCGTCGGTGCGGAATAGCTTGTTAAGGTTCTCTGTCTTAAGAATCATGTTTATCTTCCTCTTTTAAATTCTGTGTTGTTTATAGGTTTCGTGAGTAATTGTTAAAATTGTTTTATTCGTCTCTTAAGGTTAGCACTGGGTTGGTCAGGGCAGCCCGGGTTGACTGATAACTTACTGTGATAAAGGCAACTAGCAGCGCCATAATTCCGGAGATTGCAAACACGCCGGAGCCGATGTCGATTCGATAGGCAAACAATTGAAGCCATTCATTCATAGTGAAGTAGGCGATGGGAATCGAGACCAGAATAGCTATCAGAACCAAAACCATAAACTCTTTCGATAGCAGCAAGACTATCGCGCTAACAGAAGCCCCAAGAGTCTTGCGGATGCCTATTTCCTTGGTTCGTTGCTCTGTGGTAAATGAAGCTAACCCGTAAAGTCCCAGGCAAGCGATAAGAACAGCCAGCGCGGAGAACCCGGCAAATATTTCGCCCATTTTCTGATCGCCCTGGTGCAGTTCATTGTAATCTTCTTCGAGAAAACTGTACTCGAAGGGTTGGCCATTGGTCATTACTCGCCATGTGTCTTCAAGCTCTCGTAGAGTTTGCTGAATATTCCCTGCTTGAACTCGTACAATCAAGTAACGAGAAAATTCTTGTACCTCCATTAACAATGGGCGTATCTCTTCATGTAGAGATCTATAATGAAAGTCTTTAACCACGCCGATTATTGGTGCGGCGGTAGGGCCGTCATCATTGGGTTCCAAAATTCTGGTTTCTAAGGGATTGGTAATGTTTAACTCCCTCAGAGCAGCCTCGTTCACAATATAGCCCGGATGACTGCCGGTGAATTCTTCAGAGAAAGTTCTTCCCTCAAGTAGTTCTATGTCCAGGGTCTCGATAAAGTCATAGCCCACGTTGAATCTAGAAATAATGTGAGTCTCGGAAGCTGGTCTGCCCTCAATCATGTAGGCGTTCTGGTCTTCCTGATCCCCGGGGACATGAATGGTTGCGGAGGCATTTATGACGTTTGGCTGTTGCAGTACCTGTTCCTTAAAGCTTTGTTGTTGGTCTCCCAAAGCTGACACGCGTTTGATAACGACGATTTGTTCCTTGGCGAAGCCCAGAGGCATATTGCGCAAGAGTTCAAGCTGATTAAAAACGATGAGTGTTGCAGCTACTAATGAAATGGAAATTACAAACTGAAAGACCACCAGGCCACTGCGCAGCCATCCTTGCTTTGAGCCCCGGCTGAATTTTCCTTTAAGAACTTCCTGCGGATGAAAACGGGAAAGGAAGAGGGCGGGGTAACTTCCGGAAAGCGTGCCTACCAATGTGGCGAATGCCAGAAGAAGCAACAGAGAGACCGGGTTTAGTAGAGTTCCCAGACTCATATTTCTTTCAGTCAAGGCATTGAATGAAGGCAATAATATGGAAATTAGAGGAATTGCCAAGGCCAGTGCTAGCAGGCTAATAATTATTGACTCGGTTAGAAACTGACCGATAAGTTGACCTTGATATGCCCCCAGAACTTTTCGCACTCCAATTTCCCGTGCTCTGTTTGCAGATCGAGCCGTCGAGAGATTCATGAAATTGATACAAGCGAGTATCAGGATAAATATTGCTATGGCTTGGAAGGTGTAAACATAGGCCGCATTTCCAGGGGGCTCCAATTCCCCATCGAAGCCATTGAAGAGATGAATATCAGCAAGAGCCTGCAAGCCATACTCATATCGCCCGCCGGATGCGTAGAATTCTTCGTAGGTCACACCCAGTCCCTGTTGGATTTGAGGCGCGACATACTTGGGTACTAATTCCTGAAGCTTTTCTTCCATCACGCTTTCTGAGCTACCAGGCGTTAAAAGCACATAGGTATATATATTATTGCTTATCCAGACCGGGCTATCGTGATCTTCATCGGAGGTAAATGACACAAGGAATTCGGGATGAAAATGAGAATTTATTGGAACATCTTCTATTACGCCGGTGACTCGATAATTTTCTTCGTCGTCAAAGCGTAGAGTCTGTCCTATTGCTCCTCCCAGTCCACCTACTGGAAAATATTTGGCAGCTATAGTCTCTGTTATGACTACAGTGTTGGGATCCGTGAGTGCAGTGGTCTTATCGCCAGCCAGAAACTCAAGGCTGAAGATATCGAAGAACTGAGGATCTACATGAAAGACTTCTGCTTCCTGGTAGTTGATATCGCCGATGCTCACCAGTGCTTCCTGGAAGAACTGTCTGAACCTTGCGGCGGTTTCAACTTCCGGGAATTCGTTTCTTAGCGCAGCAGCCATTGGGTAAGGTCCAATTGGAGCGCTAAGCACATTGCCGGCTATCGTACCCTGTAGGGTTGTTCGATAGATTCGATCCTCTTTTTCATGATAGCGGTCATAGCTGAGTTCATATTGAACATACATTAGAATTAGAAGGCTGCAGGCAAGGCCAACTGCCAGCCCAAGAATATTGATCGCAGAGAATACCTTGTACTTCCAGATGCTCCGGAAGACCATATTGAGATAGTTCTTGAACATTTTTCCACCCGTATACGGAGAAGCTCTGTCGCTTCTATATGTCTATGACGTCTATGACGTCGCTGAAGAGAATAAGGTTACAGGCGGATGCGTCCAGCGCGGCATATATACCTGTATCCGCAGCAATAAGGCTACGGAATCGGTATATAAGATGCATGGGGAGGCAGTAATGGATGCATAAACTACCAATTCCGCAAATTGTGCGAGTTTGATCCTGGGCTGAGCGGGTGATTTGAGGAGCGGTGAACAAGCGTCGGTGGGCAGGTCGCGGAGTAGATCAATAGGTAGAGAGTGCACCGAAATCCGATTCAGCAGTGCACTCTCATTTATTTTGGCAGACGACACTCATTTAGCAGAGTGCTCCAATTGAGTGTCCTTAGTTGTGAACAACATTCCGAATAATGGCGATCATATCCGTTACACCCTTGCGGAAGTCTTCCACCGGTACTTTTTCGTCGTTGCCGTGAACACCGGTAGGCTCTCCTGCGCGGGTGATGATCGGGTTGAAACCATAACTAACAATACCGAGATCACGGGTGAAGTGGCTGTCTGTAAAGCCGGTGCTCACCGAAGGGATTACTCTGGAGCCAGGATAAAGCTCTCGAGTTACATTTTCGATAGCAGTAAAGAGCCTGGAATTAGTGGATGAAATTGCAGGAGTGAATGCCATGATGGTGCTTACTTCAACACCTGTCTCCGCTATCAGTTCTTGTAGTTCTGAAATAAACAATTCGGCGGGTCTGTCAGGAAGAATTCGACAGTCAAGCTCAGCCCAAGCTTCAGGTGGCACAACATTTATTTTGTTGGAAGCGTTCAGGCGCGTCATCGAGCAGGTGTCACGGGTCAGCGCATGATGACCTGAACGATAGGCCTGAAATTCCGCCAAAAACTCAGGGTCTTCAATTGCTCGAGAAATGTCTGCGTAGGCTGGCGCCCATTCATTGTCCAGTGACTCGGCGATGCCAGCAAAATAGCTTTCAACCTGTGGAATTATTCGTGGAGGGAAAGGGTTTTCCCGGAGTATGCCCAGAGCGTCCACTATTCGAGTAACCGAACTAGTGGTGCGCGGAGAAGAACCGTGACCCGGTGTGTCGATTGCAGTGAGCCTCAACCAAACCGGGACCTTCTGAGTAACTTCAACACCAAAAATAATTTCTCCACCATCTCTGCTTCCTGCACCACCTTCATTTATTAGTAGTTCTACACCGTCGAATATTTCTCTTTGGTTCTCAACCAGCCAGCCAACACCAAAGGCACCTCCGGCTTCTTCGTCAGCAGTGGCAAGAAATACCACGTCACGATTTAAAGCACGCCCGCTGCGGTGAAGAGTCAAAAACGTTGCCAACTGAGAGATGCCTGTTCCCTTCATGTCTCTCGCGCCGCGACCAAGAATATAGCCGTCGCGGATTTCTCCTGAAAGAGGATCGATAGTCCAGTATTCAGGATCGGCAGGAACCACATCGGTGTGCTGCAACATCATCAAGCCTGGCTCATCACCACCTTCCAGCCTCGCCCAGATATTGCCGCGCCCCGGAGCACTCTCTGCAGTTTCATATTCAATGCCTTCGGCTTCGAAGATGGCAGCGTAGAAATCTACCGCTCTGGATTCATTCCCGGGAGGATTTATCGTGTCTATCTGAATTAATTGCTGAAGCCAGGTAACCGCCTCATCCTCAATGCTCTGCGCATAGAGAGGAGTTATAAATAGTGATGCGAGTATGAACAGTGTTGCTTTTTTCATGTCGGGCTGATTCTCCAAATGTGCGTTTGTATTTTTATTCGTTCCTATTCCAGGCTAGTTGCTCAAATTAACACTAGCGTGGTGTCCAGTGAAAAACTTCCCAGGTGTGAAGCGGTTCGTTCTGGCCTCGAATAATTTCCTCATCAAAATCGTATCTCATGGGCATACGATTGGCGCCGCCATAACTTTCAAGATAGGGAAGTCGTTCGTCGCCAAAAACTTCTCGGGCTTTCAAAGCAAAAGTTTCATCGCCAAGTTTAATCCATCCGTTCGGTTCAATGCGGGCTCGCTTGGCCCAATAACCACCGTCAGGGCGAGTCGCAGTGATAATGCCTTCATCATCGGTGGAATAGAGAATGTGCACAACGAATGGAGGAAAGCCTCCAGTCTTGACCTGTCCTATTCCCCGACCATCGAGACTGCTCCAGTCTGCTGGTGGAGCAGTTAGATCTCCGCCAATGCGTACACCCGCGATACGATTATAGGGCGTCATAAATACATAGGTAGTAGCAGCGATCACCAGCACCACACCGAGTCCGATGCCGGCGAATTTCAATTTATTTGTCATGGAGCTTAATCCCTGGATTATTATTGTTTTTAATATTCAGCGATGATCTAGTCTGTAACGCCCCAATTTAAAGGCTCGGGGATGATATAGCAATTTGAATCTGCGAAATGCTGCTGTGATGCTTTGAGATGTATAGCAGATACGAAGATTCTCTTGAAAATCCTCCAAATCGGCGTAATTTAAGTGCTCAGCCTCCCCCAAAAAGAACAAGATGGAGAGTTTTAATATGAGTCTTATGAAAAACAGAGTTTTCAGCTCTGGGATCCTGGCCATAGGCGCCATGCTATTTACCAGTATCTTGCTTGCTCAAAGCGCCGATATCCCTCGAACTGAGCACGGTGTACCCGATTTTCAAGGTATGTATACCTACCGTACACTGACACCACTCAATCGACCCAAAGAGCTGGCGGATAAGCCGACTCTAACTGCTGCCGAGGCAGAAGAATGGGCTGATTTCGAAAACCGACGCCAAAATCGCGATCTGATTATCGATTCTGTCGGTGGTGCCGGTTATCCTCCTGGAGTAATTTCCTATAACGAATTCTGGTATGAGCGTGGAGTTGAGACCATTGAAGATCGACGAACTTCGCTGATCTATGATCCTCCCAATGGAAGAATGCCGGCTACCAATCAAGCCGGTCAATTGCGTGCAGCTAGACGTGCCGAGAACAGAAGACTCAGCTTGGGGCCTGAAGGCAGAACACTGGCCGACCGCTGCTTGATGAGCGGAGGCGCCGGTCCACCATTGGTGCCAGGTGCCTACAACAATAATATCCAAATAGTTCAGACCGAAGATCACATCATGATTCTTAGCGAGATGATTCACCGCGCCAGAATCATACGCTTGGACAATGAGCATCAAACACGCCAGATAAAGTGGGATGGTGACGCTATCGCCCATTTCGAAGGTGACACTCTGGTGATCAATACCAAGGACTTCTATTACACCGACAATGGTCGAGGTGCATCTCCGGACATGATGTTGGAAGAGCGGATTACTCGCCTGGATGACAATACCCTTGAGTACGACTTTACTATCGAGGATCCACAATCCTGGGATGTTAGTTGGTCAGCAAAATTTCCCCTGCGTCGTACCGATGGTCCAATCTATGAGTATGCCTGTCATGAAGGTAATCACGGCATGATTGGAATCCTCGCTGGATGGCGACGATATGAGTCTATGGGTATGAATGGTGATGGCACACCTTTAGATTCAACGGAACCGACAGTGGAAGTATCTGACGAATAGAAATTCACGGATTAGTGCTAATTAATTTCGCTGCAAAGAGCCGCACCTTCTAAAGAGGCTGCGGTTTTTTTGTCAGAGAGACTAGGGCGTTATATTTTGAACATTGATTTCAAAACATTACTTTCAATTCACTACATCTAGAGTATTGAGAATATGAATAGATACAGAATCCCCGTATTCTTTTTTCTTTTGCTAACGGCCTTCAGCTCCTACGCGGATGAATGTGTAATTCTTCTCCATGGTCTGGCGAGAACATCCAATTCTATGATGCCCTTACAAACCAGCTTGTCCGAAGCTGGCTACTCAGTAGTCAACATTAGTTATCCGTCCCGAAAAAAGTCAATCGAAGAACTAGCTGGGCTGGCTATCGGTGAAGGGCTCGATGAGTGCGCAAAAATGGGGGCTCAGCCAGTAAATTTTGTAACTCATTCTCTGGGTGGAATACTGCTCCGCTACTATTTATCTAGTCCCTTAGTTAGTAATTCTTTCGCTAATAGCAGAGAGCAAGAAATAGCGAGAAGCGTTATGCTTGGTCCTCCGAATGGAGGCAGTGAAGTGGTGGATAGCTTAAAGAACCTTCCTGGTTTTGAATTGCTTAATGGACCTGCAGGGATTCAACTTGGCACCGGGGAAGCAGATCTTCCTAAGGAGCTTGGTCCAGTTGAATTTGAGTTAGGTGTTATCGCCGGCACCCGATCGATCAATATGTTTCTCTCGATGTTCCTACCCAGCCCCAATGATGGAAAGGTTTCTCTCGAGAGCGCTAAAATTGAAGGAATGTCTGACTTTGTTGCTTTACCCGTAAACCATTCGTTTATGATGCGAAATAAGAGGGTGATAGACGAGGTGCTAAATTTCCTCCAGCATGGTCATTTTCAGAATGCTTCTTCCATGTCTTACGAGAGAGGCTAAGTGAAAATGGCGGCGCGAAGAAGAATAGATTAGTTTTTTGAAAGAGCTTACAGCTTCAATTGAGTACAAATATTGAATTCGATTTTCAGGAGATTTAAATGTTGCCAGGTCAGGTTTGGTATAGGAAATTTGCAGTAGGATTGGTTTTTTTCGCAGTCTTTTCGAATCAAGCGAGTGTGGCTGAAGAGAGCATGAGCGTAGCTGCCACAAACTACTTGTCCGCGCTTTCTGTTGATGACAGAGAGCAGAGTGTATTCTCCCTAGATGATGAAGAAAGGCTTAACTGGCACTTCGTTCCTCATGAAATGTTTCCGCGCTCGGGAATTTTGCTCAAGCAATTGAATCCCCAGCAAAGAGAATTTGCTCAGACTTTGTTAGCCTCCGGCTTAAGTGAGCGTGGCTATCTAACGGTTACTTCAATAATCCAGTTGGAGCGAGTATTAAATGCTTTGGAACCGGATGGGCCATTCGTACGAGATTATGAAAACTACCGTGTTTCCGTGTTCGGTACTCCAGAATCGGAAGGTAGTTGGGGTTGGCGATTCGAGGGTCATCACCTGTCCTTGCATTTCACCATCGTAGCTGGAGAAGTCACTGTGAGTTCGCCGACCTTTCTGGGTTCCAATCCGGCGGAAGTGAGAAGCGGCGCTCAGACCGAACAGCAGCAGAATCAGCGAGTACTCGCAGCCCGCGAAGACAGCGGTAGGTCATTGGTGACTGCTCTGAGTGATTTGCAGCGAACCCGCGCGATTACCAGTGATACAGCCCCGAGAGATATCGTGACGGGTGCTCAGTATCCTATAGATCCACTAACTCCAGCAGGCATTCGTGCAGGAGAGCTGAACGACTCGCAACAGCAATTGCTAAGAGATGTTATCGATGCCTATACTGCCACCATGTCTGCAGCCATCGCCGAAAAGCGTTGGAGTAAAATCCGCGAGCAGGACTTCGGTGACATTCACTTTGCCTGGTCAGGGCCGGTAGAGCGGGGCGAGGCTCACTACTATAGAGTACAGGGAGAGTCCTTTCTGATCGAGTACGACAATGTACAGAATGGCGCGAATCATGTTCACTCCGTGTGGAGAGATTTTGAAGGCGACTTTGGCGCAGATGCCTTGCGTGATCACTACGACGCTGTAGCTCACTAAGCTTGCGATCTACCTCTGAGTTGAGGTCCTAACTCGCAATTACTCTGCCAGCTATTCTGGTAATAATTCTATCAATTACTGATTTTGTAAGTAGACTGTAAGTAAGGAGTCAACACTGGAGCCGAAAATGAGAATATTCATAATCACAATACTAGTTTTTGTGCTCGCCGCCTGTGCTTCTTCACCTGACAATTTGCAAGGGAAAAATTTTGATGCGGATTCTTCCTATTGTCGCCAATTGCGCTTGGTTTCAAATAACCTCTTTCAATTTAAACACCACACTACTGCAATCAAATCAAGAGCCACCAATCCCAGCATTTCTTCTTCATTTGAACCGATTAGTCAAGTACAGAGGCACGACTCCAATAGGGCTTACGACTATGATTGCGAATCTCTAAGTGCATTGTATGCGCGCAAAAATGATGAAGCATAGTTAGTCGCTGTTTTGTCAGGAGACTCCATGATCGAGTTAACTCTTGACCCTAGTAAGTATCAAGTGGCAGCTACCACATTCTTGTATGACAAAAACAGAGACTGATCTGTAGCAATTAGTTACTGATGGGATGTGCAGTCTTCTGTACAATGCTGCCAGATAAATATGACCTTAATCAAACCCACCTTCAAGCCACTTTTAGTCGCTGTAGCTATCGTCATCTCGATAGGAGCTACGACTACCGCGTGGGCACAGATTGATACCTTTGAAAACCCGGCCGACGATTCAACAATTGTCTATCCAGCGGCTTATTTTGCTGACTTCCAGCCAGTTTCTGCTAACGACATGATTAGCCGTATCCCTGGAATCGGCCTCGCCATGGGTCGTGGCGGCAACAGTGGGCGTGGGCTCGGATCAGGTGAGGGTGAAATTCTTATTAATGGCCAGCGCACTACAGGCAAGGGTAATACGGGGCAAAGTCTATTAAGCCGTATTTCCGCCGATCAGGTCGACTACATCGAGATCATACGTGGCACCTCCGAAGAGCTGGACGTTCGTGGCGCGGGCCAAGTGGTTAATGTGGTATTGCTGGACACTCCCTCCCGATCCAGTACTTCGGTGGAGCTAAATGTAGATCACTGGCGTGATGGGACTCTGGACCCGGGGGGTCAACTTTCCTATAGCGGACAGGCAGGCAATTTCAACTATTTATTCTCTGTCGAGGCGGAAGCCCGTTATAACTACAGAGTGAGCAAGGAGCTGAGTTTCGATCCTGACTTTACGCTGCTTGAAGCCAAGAATGAAGAAAGTACTCGTGACCAAAGGGATTACCAGGCCAGCATGAATCTGGGCTATAGCTTTGAAAATAGTGTAATTCAACTTAACGCTCTGCTGGGAACCAGTTCGCCGCCGTCTGAATTGGAGCGCACAATTCATGATTTTACTTCCAACACAATTAGATTGCAGCGTGAAGACAATAGTAGTGAGAGAGACAACTGGGAAGTAGGTGGCGACTACGAATATTCCCTGAGCGGTGGCGGTAAGTATCGATTTTTGTTCATTGTTAACGATAGAGAATCTCAGTTTACCCGAGAGCGTTATGATGTTTTCGACAATTCCGAGAACAAAAATTTATTCTTAAGTAATTTGGGGCGAGACCGCGAGCGTATTGCCCGCACTTCTTATACCTTCAATTTAAATGATGCTCAGGGGCTTGAAGTCGGCGTCGAAGGATCACAAACAATTCGCGATTCCGGATTACTATTGGGATTAGATACTTCCGGCACACCTTCACCCGATTATGGAAATCTGGTCCCTGTTTCTATCAACAACAGTGGTTCTACAGTCGAGGAGCTGCGCTCAGAAGTTTTTGCTGCACACAACTGGCAGATAAATCCGAGAATGTCACTGGAGAGCTCATTGATTTTTGAGTCCTCTACCATCGAGCAATCTGGAGACGTCAGCAATAAACGGGATTTCACATTTGTGAGACCAAAGGTGGATTACCGATTCGATATTACTCCTTCTTTGCAGCTACGTGCCGGAATCGAAAAGGACGTGTCTCAACTCAGCTTTTCGGATTTCAGTGCCACCGTTGATAACTCCGATGAGGACAACGATACACAGGCCGGTAATCCCGGAATTCGGCAAGAGCAGTCTTGGCGTTACGAGTTGAATCTGGAGCTGCGACTTCCCAATGATATCGGTGTGCTGAATTCCCAGTTCTATTATAGAGACATCGAAGATGCTATTGACCGCATCGATGTTTCTCCTAGCCCGGATAGTTTGCAGTCAGCCCGTGGAAACATTGGTGATGGAAAGCGCTACGGCGTCAATTTGGATGTTAGTGCTAGATTAGGATTTGTTGGGCTCCCCAATGCCTTATTTACAACTGGTATAGGCCTTCGTGATTCGGAAGTGTTAGATCCATTTACCGGAGCTAAACGAAGAATGAGAAATAATGGCCGTTGGTCCGCCAGGTCTAGCTTCAGACACGATGTCATCGGTATGGGTTTGAGCTACGGATTCTTCTATTCAGCCAACTCAAATGACAGTAGTGGTAGAAAAGAGATCGATATTATTGATATTGAAGAACGAAAGAATCAACCGAATCTAACAGCGTTCATAGAGAAACAAGCATTTGGAAATATCACTTTCAGGTTAGAAGCACAGAATGTTAGAGAAAGTGAATATTGTCGCACCCGTACTCGTTTTCTCGGTGCTACAGCGGATGGAATTGTAGAGGAAGTAGAAGATTTTTGTTCTGGAAACGGCAGGAAGATAGCCCTGAAAATCAGAACAACTTTTTAGCGGAAATTGAGAAATTTTATGATGGTCAATAGATGGACTTGCTTCATTCATTACATTAATTGGTAACTCAACCATGAATCATCTAACAGTACAAAAAATCCAGTCCATAGAGCGTAAAATACTGCCGTGCTTGGCGATGGTTTTGCTGAGCTCCCTGGCGGCTTGTACAAACATGGATGCTACAACTCAGAGCAATGCATCGGATGCATCTTTTGAAGTTACTCCGCCACCAAATTTTACCCGTGGTCTACTCGCCCGGAGAGTAGCTGAGCCCTTGTATCCGTTGCGTGCTACAAATTTGGGAATCGAAGGATGGGTAATGCTGCGTTTTTCCGTAAATGAAGATGGGGAAGTGATTAGCAATACGATTCAAACTATTGAAGAGCAGCCAGCTGGTTTTTTCGAATTGTCGGCTACTAACGCTGCCAGGCGTCTTACCTTTGTGAATACTAGGGGTGCAGTGGTTGAAGATGTAAGGTACGTGTTTCGTTATCAACTGGATGGTCTTAATTCAGCACCAGCCAGTGTGCCAGAGTCAGATATTATTCAATTCCGAGAGATTCTTCCGCTGCGCCTAATAACTCCTCCTTACCCCGAAGTGGCATTGGAGCTTGGGTTGGAAGGATACGTTGTGGTCAAATTTACAGTCACTGCAAGCGGAGCAGTTCAAGACGTAGTTGTAGATGAAAGCGAACCACCAGGTGTCTTTAACGACGAGGCAGTCAGGGCGGCACAGCGATTACGATTTGATCCGAGAATTGTTCGCGGCGAGGCGGTTCAGGTAGAGGAAGTTTTGTTTCGGTTCGACTGGAATCTGCCCCGCTAGTTCGGGTTAGCGCTTTTCATTGTCGGTGTTTCGCAGCCAGGATTAACGAACGCCTATGGAACTATCATTGACTTGGGGCTAGGGCTGCTCGTCTGCTTCGTTCTTGCGCTCCAGGCGCTGCTCTTCTTCGGCAATGGCAGATTGTATTTCCCGCAGCACCGCGTCTACATCGGCACCTTCCAGATTCTCGGTGAAGAGACCGGTTATTTCGGTTTCCGCTTGTAAGTCACCTTCCTCGAACAGTTTCCAGATCTCTTTTGCATAGTTAGTCTGCAGTAATTTCGGCGCGAATTGGCCGTAGTAACTGCTTATCTTATTAACATCCCGCTCAAACATGGCCTCGGCATTATTATTCGCGGCGGCATCCACAGCTTGTGGAAGGTCGATAATCACCGGGCCGCCTTCATCTACCAATATATTAAATTCGGACAAGTCACCGTGTACCAAGCCTGCACAAAGCATTCGCACTACAAATCGCATTACTTTGGAATGGTCTCTCAGCGCCTGTTCGGCCGACATATCCACCTCGCTGAGGCGTGGTGCTACATCACCATCCTTGTCGGTGACTAATTCCATCAATAAGACGCCATCGATACAGGCATAAGGCTGGGGAACTCGCACATCAGCAGCGGCGAGTTTCTTAAGAGCATCTACCTCGGCGTTGTGCCAAGTTTCCTCTTGCTGTTGACGACCAAATTTTGAGCCTTTGTCCATAGCGCGGGTGCGTCGACTATTGCGTGACTTGCGACCTTCTCGATAGAGCACAGCCTGCTTAAAACCGCGATTAGCTGCTTCTTTATAGACCTTGGCGCAACGTATTTCCGAGTTGCAGCGCACCACATAGACATCGGCTTCTTTGCCGCTCATAAGCCTACTGATGACCTCATCAATTAGGCCCTCATCTATAAGAGGTTGGATTCGCTTAGGAATTTTCATGGCGTCTTTTTACAGCACTTGGATTGGGGAAGCCAGCGCAAGCTCGAACTATTAGGAAATTAGGCCACTCGCAGATAGGGTATATGAATCAAAAGGGTCAAGGTAGTTTGTAGATTGGAAGTAGGCAAGAGAAGGCCTGCAAAATTGCAGAAAACCCTCACCTGGTGTAGCTTCAGGAGGATCAAAATAACAATTAGAGTCAAAATTGACCCATGTCGTTGCAGACGCAGATTCCAAAGTTAGCTAATGGCCGCCAATTGCCAGATTCGGCGGGGGCTGTAGCCCAATGATCAGCCGTTTCAGAGTAGGTATTTCGGGCTTATTCCTCCTAATTGGCGCGGTTTCGGTCTCGCTGTTATCAAGCCAGTTTTTGCCGGCTCACGGTGCCGCTGAGAGTCAGCAAGAATTCGCTGCTGATGACATGCAGCTGATCGCAAATTCCTATTGTCTCTCCTGTCACAACGATACCCTGGCTACGGGAGATTTCTCACTGCAGAGTGTCGACTTTGCCAGTCCTGCCCTGCATGCGGATGCGCTAGAGAAAGTCGTCAAGAAACTTAGGGCTCATATGATGCCGCCGGCTGGCATGCCGCGACCCGAATTTGAAACCTATCAAGTAATGACCGATTGGTTGGAAAGTGAATTAGACGATGCCTGGGCTGCTAACCCAAACCCTGGTCGAATCACTCCGCTTCATCGCATGAATCGTTATGAATACAACAACACGATTAATGAGTTGCTTGGCTTGGATGTGGATGTAATGAATTCGCTGCCAGGCGACCCAACAGCAGACGGTAGCTTCGACAATATGGCGGCCTCACTGCCATTCTCCACTGCTCACATGGAACGCTACATGTCCGTCGCTCGGCAGGTGACTCGACTGGCTACCGGCTTACCTCCACTGGGCCCAACTAATACTACCTACGAAGTACCGCTGTTCATGAAACAGAATCAGCGCCAGAGTGAAGACATGCCATTTGGCTCTCGGGGCGGTGTATCGGTTAGTCATAACTTTCCCGTCGCTGGTGAGTATCAGTTTCGAGTGCAGTTGGAACGAAATTATCAGGACTACATCAAAGGGCTTGGCTGGGCGCAGCAATTGGAAATACGCCTCAACGGGCGGCTATTGCAAAGATTCTCGGTCGGAGGTGAAGCACCGGGAACGCCTGCACCATTGAGTTTCAGCGGAACCGGTGAGCCGGGCACCATAGACTGGGAACAGTATATGCTCACCGAAGCAGGAGAAGGACTCGAGGTTCGTCTCCCTGTCGAGGCAGGCCCTGCTCAAATAAGCGTTTCATATGTAAGGCAGCTTGTTGAGCCGGAGTCCATCCCGCAGCCGGTTCAGGGTGGTCGTCTCAATGCTAATGATGAAGCCTATCTCGCTAATCAGAAAATTCACTCTCTGGAAGTGAGCGGACCGTTTCAAACCATCCAATCAAATTCCGGTTTAGCAGGCTCTCCCAGTCAGCAACTAATTTTTTCCTGTCATCCAGATCGTGGAGCTGAAGAGCAGAGCTGTGCCTCTGAAATTCTTTCTAGTATGGCGAGACGCGCCTATCGAAGACCTGTAGTTGATGAAGACGTTGAACTGCTTCTCGACTTTTATGCTCAGGGGCGTGAACAGGAGGGAGGGTTTAACAACGGGATACAGTTCGCTCTCGAGTTTATGCTCAGCGATCCAGATTTTCTTATCAGAAGTTACCGTGACCCAGCGAATGTTGCCTCGGGAGAATCGTTCGGGCTAAGTGATGTGGAGTTAGCATCGCGCCTGTCTTTCTTTCTCTGGAGTTCGTCGCCGGATGAACAGCTATTGGAACTTGCAGAAAGCGGTCAGCTCAGCAATCCGGAAATTCTGGAACAACAGGTTCGTAGAATGTTGGCTGATAGTCGTGGCGTTACTACTATTGTTGAAGACTTCGCCGCCCAGTGGTTAAACCTAAGGCGTTTGGATGAAGTGCAAATAAATA
Source organism: Gammaproteobacteria bacterium (assembly GCA_018661465.1). GTDB lineage: Bacteria > Pseudomonadota > Gammaproteobacteria > Pseudomonadales > Pseudohongiellaceae > UBA9145. The sequence goes on along the minus strand of JABJIC010000015.1, from coordinate 71,343 downwards.
CCGTAGTATTCCCCAACTATGATCTAAGTCTGATCGAAGGCTTTCGTCAGGAGACTCAACTATTCATAGCCGACACTCTGCAGTCCGACAGCAGTGTAATGGAGCTGTTGGGAGCTAATCACAGCTATCTTAATGAGAGGTTGGCCAATCACTATGGTGTTGAAGGCATTTACGGCAGCCGGTTTAGAAAAACAGAATTGCCTGATAGAACACAGAGAGGCGGCCTGTTAGCTCAGGGAGCCTTGCTGACGGTTACCTCCTATCCCGGGCGTACCTCACCGGTACTTCGGGGGAAATGGCTGTTGGACAATATGTTAGGAACACCGCCACCACCACCGCCGGCGAATGTACCCATCCTGCCGGATGCCGAGGCTGGTGAAGCACCCACTTCGATTCGGGAAAGGCTGGCCCGCCATAGAGCGGATCCGGTTTGTGCTTCCTGTCATGTAGTTATCGATCCCCTCGGCTTTGCGCTAGAAAATTTCGATGTAATTGGTGGCTGGCGAGACCATGACGAAGTAGGGAATCTTGTAGATCCCGACGGCAGTTATCCTGGAGGTGTTGAGTTTTCAGGTTTCGCGGATTTGCGTGACTGGATGATGAACCGGCCAGACCAGTTTGCCCATACATTGACAGAAAAATTAATGACCTACGCCCTGGGTCGCCGAATCGACTACTACGATCAACCGGTGATCCGCAAGATTGTAAGTGATGCGGCAGAGCAGGATTATAGCTGGTCTTCTCTGATAACCGGGATCGCGATGAGCCCGCCGTTTCTGATGAGTACAATAAGATGATTAAGAAAGATCAAACATCAAACCTTAAGTCGCTTAAAAGAGTTACTGGTAAATACATTTCTCGCCGTGCAGTGTTACGCGGAGCGGGAGCGGCTTTGGCTCTGCCAATGTTGGATGCCATGACCCCGGCATTCGCGCAAAGTACGCCGGCTCCAATACATCGATTCCAGACGGTGTATGTTCCCAACGGCATGGCCATGGATTATTGGTTGCCAACTCAAACCGGAAGAGATTTCGAGCTGACTCCTATTTTACAACCCCTTGCACCGTTCAAGGACAAGATGATGTTGCTGTCTGGTTTGAAGGCTAACTGGAATGTTGCTCATGCTGGTGCTGGAGGTTCTTTCCTAACAGGCGTTACACGGGGTGGCCGCAATGAGGTAGAAATTCTTGCGGGAGTGTCTCTTGATCAGTTGCTGGCAAAAGAACTTGGTCGGCAAACACAACTTTCTTCGCTTGAATTGTCCATGGATGCTCCGGCACATGCTGGTGCATGCACAGTTAATCTTAGCTGCGTCTATACCCATACACTTTCCTGGCGCAGCGCAACTGAACCTTTGCCCATGGAGCACAATCCTCGCTCGGTTTTCGAGCGAATGTTTGGCGATAGTGGTAGCACGGTGAAGGGTGTGCGCGAAGCACGTTTAAGGCAACAGAGTAGTATTCTAGATGCGGTACTCGAAAAACTCTCCGGTCTGGAAAATAGTCTGGGTGCAGGAGATCGTCATCTGATGGAGAGTTATACCGAATCAATTCGCAATATTGAGAGGCGAATAGAAAAAGCCGAAGAACAGATTGATCTGTCTCTACCCGAGTTGGCCCAGCCAGCCGGTGTGCCGGTAGACTATGAAGATCACATGGAGATTATGCAGGACCTGCAGGTACTGGCACTACAAACAGACCTGACTCGAGTCATAACATTCATGATGAGCAAGGAGCAGAGTGCGAGACCGTATCCGCAGATTGGTGTTCCCGATGCTCACCATCCACTTTCCCATCACAATAATAATGCACAGCTGGTTGAGAAGATGTCGCAGATAAATATTTATCACGCTCAGCTTTTCTCTAACTATTTACAAAAGCTTGCAGCTGTTCCCGATGGCGACGGAAATTTATTAGACAACATGACTATTCTCTATGGAGCCGGACTTTCCAATAGCACAATTCACTCCGGCGTTAATTTGCCTGTGATGCTGGTTGGTGGTGGTGCTGGTTGGATGCAAGGCGGGCAGCACCTGAGTTATCAGAATGAGCCTACTATGGCGGATCTTCTGGTTTCCATCATGGATAAATTCAACTTGCCGGTTGATCGGATTGGCGGCAGCACTGGCCCCTTGCCTTTTTCTGTCTAAATAACTTGAGACCAGTACTCGAACTCAGTAGAAGAACAAAACAATGAGAAGTTATCAGAAAATATTAAGCTTGGGGTTCCTGCTAATAGCATTGCCAGCTCTTGGGCAGGGTATGCCTCCCTTGGTGCAAGCTGCCAAGGATGCTGACTGGGACAGAGTTCTAGTTTTGCTATCAGAACAAGTCAGCGTTGAAGAAGTATACGGCGACGGTACTTCTGCATTGCACTGGGCGAGTTATCACGACAATGCCGCGTTGGCGCAAGAGCTGATTGAGCAGGGCATGGATGTGGATTCTGCAACTGACTTGGGAGTAACGCCGCTGTGGTTGGCAGCAGACAATGGCAGTTCAGCAATGGCAGATGTGCTTCTTGAGAATGGAGCGAATCCGAACCTGAATCTCCTCTCTGGTGAAACTCTAATAATGACAGCGGCCCATTCCGGCAATGCATCACTTGTTAGATCTTTGTTGGCAGCCGGTGCCAGTGTTCAGGGAGTTGTTAGCCGAGACCAGACAGCCTTGATGTGGGCAGCAGGGCAAGGTCATGCTGATGTGGTTGCAGCACTTCTGGATTATGGCGCTGAAGCTGATGCCAGAACTCTTGTGCGCTCTCAATATGTAAAGAGTGAAAAAGAACAGGACAGCCATCCCAGCAATATGGTTTGGGTAGAGCAGGGTGGTAATACCGCGTTGATGTTTGCGGCCAGAGCAGGTGACCTTGAATCCGCCAGTTTATTGCTGGCAGCAGGGAGTGATGTAAATGGCCTCTCGGCTTTTGGCACTAGTCCGGCAATCATGGCTATTCATGGTGGTAATACAGACTTGCTGAAGTTTCTTCTGGATAGTGGTGCTGATCCAAATTCCGACGCCAGCGGACATACAGCTTTGCATGCGGCAATTTTGCGCGGCAGCTATGAGGCTGTACGCATACTTCTCGATCAAGGTGCAGAGATTGAAGCGATTCTTCAGCGGCCAACTCCCGCACGTCGTCAATCAACGGACTACAACTTTCATGACTCCTTGCTCGGGGCGACTCCGTTGTGGCTGGCAGCTCGGTTTACCGAACCAGAGATAATGACACTGTTGCTTGAGCGTGGGGCGGATCCGCATTTTGTAAAAGATGTAACTTATCCAACTTTAAGTGGCCTCCAGCCTGTGATTGCTGAAGAAGGGAATGTTTCCGTTCTCATGGCGGCGGTAGGCATGGGATATCGGCGCCTTCGAATGAGTTGGGGCAGTGCTGAGCGACGAGCTGGAATTGTTGGCAGCAATCGAGAGGCTCGAATTCTGGAGGCGGCGGAGATAGCCGTCGAAGCGGGAGTAGATTCCAATATTCAGAATGCGGTGGGACTTGCCGCTAGAGACTTTGCAAGAAGTCGAAGATATGAAGAGGTAACTGCTTTTTTGGATATTGTCGGTCGCTGATTTTCGGCCACAATAGTCACCACCGTCCCTGTTCATTCCTGACTTTATAGTAGTTGTGTTAATCAGGAATTGATGTTCCTCTCCATGAATACTATATTCTGCACTCTTTCGCCCAGAACCATCTCGATTTTGATACTTTGAGTTTTAGCACAGTGAATTCGATCAGAGTGAAATTTAGGAACATTAACATCATCAACTGCAGCATCAGATCTCTTTCCGGAAACAGAGCATGGCTGATTGTGCTGCTCAGCATTTCACTTGCGTCCTGCATCGGTCCCAATCTTGACGACTGGCCAGAGACAATTCCCGAGCAGCAATATTTCATCGAAGCTTACCAATCCGATGGGGCCAACCAGCAATTACAATCACGAACCGAATATCTAGAGTGGGCTCTGAGCTTTTACCAGGGAAACCTAGCCTATCAATCCGGTTGGCTCGATGTTGAATCTGTGGTTCTTGCTTCAGCTAATAGTGATGTTGAAGTATTGGATGGGCAGCTAGGAGATCTTGGCGCTCTCATTGGAGCGGAGTGGGCGAAGCACAATGACGTGCGTCGAATTGATACACGAATGCTGGCGCTTTGGGGCTCTACACTTCAACAGGTTCAAAGCTATGATCTGCAGATAAAATCTATCGAGCTGATCTCCGATGATGTTTCGGAATTGCTTGCAGGTAATTTGCGGAAGGAAGAAATAGTCGAAACCCGGTATGCTGATGAACTGGGTCTGGAAGTGTTTGGCGGATTCTGATCTGAATACTCAGCTCAAAAAGTGACACAAAAATAGTAGACAAAAAAGGGGACGCAAGCGTCCCCTTTTTTATTAATTATTTGTAAATGCTTTTCTACGTATCAAAGATGGCGACCAGGCAACCCTTCGAATCAGGAACCTCGTCCATATCCACAGTCCCGCCGGCTATTACCGTATTCAATGCGTCCTTCAGGTAGTGCTCACTGGCGCTCACTTTCTGCGTCTCATAGCCCAGCTGATCGTTAATCGGCCCGCGGTATAAAACTTCCTTAGTGCGCGGGTTAACAATAAATACTTCTGCAGTACGTTCTACACCCAAAGCTTTGGCGAGAACCTGTCCTTCATCCTTCATGATTGGAAAGTCAATTCCAAACTCCGCAGCCTCTTTGGCGATTCGCTGAGGATTATCCTGAATATTGGAATTGAACATCACGAATTCGATGTTTTTTGCTGCGAATTCGTCGCGCACTTCTCGATAATTCGGCAGGGCAATTCTGGCGATAGGGCAACCTACACCTTGCACGTAGAAGACAACAAAATCCTTATCGGCGTACTTATCCAGAGTATGGGATGCACCAAGCTGATCGGTAAGATCAAAATCAGGAATGGATTTTAGCCACTCGTCTGCAAGCGCCGCTGTGGACATAGCCATGAATGCTATAAGCGCGGTACAGATTAGGAATAACTTGCGTAACATAATTGCCCCTTAATTCTTCGACTAGAGAGTCTAATTCGCTGCCCGATTTCCTTGTTGACCCGAGTCAATCAAGCAGGCTGATAAAGCGAATTTCAGTGAGAACTATGGTAACAACAAATTTCCCTCATTCCAAAGCCGTTGTGCCTTCTGCGACAGAATGTCACATTGCCGATTTTGAATATTCGGCGCAAGATTTATCTATTAATATCAATGGCTTGGAGATTATTTTCGTAAACGAAGAATCTAGTAACTGATAAGCTGCCGTTCTGAGTATGCTTTGGGCTGGTTTTTTGCTGATTTCGACATCGCTTGGAGCGAATCGGGGGATAGTAGAGGAGATAAGCGGGTAGAGGACATTTGGAGGTAGTAAGAGGGGCATATTGAGGAGAGTTCCTATAAGGAGTAAGCTCGATTCATTAGTTTGGAATTTCACCTGTCTTGGAGATCGCCATGAAAATCATGACCGCAATTCTGTCTGCTATATCGCTGACGCTGCTTACTACTTCAGTGAGCCTGGCACAGGAATGGGAAGTTCCCCGCACTGCCAATGGCAATCCGGACCTTCAAGGCATCTGGACTAATGCGACTCAAACCCCCTTGCAGCGACCGAGGGAGTTCGGTGAGAAAGGCTTTCTTACTCTCGATGAAGCCGTTGCACAGCAGGAGCAGTGGAAAAACAACATTGCACGAGGAGCTGCGGACAGCGATCCAGATCGTGCACCTCCAACAGATGGCGATACGGATCTTGGCTACAACGGTTTTTGGATAGATCGCGGTACTAACGTAGTCGAGATAAATGGCGAATACCGGACTTCAATTGTCGTAGATCCACCGAATGGCCGCATTCCCATGTTGGAAGGTTTTAGCAGTAATGCCATGATTAGTAAGCTACGTGGAATGCCCGGTGTAGAACCCTATGATGGTCATGAGCTTCGTCCATTGGGTGAGCGCTGCTTACTGTCCTTTGGTTCAAGTTCTGGCCCGCCGATGTTGCCGGTGATGTACAACAATAATTATCAGATAGTTCAAACTGAAGACCATGTAATGATCATGGTTGAAATGGTTCACGATGCTCGAATCATTCCTCTGAACAAAACCCATTTCGACACCGATCTGGAAAAATGGATGGGAGATTCTGTCGGCTATTGGGATGGTGACGCTCTCATTGTTGAAACCCGAAATTTTCACCCCTTCCAGTCTTATCGAGGCAGCTCCGAAGACTTGATTGTAAGCGAGCGATTCGAGCTGATTTCTGAAGACAAGATCAAGTACAGCTTTACCATGGATGACCCTCAGTCTTATCAAGCCAATTGGACAGGAGAGATTGCCATGAACAGAAGGCCTGAAGGTGATCGCATGTATGAATATGCCTGTCATGAAGGTAACTATGCATTTCCGGGGATATTGGGTGGAGCACGACGGCTGGAGGCAGAACAGGCTAGCCGTTAAGCTACTTTCGAGCCAAACAAAAAGGAGCTACAGGTCTATTTTCTGGAAAATATACCTGTCCCCTTTTTTGTCAAATGCGTATAGTTATCCCTTCCATTAAGCACTAGTAGTAGCGGATACAAAAAACTCCCATGCCTTCATCTTCAGCCAATCTTTACAGCAATATTGTATTTGGCAAACCCTTTCTCGTTATTTCAGTACTGCTACTTTTTGTAGGGTTTTTTGCCCTGCAGGCTCAAAATTTTAGGCTTGATGCGTCTGCGGATTCTCTGCTTTTGGAAGATGATCCGGATCTGGAGTATTCCCGGTCCATTAATGTTCGTTATGGAATTCGCGAATCAGTCACCATTGCGTACACGCCCCTTGGTGATCTGTTTTCCAGAGAAGAATTGAATCGACTTGATGAATTGAGGCAAGAGCTTCTTACTATCGATCGTGTGGAATCGGTAGACAGTATTCTTAATGTTCCGGTTTTTGAAGACACAACGCTTACAGGTATTTCCGAAGACTATTTGACCGTCATGGATGAAGAGTTAGATCTTGTTGCGGCTAGGCAAGAGATAATGACCAGCCCGGTTTTTCGAAATGCGGTGATAAGTCCCGATGGAACTACTGCAGGGATGTTGGTCAGCTTTGCTCTTGATGAAACTGCCAGAGATTTAGTAGCGCGAAGAACCGAACTTCGAAACCTTGCGCGTGATGGCGAACTGAGCCAGGAAGATTCCACTGAATTGGCGGACATTGAGGCCGAGTATGCTCTTCATAGTGTGATTGCCGCTGATCGCCAACATGAAAATATAGGCCGTATACGCGAGACGCTGGAAAAATATCGAGGTAACGCGCAAATCTATCTCGGTGGTGCGCCAATGATAGCCGATGACCTGGTTACCTTCGTGCAGGGTGATTTGAGCTCTTTTAGCTTTGCGGTGGTTTTGTTGATTATTTTTGCCCTGGGGCTCATATTCAGAAAAATCCGCTGGGTAGCTATACCTCTATCTTGCTGTGCGGTAGCGGGAATTATCATGGTTGGCGTGCTTGGGTTCATGGATTGGCGCGTAACAGTAGTTTCGTCCAACTTCATCTCGCTTCTACTCATTATTACCATTTCTCTCACAGTCCATCTTACTGTCCGATATCGTGAATTGAGGGCTACCCGGCACTTTAGCGATCATGACAAATTGCTACGTCATTCGGTATTGAGCATGTTTCGCCCCTGTCTCTATACGGCACTAACTACTGCGGTGGCATTTGGTTCACTCATAGTTAGCGGAATCTTACCTATCATCACTTTTGGATGGATGATGATGATGGGGGTGGCCACTGCTCTTATTGTAGCCTTCACACTATTTCCAGCGATCTTGAGCATCATCAAGAAAGACGAGACTCAACTGACCGCCAATCTTAAGCTGAACCTGACTACCGCTCTCGCCACTATTACTGACAAGTTGAAGGGAAGGGTACTAATAATTTACACATTCGTGGTTTTGTTTAGTGTTATCGGTCTCACTCAGATTCGTGTTGAAAACAGCTTTATTGACTATTTTCGAGAGAGCACCGAAATTTTCCAGGGTATGACCTTATTCGATGACAAGCTCGGCGGCACGCTTAGTTTCGATGTGGTAGTTAATCTACCCAAGACCGAAGAAGAGTTTGACGACGGCTTCGATGACGGCTTCGGTTTCGGTGATCCCGACGATAGCAATAACGACGCTTATTGGTTTACTGCGCCAAAAATGGATCAGGTAAAAGCTATTCATCAATATCTCGATAATGATCCGCAGACGGGTAAGGTAATGTCTTTCGGCGCTGTTATCGAATTGGCTGAAAAGCTAAATGGAAATCAAGTCATCGATGGTTTGTTATGGGCGGTGCTCTATAACCGAATACCAGAAACACTTAAGGAGACGGTGCTGAATCCCTATGTCTCAATCGAGGAGGATCAGCTTCGTTTTAACGTAAGAGTTATCGAGTCGGATAAAGATCTAAATCGTAATGAACTTTTACAGCGAATCGAATCTGGTATTGAGGAGGATTTCGGTTTTAGTGATGAAGAGGTAGAACTTACCGGCATACTGGTAATGTATAACAACGTTCTTCAAAGTTTATTTCAGTCACAGATTCTAACTCTAGGCGTTGTCATGTTGGCCATCATGATGATGTTTCTAGCGCTTTTCCGATCACTGAAGATTGCTATTATCTGCATAATTCCTAATGCCATTGCAGCCACTTTTGTTCTGGGAGTGATGGGTTGGCTTGGAATCCCATTGGATATCATGACCATCACTATTGCGGCAATATCGGTGGGTATCGGAGTGGACAATACTATTCATTATATGCACCGCTTTAAACGAGAGTTTCCACGCATTGGCAACTACCGAGATACCATGTTCTTCTGTCATAACAGCATTGGCAGGGCGATGTATTTTACTTCCATGACTATCGTTGCTGGATTTTCAATCCTGGCACTATCTAATTTTATCCCAACTATAGTTTTTGGCTTGCTTACCAGCTTGGCCATGTTGGTCGCCTTAATTGGTTCACTTACCTTGCTGCCTCAGCTATTGATCAGTTTCAAGCCTCTAGGCGAAGAAACTGCAGCCGGCGAGCGCTAGATATTTGACTGAGGCGACCAGGAAAATGGGGATACTCTTGAATCTACTTGCACGTAATACTACTGCGCGAATGGTTTTGACTATAACTGTCTTGAGCCTGTTGTTTGCCTGTAGTGAGGAAGTAGAAGAGCCAGTAGAGCTGACGACAGTTGAAGCTTTCATGCTCGACTCGGCAGCAGTTGAACGGGGCCAGGCACTGTTTCTGGGAAGCTGCTCCACTTACTGCCATACCTTGCTTCCAGCTGAAACAGATGCTCTGTTTCTGTTCGATTGCCAGTGGAAACACGGTGGTGAGGATCAGCAAATATTCGATGTGGTAACCACCGGAATTGCAGATACGCGAATGGTAGGCTTCGGTTCAAACTTTCCAGACGGTGACGATGATCTGTGGAAGATCATCGCTTACATGCGAACCAATCAACAACCCTGTGCCTAGTTAAAGGCGAGAGCGTAAAAGACGAAATGTAAGTAGTTAAGATAAAGCAGTTACTGTATTATTTTTGTCGCGCAATCTATTTGCCAAAAACACAATCTAGTTGGTAATAAAATCAGTACCGAGAAATAAGAAATGAGGTTCACAATGGCAACAAACTCTCCCGAAGGGGAAAGCAAAGAAGAAAAATCGGCGGGCAGCTCGAACCTGATAGGCAAGAAGCTTTTTGAGTCTCGAGCGATCACTATTTTCGGCGAGATCAATGACAAGATCGCACGATCTGTAACGGAAAAGCTTTTGGCGCTCGCGGCGGAAAATGACGAACCGATTTCTATCTACATCAGTTCTCCCGGCGGGCATGTTGAATCGGGCGATGTCGTCTACGATATGATCAAATTCATCAAACCTGAAGTCAAAGTGATTGGCACAGGATGGGTAGCCAGCGCTGCAACCACTATTTATTTGGCAGCAAAAAAGGAAAATCGGTTTTCCTTACCCAATACTCGATTCCTCGTTCATCAGCCATCAGGCGGCTCACGCGGTGATGCCACGGATATAAAGATCCAGGCTGAAGAGATTGTGAAAATGCGAGGGCGTATCAATCAATTGATTGCGGATGAAACAGGTCAGCCTCTTGAGCGAGTAGCGAAAGATACAGATCGTGATTACTGGATGTCCGTGGAAGATGCTATTGAATACGGCATCGTTGGAAAAGTGGTTAGCTCAGTATCTGAAATATAGAATCTGAAATTAGTAGCTGGGTAATTACTGGCTTTCCACTCTGCGAAAGACTGCCTGACGGTCTTTCGCTAATGCGCAAACCACCATAAACTCTGGCAGGCAAGTTGCTGCGAAAGCAATCGCGGTATTAGGATCGATCAATTCGGCCTGAATGATTCCTGTTACACCGGCGTACTCTACTTCAACCCTCACCACGTTACCTTCGATGCTTCCGTTCTTGCTGGTCCACAGAAAACCCAGAGATTCAATCTGTTCAACCTCCATCACGCTGTCTTCAACACTGACACCGATGGTGAACAGCGTGCCTTCTGCATTCCATACGCCATTCCAGTAAGCAGATAAGTCTTCCTGCCCATAGCTATTTGCGTTTAAGGCAAGACATGTAATCAGCAAGACGCAAAGCCTTGAGCTAAAGAGTGTGGTTCGTGGATAAATATTTTTAAGCAAGATTATGTCCTAAGCTAAAGTACGCCTTACGCCAAAGAGAGCCCTACGCCAAAAAGAGGTCCGTGGTTAAGGATTAGCAACCAGTAAGCAAACAGACCGACTCCCAGTGAAACTCCGTCCCAAATAATGGAAGCATCCCCATTTTTAAACGAAGTCGTTCTGCTCAATGAAACAAATTTAATCAACGACCAGAGCCCAATTCCTCCAAACAGCAACATCGAAGAAAGGTCTCCGTTAGACCATAGATGGGAAAAAGCCCAAAAAGTTACACCCAGGAGCATTGGATTACGTAAATTCTTTCGCAGGTGAGAGAGCGGTACATTGCCCGCCACAATGAGAATCATGGACGGAATCATAATCATATGACTGATGTAGCGTAGCTCGTAGGCTGGCTGCCAGATCATCACAAAGGGCGATATCGACTTTCCCCAGGCTATGAGTATCAAGCCAATAAGAGCAAGCAGGGCATAGGCACCCATATAGGCTGACTTCGAAGGGAATTTACTAATTACCGTATCCCGCAGACCCAGCTCGCGGAGCAGGTGAACCAGAATAAATAACATAAGACCAAGAGACAGGATCAGCACCGTAATACCTCTGTATTGATTGCAAAGCCAAGTGTAGCACCGTCTTCGATCACAGTATGCCTTCAGCATTTTACTTGCAATTTAATTAATTAAATGTTTAATTAAATACTTCAAGTGATCCGGAAAGACTTATGAGCGAACAAAAAGCAATGAAACCCAGCTTGGGCAGGCCCGCAGGTCAGAACGCAGAGAAGGTAAGAGCCGACTTGCTTCAGGCGGCAAGAAACCACTTCCTCACTCGGGATTTTAAGTCTGTGTCTCTTCGGCAGATTGCTACTGATGCCGGCGTAAATCCTGCCATGGTGAGTTATTACTTTGGTGACAAGCGTGGGCTGTACATGTCGATGGTAGAGCAGGTCACTAATTCACTGGAGGAGAGTCTCCAGGGAATGGGTGACGGCAAGCAGATCTCTATCTCGGAATTCAGTGAGAGCTATACACAGATACTGGCGGATAACCCCTGGTGGCCCAACTTTCTCATTCGTGAAGTTTTGTTTAGTGAAGGAGAGGTGAGAGATGCGGTGCTGCAAAAATTCAGCTCCAAGATTGTGCCGGGCTTGATGGCGGCCATTCATGGCGAAATTGGCAATGGTAATTTTCGAAAAGACCTTGATCCAGCGATGGCGCTGATTTCTTTGTTGGGAATGACGATCTTTCCCTTTCTCGCAAAACCAGTAGTTGAGCAAGTTCTAAATATTAATCTCAATCAGGAAACAGCCAGGCAATTGGCACAACACAATACACAGCTATTCCTTAACGGTGTCAGCAATAGCGATCAGCAGGAAGAACAACTATGAAAACCTTGAGAATATTCACACTGGCCTTCGCTCTTGTGCTGCTAGCTGCCTGTGAGGAACAGCCCTTGCAGGCCGTGGGACAGCTTGAGTCAGACAGGATTGAGTTGGTGGCTGAATACGCGGAACAAATTGTTTCGATCGAAGTCAGGGAAGGCCAACTGCTTAACACTGGAACGGTGATACTGACTCAGGACTCCAGCCGTTTCGACAGTCGCCTGATAGAGGCAAGGGCAAATATCACACGCATAGAAGCACTGTTAGCAGAACAGCTCAGTGGTCCACGCTCCCAGACAATCGATGCAATGCGAGCGAACTTGAAAGCCGCGGAGATTGAACAGGAATTCCGCACAAGAGATTTTGACAGGCTGGCAGGATTGCGAGAACAAAACCTGACTTCGATTGAAAGTGTCGACAGTGCCGAGAAAATGCTGGAATCGGCGAAGGCACGTATCGAGATGGTAGAAGCGCAGCTGGCGGAGCTCGAGGCAGGTACGCGGCAGGAGAAAATGGACCAGACTAACGGATTGCTGTCTCAGGCTCGGGCGCAATTGGCGAGCCTGCAGATAGATAAATCCAGACTGGTTCTCTCCGCCACCGTAAGCGGCATTGTCGATTCTCTGCCTTTCGAACAGGGCGAGAGACCGCGTGCGGGAGACGTCGTCGCTGTTTTGCTGTCTGGCGAGCAGCCCTACGCCAGGGTCTACATTCCGGAAGTTAAAAGAGTAGGCATTAGAATTGGTTCCGAGTTGCCGGTGAGCGTGGATGGATTGGACGGAACATTGAATGGAGTAGTGCGCAGAATTTCTTCTGAGCCCAGCTTTACGCCGTATTTTGCACTAACTGAGCGAGATCGAAGTCGCCTTTCTTATGTTGCAGAAATCGATCTGCCCACTCTTGCGGAACGTCTGCCAGATGGCGTTCCAGTTCAGATTGTCTTCGAGCTTGAAGAATGAGTGATAACTCTATAGCCATATCTGCAAGCGGCCTGAGTCGAAAGTTCGGGTCATTGCTTGCAGTGAATGAAGTTGACCTGGAGATAGAAACAGGAAGCATCTATGGTTTTCTTGGCCCCAACGGCTCGGGGAAATCTACCACAATACGTATGTTATGTGGATTGTTAACCCCAAGTGCTGGGTCAGCATATGTAATGGGTTTGGATGTGAGAAAGGACTCGGAAGCCCTAAAACAACAAATAGGATACATGACTCAACGCTTTTCTCTTTATGAAGACCTCACCGTGAAGGAGAATCTCCAGTTCGTTAGTGAGATATATGCAGTCCCGCGTAAACAGCGCAAACCGCGGGTTCTTGAGCTACTACAAGATTTCAAACTGATGGATCAGACCAGGCAGCGAGCAGGCACCTTGAGTGGAGGTCAGAAACAGCGCCTGGCATTGGCGGCAGCAACCTTGCATCGTCCAAAAATATTATTCCTCGACGAACCGACGAGCGCAGTGGATCCACAGAATCGCCGAGATTTTTGGGAGACGCTTTTTGAGCTGGCAGAACAAGGCACCACCATTTTGGTGTCGACTCACTACATGGATGAAGCAGAGCGCTGCCATAAACTAGCGATTCTGGATGAAGGCGTTAAGGTTGCCGATGGCACGCCTCGTCAATTGGGAGATGATATTCACAGCCATGTTGTCGAGCTCGTGGATGACGACCCTAACAGCATTAGACAGGCACTCATTAACAGAGAAGGAATAGAAAGCATTACACAACTGGGTGTCAGACTTCGTGTTCTTATTCCGAAGTCTATCGCCAAACCAATAGAACTAGTAAAAAGCTACCTTGGAGATAGAAATCCCAACGTCCATATCGAGCAGGTAACTCCGGATATCGAAGATGTTTTCGTTGCAGTAACTGAGGAGAGAAGAGATACGCAGGCGATGCAGAAGGGCGTATCAATATGAAATCCCTAAGTAGAATATTCGCTGTAATACGCAAGGAATTCCTGCAGCTAAGCCGGGACAGACTAACCTTTGGCATGATCGTTGGTATACCACTTATCCAGCTAATGATGTTTGGATATGCGATAAACACCGACGTGAGGAATCTGTCCGCTGCATACGTAGATGAATCAGAAACCAGCCTCTCGAGAGAGATGATCTCGGATTTGGCAGCATCACAGGTAATCATTCTGAAGCAGCGAGTGGCTTCTATCCAGGAGTTGGATCAGTTGCTCGATGCGGGCTCCATCTCTATCGGAATTGTTATTCCCAGTGATTTCGACAGAAGGGTCATTGAAAGAGATCGCGCCGCTGTTCAGCTTTTGGTGGATGGAACCGATCCGATTATTCTCGGAGTTGCTCGGCAGTTGACGGGAGTCCCTGTGCGCTTCGACACTCAAACCGAGCAGTTACGGAATCAGCCAGCAGCGATTTTCGAGGTGAGAAATTTCTATAATCCGGAGAGACGATCGGCAGTGAATATTGTTCCCGGTCTGGTAGGAGTAATACTCACTATGACCATGGTGTTGTTCACCGCTGTAGCGATTGTGCGCGAGAGAGAACGAGGTAATCTTGAATTACTGATCAATACACCAATCAAAACTCCGGAGCTTATGCTCGGAAAAATATTCCCCTACATACTCATCGGTCTTCTTCAGTTAGTGATTATATTTTCCATGGGCAGAGTTTTTTTCCAAGTTCCTATTCGAGGCAGTGAAGTTCATGTATTGCTTGCATCTCTCATATTCATCGCCGCCAATTTGTCTTTGGGCTTACTAATATCGACGTCAGCCAAGACTCAGTTTCAAGCCATGCAGATGGCATTTTTCGTCTTCTTACCCTCCATATTATTATCAGGCTTTATGTTTCCCTTCGATGGCATGCCGGCAATTGCGCAGAATATTGCGGAAGTCCTACCTCTTACTCACTTCAATCGTCTGATTCGAGGTATCGTACTGAGAGGTGCGGATATGTTTAGTATGATGGATGAGTTGATTGCTCTGGCAGTGTTCACGGTGGTTACTTTAACTCTGGCCATCGTGCGATTCAGTAAACGTCTGGATTGACCGTCAACTGCGTGCACAAATAGCAGGCACAAAAAAGGGGCGTAAGCCCCTTTCTTGTCACTATCCTTGTTAACAGCCTTGACAGTAATCGTTTTCTTTTATGAAAAGAAAAGATCAGACCTGAGCTATTGGTGTACCTTCAGAGAAGTCATGATTCTTAATCGGTAGTTCCCGAATTCTCTGTCCGGTAAGAATGTATATCGCATTGCTTACCGCGGCCGCGATTGGTGGAGTTGCTGGTTCACCAAGTCCGCCCAGTTTCTCACCTGACTCAACAAAATGAACTTCTATATCGGGAGAAGTTGCCAATCGAACCATCTCGTAGTCCGGAAAGTTGTTCTGGGCGACGCGACCATTCTCGATTGTAATTTCACCGTACATGGAAGCTGTTAGTCCAAAGATGATGCCGCTCTCAACTTGGGCAGCGGCTGCATCCGGATTGACAGTCCAACCACAGTCAATTGCACAGGTTACCTTGTGCACAATCGGCTTGTTATCTGCACCTATTGATACTTCAGCGATTTCGGCGGCGATGCTGCCGAAGCTCTCCGCTACCGCGATACCGAGAGCATGGCCCTCGGGAAGGTTGCGCCCATAGCCCGCTGCTTCCGCTGCTACTTCCAATACCTTGCGGTGACGTGGATGTGCTTGCAGCAGATCCATGCGGAACTGGTAAGGGTTCTTTCCGGAACGGTGAGCTACTTCATCCACGAATGATTCTGTGAAGAAAGTCTGTTGTGAATGATCCACGCTACGCCATGCGGCGATAGGTACGTGAGTATCTCCGTCTACTGTGCGTATAGATTGATTTTCAATAGCGTAAGGAATGTGTGCCGCGCCAGGAGTTTGCACGGGACCGGTATAGCGGTTATGCCATGCCAGAACATTTCCAGATGCATCGAAAGCGGCTTTGAAATTACTACCTACGGCTGGTCGGTAATAATCCTGCTGCATATCGTCTTCACGACTAAGAACAGTTTTTACCGGCACATCGAATTCTTTGGCGATTAGTGTGGCGTGATCGATTACATTCCAATTAAAAGGCAGACGTCTGCCAAAGCCGCCACCGAGATAACTAAAATGATAGGTCACGTCTTCTTCACTGAGACCTGCAATTGAAGCGACTCGGCCTCTCATGCTGAGTGGATCCTGAGTACTGGTCCAAAGGTCCGCTTTATCTCCCTGAATATGAACCGTGCAGTTCATTGGCTCCATCGGAGCGTGAGCAAGATAGGGCACACGGTAATTGCCCTCGATTACATCATCAGCTGCTTCAAATGATGCTTCTGCATCTCCTTGCTCGAAGTCTTTGCTGCCATTGTTATCTGCAAGAGAGGCATCGAATCCTGCGAAAATATCGGCGCTGGAAACATTGTCATTTTCGGACGGCTCAAATTCCACCTTCACTAATTTTAAGGCTTCCTTGGCGCGCCAGTAACTGTCGGCTACAACGGCGACTGAATCTTCAAGTTCAATCACTCTCTTCACGCCGCGTCGAACAAGAGCCTCTCGCCCATCTACCGATACCACCTTGGTGCCGAATACCGGTGCTAATTTAATGGCCGCATAAAGCATGTCTTCGGTGTGATAATCCAAGCCGTATTGCGCGCTGCCATCCACCTTAAATGGTATGTCGTTTCGCGACATGGGTTTGCCCATGAGAGTGAACTGATCAGGAGTTTTTAGTACGGGGTTCTCAGGTGGCTCGAGTAATGCTGCATCATTAGCCAGATCACCATAGGCGAAAGAACGACCGCTGGCATTGTGATGTACATGGCTCAATGCAGTTGTACATTCCGTAGCGGGAACGCCCCAATGTCGGGCTGCACATTCAATAAGCATTTCTCTGGCAGCTGCGCCAGATGTTCTCATGGCAGCTTCACCGGTGTATCTAATCGAGGCACTACCTCCAGTTGTCTGCAGGTTTCCTATCTGGGCAATTGTGGTAGCTGAAACGGCAACTAGTCCCATAAGAAAATCAGGAACACCGAATTCGCCCGCGAAACCCGTGATCATGTCGCTATTAGCGAATAAATCTATGGCAGGGGCCTGCTCAATATTAACCAGTTCCCAGTCTGCATCGAGTTCATCAGCAGCCATCATGGATAATGAAGTATGTATTCCCTGACCCATTTCTGAGTGAGGAACATAGACAGTTACTTCGTTATTCGGATCGATCCTAAGATAGGATGTAACATAACGTTCTGTGCCTTCAACTAGCTCGTCGTTAGCCTGACGGTGCTTGCTTGGGCGAGTAGCCGAATACGCGATCAGTACTCCACCACCTACTATGGCGGAGCTTAATAGAAATTTTCTTCTGTTAATTTTCATCATGGCTCTCCTTATGCTATTGCCAGGGATCGAATAGCTTTTCGTACCCTGGTGTAAGAGCCACAACGACAAACATTGGTAATGCCGGCATCGATCTCGGCATCAGTAGGGTTTGGGTTGGTGGCAAGAAAAGAGGAAACAGCCATGATCATTCCTGACTGGCAGTAGCCGCATTGAGGTACCTGATGATCGATCCAGGCTTGCTGAACAGCGGAAAGATCAGGAGCAGATGGATTGGCACCTGCTGCTACGCTGGCCAGTCCTTCGATAGTTGTAATTTCTTGGCCTTCAATGGCGCTTACCGGAGTGACACAACTGCGCACTGCTGATCCATTCACGTGAACCGTGCAAGCTCCACATGAAGCAATGCCACAGCCAAATTTCGTGCCGGTCATCCCCAGCTCATCGCGGATTGCCCAGAGCAAAGGCATATCTGGTTCAACATCCAGATTCTGCTCTATCCCGTTTATCTTAAAAGTAGCCATATTCCTTTCCCCTCACTAGGTGAATGCATTCTCAAGAGAATGCTATTCGCTGTACATATCTCCTCAGTATAGCAGCGCATTGCGCACAGAAACATGCCTGATTCTGATGGTATAGTTGCTGATTACTGGTATTTAGAGCGCATATTCAAAACGCGTTTATGAATGGATTGAGGACAGGCTTGAGGAACGACAGAGTATGACCCCGCAGCAGGAATCAACAGTTGTTCAGTTTGACTACACCGCACTGGAGAGCGTGATTAGTAACGAGGATGTTGCCATTGCATTGGCAGCTGTGGTTGAGAAGAATGACAGCCAACGGGTGTTTCTCGTAGCCTCCGGCAGTCTCAGTTCCGCCACGGGAGAGTTTGCCACTATTAGAGAAAGTCTCGGGAATAGATTCGCGGGGCTGTTCACGGGAATTGGCTCCCATACTCCAAGAGAGGATGTCTTCAAAGCGCTAGCCGCTGCCCGGCATGCAGAGGCCGATGTGTTGGTCTCTCTAGGCGGTGGCTCCATAATTGATGCCTGCAAGACTATGCAATTGGCCATTGATCAAGATATTCATACCGAGGATCAGTTGCTCGAGTACGCGCAATTGGCTGACGGCTCACGCGGCCCCAAGCATGCTGATTACAGCTTGTTTTCCGATCAGTCAAAAATACGGCAGATAGCGGTGCCGACCACTTTGTCAGGAGGCGAATTCAGTAACAATGCTGGGGTGTTGAATACCAAGACGTCGGCAAAGGAAGGCTATAGAGGAATCGATCTCTGTCCACAGTCAATTATCTATGACCCGGCACTTTCCATTCACACTCCCCAGTGGCTCTGGTTATCCACAGCGATTCGATCTCTCGATCATGCCGTGGAAGGGTTTTGCTCTAGCGATTCCCATCCCTTTCTCGACGGTCACTTCCTCCATGCAATGAAGTTATTCGCTCAGTCACTGCCTGACACTATGGCTGACCCGGAAGATCTAAGCGCTCGAAGTCTGAGCCAGCAAGCTGTGTGGCTGGCATGCTGTGGATTGGGCACCGTATCCCATGGAGCAAGCCATGGTATTGGCTATATTTTGGGTAGCCTCTGCTCTGTTCCCCATGGCTATACGTCCTGTGTCATGCTGCCAGCAGTGCTTGAGTGGAATTCAGTAACCGAATCTGGCAAACAACAGGGAATTGCAGCGGCTCTGGGCATGGCTGAAGAACCCGCATCGGCAGCGGTTAGGAGTCTGATTGCTGGCCTTGGGTTGCCCACGAGCCTCAGAGATGTGGGGGTATCAAAGTCGCAGCTTGCCGAGATTGCAGACCGGGCAATTCGTCAACCCGTGGTGTTGCGAAACCCGCGAGAATTGCAGAGTTCTGAGCAGATTCTGGAAATTCTCGATTTAGCTTGGTAATTCCCGCGCAGATTGGCGGAAATAGGGCTCTTGTAGCGTCAGATAGCCCGAAAAGCAGGGCAATTGCTGTTGACTAGGGCAGGATTAACCGGACAATAGCATCACCGTTTTGCAATAGAGGCATCTCCTGCGAGGGAGCTGGGGGGGCGAAAGCTACCAGGAATCCGTTGTTAAACTAATTTAGCTCTCGACATATTCAAAGGTGGAAATAAAAATGAAGAAAATTTTAAGCGGATTGATGGTTCTATCATTATCGTTATTAGTAGGTTGTGCAGCTGGCGGACCTCCTCCAGGTGTAGGTGTTTGGGGTGTTGAAATGGTTACTCCTCTAGGCAATCTTCCTGCGACTTTAACTCTGAACGCAGACGGTTCTGGCGGTTTGTCAGCAGACGGTCTTGGCGATGCTCCTATCTCAGGCGTAATGTACGATGGAAATTCAGTTTCTTTCTCGGCTGAAATAGATGCTCAGGGTCAGACTCTGGTTCTGGATTTCACTGGCATGGTTGAAGGTGATTCAATCGACGGCGAATTCGGTAGTGACTTCGGTGCATTCGGAGTTAGCGGCTCACGTCAGTAAGCTGCAATTCGAACTTTTCTCAGGATTTTTGTCCTGACGAAAAAGAAAAAGGGTCGCGAAAGCGGCCCTTTTTTTATGCTCGGTATTTTTCAAATACCTCCAATCAGATATCCCTTTTAAATAACACCGAATCGAAGTTGTTCGATAACCAATTCGAGATTTTGTTTTGCATTTGGGCTATTCGGATGAACTTCAATGAGATCTTCAAAAGCCTCCTTCGCTTTACTTAGCTGCTTACGCTGAATATATACCAATCCCAGCCCCGAAAGTGCTCCGAAGTGCCTAGGTTCCAACTCAAGAGTTCTTTCGATATCGGCGATGGATTCATCTGTGTTCCCCAACAAGTAATTCAATGTGGCACGCTTGTTCCAGGCTTCGGCATAGTTAGGAAAATTTTCTACGATCTGATTGAAAGCCAGCATAGCTTCAGGATAACGCTGAGTATTCATGCGTTGGGTGGCGAGGGACATTAGGCGCTCCACGTCGGAGTTGTCATGTTCTAGCCAGGCTTCCCAAATCCGATTCTCCGTGCCTCGAATCACTGCTGGATTATTGGTTTGCTTCAGGATCGAAAACAATTCATCCAGGCGAACATCAGTCTGGTCTGCATTGGTGGACAGTGGTGCCAGAGTGCAGGCAATTAGAACAAGCGGCCTTAGATGCATGAATCTTTCTCCTGCCTTGTTGTAAGAATTAGTAGTAAGAATTAGTAGTAAGAATTAGTAGTAAGAATAAATAGTACGAATAAATAGTTCAGAGACGTCAGCCGAGTATAGACCTATTTATGTCATTCGAAAAAGAGATTGGAGAAACCGTGGCGGATGAACGGGGGAGAAATAGCGCAGGAACGGGGGAGAAATAGCGTAGGAACGGATTAGAAATGGTGGGTGAACGGATTAGAAACGGCGAGTGAACGGATTAGAAATGGTCTGATCGGGCTGCTTCCCAATCTTGTTGATAGGCATCAGGAATAGAGCCTGCCAGTAGCTGGCCTTCTTCTAGTCCCTGGTATATTTGTCCAAAATTCTTCGCTGTTCCATCGGAGCGACTATATAAATCGGTAGGCGTAAAATTCGATGGGTCGTCGAATCCCATGGCTCCACATAATTCCAGGAATGCTTCCACGGTGGCATGGTGGAAATTATATACCCTGATAGCTTTCTCTTTTACATTAACGGCTCGAGCCCGTGAAGGGTTTTGCGTCGCAATGCCAGTTGGGCAGTGATTGGTATGACAGGCCTTCGCTTGAATACAGCCAAGAGCCATCATCATCGAGCGAGCTGCATTCACTGTATCCGCGCCGAGAACTATCTTCTCCAACATGTCGAAACCGGTGGACGTATACCCTGAACTGATCAGTCGAATATGCTGGCGAATACCCGCGCCTTTGAGTACCTGGTTGACGAAATAGGTAGCTTCCAAGCAGGGAGTGCCAAGTCGATTTGAAAACTCCACGGGAGCTGCCCCGGTACCGCCTTCCGCGCCATCGATGGTAATAAAGTCGGGTAGGATTTTGGATTCCAGCATGGCTTTGACGATAGCCATGAATTCACTCTTTCTTCCGATGCAGAGTTTGAAGCCCACCGGCTTGCCTCCGCTTAGTTCCCGTAATCTTTTTACGAATTGCAGCAGACCCATGGGGGAATCGAATTCAGGATGGGTTGGAGGCGAGAATACTGTCTTGCCCAGATCCACCAAGCGTATTTCAGCGATCTCTTTAGTTACTTTCGCTCCAGGTAATACTCCGCCGTGGGAAGGCTTTGCTCCTTGGGAAAGTTTTACCTCAATCATCTTCACCACATCATCTGTGGCGCGATTGGCGAAGGACTCGTCGCAAAAGGATCCATCAGAATTTCTGCATCCAAAATAACCGGTTCCAATCTGCCAGATAATATCACCTCCATTTTCGAGATGCTGTTTGCTAATACTGCCTTCGCCGGTGTTGTGAGCGAAATTCCCCAAACCTGCTCCCCTGTTGAGGGCGGCGATAGCTGTAGCACTGAGGGCGCCAAAACTCATCGCGGAAATATTCAGTCGTGATGCGCTGTAGGGTATTTTGCATTCCGGGCCGCCGAAAACTACGCGAAGGTTTTCTTCGGCTACCTTGGTGACATTCAGGGAATGAGCAAGACTTCGATATCCGTCTTCCAGAATTGCTTGTTCCGTACCGAAGGGCAACATATCGTTGGCGCCTTTGGCGCGTCGATAGATTAGATTTCGGCGTTCTCTGCTGAAGGGCTTTTCTTCAATATTGTTTGCTATGAAATATTGTTGAATTTCCGGGCGGATATATTCCAGAGCGTAACGAAGGTTTGCCAGGATCGGATAATTTCGGCGCAAATTACTTTTGCCGAAGAACAGCTCGTAGGCGCCAATTACTGTCCAGGCGAAAAGAATTAGAAAGGCGATTGATTGCAGAGGCGAATCAAGCAAGTCGAGGATAGCCACCGAGCCGTCGGTGCTGCTAAGCAACCAAAACAAACTCAATGGCATGAAGAGTAAAGCTATCGACCAATACAGGCGTACAACAGGGGTCATACTTTTAGCTCACCTTCTATGTTTGTCGACTTACCGGAGCATAGGCTTTGTCGCGCTACTACTAAAGCAGATTTCTAGAATCGCATAACAAGAGTAACAGCTGTTTCGGTATCCGTTTTTTCCCGTCCAATAGGAACCTCAGATTGATTCTTTATCTTCAGTGAAAATCTCAGAGACAGATTCTCCATAATTTCTGTTTCTATGCCTGTTTCCGAGCGGTAGATATTGGAGTCGCTACCTGCCTCTGCGGAAAGCTCTTGGGTGAAAACAGCAGACTCGGAAATCGTCCATCTGTAGTCGCCGGCGAGACGCACGATGGGCTCGTCAAAATCTGAATTATTCAATCGCGACCAACGAACACCAGCACCCGCATTAAGCGTTAGCTCCATGTTTGAAATATTCTGAAGCATGCCACGACCATAAGAAAAGGTGATATCCGACTGGCTGTCGTAACCGCTGAAGCGATCGTCTTCATGAGCAAGACGTGAGAGGAAAAAGCTATCTTCAGTAAAGGAGTAATTCGCGCTGGCTACTCCGTATAATCTTTGTCCTTTAACCTCACTCTCGCTAGAAGAGTAGAGACCATCAAGGGAAAAATTGTATTCCCAGTCGTCTTCAATAATATCGATTGCTCCAGCAAAGTTCAGAGATACTTCCTCTGTATTTCCTGAAGTAAACAGGGAGCCAAGCTCAATTTCTTTTGTTACTCCATTCTCCTGGGCGCTAAGTGTTGAGCCAAATACTGTTGCTGATACCAGAAGAAGAAGGCTGCTATACAATTTCATTTTTACAATTCCAATGTGATAAGTAAGGATATCTACATGTTTTCGGCAACTATTGGAGATGAATGAGTAATTAATGGGGATACGGTGGGTCAAAATCTCAAGATTTATGCTTTTTCATACTTTCTCTATAGCCCGATATTGCTGGAGTTGCCGAGTATTTTGGAGTATAAGATTGCAATACTGGAATTGGGCTAGACTGCCTGAGTTCCTATTTGTAAGTGATGCAAATTTCATAAGTGGTGCTAGTCTCGTTTTTCTATGAAGACCCTTTTCTTACTCCGACACGCCAAGTCCAGCTGGGACAACCCGGATCTTAAAGATTTCGAACGCCCTCTGTCTGATCGAGGCCTGGCCGATGTGCCGGTGATGGCAGAGCGCTTCATGTCTCGTCAGGGAGCAATTGAGAGTCGCGTTGATTGTATAATTTGTAGCCCAGCAGTCCGCACCAAGACCACGGCGAAATTGTTGGCCGAACAGCTAGCTTATCCCCAGGATGAGATCGGTAGTAATCCAGAGCTCTATTTCGCTGGCTCAAATATGTTTCTAAAAGCTGCCAGCCTGGTGGATGAAACTAATAATTCTGCTATGTTGGTTGGCCATAACCCTGCTATTACCGAGTTTGCGAACGCCATGACGGGTGAATCAATCGAGAATATACCTACCTGCGGATTAGTAGAGATGCAGTTAGCTATTGATAACTGGTCAGACATTGAGTTGGGAAGTGGCACACTGGTTGAATTCGATTATCCGAAAAAGAAGAAGTAGAGTAGTGGAAGCTTCTGAGATGAAACCCATGAATTTACAATTAGGATTGAAAAGATACTCACAAACCATATGTGCAATTTTAGTTGCGCTAACACTGGTGGCATGTGGCGAATCCGAATCTCCGACTGGTTCCGCAATGAGCCCTTCGGCTTCACTAGCTGGTCAGTCCGAAGCTGAGCGATGGTATACAGAGGCTCAGGCTAATGCCGGAGCTCAGGTATTTGCCAACAATTGTGCCCTCTGCCATGGCGATAATGCTCAAGGCATCACCGAAGATTGGCGCGCCAAATTGGATGATGGCAATTTTCCGCCACCTCCCCTAAATGGGTCTGCCCATGCATGGCATCATCCCCGCTCTGTTTTACTGCAAGTCGTGAATAATGGTGGTGCTGCATTCGGTGGCCAGATGCCTCCGTTTGAAAATGTGTTGAATGAAGAAGAAAAGCTGCAGGCAATCGCCTTTTTTCAAAATCTCTGGACCGAAGAAATCTATGAGCAGTGGGAAGATATCAATGGCAGTAATTAAACAAGGAGTCTTGGTATCCGCGCTTCTACTCACTATGGGTTGTCAGGCGCAGTTAGCTGTCCCGCAAACTTGGGAATCACCTCTATATGCGGATGGTCAACTTGTTGGAAAAATCTGGGACAGTAATCGCGATCAGTTTATTGACCAGCAACAACTAATCCAGCGGATCAATGATTCCCGTTATCTGCTATTGGGAGAGAAGCACGATAATCCCGATCATCATGCTCTGCAAAAAACAATGCTGGACTATTATCTTCAGCAACAGCGTGTAGGTTCTGTTGCTTTTGAAATGATGGAGAGCGACAAACAAGAATTGTTGGATGAAATCGCTAATATTGAATTTTCCGGCCTTGATCAGATTCGAAATTATCTGCAATGGGATGAAGAAGGTTGGGACTGGCCATTTTACGGCCCCTTGATCGAATCATCCTACAACGCAGGTGTCGGTATAAGCGCCGGAAATATTACCTCAGAATTTATGGGGCAGGTCTATGGGGGCGGGCTGCCCGCGGGAGCCGTCGACGTGTTGGATGAGACGGTCATTGAGAAACTCAATGCAGACATCGACGAAAGCCATTGCGGTATGTTGCCTGAGTCCCAGTTTCCCGCCATGGTAAGGGTTCAGCAAGCGAGAGATTTTTCGATGGCTGGGAGTGTGAGCGCTAAAGAGTCCAGTGGGAAATTGAATGTATTGATTGCCGGTAATTTTCACGTAAGACAGGATTTGGGTGTGCCCAATTATTTGTTGGCAGCCGATGACACTTTGAATAGAAATCAGATTGTGTCTTTGTCATTTCAGGAAGTGGATTCCAGTGAGTTATCTCCGCAGGAATATCTACAACAGTTTAATGAGGTAAAGGCATTTGATTTTATCTGGTTTACACCCGCCATCAGTAACGAAGACTATTGCGCTTCACTTCGCGGAGAAGTATGAGATCATTCATTCCTAATATGAATCTACTTTCAAAAAATTTCCTTCTTCCTTTTATTTGTCTCGTCATGACTAACATGGCCGTGGCTGCAGAAGAGGATCTCATGCCGGCATATGATGATGCGGGTGAGTTTAATTTTGTCCGTGTGCAATTTGATACCTATTTTGGTGGAGGATTCGGCTACGGGCCATGGTCTATCGATTTTCCTGCCGCAGATATGAACTTTCTTCGAGGTGTTTCCCGTCTTACCAATGTCAGGGTAATGAGTGATCCAATTGTCTTACGTTTCGACGATTCGCAGATTTTTGATTACCCTTTTCTCTATATGTTGGAAGTAGGACAGGGTGGAGGTCTATCACTTCACTCGAATGAAATCGAAAATCTTCGAGAGTATCTTCTACGAGGTGGATTTCTTCTCATTGACGATTTTTGGGGCCAACGTCAGTGGGATAATTTCTATGCTGCCTTCAGTCAGGTCTTCCCCGATCGGGAAATTGTAGAGTTAAAACCAGATCATGAAATTTTTCATGTCTACTATGATATAGAGGGACCGCAAATGATCCCCGCTCTCTATCGCAGCGACGAATACGGAGAACAGGGCATCGACTTTGCTACTAACCACGCCATATTGGATGACGAGGGACGGGTAATGGTTCTTATAAACTGGAACTCTGATATGGGAGACGGTTGGGAACACACCTATCATCCTGAGTATCCAACTCGCTATGCCAATTCGGCATACAGGCTCGGCATCAACTACTTAATGTACTCCATGACTCACTAGCTAGAAGCTATTGAGAAGTGTCTTTCACGATTGCTTCTGTCAAAAAAACAAAAAAGGGATCCTGCAATGAAAAAATATTCACTCACGTTTTTACTTTTCTTGATGTTTGCGTCCAGCAGTTTTGCTGCTCCCTATGATCATATTCATCAGACTGCTACGAACGCCCTCGAGGCGGTAAATTGGTATGTAAAGCATTTCGGAGGAGAGCCAGCCAGATTTCTGCGCTCTACAGATACCAACCTGCCAATTGACCGTGTCATGTATGGGAATATCGCAATAATTTTTTTCGAGAGAGAACCCACTGCCGGATCTGTAGGCTCGAGCGTTGATCATATAAGCTTTTCCGTGAGCAATGTGGATGAGCTTGTCGCTGAAGTTGTCGCAGATGGAGGCACCCAGCTTGGTGATTTAGTCGAATTTAGTGGTATGCGATTAGGTTTTGTAGAGGATCCATGGGGTACAAAAATTGAGCTGATCGATGACAGCAATTTGCGAGGTGTTCATCATCTTCATCTTTCGTCTCCGAATCCAGAATCCACACTAGAGTGGTACTCGGACAATTTCGGTGGAAGCCTTGAGCAATTCGCCGGCGTACTGCCAGGATTGAACTACGGAGATATTTGGTTAATCGTTGCTCAGGCTCGAGGTGAAGTTGCCGCTACTCAGGGGCGAAGCATCGACCATCTAGGTTGGCGCTATGAAGACCTAACCGCCGGTGCAGATGCCCTAAAAGCAAATGGTGTGGAATTCACTATGGAGCCGCGGGACTTTCGCAACATAAGAATCAGTTTCGTCGAAGGCCCGGACGGTGTGAGAATCGAATTAGTCGAGACTGCAAAATAAGCGCAGTCTATTCGCTATCTATAATCTCGAAAACTACAGTCAGGTTTGTCTGGTAGTCCACTTCGTCGAAGCTTGGTGCCATAACCGGCGCGCTGGATACTGAAACTCCAACGTTAGCGTCTGCAGCCATTTCTGTTCGAGCTGCCATCATGGGTTGCACTCGCGACATGCGTTGAATTCCGCCATAGAAGAAATTGATCGCCTTCAATTCCAGACCCAGACTATTTTCGTAATAGGCTTTCTGCGCCATGACATCTTCCATGGCGAGAGCTCTAACCTGATCCTCAAACTCATCTTCCAGACTATGTTCGTATGCGGTACTTTCAAACTTAACCTCGTCATTATTATCTGCAGCGGCTGCCAACA
This sequence comes from Gammaproteobacteria bacterium, assembly GCA_018661465.1. Classification (GTDB taxonomy): domain Bacteria; phylum Pseudomonadota; class Gammaproteobacteria; order Pseudomonadales; family Pseudohongiellaceae; genus UBA9145. The sequence goes on along the minus strand of JABJIC010000015.1, from coordinate 43,916 downwards.
ATTGCAGATGTTCCTCGCTGCTTACATTCACTTCCATTCGAGCCGTCACTTCAAAGGCATTTGGATTTCGACCGAACAAACCGAACTGTGGTGAACTTGAAAATTTCGAATTATTGATATCGTTTTCGTCGATTCCGGCGGCAAGGAAGTCAGTGATAATTTCCTGTCTGAGTTGCTGGTTGGCCGTCATTGCTCTATTCAGGCTGCGCTCCTCCGTGGTCACTAACAAACTTACTTTTGCCACATCCTTATAAGCAGTGATCTCGCCTTCGCCGTTAATATTTACTGTATTCGCTCTCGGAAAAAGAAAGCCGCGCAGTTCATCCGGGTTGCCGGACAGCTGTGGCTGTCCGAAAGCGATACTGGCCGCGAGGGCAAAAAACGAGGTGGTGGAGATCAGTACTGATCGAAGTAAGAATTTATGTACTGTGTTTGTTGCGAGGATGGCTGACATATAGTGTCCTTTGATTCTGGGTATTCCGTGGTTTCTGCGGCAAACTTTAACAGATTTGCTTCAGGGCTGTTTTCTGTTTCTGTCCTCAAAAGCTTTGATTTCCTTTAAGGTAATATTCACTCTTACTACTAAAGTCGCAACTCGCCCTGCAAAAGTTTTATCTCAGATCAATTGACTGATTCTGAGAGCAATGACAACATGCTGACATAGATCTCTGGACTGGCTACTTAAAAAGGATTCTTTCGTCATGCATTCCCCTAAACGTATGCTGTTTCTTGACCTGGTTTTGTCAGTATTCCGGCTTAATGGATTGCTGGTGGCTCAGGGCGATGCTATGACCGAAGGTCTTGGACTAACCAGTGCGCGATGGAAAGTCATCGGAGCTATCGCTCTTTCCAGTACCGGATTGACCGTACCGGGCATTGCCAGAGTGTTGGGGCAGTCCCGTCAGGCTGTGCAGCGAATCACAGACGTCATGGTAGAAGACGGTCTTCTGTCCTATACCCGGAACCCGAAGCATAAGCGCTCGGTGCTGGTAACACTTACTGAGCAGGGTAAACATATTTACAACGATTTGCGGGAAGTACAGGACCCCTGGGCGATCGACTCTACCGAGGATATCCCGGTAGAAGAGTTGGACACTGCGCTTCGTCTGGTGCGCCGCTTGATCAAAAAGTTTGATAGATAGTTGAGACCCACATGAGTGATTTCTCCAACAGACTTCCAAGAGACCTGTACCGCGCCGCGCAGGTTCAGCAACTTGATCAAGTGGCAATCAAGGATTTCGGAATTCCCGGCTTTAAGCTCATGCAAACAGCGGGAGCGGCCTGTTTCGATACCTTAATGGAAGCCTGGCCTCAGACCCGGCATCTCCTGGTTTTCTGTGGAGCAGGCAACAACGCTGGAGATGGATACATTATTGCTGGCCTGGCTAAGGAACAGGGAATCGCAGCGGAGGTCGTACAACTTAGCCCCGGACAAAACCTAAAAGGCGATGCGGCCACAGCCTGGCAATGGGCATTGGAAAAACAAGTTCTCACACTTACCTTGTCTGACCTGATTAAAAGGCAGGATTCAATTCATGCCAATACGGTTTTAGTTGATGCTCTGTTTGGAACCGGTCTCGACCGAGAAGTTGAAGGCGAGTATGCATCGGCAATTGAGTTTATCAATCAAAGTGATTCCCCCGTGCTGGCGGTGGATATCCCTTCTGGTTTGAGTGCGGATACCGGTCGAGCATTAGGGCGGGCGGTGGTCGCAGACATAACTGTGACATTTATCGGGCTTAAGCAGGGGCTGCTAACTAATAGTGGTCGTGACTATATTGGGCAGTTGATCTATCACGACCTTGATGTGCCACCGGAAATATTCCACAGTGAATCCTCACCGACAGCAAGCGCTCAGCGCATAGATATTAATTATGCCCTGCAGTTCCTGAGGCCGCGGGCTAGTTCATCCCACAAGGGAAACCACGGACACGTGGTTCTCATTGGGGGCGACTACAGTTATGGCGGTGCCATTTTGATGGCAGCCGAAGCGGCGCAGCGAAGCGGGGCGGGATTAGTTAGCGTGATTACCCGCTCTGCTCACCGTCCAGCCATCCTGGCGCGCAGGCCTGAGTTGATGGTGATGGGAACAGAAGATGAAGGTTTTCATCCGGACTCGATGGTGGGTTTGCTTGAGCGGGCAGACGCGCTGGTGCTTGGGCCAGGTCTCGGTCGCGGACAGTGGTCGCAGCAACTCTTTCAGGCGGCGTTAGCGGTACAATCGGCTGGTGATATTCCTTTGGTAATTGATGCAGATGGACTGCAACTGTTAGCAGATAAGGGTAGCCCCAACGCCAGGCTAAAGAGGGACAACTGGATACTTACTCCTCATCCGGGAGAGGCATCAATTTTGCTTGGTGTGAGCTCTGAAGAAATTCAGCGAGACAGATTTGAAAGCGTGTCACGGCTTCAGAAAAAATGGGGAGGGGCATGTTTGTTAAAAGGCAGCGGCAGCCTGATATGTACGCAAGAAGAGGGAGAACAGAAACTTTTCCTCTGCAGTGAAGGAAATCCCGGTATGGCCAGTGGCGGAATGGGTGATGTCTTGAGTGGAGTGATTGCCGGTTTGCTTGCCAATGAAATGTCGCTAGAGGATAGTCTTTGCTGCGCCGTATGCATTCATGGCGAGGCAGCAGATTTGTCAGCGCAAGAGTTAGGAGCGAAAGGCATGGCCGCCAGCGATCTCTTCAAATACATTCGACAACTGATCAATCCTTCGCTATAAATCCAGATAAGCTTTTTTCTCGCAGCAAACTTACTCTTAGCTGCCATTTAACCGACAAGTAATTCGTAATAACTCGATGTCAATTCAACATATCAAACTAGCCGATGAAGATGCCACTCTCGAATTTGGAGCGCGTCTTGCGCGAGCGACTTTCGCCGATAGCGGGACTGATACCTCTGCCATCGAAGCTGGGAAGGGAACGGCGACCCTCGGTGGAATAATTTACTTACATGGCGATCTCGGTGCAGGGAAAACCACACTGACTCGAGGCTTGATGAGAGGCTATGGCCACAAGGGAGCTGTCAAAAGCCCCACATATACTCTGGTGGAGCCCTATGAATTTGAGCAGTGCCATATCTACCATTTTGATTTATACAGGCTGGCTGATCCTGAAGAGGTGGAATATCTGGGAATCGATGACTATTTTTCTGAAGCCAATCTATGCCTGATTGAATGGGCAGAGCAGGGCAAGGGCTTGTTACCACCGGCAGATATTGATATCGAAATAGCCATTGACGGAACGGCTCGCCTGCTTTCTTGTCAAAGTCTTTCACCAAAAGGTGAAAAAATAGCCAAAAGATTGTGGCCATAAGGCCGAAATCTATAGACAGCGAGAGTAATGTCGTTAGAAAACAGTCTCTTGTGTGAATGATTGAGATCACTGCTGGGTTTTAAACTTTGCGAAAAGTGATTTAGACCTTACTTGTTCTAATGTAATGGAGATGTACTTCCCCTGCTTAACGGGGAGCGAAGAGTCGATATGAAAGAGCCCAAAGACTCGGCACACAAATTATTGCGCTATTGCCTGGCAATGTCGTTTCTGCTGCCCGCGTGTTCATTTGCCGCGGAAGTGCAGGAGCTACGACTATGGCAAGCGCCGGATCATACCCGTTTGGTATTCGATCTTAGCGGGAGTGTGGACTATCAATTGTTCACACTAAGCAACCCCCATCGTGTCGTGGTAGATATCGAAAATTCTTCCATGGCTGGAAATTTCAGTAATCTGGATTTTGCCGACAGCCCCATCACTGGCGTTCGCAGTGCGGTGCGCGAGGGCAATACCCTGAGGATGGTGATCGATCTTGGCAAGGAAGTTAAGCCTTCCAGTTTTACCCTGCTTCCAAATAGTGAGTTAGGCGACCGCCTCGTGGTTGATCTCTATGACACCGAGCGGGCTGCCGAAACTGTTCGGCCAGTCAGCTCCATTCCTTCACCGAGCATGGATAAGAGAGATATTGTAGTCGCTATATCAGCAGGTCATGGTGGCGAAGATCCCGGCGGCATCGGATTCGATGGCAGACTGAAAGAAAAGAACATAACCCTTCCCATGTCCCATGCTTTGTTTGATGTGCTTGAAGCCATGCCCGGATACACGCCGATAATGATAAGAGATGGTGACTACTACGTTGAACTGCAGCAGCGCCCGCAAATCGCCAGAGAAAACCGGGCTGATCTTTTTGTTGCCTTGCATACAGACTGGTATAAAAGCAGTAACGCAAAAGGGCTGACAATCTATGCTCTCTCCGGTGATCGTGCAGACCGCGAAAATGCACGGCGAGTCGCACAAAAAGAAAACAGTGCCGATCTGCTAGGTGGGGTGGGCGGAGATATTGATCTCGATTCATGGGATGACGATGTAGCCTTAACATTACTGTCTCTGCAAATGGCCTGGAGTATGGAGCAGAGCCTGGTGGCTGGTACCCGAATACTGGAGTCACTGGACGGCATTACCCGCCTGCGCCGAGACAAAGTACAGCAGGCATCGCTTGAAGTTCTGAAGAGTCCGGACATACCATCAATACTGATCGAGACCGGCTATCTAACCAATCCTGAAGAAGCACGTCGCCTCAATACATCCAGCTTTCAACGCCGCATGGCCCAGGCTGTTGCCCAGGGTGTTGTGAACTATTTCTATGATGCGCCGCCAGAAGGGACATTGATTGCCTGGCAGAAAGAAAACGGAATCGTGCCCGGGTCATATACGGTGAAGCGGGGTGATAGCCTGTCCGTAATAGCGCAGCGCTTTGGTGTTTCTCTGTCTGATCTTAAATCCAGCAATGGCCTGCAATCCAATACCATTCATGTCGGACAAGTGTTGACCATTGGCGGGATTTCACTGGAGCCTGCCGAGCATACAATTTCCCGAGGTGAAACATTGTCCGAGATTGCTACTCAGTACCGAGTGAGCCTCTCCAGCCTGCGCCAGGCCAATAATATTGCAGGTGACCGAATTATGATCGGTCAGGTTCTCAAGATACCGGCGTCTTAATACCCCTCTCTTTTCCTTCGTAGAATACCCTCTTCAGTACACCCAAATCGAATTCAGTGGCCGTGACTACACCGTTGTTAGTGCTACAATGCCAGCTCACTTTAACTCTTTATTGATAAGCAACCGCAGCACGATTTCACTCTGTCCTATGAGCCGAATAAACCTTCTTAGTCAAAGACTCGCCAACCAGATCGCGGCGGGCGAAGTCGTTGAGAGACCAGCCTCGGTCGTCAAAGAGCTATTGGAAAACAGTCTGGATGCTGGGGCAGACAAGCTTGAGGTAGATGTTGAGCAGGGCGGCGTAAAATTACTAAAGATCAAAGACAATGGCGTTGGAATCCATAAGGATGACTTGGCTCTGGCGCTGAGTCGCCATGCCACTAGCAAGATTGCCGACCTGGAAGATCTGGAGAATATTAGAAGCTTGGGCTTCAGAGGCGAAGCGCTGGCCAGCATTAGCTCGGTGTCTCGATTAGCGATGACTTCGCGCTCGGCAGAAGATGGCGACGGCAATGGCTGGAAGGTTTCTGTTGAAGGTCAGGAGATGGAGGCGAATTTGAGCCCTGCGGCACACCCACAGGGAACCACTGTCGAAGTACGTGATCTGTTTTTTAACACGCCAGCCAGAAAGAAATTTCTTAAAACTGAGAAAACAGAATTTAGTCGAATCGATGAAGTTGTAAAACGCATAGCTCTTAGTCGTTTCGATGTCATGTTTAATCTGAATCATAATCAGAGAGCGATTCACAATCTACTTCCGGCAAAATCGGATCAGGAAAAACAGCGGCGAGTCGGTCTGGTTTGTGGTCCGGCCTTTGTCGAGAATTCAGTTTTTGTTGAAATGGAAAGTTCCGGTCTTCGATTATGGGGTTGGGTGAGCCTTCCAACTTTTTCTCGATCCCAGGCGGACCTGCAATACTTCTATGTGAACGGTAGAATCATTCGCGACAAACTAGTGACCCACGCAGTGAAGCAAGCCTATCGGGATGTATTGTTTCACGGCCGACACCCAGCCTATGTTCTCTATCTTGAGTTGGCGCCTTCTGCGGTGGATGTGAATGTCCATCCAACCAAACACGAAGTGCGTTTCCGAGACTCTCGACTAGTCCACGACTTCCTATTTAGTTCGCTGCACAAGGCTCTCGCAGCAGTGAAGCCTAGCGATCAAATGCTTGCGGCGCATAGCCAAGGCGCTGCTGGAGAATTCCCCGGCAGCAATTATTCTCAGCAGTCAGATTCGGGATTTGTTGGTAGACAAGAAGGTCTTTCCCTCGCTGATTCAGGTGGGCAAACATACTTCTCAGGTGATCGTTCCGGCGCAGTAAACCCTAATCATGTACAGCAGCAAATGGAAACCTATGCCAGACTTCAGGCTGACGACGCCGAGGTTCCGCCCCTGGGTTATGCCATAGCACAACTCCATGGCATCTACATTCTGGCTCAGAATAAGGAAGGTCTAATAGTTGTCGATATGCACGCGGCACATGAGCGGATCACCTACGAGAGAATGAAAACTGCTTGCGAGAACGAAGAGTTAAAAATGCAGCCCTTGTTGGTGCCTCTTTCTATTTCCGTTAGTCAGTCAGAGGCGGACTGTGCTGATAACCAAAAGAAAACTCTGCTTAATCTAGGTATTGAGTTGGAACGAGTCGCCGAAGAATCCATAATCGTTCGTCAAATACCGTCCATACTTCGAGACGCCAACATAGAACAATTGGTAAGAGATGTGCTTTCTGATGTGCTCGAATATGGCAGCAGTGATCGCATACAATCCCATCAGGATGAGATGTTATCTACTATGGCTTGTCATGGTTCGGTACGAGCTAACAGACAGTTAAGTATTCCGGAAATGAATGCCTTGCTGAGAGATATGGAAGCCACAGAGAGAAGTGGACAATGCAATCACGGACGCCCAACTTGGGTTTACCAGTCAATGGATGAATTAGATAAATTGTTTCTTCGCGGTCAGTAAAACTTCATGGCTTATTCTCTTGTTAGAGTCATCGTAGTTGAGTCCAGAGTTAAAACCCTTGAGTAAAAGCCTTTACAGTTAAAACCATTACAGCAAAAAAAGCACTGAAGCTGAACTGCTGCATATGACACCGAGTCTGAAAAATGAATGGTAGCGCAACAAAACCGAAGGCGAATGTCTTCTGTCTAATGGGTCCAACTGCTTCCGGAAAAACCGGTATGGCGGTCGAGCTTGTGCAGCGCTTTCCCTGTCAAATAATTAGTGTGGATTCGGCTCAGGTCTACAGGGGCCTCAATATAGGATCAGGAAAACCTGATCAAGACATATTGGATGTCGCTCCACACCGACTGATTGATATTGTTGATCCATCCTATGCCTATTCTGCATCGGAGTTTCGTAGCGACGCTATTCGGGAAATTGAAGAAGTGCTGGCAGCAGGAGATACTCCTCTGCTGGTGGGTGGAACTATGCTGTATTTTAAAGTTCTAAGAGATGGGCTGGCCGATATGCCCAATGCGGATCCAGAGGTTCGTCAGCAAATCATCGATACTGCAGCGGAGCATGGATGGGAAGCGGTTCACCAACAATTACAAGAGGTCGATCCGCAATCTGCAGCGAGAATTCACCCCAATGATCCCCAGAGATTACAGCGGGCTCTGGAGGTATTTCGGGTATCTGGAAAGACCATGAGTGAGCTTCATCGCGAGGATCAACAGGCGCCAGGGTTGGAATTGCCCTTTAATCTGCATTTTTTGGCAATCCAGCCCGATGATCGAGCCGTACTCCATCAACAGATTGAGCGGCGATTCAGGCAGATGCTGGAGGATGGGCTAGTTGCTGAAGTTGAAGCTTTGTTCTCTCGAGGTGATTTGAATCACCAGCTTCCTTCAATAAAATCAGTAGGATATAGGCAGGTTTGGCAATATCTGTCCGGTGAATTGGACTATGAGGAAATGGTGGAAAAGAGTATTATTGCCACCAGACAACTCGCAAAGCGCCAATTGACCTGGCTGCGTAGTTGGGATGGCCTGATTCCACTGGCCGACCCGTCAGTTAATTCTATCGACAAAGTCTTGAAATATATGGGTTCTACCTCCATATAGTGATCATAAGAGACTGAAGCTTTTAAATAAGCTCGTTTACCCTGAAATTTTTGGATTTAGATTCGTATCTAGTTCATGTAAGTGCTTATTTTGAATCAGTACCTATCAATTGGTCGCTTTGTTTTCCGACCATTGGATAATGCGTTGTAGACTGTAAGGAGAAAAATAATGTCGAAAGGACATACACTACAAGATCCTTTTCTGAATGTGCTCAGAAAGGAAAGAATTCCCGTATCAATTTACCTTGTCAGCGGTATTAAGCTACAGGGTCAGATTGAATCATTTGATCAGTTCGTGATTCTCTTGAAGAACGCTGTAAGTCAAATGGTCTATAAGCACGCAATTTCCACAGTTGTTCCTTCCCGCATGGTTAAAGTACCAATGTCGGGTCAGGGTGATGTTGCCGAAGATGACGGTAGCGAACCTGGAAATGCTGTTTAAGCTATTTTTTGTTTAGACAAAGAGGTTACTGATTGTTTTTTGACAGGCCGGCTTCTGGTGAGGTTTCTATTCTTGTCCACATCTCCATCGACTCGGAGAGTGAACGGGAGGATCCAACTGAATTTGAAGAACTGGCCATATCCGCAGGTGCGATGCCGGTCGACTTCATCACCGGGTCGCGCAAGCAGCCTTCCTCTACTTACTTTGTAGGCAGCGGCAAGCTTGAAGAGATCCAGGCAGCCGTTCTTGCACATAGCGCAGAGTTGGTATTGTTTAACCATTCTCTGTCCCCCAGCCAAGAACGAAATCTAGAGCAGCAATTGGAATGTCGAGTACTTGATCGTACCGGCCTGATTTTGGATATTTTTGCTCAGCGCGCCCGTAGCCATGAAGGCAAGATGCAGGTGGAATTAGCGCAGCTTCAGCATATGAGTACACGACTAAAACGCGGTTGGACTCACCTGGACAGGCAGAAAGGTGGCATCGGTATGCGCGGTGCTGGCGAGAAGCAGTTGGAACTGGATCAGCGAATGATCGGCCAGCGCATCAAGTCCATAAACAAAAGCCTCAAAAAGGTGAGAGGTCAGCGAGATCAGGGAAGGCGTTCACGAAAACGAGCAGAAGTGGCGACTGTTTCACTGGTGGGCTATACCAATGCGGGCAAGTCCTCATTGTTTAATCAGCTGACCCATGCAGAAATTTACGCAGCCGATCAGCTGTTTGCGACTCTGGATTCGACATTACGACGTATCAACTTGCCCAATTTTGGCCCGGCAATTATTGCGGACACTGTAGGCTTTATAAGCCATTTACCCCACCAGCTTGTGGAAGCTTTTCGAGCCACGCTGGAAGAAACGGTGCAAGCCAATTTGCTATTGCACGTGGTGGATGCTGCCCACGAAAACCATCAAGATTTTATTGGCGACGTTGACGAAGTGCTGCACGAAATTGGCGCCAGCTCGGTTGAGCAGTTAATGGTGATGAACAAGATAGATTTAATGCCTGGCTACGAGCCACGCATCCAGCGCGGAGAGAATGGCAGGCCTGAACGGGTTTGGGTCTCTGCGAAGACTGGAGCCGGTCTCGATCTTTTGCAGCAGGCAGTCAGTGAATTGCTTGCAGGCAGTATCGCGGAAGAGACGGTTAGGATAAGCCCTTCGTATGCACGCATTCGAAGTCAGCTTTATGAAAAAGGGCTAATTGAAAGTGAGGAGGTGGATGAAGATGGCTGTTATCTTCTGCTTTTGCGTATGCCCAGTCAAGATCTGCAGCGATTGCTGCTAGAGGATGGAGTTGAGCTAGTTGATGCAGAAGCGCCTTCGGAACTGGAAATAGCCAGTGCCCCGGAGACCGTTGAATTACCTGCAAATAAGCTTGTTGAGACAGAGTTGGAAAGCGAGCCCAGAGAGAACGTACTCTGAACTGCTAAAAGACTGTGTAATTGAGTGATTATTAGCTAAAATCGACTTCTTGTGTCTTTAAAAAAGCTATGGAGAAACCAATGGCTTGGAATGAACCTGGAAATAACGGAAATGACAACGACAAGGACCCTTGGGGTGGTGGTCGTAAAGGTGGCAACCAGGGACCGCCTGATATCGATGAAGTCATTAAAAACCTGACAAAAAAATTCAATAGCCTGCTTGGCGGCGGGTCTGGCGGTGGTTCCTCGAGCGGAAAATCATCTGGCAAAGGCGGCGGAGGTCTCTCCATGGGATTGATTGCCGCATTGGTTGCCGTGGTGGCGATGCTGTGGGGGTTCACAGGCTTCTATATCGTCGATGAAGCGGAGCGAGGTGTTGTTCTGCGCTTCGGTAAAGTTCTCGATACAAACCCACAGCCCGGACTGCACTGGAACCCACCTATTGTTGATGAGGTGAACCTGGTAAACATTTCCGAGTTGAATGCCAAGACCTATGAAAATAGAGCCATGCTTACTACCGATGAGAACATCATCGATATAACGGTCACGGTTCAATATCTAATTCAGGATCCTGTTAAGTATGTTCTCGCGGTTCAAGACCCGGAGCATAGTCTGGACAATGCATCTGAATCAGCTATCCGCCACGTTGTAGGTGGAAACTTCATGGAACAGATTCTGACCACTGGCCGTGACCGAGTCGCCGCTGATGTGCAGGAACGCCTACAGGATTATATGAATGTCTATAACACAGGCATTCTTGTCAGTCAGGTTAACGTTGTCGATGCTCAGCCACCCGATGATGTGAGACCAGCTTTCGATGATGTGATCAGGGCGCGAGAAGATGAGCAAAGAACTCAGAACCAGGCCCAGCAGTATTCGAATCAGATAATTCCTGAGGCACGTGGTGCCGCGCAACGCGCTATCGAGCAGGCGAATGCATACAGGGAAGAAGTGATAGCCAGAGCAACTGGTGATGCTTCGCGCTTCAATCAATTATTGGTTGAGTATTCCAAGGCGCCGGAAGTTACGCGCCAGAGACTGTACATCGATTCTCTTGAAGATGTGATGATGGCCAGTAGTAAGATAATGATCGACGTGGAAGGTGGCAACAATATGCTTTACCTACCTCTGGATAAGCTCATGGAACAGAGCGCAAGCTCGGTTGGGCGAACAGGCTCAACTGCTGAGCTAAGAGATTTAGCAGAACAAATTGCACCTTACCTGCCGGCTCCATCCGCGGGGGGAACGGTTGATCGTTCACGACTGAATAGTACTTCGAGAGGTACTCGCCAATGAAAAATTTTGTCGCATTAGGTTTTGTCTTTCTGGTAGTCGTCATTGCGGGCAACTCCCTGTTTGTAGTTAAGGAAACAGAGCGTGCCGTTATGCTTCAGTTCGGTGAGTTGGTCAACAACGACATCGAGCCCGGTTTACACGTAATGATTCCCTGGGTGAATACGGTTCGTAAATTCGATGCTCGTCTTTTAACAGAAGATTCGCCTCGTCGTCGTTATCTGACTCTTGAGCAGAAGGCTCTCGAGGTGGATTCCTATGCCAAATGGCGAATTATAGATGTAGGGCAGTTCTATATTTCTACCCGTGGAGAAGTCTCCACAGCTGGCCGACTGTTAGCTGAACGAATCAATGATGGTCTGCGTGACCAAATCGGTGAGCGTACTCTGGCGGAAGTAGTGGCTGGTGAACGCGATCAGTTGATGCTGGCTCTGACCAATGATCTCAATGAATCAACGGCGATAGATTTGGGCATCGAGATTATCGATGTGCGAGTGAAGCGAATTGATTTGCCTGAAGATGTACGATCTTCTGTTTATGATCGAATGATTACTGAGAGAAGTCGCGAGGCGCAGGAAATTCGTTCTCGTGGTGATGAGCTTGCTATCGGAATTAGAGCCGATGCTGATCGCCAGGCGGTGATCTTCGAGGCAGAAGCCTATCGGGATGCAGAAGAAACCCGAGGTGAGGGTGACGCGACGGCTACTGGAATTTATGCAGATGCCTATAGCAAAGATCCTGAATTCTTCGCCTTCACTAGAAGCCTGAATTCTTATCGCGAAACGTTTAGTTCCAAGAACGATGTATTGTTACTGGATCCAGATAGCGATTACTTCAAATATCTGAAAAACGGAGTCCCTCAAGGGGAGTAGTCTCAAGAGGATTAGCCTCAGCAAACGCAGAAAGGCGAAAAGACAGGGCCCCTAATCAATAGAGTAGCTTCTAAACCTGACATCACGTAATGAGTCAGGTTTACTTTTTTCGTCTGCATATTTGTCATGTAGACGATGAGAATAGATACAAAATGTGGCACGAATTGGCTGTGGCTTTATGTTTGATGCTGGTGATTGAAGGGATTATCCCTTTTATCGATCCCCGTCGTTGGCGGCGCATGTTGCGGATGCTGGATCAGGTAAATGACAGGACAGTACGAATTATCGGGCTGTGTAGTATGTTGGTGGGTACGATAATGTTGGTCATTATCAACTAGGATTACCACGAGCTTTAACTGGTTTTATTAAGAAGACGAAAAGATATGAGTTCCGCGAAACGTTGGCTATTACCCGATGGTGTCGAAGAAATACTCCCGCAAGAAGCAAGAAAGCTGGAGTCTCTACGCCGTCAATTACTGAATCTCTATGACTCATGGGGATATCAGCTGGTAATCACACCTCTGATTGAATTTCTGGATTCACTATTAGTCGGCTCATCCCATGATCTTGATCTGCATACTTTCAAGATAACCGATCAAATGAGCGGTCGAATGATGGGAATACGCGCAGACATTACACCCCAGGCAGCAAGAATTGATGCTCATTGTCTGAGCCGTCAAGGACCTGTTCGGCTCTGTTATGCCGACAGCGTTCTGCACACAAAACCCCGTGGCTTACTAAGTTCCAGAGTGCCGATTCGCGTTGGTGCCGAGCTTTATGGTCATGCCGGTGTTGAGTGTGACATCGAATTGATTTGTCTAATGCACGAAACCCTTCGCGCGGTTGATATAGCCGATGTCCACGTTGTTCTTGGTCATGTTGGAATTTTCAGAACATTAGTTCAAGAAGCTCAGCTGGACGAGTCAACTGAGCGTGACCTGTTTGAAGCTCTGCAACGCAAAGCCTATGACGAAATAGATGGCGTGTTGGCTCAATCTGTTAAGGACGAGTCACTTCGAGGTTTACTGACTAAACTAAGCAGGCTAAGTGGGGACGAGGCGACACTGCAAGAAGCGGTTGATGCATTTGCGAATGCTCCTGCAGCTGTGCAAAAAGAGTTGCAAGAGCTGGTGGCGATAGTGGAAGGTGTGAAGAAACGCGTTCCTGATATCGTGCTGTGTTTCGATCTCTGCGAATTGAGTGGATATGAGTATCACACGGGTATCGTTTTCGCCGCCTATACGCCGGACCATGGTAGAGCGGTGGCCAAAGGTGGCCGTTACGATCATATCGGTGAAGTGTTTGGGCGATCTCGACCGGCTTCCGGCTTCGACAGCGACCTTAAAACTCTGGCTAAACTCAGTGCACAGAAATCGGAAAATCCGTCAGTTGTCATGGCGCCGTCAAATGATGACCCGAATTTAGTTCAACTTGTTGCTGATCTTCGCGGTGAGGGAATTATCGTAGTGAGTAATTTGAATTCAGAAGCCATGAGTGCCGATGAATTGAATGAACTGAACTGTGACAAACATATCGTGCAGAAAGATGGTAAGTGGCAAGTAGAAAATTTGTAAACATTGTGAAGTGATTCATCGAGATATCGAGAAGGAAATAATGGCTAAATCTGTAGTAATTTTGGGCACCCAATGGGGAGATGAGGGCAAGGGCAAGATTGTCGATCTGCTCACTGATCAGGCTACCGTTGCAGTTCGTTTTCAGGGCGGACATAACGCTGGTCATACTTTGGTTATCGATGGTGTTAAGACAGTACTTCACTTATTACCTTCTGGAATTTTGCGCGAAGGAGTCGACTGCATAATCGGAAATGGAGTTGTGCTGTGTCTCGAAGCCTTGCTTAAAGAGATGGCCGATTTAGAAGCCGTTGGTGTACCAGTTCGAGAGAAGCTTAAGATAAGCGGTGCATGCCCTCTAATCCTGCCCACTCATATTGCACTGGATCAGGCTAGAGAAAGTAAGAAAGGACAGAATAAAATAGGCACAACCGGTCGTGGAATCGGTCCCGCCTATGAAGACAAGGTAGCCCGTCGTGGCATCCGTTTAGCGGAAACCCGGAATCCTGAACAATTTGGAAGTAAGCTCGCCGACTTGATGCAGTATCACAACTTCCTTCTTGAGAATTACTATCAGGCAGAGCCGGTAGATTTTCAGACCACCTTCGATACCTACATGGGCCTTGCCCAAGAAGTCGAGCCCATGGTGGCAGACACTATCGATATTCTTCATAGTCATCGAAAGGCAGGGGACAATATCTTATTTGAAGGTGCACAGGGTTCCCTGCTGGACATCGACCATGGCACCTATCCTTTCGTAACATCCTCTAATACAACGGCAGGTGGAACAGCTACCGGTTCTGGATACGGACCGCTCTATCTAGACTACGTATTAGGTATCACCAAGGCGTATACAACTCGTGTTGGTTCAGGCCCATTCCCCACAGAATTATTCGACGAAGTTGGAGCTCACCTCGCCTCGGTTGGTCATGAGAAGGGAGCAACTACAGGTAGGGACAGACGCTGCGGATGGTTCGATGCAGCGGCAGTTAGGCTCGCCATGAGAATTAACAGTGTTTCCGGAATCTGCCTGACCAAGCTGGACGTGTTAGACGGCCTGGAAACCATCAAGGTATGTACGGGTTATAAGGGAGTAGGGGACAAGACTTCCGGTAGCCTTATGGATATCGACACCTATAAGAATCTTGAGCCAGTATATGAAGAACTTCCTGGCTGGACCGAATCTACTGTCGGCGCAAAGAGTCTAGATGACTTGCCGCAAAATGCCCGTGACTATATTAAGTACATTGAAGAGAGTGTAGAGGTGCCAGTTGACATTATTTCTACTGGCCCCGATCGCGAAGAAACTATTGTACTTCGACATCCATTCAACGATTGATTGTTTTACAGATTCTATTTAGTCAATCGGCCACAAACAGGCGGCGCCCAGTGCGCCGCTGGCATCGCCAAAAGTGGGTGCCGACAGTTTAGTCAAAATCACATCGGTAAACACAAAACCTTCCATATATTTTGGCACAGTCTCATACAGAGATTGGATGTTGGACAGGCCTCCGCCGAGAACGATCATTTCCGGGTCGAATATATTGATTGCCGTGGATAAACAGCGGGCTAATTGCTGGCTGTAAACATCAATTGATGTTCTTGAAGGCTCATCTCCTGAACCCGCTAAAGCCGCTATTTCTATGGCTTCGAGGCTATTTCCCGTGCGTTCAAGATGGCTCTGCTTTAGCCCGCGACCGGAAAGAACAGTTTCGATACAGTTGTCTCTCTCGCAATAGCATTGCCGATCAGAATCGATTAGTTTCCTTACCGAGTCAGGGATTGAGTTGTGACCCCACTCTCCAGCGATTCGGTTTGGTCCGGTATGCAATTTCTTGTTGATGACCAGACCGCCACCGGTGCCAGTACCAAGAATAACGCCAAACACCGTTGCCATATTCTTTCCTGCACCATAGCAAGCTTCGGAGAGAGCAAAACAATTAGCGTCATTTTCTATGATTACTTCGTAGTTGAGTTGGTCTTCAATATCTTTCTTTAATGGCTTTCCATTAAGACAGATTGAATTACAGTTCTTCATCACTTCGGTATTCATTGTCAGAGCGCCAGGTGTCCCTATTCCTACCTTGCAAGCCTCTCCGGCAGAGGGCTGCAATGAACCAACTACACGACAAACCGCGGCCACGGTAGCCTCATAATTCTCAGCGGGTGTATCCACTCTAAGCTTTTCTACAACTACACCATCATCGGCTAACAAAATACCTTCGATTTTGGTGCCTCCGAGGTCGATGCCAATTCTCATCTTTGTTTAATATCCCTTTTATCTGTTCCCTGGCAGTGCCGGGTCGGTTTTATGCTAATGCTGATTATCGATGTGTCGAAATATCTATGTGTCAGCGTCCCGGTCAGTGTCACTTTTAAGCTTACCAAGTTTGTCTTGCATAGTACTACAAACCCTCTAGAATCGGCGGTCCGCCTCGATTTTGTCTGCTGATATTTTTGGGGCGGAAAGTAATGATTCAGAAGTAATAAGATGCTTAAAAAGTGACTAGAGCTCGATATCAACAAGTATCGCTGGACGATACTCCCTACTATCACTGCATATCCCGTTGTGTGCGTCGCGCCTATTTGTGTGGCGATGATCCGGTCTCCGGTCAGAATTTCGACCATCGAAAACAGTGGCTAGTAACAAGAATCAAACAACTGTCTTCACAATTCTCTATCGATATCTGCGCCTACGCAGTGATGAGTAATCATTATCATCTGGTGCTCTTTGTGAATAAGAAGAAGGCAGAATCCTGGTCGGATGAAGAAGTGATTCAGCATTGGACCGAACTGTTTCCAAGAAACGCCTCACTGATAAAAACACTGCGCATGAATATGAAAAGCAGAGCTGCGCAGAAGCAATTGGCCAGCACCGTAAGTCTCTGGAGAGAGAGGCTAATGGATATTAGCTGGTTTATGCGTTGTCTTAATGAGTCCATCGCACGCAGGGCGAATAAAGAAGATGAGTGCAGCGGGCGATTCTGGGAAGGGCGTTTCAAGAGTCAGGCACTTCTGGATGAAAAGGCAGTGGTTACCTGCATGGCCTATGTAGACTTGAACCCCGTAAGAGCGGGTATTAGCGAGTCGCTGGAGGCCAGTGACTTCACATCGGTTCAGGAACGGCTGATTAATCATGCCAAAAAAGTTAAGAATCGCAGCTATCGCCAACATCGATTACTAACGCGAAAGAACACCAAACACCTTGTCGGTCGGCAGACTGTGAGGAAGCAAGCGAAATTGCGGCCGATGGCTGAGTTGGCCACTATGAGCGATGATGCATTGCCAGTCAGTCAGCAGAGCTATTTCGACTTATTGGAAAATACTTGCAAGGCTCTTCATTCCAATGAGCAGGATAAGCGTCGTAATTTGGAGGCGTTAGAGATGAAGCAGAAGATTCTGCAGGATCTAGGTATCTCCGCGGACTCCTGGATGAAATCCATTACAGCATTTCAAAAGCACTATTCTATTGCAGCAGGATCAGAAGACTCCCTCCTGCATTTCCATGAAAGCAGAATTAAATCCGGTGTGGACTTTAAACATCCACATAAATGGATACGAGGCATAGCGTCCTCGAAATTACTATACGGGACCTAGGGAAGCCTAAACCCTTCCCGAACAATACCAAGCTTCAGTCTCCTCCTCAGTCTAATGTCACCAGACGATCTAACTGACTAAACCAACTCGGTCCAAAGTATTTCCTCGAGCGCTTTATCGCCGATTCCGTTCTAGTTGTCGCCACAAAACCATTCTAAATACCCGGCAAAATTTCTTTCTCCAATCATCGGATAAATTGCCAATGAATTCGCCCGATTTTCGGCAGTTTTGATAGCAGGATTGAAAATATATAATTAATTGGGTGTCCTTTAAATATCAACTGGATGTCCTGTAATAGTTGTTACGTGAAATTGCATGGATCTCGCTAAGCTTGTGTTTTATAAGGATTTATTCGGCTGCAGATGCGCTGACACAGGCATAGGGGGCTGGTGTACCACTTAAAAAATAGTCTATATATCAGTGAGCTAGGGGCTTTGAATCACTATATATTGTTTGACTTTGCCGAATTTACACTATATGTTGCGCTCCATGGTGTGAGCTAACTTATTGATTTTTCTGAGCAAGAATTGATCAGAAAATCGGAAGGTGAAGGGCGAGAGAGGCGAGAAAATTTCGTTTTTCGAACAATAAGCAGCCAGACTTGAAGCAGAGAACGACGCAACGACAACAAAAACCTGCACAGCGGGCTTTGGAAAATTCATCTTTAACGAGCATATTCGAGATGAAAGAATCAGAGCACCAGGCTGGAGTTATTAAAGAATGAGTAAATTTGCGCAAGCAGCAGAAGAGACAAACGGCGATCCTATACAGGATGTCTCTGGCGATAACGATCTACTTTTCCTCAAGAAGCAAAAAGAAGATGAGATCAGGATGAAACTTGATCAATTCGCGCGAGAGCTTTCTCAGGTAAAGAAGCAGCGAGATCAGCACTAGCGAAACGCTGGCTGGATTTCCAACCATCGGCTTCCCCTGAAGCTGCGCCCGACCCTCTACGAAAATTACGCTTCCCCCTCCGAAAAATACTCGCCCCTCCGAAAATTACCCGACCTTCTGCAAAATTGCCCAACCATCCTGGCAAGACTAGTCCCCGGGAAACAGCCTCTAGAAATAAGAACCACGAAGCCAATTCGTAGTACTATGGCAATCCTAAAATCTTTCTCGAACCTAGAATGGGTCAGCCATATGTTCAGCAAACGTTCTATCCGTGACACAGGATTTCTAGTCCTCATCTGTGTAGTGCTTTCTTCTTGTGTTGGCGGAACAGCCCACACACCTCTATTGAATTCCGAGCCCGCAGCAGACTCAACTGCAAGCCGCGAGCCGAGATCTCTACGCTTATTTTTCGAAGCTTTGCCCGATGTCCCCAATAGTAGTGTCGTTCTTACCGGCCCAGCAGGCGAATATCAGCTCAGGGGCATGCACAGCATGGGAGCTGACGATCTTATGATGGAAATCTATCAGCCAGCGCTTGTCTCAGGTGACTACACTGTTACTTGGTCAACCATCGTGGAAGGAGATCCTAGTGTCTATGAAGGCACATTTGGATTCTCGGTAAACCTGGACTAACTACTCGGCAACATCTCCCTAGCTGTAGTACAAAAACAGCTGCAGTAACGCAGTTGTTATATGTAATTGAGGCAGATCAATTGTTTTAGCCCTCGAGGCTAACTATAATTGCGACAACACGTTCATTATGATCGATGAACCGAGTCCGACAGGGAATTGGACTGGTGCTGGTTAATGAACAAATTCCCGTGTGTATATATAAATAAGCCAGATTCAGTCTTTCTGAGTCCTGGCACAGGCAAGGTATGGGCAATCAAATCTACTCTTTTCTATTACTTAAATCGCTGTATGAGCCTGCAGCGGTGTTCGAAAATTTGTCGAAAGCGGATCCCTCGCCTTTTACCGTTCTATTTCGATACTCACTCTGGCTAGTGATCCTGCCTCCACTATTCGCCTATATAGGGGCTTCCAATTTTGGCTGGCGCCTGGGTGCGGATGAACCCCTGATGATGGCTAGAGAATCCCTGATAATTATCAGCCTTGGCTACTTTTGGGTTTTAGTGGTTGGGCTCATCACTACGTCTATCATTAGCCAGTGGATGGCGACTACTTATGGAGCAGCCGCCTCCCTCGGCCGTCATATGGCATTAATCACCATCGTTGGTGAGCCATTAGCAATTGGCAGCCTCGCTCATTTATTCCCTAATGTGTTTATGAATATTCTGGTGATGATCCCTGCCATGATCTGGGCGATGTATCTGCTCTATAAAGGCATTCCCATAGTGCTGGGCATACCGCCAGAGCGGGGCATGCTAATGGCATCAGCGCTAGTGGGTTGGTTATTGGTGGCGGCTGTAAGCCTGCTGGGCATGAGCATGATGTTCTGGACATTAGGTGTAGGTCCATTGCTGGGTGTTTAAGAAAGAAAATGATTAAGAAAGACTGAGAGTAGAAAACTTAGCCAAGCAGAATATTCAGCACACTTTTATAACTTTTTATTCAGACCTTTTATTTAGAACTACTTATTCAGAGAGTATAGATGAGCGAAGCAAGTACAAACATTTATCACGATAAGATTGTAATTAGGCTGATCCAGTTTTCAGTGGTCTGGGCAGTTCTGGCAATGGTGGCAGGTGTGTATATCGCCGCCGAACTTATCTGGCCGACAATTGATTTTGGGCAGTTCTGGCTATCGTTTGGCCGACTCAGGCCGCTTCACACCAACGGCATTGTCTTTGGCTTTGGTGTGTCCGCATTAATGGCTACGGCCTTTTACAGTGTTCAGCGAACTTCTCATGTTCAGTTGTTTGCGCCGAAGTTAGCCTGGTTTGTTTGTTATGCCTGGCAAATAGTAGTGCTAACAGGAGGCCTCTCCTTGTTGGCTGGTCTAAACACGTCTAAAGAGTACGCCGAACTTGAGTGGCCTTGGGATATTGCAATAACCATCGTCTGGGTGGCCTTCGCGGTAGTATTTTTCGGCACACTAGCGACTCGCAAAATCAAGCAAATTTACATTTCAAACTGGTTCTACGGTGCTTTGATAATTGTAGTTGCCATGTTACACATCGTAAATAACCTGGCCATTCCTGTTAGTCCAACAAAGTCTTATTCAATCTTCGCCGGAGCACAGGATGCTGTCGTTCAATGGTGGTATGGACATAATGCAGTGGGTTTTCTACTCACCGGTGGATTTCTCGGAATGATGTATTACTTCTTACCTAAACATGCCGAGCGGCCAATCTGGAGTTATCGGCTTTCAGTAGTGGCATTCTGGGCATTCGTTTACAGCTATATCTGGGCTGGACCTCACCATCTTCACTACAGTGCGATTCCGGAATGGGTACAGTCTCTGGGAATGGTGATGAGTGTGGTTCTGTTAGCACCGTCTTGGGCAAGCATGATTAATGGCATCATGACGGTGAGTACAGCCTGGGAAAAACTGAAAACCGATCCAGCTCTGAAGTTTATCGTACTATCTCTAGCGTTCTATGGTCTTGCAACATTCGAAGGACCGATGATGGCCTTCCCAAGCGTCAACGTTGTCAGCCATTTTACCGATTGGACTATCGGCCACGTACACTCCGGTGCATTGGGCTGGAACGCGATGATCACCTACGGCACGTTTTACTATCTAGTACCAAGGCTGGTTGGTGTTGATCTTTACAGTGTGCGTCTGGCCAATATTCATTTCTGGTTGGCGCTGGCTGGCACTATGCTTTATGTCATGGCTATGTGGGGTGCAGGTGTTTCCCAGGGCCTGCTTTGGTTAAGCGTCGATGAAATTGGCGAGCTCAGTTTTAGCTTCAAGGACATCATGGCAAGTATGGCTCCTTTCTACGGGCTGCGTCTTATTGCAGGCTTGATTTTCCTCGGAGGCACAGTACTGATGGCATTTAATTTATTCATGACTCTTAAGGGGCGACATGCCGTTAAGGTTCAGATTCCGGCGGTCGACCCCGCCTATGGAGTTGCCTCATGAGTGGACTTTCATTACACAAGAAGATCGAAGAAAACATTGGTCTGCTAATTTTTGGAATTCTCGTGGTTTCGTCTATCGGTGGTCTAGTACAGATCGTGCCGATTTTGAACCAGGAAAGCCTGGAAACAGCGACAATAAATACCCGTGTTTATTCTGCAGTTGAACTGACCGGAAGAGACATCTATATCCGCGAAGGCTGCCATGTATGTCACTCTCAACAGATCAGACCACTGATTGCAGAAGTTGAGCGTTATGGGCCTTATTCCAGAGCAGGCGAGTTTGTTTATGACAGGCCGTTTCTTTGGGGTTCAAAGCGAACCGGCCCTGACTTGCATAGGGTCGGAGGAAAATTCTCTGATGATTGGCATCGAATACATCTGATTGATCCGCGAGAAGTGGTAAGCAAAAGTATTATGCCGGGCTACCCTTGGTTAGCTGAAAGAGATGCCACGCAAGCTGGAGATATCTCAGCGAAGATGAGCGGGCTTAAGTTTCTTGGCCATCCCTATAGTGACGAAGAAATTGCATCAGCTCCCGAGCAATTGGAAGGCTTGAAAGAGATTGATGCCCTGATAGCGTATTTGCAAATGCTCGGCACCGGGCTGAGTGAGGAGCAGACACTATGACAATGTTTATATTTATTGGCGACATGTTAGTGATGGCATTTATGGTTGGCCTCGCGCTCTGGTTTAGCTACAGAGGCAATGATGAGCAGATTGACCAAACTGCACGCCTACCACTGGAGGACGATTAATATCATGGCTGATTTGCCTACAGGATTTTGGGGTGGTTGGATTGTAGTCCTAACACTGGTCGGATTAATTACACTTGCCTGGCTAGTGTTCAGCATCTATTTCTCCGCTGATGCAAAAAAGGAGCCCGAAGTAGAACCGGTTTGGGATAGCAATCTCCGAGAAGGATCGAATGCTCCTCCGCTTTGGTGGTTTTGGATGATTCTAGCCGCCATGGTTTTCTCAATAATCTATTTGATGCTCTATCCCGGGCTCGGAACATATAAAGGCTTGTTGAATTGGTCTCAGGGCTCTCGTCTTGTCGAGAGCTATGAGGGCTACAATGAGAGCTTCGCTCAAGTAAGGGCTGACATTGCGGCCACCAGTCTTGCCGAGATTCAGAATGACTTGGGTCTGATGGAAACGGCAGAGCGTATCTTCGCCCGTGAATGTTCTACCTGCCATGGTCCTGACGCTCGAGGTCAGGCGTCAATTTTCCCGAATCTAATGGATGTTGATTGGCAGTGGGGATCCAGTGCTCAAGATATCGAGCTGACAATTCGCAATGGAAGAAATGCCAATATGCTGGCGTGGGAATCTATACTCGGGGTCAATGTTGGGCCGGTTGCAGACTATGTTATGCAGCTTGGTAACGACGGCATCGAAACTCATGCTGGCAAAGCTGCTTACGACCAAAACTGTTCTGCCTGTCATGGTGTAGATGGTAGTGGCAATATCCTGCTGGGCGCGCCTAACTTGGCAGATGATATTTGGTTATACGGTGGTGAGTTGGAAGAAATTCAGGCTTCAATTGCCTCCGGTAGAAATGGCGTAATGCCTGCCTTTGGCAAACGTCTGGACGATGCTCAAGTTAAGCTACTGGTGGCCATGCTGGCTCGTTAGAACTTCATATAAACCTGTAAAAACTGCATATTAAGTAGATGCTAGAGCTAGCTTAGATTTTTGTGCAGAAGACAGATCGCACGAGAAGGACTGCACAATAAAGCTTGAAAGCTTCAGGCGCAAAGTTGCTACAAAGTGGTAGGGGGTCAGTGTAAGCTCTGATCTCTTGCCGCAAAACTATTTATCACCTGGCGAGGTCTAGAGATAAATAACGGCTAGATCACATACTGCCTTAGCTGTCCTTCCTAATCGATACCGACATTTGTTTCGACACCGACACTTATTTTGGCAGCGACACTTATTTCGACACCGACCCCCACCTCCGAGGATAGGAGGAGTCTCCAATCTAACACCCCATCATTTCCAATCCAGGCTACTCTTGGGTGACATTTACAGGAGCTTTCTAAAGGATAGTGAGTGTTGGGCAGAGAGTGTTAGAAGAGAGAGGTAGACGGAGAGAGTGAGGCAGCGCTAGATAGATTTCAGAATTACCAGCTCAATCCTTAACTATCAATGTTGATCCCGGACAAAAATCACTCGTATTTACTCAATATTATCCTTCGCGATAGTGATATTATTGCTGATGTTCTGGCGCTAAAGAGAACGGTAAATAAAACCGGAAAACAAATGAAAGATGCAGTGAGATTAACTGCTTTGAAAAACCAGCCAGGGACTCAAGAGCCATAATGTTTATAAGCCAGAGACAATCCAGCAATAGATTCAGGGGGCAAGAGCATGTTTCTCAGGCTTGAGTCTAGCTCTATCGCTATGTGGGTAGCGGAATCACTATGGGCTTATCCAATACTGCTAGCCATTCACATTGTCGGCCTGGCGATTGTGGTGGGCATATTCTCAATGCGCGATCTGCGTCTATTGGGAATGTTTCCCGGTATTCATCCCGCCGCATTTTTGCCTCTAAGCAAGATGGCCTGGATTGGTTTCATTATTAACGCTATTTCCGGAATTCTTCTATTTACTTCTCAAGCAGTAACCTTTGTTGGTAATGTTCCGTTTCTGCTGAAAATTGCCGCCATTATCGCCGGGATGGTCCTGGCGGGGATTATTCAGTCTCGATTACGAGGTGAACTTGCGATCGATTCTGCAAGTGCTGCTGAAGCCAATAACGCGGACTACGCTATTAGCGATTCGACAAAATACATCGCTCTGGTTTCACTTTTACTTTGGATGGCTGCGATTGTTGCTGGCCGTCTAATAGCCTACATCTGAGTAGGGATGATTATGTTGGAATCTTTTTCCTTATCACTAGCCGAAACTTCACTGAGTCAGTGGATACTACTCACATACTGGCTATGGCCAATACTTGAGATCATCCATTTCATCGGGCTCTCACTTCTACTTGGTGGTTTGATCGTTATCGATCTGCGTATGGCCGGTCATTTCAGGGCACTAAATCAGGTAGGGACTCATCAGTTGTTGCCGTTCGTATTCATTGGCTTCGCACTTAACCTGATCACCGGAGCACTCTTCTTTATTGGCGACCCGATGCGTTATTCAATCAACATTGGTTTTCAGATAAAGATGGTATTAATAGTGATCGCGGGACTAAATGCATTGTTGTATTACTGGAAGATAAACCCAGTGATTCATGGCTGGGATCCGGATGCCAATCCACCCCCTATCGCAAAATTCGTTGCTTATACGTCCTTGATCACATGGACTGTCGTCTTGCTCTGCGGTCGTTTGATTCCATATGTAGGCACAGGCTAGCCACAACTCGCTGAGAGACTCCTCTCTTTTGTAATAATTCCAGAGCTCTTCGATTTCGCTTAAGCAGGGTAGGTTATTTTCGCGAGGGTCATAAAATTCGGGGCTGGATTTTAGGCCAGCCCCATAACTCTTTCTGTCAGCAATTGAGACTTATCAATCGTGAAGGCTGTTACCTGAGGTTTCGGTTAGCATCATCACGCAAATTAGTGATGCTACAGAAGCCCCCGCCATATACACAGACACCCAGATAATATCGTATTGCGTCCATAGAATAGTCGCTATGGTCGGAGCGAACGCGCCGCCGACAATGGCGCCAATTTGATAACCGAGAGAGGCTCCTGAATAACGTACTTCGGTGCTGAACAGCTCGGTGTACAAAGCCGCTTGCGGGCCATACATCATTCCCAGAAAACAAAGTCCGCCGGTAATGGCCAGAACGATCATCCAGAAGCTCGAGGTATCAATAAGCGGGAAAAGTGCAAACGCCCAGACGCCCATTAACACGGCACCGATCATGAAGATGCCCCGTCTTCCATTGCGATCGGAATAGCTCGCCGCAAAAAACTGGGTTGGGATTTGTATCGCGGATGCAACCAATACAGCGAGCAGCATTGTATCTCGACTCATTCCCGCCCCATCGGGGTCGCTGCCGTAGGCAAGCACGAAACCAATCAGGATATAGAAGCAGACCTGAATCGATAGAAATGCCCCAGCGGCAAGTCCGATGGTTTTGGGGTATTTAATAAGCGCTTCCAGCACAGGTGATCGTCGAACTGGCGCCGCAGCCACATCATCAGCATGTTTCTCTTCTTTGGCTGCCTCGAGTTCCTTGAAGGCATCTGTCTCTTCCAGATGTAGCTGGATGTACATGCTGACACCGATCAATAAAACGCTGGAGATGAAGGGTATTCGCCAGCCCCAGTTCATGAAAAATTCTTCAGAAACAGTTGCACTAATAGCGATGAAAGCGAGATTGGCCAGGATTACTCCAACGGGAGCGCCGGCTTGGGCATAGGCTCCATAATAGCCTCGCTTGTCCGCAGGGGCGCTTTCGGTAACCAGTAGCATGGCGCCACCCCATTGGCCTCCGATAGCCAGTCCCTGAGCGAACCGTAATACGGTGAGCAGTATAGGGGCGGCAATGCCTATGGTTGCATAGGTGGGTAACAATCCAATCATGGTTGAGGCTATACCCATCATGATCAGGGCCAACACCAGAGTTCGTTTACGACCGACCCTGTCGCCAAAATGTCCAAACAGGATGCCGCCGATAGGGCGGGCAATGAAGCCGAAGGCAAAAGTACCGAAGGAAAGTATCAATGCCATGGTTGGCGTACTTTCCGGAAAGAAAGCGGTGGGGAATATCAGGGCAGCAGCGGTGCCATAGAGGAAGAAGTCATACCACTCGATACTGGTGCCAGCCAGTGCCGCCATTGCCACCTTTCTCATATTGGATTTTAAGTGAGCGTCAGCGTTGTCCTGATTATCTGCAGCGGTATTTGCTGTCATGTTCCCTCCGGAATCTTATATTTTTTTTGCCGGAGTCCGCTCTAGGGCTCCGATTAACAGCTTGGAAGCATATCAGGAAATGCCGGGCAAAGGTCAATGTTTGAGAGCATCAAACTTAGGGAGAGAATGACTAGTCAGGATTTCTGGGTACAAATATTCTGACAATGGTTTCATCATCGTGAAACATCAAGTGTTTCAGCGCGGCAAGCACGTGTAACACCACCAAAATCAGCAATGCTGTAGCCGCGAAAGAATGAAACATCAAAGCAATATTGGCGAGTTCGCTATTGTCAGCCAAGCTCCACGCCATGATCGGACCAGAGATGATCATCACAGCAAGCGTGGCAAGTATTACAGTGTGGGCGATGCGGGCAATCTTGTGAGTCAGCTCTGTCTGCCCTCTGACATGGGGGTGTGGGGATAGGAATCTCCACAAAATTCTTCCCGCCAGCAAAGCCCAGACACTAAGTCCAATTGCTATATGCAGTGCTCGTCGGTCATCAACCTCGGTCACTGGAAGGTAGGAAATGCTATTGCCCAGAAACCACAACAGACAAATAGCGATAGCAGTCACCCAATGCAGGGCAATTGATATCCAGCCGAAGGAATCTGGCTGGTCATGAAGTGAGGGTATCTTACTCATAGGAAGAGGTGGAATGTTCGGGTCTGGATCGAAAAAAGGCTGCACTCCAGATTTTGGAGATACAGCCCTGTCTATTCATATCAGACGTTCGGTTCCAGCTCTGGTATCCGACTCTCATATTCAAAAAAGTCATTTCCGATTAAGAACGTCGATTGATGCTCGCTTACTTATACTTCGATGGAAAGAAACGTACTGAAGCTCTGGACGATTCAGGATCGCAGTCATAGGTAGACAACTGGTAGCCTGGGCGCGCTGGTACCCATCTCGTAGTATAGGAAGTTGGTTCCAGCAAGAACATTGGATCTTCTACTTCCAGGGTTACTTTAAGATCCTCTCCATCACGCCAGTAGCGTTCGCGGACGATTTTCTGGGAGGACGATGGAATGCCATTATAGTCATCGAAGCCAGCTACATCGAATACGAAGTGAGTAGTAGTGATTACAAGCGCATCATCCTCGTAATGACCTACTGAAAAGCCCTGGATGCCGAAATCAACAGAGCTAGGCTCGCGACCATCCATCCAGATTGTTCTTAGCTGATCGTCTTTTTCGTATCTCAGTAATACACGGTCAGGCCACTGAGTAACCTGCATATGATAGGGGTCATATTGAATTGCCGGTGAAGATGCTGGCTGACAATCATATTTAGGAGCCATAATCTCATCCCAAACCTGTTGATAGGCGAGGGCACGTTCATTCAATTTAGGGAAATTTTCATCACCCCAGGGCACTGTTTCGCCATTAACTGGTCGTGCGCCAAAGCCGCCATCCCAGACGCCTGACAGATCGGGAACACTGGCTACCTGAGCGTTAAGTGGCGAAGAGATCAGGCCCAGGGCCAGAACTAGCGAGCTAATAATTGCGGATTTCTTATTCATAGTTTTTCCGATTGTTAGTACAGCTTTCATAAATTCTCCAGACTTCGAGTTTTGGACGCCGGAAACCTATCGATTCTGTGATGCGTCTTCAACACGGCCACCTTCCAATACTGGGCTGCCGTCAGCTCTTGTCATGCGTACGCAGCAAAGGCCCGTTGAACCGTCAGCTCGTGAAGGTCGTCCTGAGGCTTTAACCATCGTTCCTATTGGTAATGTTTCGGGGGTCCAACCTACGCGACGCAGACCAACCGGAGCGCCAAGCTCGATCTGCCATTCAGTGGTTTCGCCACTGGCATCGGTTACGTCCACAAACAAGAAAGCGTGTGGATTTCTGAATACGAAACGAGTCACGGCTCCCTCGATGTCTACTCTTTTCTCTGGGTCTGGATCATAGAAAGGGGTGCTCGAGTGGTGAGCCAGAGCGGGTGCGACAAAAAGCACAAAGGCTGCTGTAGCTATGCTGGCACTTGCTGTGATCCAACGGCGAGTATTCATTGTAATCTCCGGTATCTAGTTGATTTTCTTGTGTGTTAATCACTCAGAGAATAATGAGTATCGCTACCGGAGTCAATGACCCAGAACGTGACAAATAGTGTCTGTTTGGCTGAAAATATAGAGTTTAACCTGACCCTGTATTTATGAAAAAATTCATCGCGAGAGTAGGGAAAAGTTAAGGGTTAGAATATCAGTTCCTGACTAGGACATTCGTTTCAAGAATGGCTGTTTGTCCAGGAATTGATGTTTGAGCGCTGCCAGTATATGGATAGCGATAAACAGCTTAAACAGAAGAGACACTATCTCATGTACTTCATGAAAAACTTGCAGCAGTCCTTCATTGTGCCCGACGGTAATATTTACTAATCCAAAAACGCGAACGTCCTGATCAAAAACCATGCCCTGAAGAATGCCACTCAACACCATGAGCAAGGCGAGAAGGTAGA
Organism: Gammaproteobacteria bacterium; assembly: GCA_018661465.1. Taxonomy (GTDB): domain Bacteria; phylum Pseudomonadota; class Gammaproteobacteria; order Pseudomonadales; family Pseudohongiellaceae; genus UBA9145. The sequence continues at coordinate 15,375 of JABJIC010000015.1, read as the reverse complement.
AGCACTTGTGCATTATCGAACCCCACTTCTGTTCCCAGGGTTTCAAGTTCGATAGTGGAGCCACCGGATTTTTCAGACGCAGACGAAAACGCGCAATCATCAGCAATAAGATGATGATTGCTCCGCCGGAATGAACCATAAGGATGTTGCCTTGTTCGGCACCCTCAAGACTCGACACAAGTTCGCCGCTGACGAATAGCCAGAATAAAATCAGAACAGCCAACAACCAATGCAAAACTTTTTGCGATCGCGCGTAGGAGTTGTTCATATTGTGTCCATCCTCTTTTAATCGAGTGTAAGTCTCACGAATTGATTAGCGCTCATTCTCGTTCTCACCTCAATCCTAAGGCAGCCCTAGTGGCCCTGCTCAAACACTACCGTGAAACTAACTGGAACAGCGCGACTGATACTTGGTAAACCCGCCACTTCGCGAAGCGCCTCTACACCCGCAACCAGCCCTGCCGACTCTGCTGTAACGATCACAGGCTTTAAAGTAGATGCTACTAGTCCATGCCCGGTACGCACGACCATCAGATCTGTCGTGAGTGAAGAGCTTGATCCGTGCAAAGACAATTCAAGCTGAACTTGCATTGTCTTAATAGTCCCTGCTTCCAGAGCGGCAAGAGCTTCGATATCCACATTTCCTGTAACAGTAGCTACCGGAAAAAGATTGGTTTCAAACAACATGGCTTGCATACGTTCATTGCGAATGGGGATCATGGTGTTAACACTTGCCAGTTCAATAGTGATTTCAACATCACCTGAATCGCCTATGGTTCCCGACAGCATTTCGAAAGTGTGCACCTCGGCTACGTGCTCGGCTTTTACCGTAACAAAGCTAAGCTCGGAAGCCTCATTATCCAGAGACCAATGTGCCTGGGCAGTGTTTAAGGTAAATAGTGTTGAGAATAGTATTGAGAATATAGTTACTGAAATTTTAACCAGTGATTTGATAGCCATGCCTATTTCCTTATGTTTGGCGGGTTTGCCGAATTTCATAGTGATTGAATATTACAGAAAGCTTCGAATTTCTCAATTATTTGTGAAGCGAAAAGTTGAGAAATAGCTGAACCGAATTAGGACTAAAGAGAGCAAAATAGGCTGAATAGAAGACTAATGCTAGCTTGAGCCTTATGCTAGACTCCTAGACAATTGGTCGCTTAGTAGTCTTTTTGGTATTAAAAAAGAAGCTAAATACCATATCACATGGCATTTGCTGGATAAGGCTCGACCTTCTCTGGCAATAAGTACCTAAATAGAGGTTGTTTTTATGCATGTTCGTAAGCTTAGCTTCGCACTCACCGCCTGCCTTTTCAGCTCCTTGAGCTTGGCTCAATCCGCTGAAACTTACCAGGTACCCAGAACTGAATTTGGCCAGCCAGATTTTCAAGCAGTTTGGGGAACCAGATTCAATACCATGCTGGAGCGTCCAGAAGGCCTCCCTCTGGTGCTGTCACCCGGGCAGGCTAATGGCTTCGCTCAGACAGTTGCTCAAGGGAATGAAGACAACACCGATCCTGACATTGATATTTTTGGTCCGCCGGTACTGGCAATAGTAAACGGTGAGTATAGAAGCTCAGTGATTGTATACCCAGAGAATGGCGTGCTTCCCTATAACGAACTTGGCACTCAAAGATCCGCTCATTCGTATTTCGGAGGAGTTGGTTACGATGGCCCAGAGCAGAGGCCTGGTACCGAGCGTTGCATTGAGGCTTGGCATTCACCACCCATGCGAGCTTTCATGTATCAGTTGTATAGTGGCTTTGTGCAGACTGAAGATACGATAGCGATCATAAGTGAAGAAGTCGTGCCGCTTCGTATCATTCACATGAACGGACACCAGCGTCCAGATGCAATAAGAACCATGGAAGGACATTCGGTAGGGCACTGGGAAGGAGACACTCTAGTTGTAGAGACAACACATTTCAGCGATGTAAATCCAGAGCGTGCCACTATCGGTCGGCCGATGTTATTAAGTAGTGAAGCCCACATAACTGAGCGATTCACCCGTACTTCTGATACGGAGCTGAACTATCAGTTTTCGGTGAATGATCCCAGGTATTACACCGAAGCTTGGCGAGGTGAGTTCTCATTCACTAGAAATGAAGAAAGCGATCATATTTACGAGTATGCCTGCCATGAAGGAAATTACAGCATGACCGGTGCGTTAAGAGGTGAAAGATATCTGGAATCTGAAGCTGCAAAAGCTGCAAATGACTGAGGGTTCATTTAATGAAATCCCACTGGCGGCTCACTTAAGCCCGTCGGATTCTGAGCAGAGCTGAAGCTTGAAAGAATGTAATCAATGTGGGAAATGCTGTACAAAATACGGACACGGCGGGCTGTCCGCAACTGAAAGTGAACTAGAGTTTTGGGAGACATTTAGACCCGATATATTCAGATATGTTCAGCGAGGAGAAATCTGGATTGATCCTGAATCAGGTAAGCAGCTTGAGCGATGTCCTTGGCTAAGGCGTGCTCCCAATAAAGAGCTATATACCTGTGATATCTACCTGGATCGACCCGATGATTGTAAATTCTATCCAGTGACTATATCTCAGATGGTAGACGATCAATGTGAGATGCTGGAAGTACAGGATCTGTCAGATAAGAAAAAAGCGCAGAATGTACTCGACAAGATCATGATAGATAGCCGCCCTGCGGTTAATTTCGATTAAAGATATTGGCTTGGATGGCGTTAAATCAGTGCAGTATCGAAATTTCAATATCTAGCCTGACAGAGTAAGAAAGAACATAAGTGCGATACGCATTCTTCATTACTCAACTATTTTTCTAAACTATTAATCCCAACTACTAATCTGGACTACGGGAAGACTGAGGACAAAACGATGAGTGAAGAAAAAAGAAGCGAAAATGGCCGAAGGAGTAGCGAGAGAAGAAAGGGTAGCGATAGTAAAGTTGCGTATAAAGGGGAGGATCGCAGAACTTCTGACCGGCGAACAGGAGAGCGTAGAAAATAGAATGTAGAAAGAAGAATTCGCTGATCAATCTCCAATTTGAATTCACAGAGACAAGAACAGGGATTAAATAGCTTAATCCAAATTATTCCACGCACTTCAACCTTCTGACCAATTGGTTCTTATGGCTGTTAACAAGTCTGAATCAAAATTTGTGGCCAAGCGCCGGCGTCTCAAAGCGATGGGACCATACAAACCTCAATTCTCATTGGGGCTGGATAGCGCAACATCATCTGGCAAAGACTATTACCGAAGCCTTCCTTTTAAGCGATCCTGGATTGCAATACTCATCTCCGGTGCCTTCCTTGCTATGTTCAGCACGCCCTTATTCACTGTAGGCGGGTCCTTGCTTGATGCGGGAGATGGCGGCCTTTTTTCACTGGTATCTCTACTATTCACTGGGTTTTGGTTACTTGGTTGGTCTACTGGTGTCGCAGTTCTGCTTATTCTATTTCTCATTCTTGTTTTTGGCAGAGAAACTCTTCGCGTGAACCAGGGCGATTTAATTCTGCGCGTCGGGCTTTTTGGAATTGGCTTTGGTGCCCGATACCGCAAAGAGCTGGTCAGAGACTTCCGTAGTCAGCAGCCAGACGAAAGTGCAGGAACAGGATGGAGAGGACCACATCTGGTATTCAATTATGGCCGTGAAGAAATAGGCTTCGGGTCTGCTATTGACGAGGAAAGGGCGCAATTTTTGATTACGGAACTGCGGGAATTATTTCCATCGGAAAGTAGCCCGCCTGCAAAACTGGATTTTTCTGCAATGCAGGAAAAGATCAGAATGCCCGGGCCGCCAATGGTCGGAATTGAGACCGGTAATGCCATTGGTATTACTTCTTTATCAAGCTTGGCTCTTCTTGTCGCAAACCTCATTCCAATACTGGGTGTTCTTTTGTATGACTGGGATATCGGGGAAGTTATGCTGCTGTTCTGGGCAGAGAGCGCAGTTATCGGCTTTTATAATCTCCTTAAACTCGGCAAAGTTTCAGGCTGGGCCGTGCTTTTTTATGGGCCGTTTTTTGTTGGCCACTATGGCGGTTTTATGGCGGGTCATCTGCTCTTTATCTATGCCTTCTTTGGTTCAAGCATCGCGGGCGAGGGAGATATTTCAACTGCCGAAGTGTTCGCTGACTTTCTTCGCTTGGCACCAGCACTTCTCGCTTTTTTCATAAGTCACGGGATTTCCTATTATGTGAATTTTCTCGGCCGAAGAGAGTATATTGGCAAGGACACAGGGAAACAGATGGGAGAACCCTACCGTCGGATTATCATTATGCATGTGACGATAATTTTTGGAGGGTTTCTGACAATGATGTTTGGTTCGGCAGTACCGGCGCTGACCTTGCTGATTTTGTTAAAGACAATCGCCGATCTTCGCGGGCACTTATCACAACACGCTGGCTGATCATTCATTTTACTGAGATGAAAGCTCTCGAAAGTATTGCCAGCGATTTTGCACACTGAGAAAATCAGGATCAATGACTACATACTCCTATACCTACAATCAGAAGCGTGCTGTCATTTTTGTAGCAGTCTTGTTGATACTCTTTGTTTTCTTCCCCGTAACATTTCGAATTTTATTTGCCGCCGATTACGAAGTTTCATATGGAGCCGGACTTGGATTTTCCACCTGTAGCGATTTTTACATTTCCGATGAGTCGGAACTCAGCCGTTGTACTTCCAGATACAATATTACAGTGGGCAATACGGGCACGGAGATACAGGAACTGATCGAAATCAAGCTGCTGCCAGTCCCCGCTGACAGCTATCTTAATTGGAATGTCTTGGACATTATTGCTACTAACAAGAGCAGTGTAAGACCTGCAATCACTGAACAACGTGAAGTAGAAGAGCTACAGATTCAGATCCGAAATCTTGGCCCCAATCGACTGATCGAATTCAGTCTTACAGGCAGAGGCCTGGAGGCAGCGCAAGCAATGGAAAATATTACAGTCGAAGTGGATGCAATGGGATCAATGATTCAAAGCAACCCCAGGTTGACCCTGGCTTTGCGGTTTATTCGAAATCTGGCCGGGATATTTGGCTTTTAGCAAAGAGCTTGTTTGCGAATTGAGTTTAAATGCAGCGCAGGTATAACCAAAGCCGCGACAGGAAATACAGTTTGGAGGGTCGCTTAGGAGTGAGTCTTAAGAGTGTCGCCGCCAGACTCTGTTTTGCAGACGGGGCTGCAACACTTCGTTTACAGCCGGGCTTCAACACTTCGTTTACAGCCGGGTTGCAACACTCCTCAATCTTCTATTTCTGAAGTGTATTTATGTAACTCACAACATTCAGAATAGCTTGCTCGTCTCTTAGAGTCTTAGACATGGTGACCATTTGAGCACCAAAGGTATCGTCTTGATGTGATCCTCTTACGCCTGAGCGGAAGTTTTCTATTTGAGTGATCAAGTACCAGTCGTTCTGGCCAGCGAGAGCGGGAGCACCCAAGGCTTCGTTACCTTCTGCATTTGCTCCGTGACAAGCGGCGCAACTTTGAAAGGCAGTTCGTCCCTGTCTATCATTGCCTTCAACCGTTACCGCGGCAGGTACATATTCCCAGCCGCCAATCCAATCAACAAGATCCGTAATACTTTCGTTACTAAGCTTTTCCGCCATGGGCTGCATTTCCAGGCCCGGAATATCTTCGGCATGTGTCCCGCGAATTCCTGCTCTAAAGTTTTCCAGCTGGCGTTTTAAATACCAGCCTTCCATGCCAGCCAATCGGGGAGCTTCGATAGCAAGATTGCCTACACCGTCGGCGCCATGGCAGGTGGTGCAGTAGCGATCATCCATTGTAGCTGCTACTCCTACATCACCCTCTGCTGCGCTAGCTGAAATACTACAAAGAGCCGAGAGCATTAGTGCTGTTACTGTGATTAGTTTCTTCATGCTGGTTCTGTTCTCACTCGTTGATCCAAATCTGCTAAAGCGTAGTGAGCAGATTGAATAGCACTTTCCATCCAAGCAGAGTGCTGTGTGGCCTGATCACCGATCATGTAATGACGCCCATTCACAGGCGCTCTCAGTGTTTCATACATATGTTCTTCTTTCTCTGACCAGCCACCTCGACTGCGTGCCCATCTAGGTGCGCAACCCAACATGTGATTCATGCGATGCCACGCAATGGTTATGGGCTTCTCACACATTTCGCGATAGTTAGGATGGACTTTTTCGCCGGCAGAAAGAAAATCTTCGATTCTATCTTCCTGACTCATTTCAGTGTAATTAGCGCCACCGAAATTATAAGCAGAAAGCACAATACCTTTCTTTCCGTGAATATTATGAGGTGGGTACCAAATTTGTGCGCTAGGTGCATTAACCCAGGTTATGCCGCCATAAATATTTTCTTTTTCCCAGAACCGTTCCTTCGCCTGAAATGCTGCCTTATAAGCTCGGCCACGACGAATGTAATTCATCGCTTCTGTATATTCATCAGGGAAGTTGTTTGGAATTCCACTCATCAGATGGCTAGGTATGCAATTGAAACAGTAGTCAGCTTTCAACAGCTGTGTTTCACCATCTTGTTCATAAGCCACTTCAACGCCATCGTCTTTAACCATTACTTCCGTAACGGGAGCGCGGAATTTAATTCGATCGCCAAGTCGGTTGGCAAAAGCGTAGATAATACGATCCATGCCGCCAACAGGTTGCATAAGAAGAGGGCCGCTGCCAGTGCCTTCCTGAGTAGTGACCATAACGCTGCCGGCCAATCTGGTTTTCAATAGGTCGCGTAGGGCGACTACATCCCTCTTGGTGCCATGATCGAGGAAACCGCCGGAGCCATATCCAGCTCTTACGGAACCTTTGTAGAGCATGTCTTCGTTAAGGTCGCCAAAGCTGCGTAGCATGCCCAGCAAAGTTTCAGATTCAGATTCGGTAAGATCGGAGTCTAGCTGGCCCTTGCCCAAAGACTTGGTAAGCATTTCCGAAATAAAACCATTCATGCTCGATGAGTAGTCTGTATTTCTAATGGGCTTGCCGCCATTCATCGCGTCGTCCTGAACCCAGGCTGTCTTGCTTTCGTTGACGAAGACCTGCAGTTCGACTTCCAATTCTTTGCAGTATTTCAGTACGCTGCTATGAATGCTGGGAATTCGAGCTGCGCCGGCATTGAAGTAGAGGTGAGGATCGTTGTCCCATTCGCAGCGCTGGTAATTGCCGATCTCGTCAATCACGGTACCGGAACGCACTGTGAACATTCTTCCGCCAGGGCGGTGAGAAGCTTCCAGCAGAGTGCAGTCATAGCCTGCCTTGGTGAGTTCCCACGCAGTAGTTAATGCAGAGATGCCTGTGCCGAGAATGGCGACCTTTTTGCCATTGTTTGCCATAAGCGATATATCCGCCGCCTGGCTGGTGTTGGGCATGAACCCGAGAGCAGCGCCGGCCTGCAATACAGCGGACGTGCCACCGTAGGCTCCCAACAAGTTAAGAAATTCCCGTCTAGTAACTGGGGTGGTCATGACACAACATCTCCGGTCCAAATAATGCTCAATTTTAACAGGCTGGGCAGTGGAAGATAAAGCGGTAGAAAGGGCAGTATGTTGCAGTTTGTAACTTGGGAATTGGATGATTTTCATGATAGTTTCGGCATTGATAATTATGAGTGGAGAGAGAGATGCGGTTAACAAGACAAATATCACTGTTTTTAATAACGGCGCTGTTGGCAGCGGTCAGTTACGCCCAAGGTCAGGGCAATGCCAGAGGACCTATTGGTCCTAGTCCATATAACGTGGTGAGAGCCTGGCAAAATCCTTTTGCCAAGCAAGGTTTCGCTCTAGGGGGCAATTCTGGCGTATTTGCCGAGTCACCTAATCGAATCTTCGTTCTGATGCGTGGCGAGACCTTATTGCCTTATCCGATTCCGGAAGAATTTGAGCAGCACGCTGGCACTCTTGGGATAAATGTCCTGTTCCAAACTGAGCTGCGCACTTGGCAAAATTGCATGTATACCCTGGACGCAAATGGCGAAGTCACAGATCTTTGGGACCAATGGGATTTTCTCTGCGCAGACTCCGATGGTCCCGGACCTCATCGCGTTCGCATAAGCCCCTATGACCCAGAGAAAAAAGTCTGGGTAATCAACGAAACATTCAGTCAGATTTACGTATTCTCAAACGGTGGCAGCAGGCTACTCAAGACCTTTGGCGAAAAGAATGTAGTTGGAGCAGATGGTGTGAACCATCTGTCTCATCCACAGGATGTTGCCTTCCTGCCAGACGGTCGCGTTCTGATAGCCGATGGAACTTCAGAAGGTGACAATAATCGCATAATCGTTCTCGACGAAGATTTGAATTATCTGTCTGAATTTGGCGGTGACGGAGGCGGTCCAGGGCAGTTTAAAGGCATTCATGCCCTAGGAGTTGGGCCAGAAGGACTAATCTTTGCACTGGATCGAACTGGGGGGCGCATCAATCTGTTTCGCACTACCAGTGACCCAGCCGAGATGGACTTTGTGGACGTATGGGATGGTTTTACTTTGCCACTGGATATCATAGTCAATGAAGACGATATCTGGATAACTGACCTTAGGCCGCTTCGCTTTGTGAATCTGGATTTTGAAGGCAATTACAAATACACATGGTTGGTGCCGCCGGAATTACCCGATGGCTACATCGAAGTGCATAGTTTTACAGTCGATACTGACGGCAACATGTATGGCGGTGACAATCAGAATGGGCGTACGCAGAAATTTATTCCTAAGGCTAATGTCGATCCGGAGTTACTAATTGATCCGCCCTGGGTTGCAGATTAGTTAGGCGAGCTTTTGTTTGTTGATCTAGAAATACTTGCAAAAACTGGCTCAGAAGGAAGTAGATAAAAAGGCCGATTCAGGAAAACTGAATCGGCCTTTTTTGTCTAGTTATCGACTACCTCAAATAGCCACGCCGATCCGCTGGTAACCGCGGCCCCGGCAGCCGGGTTGACCTGTGCTGGCGCTCCGAAATACTTGCGCGCCACTTCTGACATAACTGCTGCGGTTATGGGTCCCTCAGTTATTCGATTTAGCCTCTGCTCATAAATATCATCATCCACCCGAAGAAGAATTCTATTGTCTTGTTCCATGTAGCTTGGCCACTGTTTCCATACGCGCCCGATTGTTGAATTCATGTAACCACTGACAACGTAGAGCTTGCCGTCTATTACAGGCACCCATATGGTTCGCGAGGTTGTCGGGTTTAGAGTCTGAAATTCGATTTCCTCCCGATCCTTAATAAAATCCCAATTGTCAGGTGAGGCAGCTAATTCGCCGCTTCGAAACGGGCCGCCGATACTAATGGTAAACCAGGGGAAAAATTCCACTGGACCATCACTAAGACGCATTCCGCCATATGCTACTCCTACAAGAAGTACAAAGGCGCCGAATGTATACGCTGTCCATTTTGCTATTTTTTTTATCATGGTTTCTCCGTCATTTCCGAATTCAAATATCATTATCCGCAACTACTTGGACGAAACAGCGTCAACAAGTTGGAAGCCCAGAATGTTTCCCTTTGGGTCTCGTGCAAAAAAATTTCTCCGTTAACTGCCAATTCAGGTTCGCTGACAAATGAATCGAAGGAGCTAAGAGAGAAAATAGCGTAAGTGCATTTACAGGCTATCTCCGTAGAGTAGTTTTGTCCAATATCATGCGAGCGTTCGGTTTTTTCTGGCCAGTGGCAAATAGACCTGAACAGTTCCTTTATCTTAAATATATGCCTATAGTGTAAAGAGCATTAGAGGAGTGTGGAGAGCATTAGAGGAGCGAATAATCATGCAGTTTGATAGAGATCTGGCATCTCCCAAGAGCGATTTATTCTGTGAGGTGAGGGACATACTGCTTGCTTTCAGTGAAGTGTCAGAAACAAAGAAAGAAAAGATTACTACCTATTCCTACAATGGATCAGGTTTGTGCCACATGAGAACCATGCCTTACGGAGTTGATATTGGGTTCTTGAAAGGCGCTTTCATTGAAGACAAATACGGCATGCTCCATGGTGAAACAAAACGGATGAGGGTGTTGTCTCTGGAGAAAATGCAGGAACAAGAATTGCGGTCCTACATTGCTGCTGCAATTGAGCTTAATAAATAGGCGTTGGTAATTAATGCAGGCGTGATAGTTAAGAAAAATTTGAAAGATGCTGTTTTTGGCCGCTATGAATAGTAGGTAACTAAGAACGTAAAAGGAATTCGAATAGATCAATAAGTTTTATTTTGGGTCATTCTATTTTAGAATTTCATCTGCGGCACTTGTTCAAATTAGGAGCGGCCCGTTCAATTTGGGAGATGAAGGTGGAGCCTAAGAAAATCAAGAAGTGGTCGTTTATTGCGATTAGTGGTTTGTTAGCAAGCTACATCTTATCCATTGTCTGGTTTGAGGCTAACCTCGGATATAACCAGCCCCAGGGTAGCACTTCATTAGTGATCGCGACTTTTAACGAGGGCAATGAACGTCACGAAAGAGTTCTCCGGCTGGAACAGCTTGACGGCGAAAACTATATCGCGGCGAATCACTGGCCTCGAGCCTGGTACAAGCAGGCTTTGAGCAACCCTGATGTAGAAGTAAAAATGCCTGGAACGGATTCATTCCAGCCGTTTCTAGTGGTGCCAATAGAGGGCGCAGAGGAGGAACGGGTAAGCGAAGCATACGCTGTGGGCTTTGAGTTCCGTTTCCGTACCGGATTTCCACCAAGGTACTTTTTGAGACTGGATTCAAAATCTTGATGTGTCAAAGAAACACTTCCTATTAATTTCAGAATAAGTGGTCAATCATCGTAATGCGCAAGCTACTGATCATAGATGACAACAAAGACATTACCGACATTCTCGAAGAAGTTGCGCGGGTGGCGGATTTTGAAGTCGCCTGTGTTAACGAACCCGGTGAAATAGCTTCAAGCTATAGAAGCTTCTCCCCTGATCTCATATTTCTCGACCTCGACCTGGGCGTGGATAGCGATATAGACCTTTCAGAAAAGGGGTTCGATGGGGTGAATGTGTTTCAGTTTTTATCGGCCAATAATTGCACTGCCACGATTGTTCTAATAAGCGGAATGGGCAGCGAAAAACTGAAGCTCACGCAAGAAATTGGCAAGGAACTGGGGCTTGATGTGATCGGTGGAATTGAGAAGCCATTTTCCATAGAGAAGATCGATAAGTTGCTGCTTAATTTAAAAGCCAACTAAAGAATCCTGCCGAGTTTTCTCGTCTTGAAAAGTAATTCCCAGAAAACACAGTCTAGAGTATTCAAACACTGAATTAGAAGCACTCCCCGCATTAGTCGCTGGCATTTGCCCGTGTAAAAATGTTTTATTTGAAGAAACATGAACCGCTGAGCTAGTTCCTTGAGGGTTTGCAAATCGCCGAACCCCAAAACTAAGACAGAAGACTAGCAATTTTGCGCAAGCTGTAGTTTTGCGGTAGTTTTCACTTTCAGCAAACATCAATTATTCAATATTCATTTTCCTGGCTTAGGCTTAGAAGAGAAAAAGAAACATGAAGCTATCAATAACTCTCACAGGAATCTTCAGCATAGCCCTTGCCTCAGCTTCCTACGGTCAAAATTCCCCAGCTGATTGCGAGGCTGCCGATCTGGTGCTGCACAACACCATTGTCTACACGGCCAATGATGCACAGTGGACAGCCGAAGCCGTCGCATCTGTAGGGGATCGTATTGTATTTGTTGGCAGCAATGCCGATGCTGCGCGATACATGTGTGGAGATGCCAATGTTATCGATATGTCTGAAAATACTGTCTATGCCGGATTTACCGATAGTCACCAACACCTGGAAGGTGTTGGCAGGCGTACTAAGACACTGAGTTTGTTTGGTATCCCTACGTTGGAAGAAACAGTTCAGACTATTGCCGACTGGGCAGAAACTGTTCCGGATGGTGCTTGGGTCCTGGGGCGCGGCTGGATCGAAAGAGAGTGGACTGACGAGGAGCGCTTTCTTAATAAGTACGACGTGGATTCATTTACAGAAAACAAGCCTTTATTCATGCCTCGCGCCGATGGAGTCTCAGCGCTGGTGAATTCTAAAGCTATGGAATTGGCAGGTGTTACCCGTGACACGCCAGACCCTGAAGGCGGCCGCTTCGAAAGAGATTTAGATGGCACGCCTAATGGCTATGTCCTTGCCAACGCAATGAACGTATTCAGAGCAATAATTCCCGAAGATACCGATGCATACTTAAAAGACAATCTCGAGAGAGGATTACGATCTAATGCGGCGCTGGGTTGGACTCAAACCCAGGATGCAGGAATGTCCTATCAGCTGGTTGGACTGATGAATCAAATACATGCCGAAGGCAATATGGCTCATCGAGTGTATGCGGCAATACCAGTTTCAGAAGCCCAGCAAATGATTCAGAGAGGGCGCGAAACAACAGCCGACGATATGTTCGACGTTCGCGGCATTAAAGTATTCATCGATGGAACCTTGGGCTCCCGCGGCGCAGCTCTCATTAACGATTATTCAGATGCAGATCACAACGGTTTCATGAACCGCACCACTAAAGAAGAACTGGTGCCGATTCTGCACGCTGCTCTGCGACAGGGAATACAGATAGAGACCCACGTGATCGGCGATCGTGCTGTTCGTTCTCTTTTAGATTGGTATGAAGAAGCTTATGAGGCGGTACCGCGATCAGAATGGGCGAGCGAAGATCTGCGCTGGCGCATGGAGCACGCGCAAATTATTCCGCCGGTGGATCAGCAGCGGTTTGTAGAATTGGGAGTAATGCCTTCCATGCAACCTTCCCATGGTATTGGCGATTTGAATTTTGCTGGCGACCGACTAGGTGCCGACCGTTTGTCTTATGCTTACCCATGGCAGGCGCTAATAGATAGAGGCCTTATGATTCTTGCCGGGTCAGATGCTCCCGTCGAAGCGGGTGATCCTAGAATAGAATTCTACGCTGCAGTTGCCCGTAAAAGACTCGATGGTACATCAGGCCCTGGCTGGCACCCCGAGCTCGCTGTTTCCAGAGAGACTGCACTGAAGATGCTAACCATCTGGCCAGCACATGGCGCTTTTCAGGAAAATGTCAGAGGCTCGATTGAAGTTGGTAAGTATGCTGACTTTACGGTCTTCGATAGCGACTTCATGACCATACCCGAGCCTGATATTCTCTCCAGCGAGAACGTGATGACCGTGGTGGGTGGCCGCATTACCTATCAAAAGAACTAAAGTAGTCGATCAATACTATGTTTTATGAACCTTCAAAAAATGATCATGGCTTAGCAAGAAATCCATTCAATTCCTTGGTAGTACCTCGACCCATTGGATGGATAAGCTCTCGAGACGAAGCAGGTGTCTTGAATCTGGCGCCTTATAGTTTCTTCAATGCGGTGTGTTATAAGCCACCAACGGTTATGTTTTCAGGCGGGGTTGGAAGCGCTGCCGACGGCATGAAAGATTCAATTCGCAACATAGAAGCAACTAAAGAGTTTGTTTGCAATCTCGCCTCCTGGGAGTTGCGCGAACAGATGAATGCCTCATCAGCTAGCGTAAGCTCCGAAGTAGATGAGTTTAAATTAAGTGGATTGACTCCTGTGGCGTCAAATTTAATTGGAGCGCCGAGAATTAAGGAGAGCCCAGTTTCCCTTGAGTGCCGTTACATTAAAAGCGTCGAAATACCTTCATGGGAGCCCTCGGATAAATTCATCATGATTCTTGGTGAAGTAATCGGAGTACACATCGACGATGAATTTATCACTGAGGAAGGGCTCGTAGACGTTGTAAGAATGTCTCCCATAGGGAGAATGGGATACAACGACTACAGCCGTGTTGATGAAGACAATTTATTCGAAATGGAACGGCCGAAGTAATAGTTAATAGCCCTTACGTAACTCACCATTAGTAATTCCGTCCACGGATTCATTTTGCAGCCACTGCAGAGTGGCATCGAACAGAATGTTATGATTTATTTCCCACATGGCATTGTGGGACGAACAGGCGAGGTCCAACAAAACTTTTTCCTCTGCGCCCAAGTCTTCATAGAGATTTCGAACAAGCCGCGCCGGGATCTGTGCGTCATGAACGGGAGACACCAACAACATAGGCGCCTCGGTTCGCCCTACAACATCTTTGTTCCAACCCCAGGTTGTAGTCCGAGGAGCTCTGCGCACACCTGTGCCCCAGGTGGAGCCGACAGGATCTGAATCCAACATGGCTCCCCACACTGCGTTCTTTACCGGCTGATTATACTGATTCTCACAACCTACCTGACGATCCCAGTTTCTGGTGAAGTCCTGCAAAGACTGTTTATTAAATGCTGAACCCGGTGCCGGAATTACTTCAGGAGGATTGCTTGGGCGATCTCGACCATAGGCTGGCGCCAACAACACGATGCGGCCAACCTTTTCGGGATGTAGGGCGGCATAACCGGCAGCTCTCGGACCGCCGAGAGACCAGGCCACCATGTGTACGCGTTCTACGCCACGCAATTCACGCAGGTAGTCAACGACGGCATCGATGTCATCCCAATCCGACGCAATGGTAGTTGCAGCATAGGGATAACTGGGGGCGCAAGGTTCATCGATAAACTCCAGTTGCTGTGACTCAGAAAGATTACACACATCATTCATCGCAGTGGGGCGAGTTGAACGACCATAACCGGTTGTATCCATTGAAAAGCTGTCATAACCAGCGGCCGCTAGATAAGCCATCCAGCTATAGCCTTCATAGGGCACATCGAATGCGACTTCTGCGGGGGTGCCGGCGCCATGAATAAACAATACCACCTGACCTTCCATGTTTCGTCCGCGAAGAGGGCTGTCGGCAATTACTCGTTCCCGCACATATATTTGTGCCACTTCGCCAGCCATGGAGGGAGCCTCGGATACATTGGCTACATAGTGATCGATGCTGAGGACATCCTGTTGGGCGAAACCGAATTGGCAGATAAGAAGCAGGAGTACCGCGATGCTGGATTTAATGTTTCTCATTGTTATTCCTGAATTGTATTTCATTGCAGTTTAGTAATTGCTGCGAAGTAAATTATTTTCCTGTTGGGTGATCGATACTAAATCGCTGGGGAAATATTATCCATTAGAAACTTTGGAAATATGAAGTAGATGGTAATGAGTAAAATTGGCTTTGAGAGGAAAACTTACACCTAAAACGAGCAATACACCTTATCTTGAATCCCGCGCACAAAACAGCTTACTCAGCCGCAGCAAGATTGAGGTTCGGTTTAGAGTTCAAATTGAAGCTGAGCGGATGGATATTCCATCTAAAGAGCTATGTCAGAATAAGATCTATTAATAAGTGTAGGAGCCATTAGAGACCTATTGATACAAAAAGTACGGGCACTTATTCCGTCAAATATCTCCTTACAAGGTTTATGCGTTGCATAAAGATAACTGACAATGCTTCTTTTTGATTGACAGCAGTATAAGGAGTGTTAGTTTGAACATGT
>JABJIC010000023.1 GCA_018661465.1 Gammaproteobacteria bacterium | reverse complement strand
GTTAGGCTCCACCAATTTTCCTTCTTAGAATTTCTTTCTGGTTTTCGAGATATCTAGTTTCCGAACTATCTGCTTTCAGAACTATGCGATATCTCGCTTGGTGTGTCCCTTGTATAGCTGACGTGGTCTGCCGATTTTATAAGGGCTGCTTAGCATTTCATCCCAGTGGGCTATCCAGCCTGGAGTTCGTCCTGTTGCAAACATAACAGTGAACATACTGGTGGGTATGCCTATTGCCTTAAGAACAATTCCGGAATAAAAGTCCACGTTCGGATAGAGTTTTCTCTCAATAAAATACTCGTCTTCGAGAGCAATTTTTTCCAGTTTCCGGGCAATTTTGAATAGCGGATCGTTTTCGGCACCCAGCTCATCCAGAACTTCATTGCATATTTCACGCATTACCGTCGCTCTAGGGTCAAAATTCTTGTAGACCCGATGGCCGAAGCCCATCAGTCTAAATGAGTCATCTGGGTCTTTGGCTCTGAGGATGTATTCGTCAATCTTTGATTCATCGCCAATCTCACCCAACTGCTTCAATACAGCTTCGTTAGCGCCGCCGTGGGCAGGTCCCCATAGAGCTGCAATACCCGAGGCAATGCAGGAATAAGGATTGGTACCAGTGGAACCGGCGAGTCTTACAGTGGAGGTTGAAGCGTTCTGTTCGTGGTCAGCATGGAGAAGAAAAATAGTGTCCATCGCTTTAGAGAGGGTCTTGCTTACCTTGGGGGATTCGCAAGGAGTGCCGAACATCATGTGTAGAAAGTTTTCGGCAAAACCCATGTCGTTTTGTGGATACATGAAGGGTTGTCCGACGCCGTGTTTGTAACACATGGCTGCGAGTGTAGGCATTTTCGCGATAATGCGCAGAGCGGCTTCAGTTCTTTGCTCCTGATCATTAATGTCGAGTTCGTCATGATAAAAAGCGGATAGCGCGCCAACTACACTGAGCAGCATTGCCATCGGATGAGAGCCTCTTGGAAAGCCCTTGAAGAATTGGTGTATCTGCTCATCCACCATGGTGTGGTAGCGGATATCATTTTCAAATTTAGCCTTCTCGGCAGCATTCGGTAGCTCGCCTTTCAAGAGAAGGTAGCAAGTGTCAAGAAAGCTGGCTTTCTCAGCTAGCTGCTCGATGGGGTAGCCACGATGAAGCAGTATCCCTTTGCCTCCATCGATGAAAGTAATATCGGAGTCACATGCGGCTGTGGACATGAAGCCTGGGTCATAGGTGAATAAGCCTTTACCAACTAAGCTACTTACATCGACAACATCAGGGCCAGTACTGCCTTCATAAACAGGTAAATCTATTGGGTTCTCAATGCCGTCTATGCTTAACCGGGCCTTCTTATCGCTCATGTGTTACTCCTGTACTTGTTTCGGGGGTCTATATTTAGCGCTAAATCAACTAGATAACTATTTAGTAACCATCCAGGTAACTACTTTGTTGCAGGCTGTATCGCGTACTGTTTTGTAAAAAACAGGGACGGCAATACTAGGGAGTGAGGGCCTAGTTTGTCAAATATTTGCGCATTTATTCGCAGCTGAATTCGACTAAGCTTGCGAGTTTACACGCTTTCGGCGGTCTAATTTTGATCTAGGTTTATAACTCCATTCTATTATTAAAGCTTTACCGCGATTGGGTCGTTAAACACTCGGCTCCCTACGCATTTTCAGATTATGACAAAGCGTTGTCAGATATAAGTCAAAATCGGCTAGAGTGCTTGTATTACGGGGGCTAAGGGCATATACTTTTCCCCGTTTTCAACCCCCAAACCAGTGATCATCTCCATTGCTTCATAGATTCTGAGTCTGGATCAGGCTTCAGCCTATTCAATGCGGGAAATGATGAGCGGAAAAGGCTAAACGTGAAAGATAATAGACCAAAGAATCTCGACTTATTCACTATCAAGTATCCATTGCCAGCAATAACGTCTTTGATGCATCGGCTCTCAGGCGCATTCATTTTTTTCGGCGTTGCGGTACTGCTTTACCTACTTGAACTCTCCCTGCAGTCGGAATCAGGTTTCGCGCTTGTACTTCAGCTAATGGACAACTTGTTGGTGAAGCTCTTGGTTTGGGCTGTTGTCGCTGGATTGCTATATCACTTGATAGCAGGCATCAAACATTTACTTATGGACTTGGGTATTGGTGAAACCATGAAAGGAGGTGTGATAGGAGCAAGTCTCACTCTACTCCTCTCAGCGTGTGCCATTGTGATTTCGGGGGTGTGGATATGGTAACTAATGCTAGCAACCTTGGCCGTTCCGGATTGTTTGACTGGTTGATGCAGCGTTTCAGTGCTGTGATTCTCGGTGCATATGCCTTATGCATTATAGGCAGCTTTGTTGTGAATCCCGATATGAACCACCAGGAATGGAAAGCGGTTTTTGAATCCAATGTGATGCGTATTTTCAGCTTGATCGCGCTTCTTGCTTTGTGTGTGCATGCCTGGGTGGGTATGTGGACGATCTCCACCGATTACTTAACTTCTCTTCAGTTGGGTGAACGAGCAACTTTTTTCAGACTATTGTTCCAGGCAGGATGTGCATTAATCATATGCATCTATCTGATCTGGGGCATACAGATTTTTTGGGGTTCATAGATGACTGGCATGCGTACAATAGATTTCGACGCGGTAATTGTAGGTGGTGGCGGAGCCGGAATGCGGGCTGCTCTCCAGTTGTCTCAGTCAGGTTATAAAACTGCAGTTATTTCCAAAGTTTTCCCAACTCGTTCCCATACTGTTTCAGCGCAGGGTGGCATCACCTGCGCCATCGCAAGCGATGATCCCAATGACGATTGGCGCTGGCATATGTATGACACCGTAAAGGGCTCCGATTACATTGGTGATCAGGATGCGATCGAGTATATGTGTAGTGAAGGTCCGCAAACGGTTTTTGAACTAGAGCATATGGGCCTGCCATTTTCGCGAACTGAAAGTGGGCGAATCTATCAGCGACCCTTCGGCGGCCAATCCAAAGACTTTGGTAAAGGAGGTCAGGCGGCGAGAACCTGCGCGGCAGCGGATAGGACAGGCCACGCTCTTTTGCATACCTTGTATCAGGGCAATCTTAAAAACAACACCGTGTTTTTTAACGAATGGTATGCCACCGACATGGTAAAGAATCAGGATGGCGCAATTGTTGGTGTGATTGCCATCTGTATGGAAACTGGCGAGACGGTATTCATAAAATCAAAGGCTACGGTTTTTGCAACTGGAGGTGCTGGTCGCATCTTTGCATCCACAACCAATGCCTTGATCAATACTGGTGATGGTGTTGGCATGGCGTTGCGTGCTGGTTACCCGGTTCAGGATATTGAGATGTGGCAATTCCATCCAACAGGTATCTACGGCGCTGGCACCTTGGTAACCGAAGGTTGTCGAGGTGAAGGTGGTTATCTGATAAACAAGGATGGCGAACGTTTTATGGAGCGTTACGCACCTAACGCCAAAGACTTAGCAGGTCGCGATGTAGTAGCAAGATCCATGGTATTGGAAATGCTCGAAGGTCGTGGCTGTGGTGAAAATGGCGATCACGTTATGTTGAAACTGGACCATTTGGGTGAGGAAGTCCTTAACTCCAAATTACCTGGCATTCTCGAGCTGTCTAGAACATTTGCCCATGTTGATCCGGTTAAGGAGCCGATTCCAGTAGTGCCAACTTGTCACTATATGATGGGCGGAATACCAACCAATGTTCACGGCCAGGCATTAACTCAAAATGCTGAGGGCAACGATGAAACTATTCCTGGCTTGTTCGCTGTAGGGGAAGTTGCTTGTGTATCTGTTCACGGAGCTAACAGGCTTGGTGGTAACAGCCTGCTGGATTTGGTTGTTTTTGGTCGAGCAGCTGGCAAGCATATCGAAGAGATGTTGCATCAGGGTATTGAGCAAAGAAATGCATCGGACTCTGACATTGAAGAGGCAATGAGCCGCTTGCAGCGACTTAATGACTCCACGTCAGGCGAGAGCGTCTCCAGTTTAAGAACAGAATTACAAGACACCATGCAGAATCACTTCGGTGTTTTCCGTAAGGGTGAGTTCATGCAGGAAGGCATTGATAAGCTCAAAGGGATGCGCGAACGAATCGCGAACGTGCACCTCGAAGACAAAAGCCAAACTTTTAATACAGCCCGAATCGAAGCGCTTGAACTTGAGAATTTGTTCGAAGTAGCAGAAGCAACAGCAATCGCCGCTGAAGAACGAAAAGAAAGCAGGGGTGCTCATGCTCGAGATGACTTCCGGGACAGGGATGACGACAACTGGTTATGCCATTCAATGTATTTCCCAGTTGATAAACGTGTTGGCAAGAGGGATGTCAATTTCTCTCCTAAAACCGTAGATACTTTTGAGCCGCAGATTCGAACTTACTAGATTTATAATTCGAACTTAGGCCTGAATAAACACTAAATTGCAAAGTTCTGCTTTAGAACACATAGGTGAGCCGTGTTAGTTAGCATTTATCGTTACAATCCTGAAACCGATCTTAAGCCGGTTATGAAGGATATCGAAATCGATTTGCCGGAAGGTAAAGATTTAATGGTTCTGGATGTTCTCGAACTGGCTAAACAAAAAGATTCTTCGGTGGCTTATCGTAGATCATGCAGAGAAGGTGTTTGCGGTTCCGACGGAATGAACATCAACGGCACTAATGGCCTTGCCTGTATTACGCCTATTTCCCAGGTTGTGAAGCCGGGTAAGAAGCTCGTTCTCAGGCCGCTTCCGGGTTTGCCCGTTATTCGAGACCTTGTTGTAGACTTGTCTATTTTCTACAAGCAGTTCGAAAAGGTTAAGCCATTCTTGATAAACGATACTACGCCTCCAGCTATTGAGCGGCTCCAATCTCCTGAAGATAGAGCAAAACTCGACGGTCTGTATGAATGTATTCTTTGTGCCTGTTGCAGCACTAACTGCCCATCCTTCTGGTGGAACCCGGATAAATTTATCGGGCCAGCAGGTCTCTTGCAGGCTTATCGATTTCTCGCTGATACTCGTGATACAGCAGATGCGGAACGACTGGCTGATCTCGATGATCCCTTTAGCGTGTTTCGCTGCCGTGGGATTATGAATTGCGTTGCAGTATGTCCAAAAGGGCTCAACCCAACCAGAGCAATCGGCCATATTCGTTCCATGCTGATACAGCACGGCACCTAAAGACTAATCTCAGTTTAAGTAGTCAGTTTTTCGGAAGTATCTATGCACGACAATCTAATGGAATTAATGCGCAGCACAGGCCATCTCTCCGGGTCTAATGCTGTCTATGTGGAAGAGCTCTACGAAGAATTCTTGGTTGACCCTGAATCGGTACCCGACCAGTGGCGTGAATTATTTGAGAGCATGCCATCTACAAGTGATAGTAATGCAAAAGACGTTTCCCATGCCTCTATCGTTAGAGACTTTCGTGCCAGAGGCAAGATTAGTCGTTACGCTCAGGTTCTTAGTAATGATGCCATTATTAATTCAGATCATGAAAGCAAGCAGGTTCAAGTACTGCAGCTTATAAGCTCTTACCGTGTCAGAGGGCATCAAAAAGCTTCACTTGACCCCTTGTCATTGATGTACAGGGAAAGAGTTGCCGATCTCGAATTGGAATTTCATGATCTTTCCACACTTGATCATTCGACGATTTTCCAGACTGGCTCTCTTTTTATAAGTCAGGACAAAGCTCCGCTCAAAGACATCGTGGATACTCTTGAGCGAATCTACTGTACTTCAGTCGGTTACGAGTTCATGCACATTGTAAACCTCGATGAAAAGCAATGGATCGAGCAGCGAATTGAAAGTAATGATGGTCGACCGGTTTTTGAAGATGATGTAAAGCGACATTTGTTAGAGCGCCTGATCGCAGCAGAGGGTTTGGAGAAGCATCTCGATTCAAAATATCCGGGCACAAAGCGTTTCGGATTGGAGGGTGGCGAAAGTCTGATACCCGCATTGGACGAATTGGTTCAGCGCTCGGGCACCAACGGAGTAAAAGAGATAGTTTTGGGAATGGCTCACCGTGGCCGACTCAATGTCTTAGTGAACATCCTGGGTAAAAATCCAGCTGAACTGTTCGACGAGTTTGAGGGTAAAGCAAAATATGTGAGATCCGGTGATGTAAAATATCATCAAGGTTTCTCGTCCAATATTATGACTGCCGGTGGTGAAGTTCACATGGCCCTGGCGTTTAACCCTTCCCATCTGGAGATTGTGTCTCCGGTAGTTGAAGGATCTGTTCGTGCGAGACAGGTAAGACGAAACGACAAGGAAGGCAAGCTGGTACTCCCCATCATCATTCATGGGGATGCTGCTTTTGCCGGACAAGGTGTAGTAATGGAGACATTCCAAATGTCTCAAACACGCGCCTATTCAACTGGCGGCACGGTACACATTATTATAAATAATCAGGTTGGGTTCACCACTAGCCGTCAGGACGACGCTAGATCAACTGAATATTGCACCGATGTGGCCAGAATGATTCAAGCGCCAATATTTCACGTTAATGCCGATGATCCAGAAGCGGTCTTGTTTGTGACTCAACTGGCTTTGGATTTCAGATACAAATTTCGTAAAGACGTTGTAATCGATCTAATTTGTTACCGGCGTCGCGGTCACAATGAGACAGACGAACCTTCTGTTACGCAGCCACTCATGTATGCCGCTATCAAGCAGCACAAGTCGACTCGCGTTTTGTATGCAGAGCAATTGGCAGCTGAAGGTGTAATGTCCATTGAGGACTCTGATGCGTTTAATTCAAACTACCGAAACGTACTCGATAATGGCGAGCATGTTGTTAAGAGCCTGGTAAAGGAGCCTTCGGTAGAGCTATTTGTGGATTGGAGCCCTTATATAGGTCACGACTGGAGTCCGTTCTTCAACACTTCCATACCATTGAATAATTTGCAGGCACTAGCTCGGAAGTTGGTAGAAGTGCCCGAGGGCTTTACTCTTCAGCGTCAGGTCAAAAGAACCACCGATGATCGCGCGAAAATGGCAGCTGGAGAGGTGCCGGTGGATTGGGGCTTCGCGGAAACTCTTGCCTACGCGAGTATTCTTACCAGTGGCAATATGGTTCGTATTACCGGTCAAGATGTAGGTCGTGGCACCTTTACCCACCGCCACGCAGTTCTGTTTGATCAAAAAACCGGAGAGGCTCATATTCCATTACAGAGTTTAAAGCCTGGTCAAAGTAATTTTGTTATCTACGATTCACTGCTTTCAGAAGCAGCAGTACTCGCGTTTGAATATGGCTATTCAACCACTACACCAAATGCTCTCGTAATTTGGGAGGCGCAATTTGGGGATTTCGCTAATTCTGCTCAAGTAGTTATTGATCAGTTTATTGCCAGTGGTGAGCATAAGTGGGAGCGACTCTGTGGTTTGACTCTTTTACTTCCTCATGGATACGAAGGACAAGGTCCAGAACATTCCTCGGCACGTCTCGAAAGATTTTTACAGCTCTCTGCCGAGCATAATATTCAGGTCTGTTTGCCGACCACTTCTGCGCAAGTTTTTCACATGCTGCGTAAGCAGGTGCTGTGCCCGCTACGCAAACCATTGATTGTTATGTCGCCTAAGAGTTTGTTGCGGCATAAGGAGTCCGTTTCCTCAATGGAGGAAATGGCAGAAGGAAGTTTCCAGGTTTTACTCGATGAAACAGATGAGATCGATAAGAGCAAAGCGCGCAAGTTGGTGGTTTGTAGTGGCAAGGTATATTACGACTTGAGACAGGAGCGAAGGGCGAGAGAAATTGACGACATAGCAATTATCCGTCTGGAACAGCTGTACCCATTTCCTCAAGAAAATTTTGAAGACTGTGTTCAGCAATACAAAAATGTTAAGTCAATTGTATGGTGCCAGGAAGAACCCATGAATCAAGGAGCCTGGTATTCATCGCAGCATCATTTACGAAGGGCTCTGCAACAGCATTTCCCGGAAATTTATCTCGAGTATGTAGGAAGAGACGCGTCGGCCGCGGCCGCGGCCGGTTATCCAGCTCTGCATTTAAGTCAGCAGAAAAAATTCATTGAAGAAGCATTGAGCTAATTCCTGCGCGAGCAAGAAGGTATAAATAATGACTATTGAAATTAAGGCGCCAACACTACCCGAATCTGTTCCCGATGGAACTATTGCGACTTGGTATAAGAAAGTTGGAGACGCGGTAAGTAGAGATGAGCTTCTGGTTGATATCGAAACGGACAAGGTGGTTATCGAAGTCGTAGCACCAGCGGATGGGGTCCTAAAGGATATTCTGAAAGATGTAGGTGAAACCATTGTTAGTAACCAGGCTATAGCAAACATACAGCCGGGATCGGCGAAGCAAGAAAAAGAGTCTGCCCCTGAGTCCGTTCCGGCGATGGATGCTGTAGAGCAAAAAAGCGCTGAAGTGGTTGAGACGATAGTCAGCCCAGCTGCAAAGAAGCTTATCGAAGAGAATGACCTTAATACTGATCAGATAAGCGGGAGTGGCAAAGGAGGGCGCGTTACCAAGGAAGATGTGCTGAGCACTCTGGAGGCTACTCAACAAACTGCGAATGTGCCTGGAGTATCTTCTTCTGCTACCACCCCTGGTGGTCGAATTGAAGAAAGAGTACCCATGAGCAGGTTGCGAGCAAAGGTTGCTGAAAGATTATTAATGGCAACGCAAACCACCGCTATGCTAACAACTTTCAACGAAGTGAATATGAAGCCTGTTATGGATATTCGCAGTCGCTACAAGGAAGAATTTGAAAAGGCTCACGACGGGGTGCGTCTCGGCTTTATGTCATTCTTCGTCAGAGCTTGTACTGAAGCATTGAAGAGATACCCCGCAGTTAACGCTTCAATAGATGGTAGTGAGATTGTTTATCATGGCTATCAGGATATCGGTGTTGCCGTGAGTTCGCCTCGGGGCCTCGTGGTTCCGGTATTGCGAAATGCAGACAATATGAGCTTGGCGCAATTGGAAAAAGAAATTCGAGCCTATGGCGTGAAAGCCAGAGATGGAAAACTTTCTATCGATGATTTGGATGGTGGAACTTTTACCATTTCCAATGGAGGGGTCTTTGGCTCTCTCTTATCCACGCCAATTCTTAATCCGCCGCAAACTGCGATTCTAGGAATGCATAAGATTCAAGAGCGACCAATGGCTGTTGAGGGCGAGGTTAAAGTCCTGCCGATGATGTATCTGGCTTTATCTTATGATCATCAAATGATCGATGGTAAAGAGGCTGTACAGTTTTTAGTAACCGTAAAGGAATTACTGGAAGATCCAACACGTCTTCTGCTTGAGATCTAGCGCAAATATTTAGAGTAATTGTTAATAGCGACCATTTACTGAACACAGAGACAAATTATGAGTAAGCAATATGATGTAGTTGTAATCGGGTCCGGTCCTGCTGGCTATGTCGCAGCTATTCGCTGCGCACAATTGGGGTTTAAAACAGCCTGTATCGAAAAATGGCTGAATAAGGAAAACAAAACTATTTATGGTGGAACCTGTCTGAACGTCGGCTGCATCCCTTCAAAAGCCCTATTGGATAGCTCGCACAAATATGTAGAGGCGCAAGGGCATCTGGACGTTCATGGAATTAAAGTAGGAAAAGTCAGTATGGACGTTCCTGCCATGATCGGTCGTAAGGATAAAATTGTTGGCCAGCTTACCCAAGGCATCAAAGGCCTTTTTGCTGCGAATAAAGTTGATGGTATCGGCGGCACTGGAAAAGTCTCCGCGACAGATAAGGTAACCGTTACTGCACATGATGGTACTGAAGAAGTTCTTACGGCCAAGAACATAATCATCGCTGCTGGCTCTGTTCCAATCGATATTCCTCCTGCTCTCGTTAACGGGGAGACTATTGTAGATTCGACCGGTGCATTGGAATTTCAGGAAGTTCCAAAAAGACTTGGGGTTATTGGTGCGGGGGTTATTGGCCTGGAATTAGGGTCGGTGTGGTCAAGACTGGGCTCCAAGGTAACAGTTCTGGAAGCTCTGGATGATTTTCTGCCTGCAGTTGATAAGCAGATATCAAAAGAAGCGATGAAAATCTTAAGTAAGCAGGGGCTGGATATAAAGATGGGCGCCCGTGTTAGTGGTAGCACCCTAAGTAAAGGTGCTAAGAAAACAGTTGAGGTGAACTACACAGATCAGGATGGTGAGCAAAAAGAAACATTCGACAAATTGATTGTTGCAGTTGGGCGTAGGCCATTTACAGATAATTTAATTGATCCAGCAATTGGTATAGAGCTGGATGAAAGAGGATTCATCAAAGTGAATGAATCCTGTGGCACCAATATTCCAAACATCTATGCGGTGGGGGATCTCGTTCGCGGACCTATGCTGGCTCATAAAGGTATGGAAGAAGGAGTTATGGTCGCCGAGAGAATTGCGGACAAGAAAACTCAGGTTAATTACGACTTGGTTCCCTCTGTAATTTACACCCATCCGGAAATTGCATGGATAGGAAAGAACGAAGAAGAGCTAAAAGCAGAAGGTGTCGACTACAACGTGGGAGTATTTCCTTTCGTTGCCAGTGGGCGTGCTCTTGCAGCAAATGATTCCGATGGAATGGTCAAATTATTGGCAGATGCTAAAACAGACCGCATCTTGGGTTGTCATGTTATTGGCGCCAGCGCTGCAGACTTGGTTCAACAAATTGTTATCGCCATGGAGTTTAGTGCCAGTGCTGAAGATATAGGCCTGACAATGTTTGCTCATCCGGCATTGTCCGAAGCTATTCACGAAGCTGCACTCGCAGCCAATGGTCATGCAATCCATATCGGGAATCGTAAACGTAGAAAGTAAACGCAGAAAGCAAAACGAATTAAATAATTGAATATCAAACTCAAGAGAGTGGAGCGTAAATGAATTTACATGAATATCAGGCAAAGCAACTATTTGCCGATTACGGCTTACCCGTTTCCAAAGGTTATGCTGCCGATACGCCGGAAGAGGCTGTGGCTGCTGCGGAAAAAATTGGCGGAGACAAATGGGTTGTTAAGGCTCAGGTACACGCAGGAGGAAGAGGCAAGGCAGGCGGAGTAAAACTGGTTGATAACGCTGCGGATGTGAAAGCATTTGCTGAGCAATGGCTAGGTAAGAACCTGGTGACATACCAGACCGACGCCAAAGGACAGCCGGTAACAAAAATTCTTGTTGAGTCATGCACAGACATAGCTCAGGAGCTGTACTTGGGCGCGGTGGTTGATAGATCAACGCGCAGGGTTGTGTTCATGGCTTCAGTTGAAGGCGGAGTGGAAATAGAAAAAGTTGCCGCCGAGACCCCTGAAAAAATACTTAAGGCAATCATCGACCCATTAACTGGGGCGCAAGCCTATCAGGGAAGAGATCTGGCATTTAAGTTAGGTTTAAGCGGACAGCAAATCAAACAGTTTACGAATCTGTTTCTTGGATTGGCCAAATTATTTGAGGACCTGGATCTGGCGCTACTGGAGATCAATCCACTAGTAATTACCGATGAAGGCAATCTTCACTGTCTCGACGGAAAGATAAATATCGATGGCAATGCACTCTATCGTCAGCCAGGTCTTCGTGAGATGCACGATCCTAGTCAGGAAGATGAGAGAGAAGCCAATGCAGCCCAGTGGGACCTTAACTATGTAGCACTAGATGGCAATATCGGCTGTATGGTCAATGGAGCAGGCCTTGCTATGGGAACAATGGACATAGTGCAGCTTTACGGCGGCAGTCCAGCCAACTTTCTCGATGTTGGAGGCGGCGCTACCAAGGAAAGAGTAACCGAGGCTTTCAAAATTATCCTATCGGATGAAAACGTTAGTGCAGTTTTGGTAAACATATTTGGCGGGATAGTTCGTTGTGATCTGATTGCCGAAGGTGTAATCGGTGCAGTAGAAGAAGTGGGAGTCGAAGTGCCAGTGGTAGTGAGACTTGAAGGAAACAATGCAGAGATAGGAAGAAAGGTTTTAGGAGATAGTGGTCTTAATATTATTGCTGCTACCAGCCTCTCTGATGCTGCCGAAAAAGTTGTCACTGCAGCAGGAGGCACACAATGAGCATATTGATAAATAGTGAGACAAAAGTAATTTGCCAGGGGTTCACAGGATCTCAGGGTACATTTCATTCCGAGCAAGCCATTGAATACGGAACAAAAATGGTTGGTGGAGTGACGCCAGGAAAAGGTGGCCAGGTGCACCTGGATCTACCAGTGTTCAATACCGTCTTGGAAGCCTTCAATGAAACAGGTGCTGATGCATCGGTGATCTACGTGCCGGCGGCATTCTGTAAGGATTCGATTCTGGAAGCTGCCAATTCAGGCATCAAACTAATCGTATGCATCACCGAAGGAATACCAACTCTTGATATGTTGGTGGCAAAGGAAAAATGCGATCAGCTAGGCGTGAGGTTGATCGGCCCGAACTGCCCCGGTGTCATAACGCCAGGTCAGTGCAAGATAGGTATCATGCCGGGGCACATTCATTTGCCGGGCAAGGTTGGCATTGTTTCCCGTTCGGGAACCTTGACCTATGAAGCGGTTAAACAGACTACAGACTTCGGTTTTGGACAGTCTTCGTGCGTGGGCATCGGTGGCGATCCGATTCCTGGTTCCAACTTCATCGATATCCTTGGCATGTTCCAGCAAGATGAGCAGACAGAAGCCATAGTCATGATTGGGGAAATTGGCGGTACCGCAGAAGAAGAAGCGGCTGCCTTTATAAAATCCAATGTTACCAAGCCTGTTGTAGCTTACATTGCTGGCGTAACTGCTCCTCCTGGGAAGCGTATGGGCCACGCGGGGGCAATTATCTCTGGCGGAAAGGGCACTGCAGATGAAAAATTTGCCGCATTGCAGGATGCCGGCGTAAAAACTGTGCGATCTCTAGCGGAGATTGGCAGTGGTTTGAGTGAAATCACCGGCTGGTAGTTCTACCAGCCGTTTTACCCTCATAGTTTTCTAATCATAATTTCTTGATTCTCAGTCAATTTTTTATGCGTTAAAAGGTTCTATTCGCGCGATGTAGTGTGATAGTCTAAACGCGAAATTTGGCTGTGAACGCTGGATTTTAGGGACTGCTGGCCAGGAAATGGCCAAGTCGGCTTAATGGTTACCAAGCAACTCAAACTTTTATTTATTTGAGTAGAAAGGTAACTATAGGGTGTCTATTACTCGGGGAAAACTGATTCGTCGAAAGATGTTGAAGTCTGGGGTTAAATAAAAGCAGACCTATCGTATTCGATTTTTTTTGGCGATTACGAACAAGAAGTAGTTTGTAGTGTCTAAACAACCAGGCGCTAGCGCAAACTGGTAATTTTAGAACTGATAATTAACAAGAATTATAGGATGGCACATGAAAAACCGTCGAATAACTAAAATGAGTTTGTCTGCTCTTGGCCTGCTCATGACATGTCTGATGGGTACTGCACAGGCTGCAGAAATACTCGTAGACAGTAGTGTACTGGATCAAGCAATGGACGTTATTGCTGAAAAAAATAGCGAACTAGCGATTACCCAGGAAGAAATTAACCGCCTGGCCAACTCGACAAGTTCTACATTTGAAGAATTTAAGCGTGAAAACGATAACCTCGAAGCATTGCTGGTTGTTAATGCTGGTTTTCGCAAGCAGATCGATGCGCAGGAACAGAATATTGCTGCTCTTGATGCGTCAATCGCAGGCGTTGAAGTGGTTACACGGGAAATACCTTTGCTGATGGAGAAAATGCTCTCCAGCATCGAACAATTTATCGAACTGGACTATCCCTTCCAGGTTGAAGAGCGTCAAAATCGCATTAACTTTGCTCGTGACGCCATCGACAATCCAGACGTTTCCATCGCAGAAAAATTTCGTCAGGTTCTCGTTATGTATCAGACCGAGTCATCCTACGGTCGTACTAACGAAACTTACGCAGATACCATTGAGCTCAATGGCTCAGACCGTGATGTAAATATTGTTCGCATTGGTCGTGTAGCCTTGATGTATCAAAGTACTGATCGCCAGGTTACCGGCGCTTGGGATAACAAGGCTCGCCAGTGGGTAGAGCTGCCTGCCGGTGAATATCGTACGGCGGTACAAGACGCTATAAGAGTTGCATCGCAATTGGATGCACCGAAAATTATCGAACTGCCAGTTCTTGCTCCGGAGATTGCACAGTGAAAAAGAATATTATAAAACAAAGCATCACAGTTTCTGCCTTTCTCCTGGCGGCATCTACCCAAATCGCTGCGCAAACTGCGGGCAATCTTTCTGACCTCCTAAACCTGGTTGAAACAGACCGTGTTGCAGAGTCGGCTGAGTACACTCAACGTGTTCAAGAATTCGAACAGAACGCAGCCCGTCAGGAACAAATTCTGGAAACAACTAAAGAGCGTTTCCTAGAGCAGGAGACTTTGCAAGGTGAGCTGAGTGATCAGTTCGAAGCGAACGAAATCATTATCCGTGACAAGAGAGACGTTCTGCGTGACCGTCGCGGTGATTTGAATGAGCTATTCGGTACGCTTCAGGGTGTAGCGGGTGACTTCTTGAGTAACTTCGAAAATTCAATCATCAGTGCTCAATACCCTGGCCGTTCAGAATTCATTGAGGAATTCATCGAAACAGCCGGTAGTACAATTAACCAGCTGGAAATTACCGAAATCGAAAGATTCTGGTTCTACATGCAGCAGGAAATGACTGAGTCGGCACGTGTTGTTAAGTATAACGGTGACGTTGCACTGCCAACTGGTGACACTATTAACCGAAGCATTACTCGAATCGGTCTCTACAATGCTATTTCTGAAGGTGAGTATCTGAACTACACTGGCGCTATTGGTCATCAGCAGGTTCTTCCTAAGCAACCAGACGCCGGCCTGCTTTCAGCAGCTAGCAATCTGGAATCAGCATCTAGCGGATTCGTGAAAGTGGGCATCGACCCAACTGGTGGTGTTGGTGGTCAGGTAATGGCTAACCTAGTTAATTTTCCATCAGTTGAAGAGCAGGTAAGAAACAACTCCGGCCCAATTGGTTTCATCATTATTGGTGTTGGTATCGTAGGTATTCTGATCGGATTCCTGAGACTGCTTATTCTGTCATTGGTATCAGTCAAGGTTCGCAGCCAGCTTAAGAGCGACAAGCCATCTAAGGGCAATCCTCTTGGCCGCGTATTGATGGTAGCTGAATCTAACCCTACTGCAGATACAGAAACTCTCGAGCTGAAGCTTGGTGAAGCGATTCTCCAGGAAACGCCGGCTCTGGAAAGCATGCTTACACTGATCAAGATGATCGCGACCATTGCGCCACTGGGCGGACTACTTGGTACGGTTACCGGTATGATTCAGGTGTTCCAGCAAATCACAGTATACGGTGCGGGTGATCCAACAATCATGGCTGGTGGTATTTCATCTGCCTTGATGACTACTGTTTTAGGTATCGTGGTAGCTATTCCGACTATCTTTATGCATACAGTTGTTAAGAGTCGCGCGGACACTATCATTCATATTCTGGAAGAGCAGGCTACTGGCATGATCGCTCAGAAGGCTGAGCGCCAAGCGGCCAGCTAAGCTGATCCCAGAGAGGAATTGATATGTATTTTGCGTTTCTGGATATAACGGATGCAGTAAACATTTTCATGTCCAGAGGAGGGCCGGTGCTGAATGTCATCGCCATGCTGCTTCTCGTTAAATGGTCATTGGTGTTTGAACGTATCTGGTATCTCAATACAACCCATAATGCCAATGTGAAATTGACATTGGCCGAGTGGAACGCCCGTTCAGATACAAAATCTTGGAGCGCTCATCAAATTAGAACCATGATGATTTCCAAGATATCACTGGACGTACGCAACACCCTGCCAATTATCGAAGTGCTAGTAACTATCTGTCCTTTATTAGGATTGATTGGAACAGTAACCGGAATGATTGAGGTGTTTTTCGTAATGGCTGTCAGTGGCGGCGGTGATGCCAAATCAATGGCCGGCGGTGTATCCAAGGCAACGATTCCAACGATGGCTGGAATGGTTGGTGCAATCTCAGGAATATTTGCATCTAACTATCTCAAAGCCAAAGTTGATCGCGACCTGGAGCTGCTGGAAGATCACTTACCGCTAAGCGACTAGGTAATACCTAAGACTATAAAGACAGCACTAAACAGAAAATAGCTACGGGCAAAATAATAATGAAATCAGGTTTAATGAAACAGAAGGAAGAAGAAGAAGCGGGTGAGATTGATCTCACCCCTATGCTTGATGTTGTCTTTATCCTTCTCATCTTTTTTATTGTGACATCGGTATTCGTGACAGAAGCGGGTATTGACGTCATCAAACCGGAAGCGTCAACTGTTGATGATACTTCAGGTGATTTGATTCTAATCGCAATTGGGCCGAATGGAGATATCTGGATCGATGGAGATCAAATCGACTCACGCTTTATTCGATCGCGATTTGAATTAAGATTGGCTGATGCTCCAAATTCGGCCGTGATTATTCAGGCGGACGCATCGGCTAACAATGAGCAGGTTATGACAGTTCTGGCGGCCGCTCGTGAAGCAAATATTGAAGACGTATCAATTTCGGCGGAGGGATAAACTATGATTATAGTTAGATGGGCTATATCGATGATGATGGCAGTGGGCATCACATTTGGTTTGTTCTATTTCATGCAGTTTCTGATCGCAACAGGTGCAGATCTGGAGCAGAGAGTGTCAGTGGTAAAGATTGTTGATGCCACGATGCCGGAAATTGAACTGGAAGTAATTGAAGAAATCGACAAACCAGAACCAATTCAGGACACTACAGAAGTTGTAGAAGACGTGCCTGATAGGCAGATCAACGTTTCAGATGGTCCGGCTCTAAATATCGATCGTGGATCAGTGGAGATTGATACTGGACTTGATATTGGTAGTGCTTCTATTTCAGCCACAGACGGCGATTATCTGCCTCTGGTAGCTATCGCACCTCAGTATCCTACCCGAGCGGCACAAAGAGGCATTCAAGGTTGGTGTCTTGTAAGTTTTACCGTGGACGGTTTGGGTAATGTAGTTGAAGAGTCTATTGAAGTGGTCGACGCCGAACCAGCGAGTATTTTTGACAGATCTTCGATTCGTGCCTCGACACGATTTAAGTTTCAGCCGCGGGTAATTGACGGCGAAGGCGTTGACGTACCGGGCGTGCAGTATCTGTTCAGATATCAGCTTGAGGAATAGAAAAAATGACAATAGCTAAAAAACTTAAGCTTGGTTTTCTAATTGCCGCATTTGTAGCAGCAATGATGCCTGCTCAACTGGTATTGGCGGGTGACGAACAACGCGCACCACCGGAAGCCAGGACATCTGGAACACTCGGGGCTCAAGTCTTGCGTGCCATAACCCAGATTCAGGAAATGATGCAGCCAGAAGACGAGGATGACGAGCCAGATCTTGCCGGTGCCAAGGCAGAACTGGACGAACTCTATGAGCGGCGCTTCGAACGGATGAACGATTTCGAAAAATCTACGGTTCTTAGTTTTTATACGAACTATTACCTGACGACGGAAGACTATCCTGGCGCTATCGGTATCTATGAACAGATGTTGGATATCGAGACTCTACGTGAAGACACTCGCTTACGAACTTACAGGTCTCTCGGTCAGCTCTATGCTGCTGAAGAGGAATGGCAGAAATCAATCGATAATCTGGAAGCCTGGAGAGATCTTTCTATAGAGGAAGATACAATCGTTTTTCGAAATCTTGCCTATGGCCATTATCAGATGGATAGCATTGTTAACGCATTGCCCCACTGGTTGGATTTCATGAATCTGTCACTAGATCTAGGTATGGAGTTGGGTAGGGATGATTACGGTTTTCTGAATGGTTTGTATTTCGGGCTTGAAGATTACGAAT
Source organism: Gammaproteobacteria bacterium (assembly GCA_018661465.1). Lineage (GTDB taxonomy): Bacteria > Pseudomonadota > Gammaproteobacteria > Pseudomonadales > Pseudohongiellaceae > UBA9145. Next base: position 72,727 of record JABJIC010000023.1, on the reverse strand, counting down.
CAGCTCGCGACCTCACCAAGACAATGATCGTTAAGTTTGACGACAGAAGAGATTGGCAGAATCTAAGTGCAATCTATGCCGGGCTTGATAACGAAGATCGTCGTGTGCAGAGCCTAAATCTATACTACCTCAAAGGTTTCATGGAAGATGAAGTCAGATTTCTTAATCTTGGCCAGTCCCTTGCCGGGATAGACGCTCCTTACACTGGAGCTAAAATCATCCAGGAAGGACTGGATGGAGAAGCTGTTGAAGCCGATGTCGATAACTTGACTACAGTTACTCAGATGCACCTTATGGCGAGTGAGTACGCATCCGCTCTAGTTCCTGCTTTAGTAGCCGCAGATCTGGATGAGACAGGTGATGGCTGGGACACTGTGGGTTATATCCACTATGTGATGACTAATTATGAAGAGTCCGTTACGGCTTTCGATGCAGCGATAGAGAAAGGTGATTTAAGCAATGAGGCTGATACCTTGCTGTTTCTTTCCAGAGCACATTTGGAATTGAGAAATTTCGATGAAGCAGAAGCTGCAGCACGTCAATCGTCAGAAGCAGGTGATGAAAGAGCTACAACCGCAGCTCAAAACTTCATTCGCGCAATCGATGGGCGTCGTACGTTCCACAACACTATTGCTGGTCGAAAGGCTGATGCCATCGACTTTTATGAGTCTTATCCTCCGCTGCGCTAGTTTACAGAGCGCAAAAAGAGTACAAGACAGTGCTCAGGAAGGCTTGAAAAACCATCCTTCGACCCCATTTAAAACCCAGTCGCTCAGGCGATTGGGTTTTTTTATGTTCGTACATTTTAGACTAGCAGCTAATCGTTAAGTAATAGGAATTGGTAATGAATGCCGAAGTAAAAACAGAAACTAGAGGGTTTGAAACCGAAGCGAAGCAATTGCTTCATTTGATGATTCATTCCCTGTATAGCAATAAAGAAATTTTCCTTAGAGAGCTGATTTCCAATGCTTCCGATGCGGTGGATAAACTTCGATTTGAAGCCCTGTCCTCGCCTGAGCTGTTGGAGTCGAGCACAGAATTAAACGTAAGGATCGATTTCGATACAGAAGCGAATACGCTCACTATTGCGGATAACGGCATAGGCATGAGTCGTGATGAAGTGATTAGCAACCTTGGAACAATAGCGAAGTCAGGTACCGCTCATTTTCTGGAGTCGTTAACCGGAGACCAGAAAAAAGATTCACAGCTTATCGGACAGTTTGGTGTTGGTTTCTATTCTGCCTTTATCGTCGCTGATGAAGTGGAAGTGATAACTCGACGAGCGGGATCTGCTAATGATGAAGCAACCCGCTGGGTCTCCAAAGGGGAGGCGGATTATCAAATAGAGTCAGGTGAAAAAGAAAACTCAGGAACTACAATCACTCTTCATCTGAAGGGCGATGAGAAAGAATATGCTGAGAGTTTCCGGCTTCGCAACGTTGTTAAGAAGTATGCCGATCATATTTCAATACCTGTTTATATGGAGAAGCAGGATCTTTCCATGCCAGCGGAAAACGATGGTGACGCAGAGGAAGGCACAGCTGAAGAAGCTGCTCCTAAAGAGAAAGAATACGAAGCGGTAAATGATGCAAAGGCTTTATGGACTCGCCCCCGCAAAGAAGTAAGTGATGATGAATACAAGGAATTTTATAAGCTTGTTAGTCATGACTTTCAGGAACCTCTTCAGTGGAGTCACAATAAGGTTGAAGGTAAGTTGGAGTACACCAGTTTGCTTTATATTCCGACTCAGGCTCCTTATGATTTGTGGAATCGAGAAGCGGCGAAGGGACTAAAACTCTACGTGCAACGTGTATTCATTATGGATGACGCACAGCAATTCCTTCCTCTCTATCTTCGCTTCATAAAGGGAGTGGTGGATTCAAATGATATCTCCTTGAATATATCTCGTGAAATTCTGCAAGAAGATCCTGTGGTAGATTCTATGCGTAGTGCGCTAACCAAGCGCGCTTTGGATATGCTCAATAATTTGAGAAAGAAGGATAAGGAGAAGTACGACGGCTTTTGGAATGAATTTGGTTCTACCTTAAAAGAAGGTCCTGCAGAGGATTTTCCAAACAAGGAAAAGATTTCAAGGCTGCTGCAGTATACGACTACTGAATCTGCTTCGGATAAGCAGGAATATAATTTCGACGACTACATCGAACGAATGGAAGACGGTCAGGAGAAAATTTACTATCTCGTTGCAGAAAGTTTGAAGGCAGGACGCAGCAGCCCCCATCTTGAAATATTCAAGAAGAAGGGCATCGAAGTTATCTTAATGCACGATCGTATCGATGAATGGTTAATGGGCCAATTAACTGACTACGATGGCAAGAAGTTTCAGGATGTCTCTCGCGGAGAACTTGACCTGGGTGGTCTCGAAGATGAGAAAGAAAAGGAACAACATGAAGAAACCGAGAAGAAGTTTGAAGACCTGACCACAAGGATCAAAACTTATCTTGGAGAGCAGGTTAAAGAGGTTCGCGTTACTCATAGATTAACCGACTCTCCGGCCTGTCTTGCGGTCGATGATAATGACATGGGTGCGCAGATGAGGAAAATAATGGAAGCATCGGGACAGGAAGTGCCTGAGGTTAAACCAATATTTGAAGTTAACCCGGATCATCCGTTATTGATCAAACTGGATCAGGAAGCCGATGAAGAACGGTTTGGAGATATGATCTCCATTCTATTTGGACAGGCTAGTCTGGCAGAAGGAGGTCAACTCGAAGACCCAGCAGATTTTTCAGCGAAGCTTAATAAGTTATTGTTGAAATTGACTGATTAGATTTAGGTCAGTGAAAAAAAGGGCGGGGATCACATCCTTGCCCTTTTTTTATGCCTCTGCTTCCGGTTTGTTCTCTTTGTATTTCGTTCTACATCTGTTCCAGGGTTTCGATACCGAGCAAATCCAGTCCCTGATGCAGTGTCTTGGCGGCGAGAGCCGCCAGAGCCAGGCGAGAATTTCGCAGCTCCTCATCTTCGGCTTTCAGAATCGGGCAGGACTCATAAAACCTCATGAAACTACCAGATAGCTCATAGAGATAATTACATAATTGATTCGGGTAACAATCTCTGGCCACGGCGTCGATGACTTCAGGGAGCTGAAGAATCTTAACCAGAAGACCGCGCTCCTCGGGCATATCAAGACTGCTAATCTGATAGTTTTTATTTTCCTGCTTTCTCAGAATGCTTTTGATTCTGGCGTAGGCATACATCAGGTAAGGAGCAGTATTGCCTTCAAATGAGAGCATGGTTGACCAGTCGAAAATGTAATCACTGGTACGGTTTTTCGAAAGGTCCGCATATTTAACTGCGGCGATGCCGATTTTTTCGGAGATAATTCGGCGACTGTCTTCGTCCAACTGAGGATTCTTATCACTAACCAGGTCATAGGCGCGACTGATAGATTCGTCCAGCAGGTCCACCAGTTTTACTAAATCACCAGTTCTAGTTTTGAAGGGGCGGCCATCCTTACCCATCATCACGCCGTAGGCGATATGCTCAAGGGATATAGCTTCACTGGCCAGATCTGCTTCTCTTGCTACCGCGAAGACCTGTTGAAAATGCAGGGATTGACGAGCGTCTACTACATAAAGGGAACGGTCGGCTTTTAATTCGAATGAGCGGTATTTGATAGCAGCCAGATCGGTAGTTGCATACAGGTAGCCACCATCAGTTTTTTGGATGATTACTGGGAGCGGTTCACCTTCCTTACCCGTAAATTGAGGAAGGAATACACAGCGCGCGCCCTCGGATACCGACAATAGCGACTGGGCATCCAGTGTCTTTACTATGCCTTCTAGGTCGTCCTTGTAGAAGCTTTCTGCCTTGAGGTCACTTGGGCTCAGGGTGATATTGAGCTTATCGTAAAGAGCCTGACAATGGCTCAAGGACTCATCGATAAACAACTTCCAAGCCGTAAGGAAATCGGGGTCGCCACTCTGTAGTTTCACGACATTTTTGCGAGCAAGGTCTGCGAAATCTTTGTCTTCGTCGAAGCGCTGTTTAGCGGCTCTGTAAAAGGATTCTAGGTCGGAAAGCTGAGTTGGTAAATCCGTGTGTTGCTCCATCTCCTGCATATAGGTAATGAGCATGCCGAATTGAGTCCCCCAGTCGCCGACATGATTCTGTCTGATGATGTTGTGGCCAAGGCTTTCCAGAACCCTTGCGAGACAATCACCAATGATGGTGCCTCTGAGGTGCCCTACGTGCATTTCCTTGGCGAGGTTAGGGGACGAATAGTCCACAACAATAGAGTCAGGCTCATCGGTTTTCGAAATCAAAGGCGCTTTTTCTGGCTGTATGGGCTGTGCCTGATCTATCAGAAAGTTGTTTGCCAGATGGATGTTTATGAACCCTGGTCCGGCAACCTCGTATTGCTTAATAAGAGGATTATTCTGAGCCTCCAGGATAGAGACCAGTTGCTGGGCAAGCTCTCTCGGATTGGTTTTTAGTTGCTTGGCCAACGCCATAACCCCATTGGCTTGATAGTCACCAAATTCAGGTTTTGACGCAGTAATAACGTTGGCATTGCAATCGGCGATACCTGTCATTTCACTGAGCGAGTCGCTAATCAGTGTGCTGAGAACTTGTTTTAGATTTCTATTAGTTGGGTTCATTGCGTCTTTGCTTCTAAGCTGTTGGCTTAGGACTTTGCTCTGGAATTCAGGCTTTAAAAAAGGAAAGAATTGTACACCAATATCCATTAACAGATTGATGTAAAATACCGATATTCGGAATATTTCCTTCCAGGTAGATGATGTGAGCGAGCAAGCAAATCAAAGTAAACCGGTAGTCGCTGAAGACAAGAAAGGCGACAAAGTTCAGTTGCTTCGAATTCAGCAGGCTCACAACGGGCAGCGCGTTGATAATTTCCTCATGCGTGAAATGAGGGGAGTTCCCCGATCTCGCATCTATCGATTGATCCGGCGCGGAGAAGTACGAATTAACAAGAAGCGCTGCAAACCGGAAAAGAAACTGCAAGTCGGAGACCAGCTACGAATTCCGCCCTATACAGGAACAGAGAGCAGGGAAGTTGCCAAGCTCAATCCAGGGCTGCGGGATTTCTTGTTGGATAACATTCTCTATGAGGATGAACAGGTACTGGTTATCAATAAGCCTTCAGGGCTGGCTGTGCATGGTGGCTCCGGAATCAGGCTCGGACTGATTGAAGCTCTGCGTCAAATCAAGCCGGATTGGAAGCAGTTGGAACTGGCGCATAGAATCGATCGAGACACATCAGGATGTGTTGTTGTATGCAAAAACTCTATATGTTTAAAGCATATACAGCGAGAATTTAAAGCAAAAACTATCAATAAGACTTACCTGGCCCTGGTGCATGGAAGTTGGCCGAAAGAGATAAAGGCTGTGGATGCACCACTGGAAAAAAGCGAAGTCAAAGAGGGAGAGAAGGTGGTTCGGGTCAATGAGTCCGGTAAACCCTCATATACCGCATTTACACCCAAGGAGTATTTTGATGGGGCCACTCTGATGGAGGCCAGACCGGAAACCGGCAGAACCCACCAAATAAGGGTCCATTGCCAGCACGCAGGCCATGCAATACTCGGAGATGAGAGATATACCCAGTTGCATGCCGCGCCGCAGTTCCGTTCACTGAAAAATCTGTGCCTGCATGCGTGGAAAATTGAGTTTTCCCTGCCCGAAAGGGCCGAAAAAGTGAGTGTTGAAGCGCCTCTCGAGGAGCAACTTGAGGGTTTCATTAGGAGTTTGAAAAATAGTCAATAAAACCAATTAGATAGCCTCACACCAGAATAGGAAAAAGTTACAGAATCCTTTGACAGAACAGGGCTAGACGCCTATTATTGCGCGCCTATGTTAGATAGCCCGATACCACCCTATGTAGACACCCGAAAGGCCTTTCTGCAGGAAGGAAAAACTACGGGAAATATCACCCTGAGTCGCTTGCCTCGTTTTGTAGAGTGTCTGGCCTCAGATCAAGGCTCGGTACAAGTTGAATTGAGCTTCGAGCTGAACGAATCTGGAAAACAGGTGATAAAAGGTCAGATTGAGGCCCAGGTAGAAGTTACCTGTCAGCGTTGTCTTGAGCCTTTAGGGATAGCAATATCGGACGACATAAATCTGGCGTTACTTAGAAGACAAGAAGACGCGGAAAAATTAAAGGGAGAACTGGATCCCTGGGTTTGCGAAGATCATAAATTGGATGTCGCGAACCTGGTAGAGGAGCAGTTAATTCTCAGTCTGCCTCTGGTGAGTTATCACCCTGATAAGACTTGTATTGAAAGGCTGGAGTACTCTGCGAAATCATCTGCTGACAAAGAGCAGGTAAACGAGCAGAAAGACAACCCATTTGCAGTATTGAAAGTGCTAAAAGAAAGCGATTAAAGCTATTGTTTTTGCACTAAAAGATTTTGAAAGAAACGATTTTAGGAGATAGAAATGGCTGTTCAGAAGAGTAAAGTTACACGTTCGCGACGTGGCCAGAGGCGTTCACACGACGCTTTGACTGGACCTACTTTGTCCACAGATAAGACAACTGGTGAGATTCATCGCCGGCATCACATGACTGCTGATGGTTTTTATAAGGGCAAGAAAGTACTGGATCTCGGCGAAGACTAGTCTTGAATGCTTCCAAGCGCATAGCAGTCGATGCTATGGGTGGTGATGGCGGGGTAGAGCTAACTGTTCCCGCCACCATCAGAGCCTTAGAACTAAACCCCGATTTTTCCGCATATTTGGTGGGCGATCAACACCTAATAGAGCCCATTCTGGCTACGATATCTGATGACCTTCGGAATCGTATCAAACTGATTCATACCTTAGAGTTCATTGGTGACGAGGATAAGCCCGCCAATGTGCTTAGATCTGCCCGTGAATCCTCAATGCACAAAGCAGTAGAGTTATTACAGTCCGGCGATGCCCAGGCGATGGTTAGCGCAGGAAATACTGGCGCGTTGCTAATGATTGGCAGGCACCTGTTAAAAACCATTCCAGGAATTCAAAAACCCGCGCTGGTAACTGCCATCCCCGGTAGTTCACAACAATCCTACTTACTCGATGTAGGTGCAAATCCTGAGTGCAACGCCCGTCAGCTTTTAGAGTTCGCGGTTATGGGATCAGTGTTGGCAGAATCCCTTGGCTGTTCCACGCCAAAGATAGCCTTATTAAATATTGGCGCGGAAATACATAAAGGCACAGACGAAGTCAGGGAAGCGAGCACCTTGCTGGAGCAATCTGGAAACCTGAATTACATCGGTTTTGTCGAACCAAATGACTTGTTTGAGGCCAAGGCCGATGTTGTGGTTTGTGATGGCTTCGTAGGCAACGTCACTATCAAGGCTAGTGCCGGTGTGGCTAACGTCGTTCAGCACATGCTACAAGACGAAATAACAGCGCAGGGCCATAATTTAGGTGAGGCTAATTACCCTGAAGGTTTACTCCAAAGTTTGGCTGAGCGGATAAATCCTCACAGGTTTAATGGGGCCAGTTTGCTTGGATTGCAGGGCAGTATAGTCAAAAGCCATGGCAATGCGACGAGTGAAGGCTTTAGCTATGCGATTCAAGAAGCGGTAAACGAGATAGAAAATGCGGTCCCTCAATTGATCGCGGAAAAAGTTGCTGCCATCATGGCGCTTAACTAGATGACGCTCGAAAAAGAGCATAATAATTCACTCTAGCCATAGCTATAACGATAGCCAATAAGAATTAGAGGATCGATATGCAGAGATTTGGATTTGTATTTCCCGGCCAGGGCTCGCAAAAGCTGGGCATGCTGGCTGAGCTGGCGACAGCACACCCTGAGGTAGAAGACACCTTTAAGGAGGCATCCGATGCCCTTGGCATAGACCTGTGGCAGGTAGCACAGCTGGATTCTGAAAATAATCTGGACCAGACCCAAATTACTCAACCTGTGTTGCTCTCTGCTTCTGTGGCTATCTGGAGAGCATGGTGTGCACAACAGGCTCCTGCACCGTCAATTATGGCGGGCCACAGTCTGGGAGAATATTCGGCACTGGTATGCGCAGGTGTTCTCGAATTCGCGGATGCGGTAAAGCTGGTACATCAGCGTGGCCTGTATATGCAAGCGGCTGTTGTTCCCGGTGCTGGAAAAATGGCTGCGATTGTTGGTCTGGAAAACTATCAGATTAACGAAGCCTGCGAACAAGCTGCTCAGGGCCAGGTTGTATCTGCAGCGAATTACAACTCCATAGGTCAGACTGTTATCGCCGGAGATGTAGAGGCGGTGGAAAGAGCTATGGCACTTTGCAAGGAAGCCGGCGCTAAGCGAGCATTGCCCCTTAATGTTAGCGTTCCATCCCATTGCGCATTAATGCAGCCAGCCGCAGAGCAACTTCAGCAATCCCTCAACGATGTGGATTTCTCAAGTGCAAAGATTCCTGTAGTGCAAAATGTAAATGCACAGATTAATAGCAATGCTGAAGAGATAAAGGAATACCTAATAAAGCAATTGTATGCCCCTGTTCTGTGGGTAGATTCTGTACGATTGATGCATAAAGCAGGTGTTCAAAAACTAATTGAATGCGGTCCTGGGAAAGTCTTGTCCGGATTGATTCGAAGAATAGAGCCAGAAATTTCATGTTTTGGTAGCGATGATGTTCACGGGCTGGAAACGGCGATCGCCGAAGTAACAATCTAGACTGGCATCTTGCTTGAAAAGCATCGAGACCCTGGGTTGTCTAGGCAGTACAGAGAACAACGAAAGAACAATAGAGGAGAAACTTAATGAGCGAAGGCGCAAAAATAGCACTCGTTACCGGTGCCAGCAGAGGAATCGGGAAAGCGATAGCAATCGAGCTGGGAAACAGTGGGTTCACTGTCATTGGAACCGCAACCACAGCTAAGGGTGCTGACAATATTAGCTCATATCTGTCGGTTGAAAATATTAGTGGCGAAGGCCTCTGCGCGGACGTTTCTTCTGATGAGTCGGTGGCTACATTGCTGGCGACAATCGCAGAAAAGTACGGGCTTCCCTCGGTAGTTGTAAACAACGCAGGGATAACTCGCGATAACTTGCTCATGCGAATGAAAGAAGGCGAGTGGAACGATGTGATGAATACCAATCTTGGCTCCATGTTTCGCGTCTGCAAAGCTTGCGTTAAGGGAATGACCAAGGCTCGCTGGGGAAGGATTATTAATATCAGTTCGGTTGTTGGCTCCAGTGGTAATGCTGGCCAAACCAACTATGCTGCTTCAAAAGCTGGTATCGATGGATTCACCAGGGCGCTTGCTCAGGAAATTGGATCACGGGGAATAACTGTAAATTCAGTGGCACCCGGTTTTATCGATACTGACATGACCAGAGATCTTCCTGAGAAACAAACTGAAGCTCTGCTATCTCAAATTCCACTAGGCCGATTGGGTCAAGCCGAGGAGATCGCAGCGGTGGTATCTTTTCTGGCTTCTGAAGGCGGTGCATATATCACTGGAGAGACCTTACATGTCAATGGTGGCATGTATATGGGCTAAAAACAGGGCCGAAAAAGCCACATAACCTTTTGATATACAAGGGTTTGTTTCAGGCAATATTAAAATTTAAATTTAGGCATTACATCGCCTTCAAATAGAGGTAAACTTGCGTCCTGAATTGAGCCGGATAGGCATCCGCGAGGAAGAATTTGATGCCTAATCACTCATCTAAATGACACGATAATCGTTAGCAAAGTGACTGTTTTTCAAAAAGAATAGTGACAGGATTTCGATAAAGGTCTACAAGAATAACCGCTGTAAATATAGCGAGATACGGAGCTAATAAAAGATATGAGTAGCATTGAAGAGCGCGTTAAAAAAATAGTCTGCGAGCAACTTGGCGTTAAGGAAGACGAAGTAAAACCTTCTGCTTCATTTGTGGAAGATTTAGGCGCTGATTCTCTAGATACCGTCGAATTGGTTATGGCTTTGGAAGAGGAATTTGAAACAGAAATCCCTGATGAAGAAGCTGAAAAAATCACTACAGTTCAATTGGCTACTGATTACATCAATAACCATCTGTAAGTAAGAACGAATACTCGATTGCAAAGCTACTCCGGTTTACTCCTGAGTAGCTTTTGTTTATTTGGCTTAGAAGTAATTGGGCTGGGAGATCTTTCCATTGAGCAGCAGAAGAGTAGTAGTAACAGGTCTGGGTTTAATCACTCCTGTAGGGAATGATGTAGATTCGGCTTGGTCCGCACTAAAAAATGGTCAGAGCGGCATAAACGCTATAGAGCATTTTGATACCAGCGAATTCAGTACGCAATTCGGTGGCTCCATAAAGAATTTTGACTGCACTGATTATATGCTCGCCAAAGAAGCTCGGCGTATGGATGTTTTTATGCATTACGGTGTTGCTGCCGGAGTGCAAGCATTTCAGGACTCTGGCCTCGAAGACAGTTCACTAAACCTAGAGAGAGCGGGTGTAGCAATCGGATCCGGCATTGGTGGCATCAGCAGCATTGAAGAAAATGCTTTGCTGATCCGCGACTCTGGCCCGAGAAAGGTTTCTCCATTTTTTGTTCCTGGCTCGATCATCAATATGATCGGTGGATCGCTGTCCATAAGATTCGGTCTTCAAGGTCCCAATATAGCGGTTACCACGGCCTGTACTACTGGCACTCATAATATTGGTTTGGCGGCTAATATGATAAGCGCAAATCAGGCAGACGTAATGCTGGCGGGTGGCGCAGAGGGAGCTACAACCCCTGTGGGCTTGGGAGGGTTCTGTGCAGCGCGGGCACTCTCTAAACGTAATGACGACCCTCAAAAAGCCAGTCGCCCCTGGGATAAGGATCGTGACGGCTTCGTGCTAAGCGATGGCGCTGGTGTAATGGTGCTCGAAGAGTACGAACATGCTCGCGCTCGTGGAGCGACTATTTATGCTGAGTTGACCGGTTTTGGTATGAGTGGTGATGCCTATCATATGACTTCCCCTTCAGAAGGTGGCACCGGAGCGGCACTATGCATGCGCAATGCTCTATTGAGTGCCAACATGAATCCTGAGGATGTGGACTACGTGAATGCCCATGGTACATCGACTATTGCCGGTGACGTCGCTGAGACTAATGCAATTAAGTTGGTTTTTGGAGATCACGCCAAGAAACTGAGTGTTGGCTCCAGCAAGTCTATGATTGGCCATTTACTGGGCGCTTCTGGCGCAGTTGAAGCCGTTATTTCAGTGTTGAGTCTTCGCGATCAGGTGGTTAGCCCCACTATAAACCTGGATAACCCTGACGAAGCTTGTGATTTGGACTACGTACCACATGACAGCAGAGATCAGGAGCTGAATGTCGTTCTTTCCAACTCGTTCGGCTTCGGCGGTACAAATGGCAGTCTAATTTTTTCCAAAACAGACTAAGACGGAATGTCAGCAGACAATTCCGGCCAATCTTCTCAATCACTGTCTCCTCGTTGTCTGGTTAATGGCCAGAATTCAAATGTAATCTCAGTTTCTGATCGCAGCCTTCAATACGGAGATGGCTGCTTTGAGACTATCCGTATCTACAATGCTCAGCCAGTTCTGGCCGAGCGGCATTATCAGCGCTTAACTGACAGCTGTACCTTTCTAAGGATTCCCTTGGATATTGTTTTGCTCAAGTTAGAAGTTGGTAAACTTCTCGAGAGTAATCAAGCCGAAGGAGTGCTAAAAATAATAGTAAGCAGAGGTAGTGGGGGGCGCGGCTACACTCCGTCAGCAGACTCCGGTCACACTCGAATTTTACAGTTCCACGACATGCCTGCTTCTGAGCAAGATGCAGAGCAGGGTGTAGAGCTAATGGTTTGCCAACATAGACTAAGCATGAGCTCGTCACTCGCTGGTCACAAACATCTCAATCGCCTGGATCAAGTCCTTGCCTCAAGTGAGTTGGTAAAGCCCTATGCAGAAGGTCTCTGTCTCGATCAGATGGGCGTTGTCATCGAAGCTTGCCGGAGTAATGTGTTAATGGCGAAGGAAGGGAAATTGTATTGCCCTTCGATGGAAACAGCCGGTGTCCATGGAGTAATGCAGCAATATCTCGAACACAAGTTTCATCAGGGCGGGATTGAGATTAGTAAGGTTTCCTGGACGCTGTCAGACTTAAGCCAGTGTGATGAAATTTTTCTATGTAATAGTGTTATCGGTGTTTGGCCGGTGATTAAATTGGTAGAAAATGCTAGGGTTTATCCATTCTTACTCGGGTCTTTTACTCAGCAGGCAATTCAATATAGTCATGAGCTTCTCGCTGCTTCCGACAAACCTTTCCTATAAGAATCGTGTTGCTGCGAGTGTTCTGGTTGTCGGTTTTTTACTGATTGAATTCGGTTCCATATATCGCTCTCTATACACGCACACTGCTCAGGTTTCAGAAGCGGAAATATTCGAGGTTCTGCCGGGCAGTTCACTGTCGGCTGTCGCGAATGAGCTCGAAGAAAAAGACTACATAGTTAACGCATTTACTTTCAAACTACTTGCTCGCTTGCGTGGTGTCGAAGGTTCCATACGTGTCGGGGAGTATGAATTATCACCAAGCCTTACTGCCTCTGATCTGCTTGATAAAATAGTATCCGGTGACTCTGTTCAGTATCGAGTTACTCTGGTTGAAGGCTGGACCTTTCAGCAGGCCCTGGAGGAAATCTGGAACAGGGAAAAAATCTCCTTGGAATTGAAAGACAAGAACCCTTTAGAGATATCCAGGCTACTAGGCATAGATCAAGAAACCCCTGAAGGAATGCTATTTCCGGACACTTACTTTTACACCAAGGGAGAATCTGATCTGGATCTACTACTGAGGGCAAATAGACGCCTGAATGAAGTTCTGAATCAGAGTTGGGAGTCTCGGCTCGGTGCCCTGCCATTTGAATCTTCTTATGAGGCTTTGATACTAGCGTCAATTGTAGAGAAGGAATCTGCGAACAATAGCGAGAGAGGGCATGTGGCTGGCGTGTTCGTTAGAAGGCTAGAAACCGGAATGAGATTGCAGTCGGATCCTACCGTGATATACGGAATGGGAGACCGCTATCAGGGCAATATTGCTCGAACTGATTTACAGGAACAGACTGATTATAATACCTATCGCATCTCTGGATTACCGCCATCGCCGATTGCCCTGGCTGGTCTCGAATCGATCAATGCGACCTTGAACCCACTGGAGTCGGACTATTTATATTTTGTATCACGGGGAGATGGCAGTCATCAGTTTTCCAGTAATCTGGAACAGCATAACCAAGCGGTTCAGGAATTTCAGCGACAGGCGGAAAATGTAGTTCAGTAAACCTCTGTAAGTCCGTTTAAATATCAGCAGAAATAGCACTCTTAATAACAAGCAATTGATGGAAATAAGATCAGGCCAATGAAAGGAAAATTTATTACAGTCGAAGGTGTCGAAGGCGTTGGTAAGAGCACCAACATCGATACGCTTAAGACGCTCCTGGAAGACAGCGGTATTGAATTCATTCTTACCAGAGAGCCAGGCGGCACAGAGTTGGCCGAAAAAATCAGAGATCTCTTATTAGATATTCGCGAAGAGCCTCTTGGAGAAATGAGCGAGCTTCTCTTAGTTTTTGCTGCCAGAGCTCAGCATTTGAATCAGCTCATCAAGCCAGCTCTTTCATCTGGTAAATGGGTGATATGCGATCGATTTACAGATGCGACTTATGCATACCAGGGCGGCGGTCGTGGATTGAATAAACTCGTGATCTCCGATCTGGAAACCATGGTTCAGCAAGACTTGCGTCCTGATATTACTGTGTTACTAGATCTGGACCCGGAGATTGGATTACAACGCGCGGCAGCAAGAGGCGCGCTGGATCGGTTTGAGCAAGAAGAGCTGAGTTTTTTTACCAGAGTGCGGGAAGCTTATCTGGAACGAGCCGAGGCAGAAAAGGAACGTTTTATTGTTATCGATGCTTCTCAGGAGCTGGAGTCTGTAAAGAAAGATTTACTTTCTCAGCTAAGGATCAGATTGTTCTGATGACTGAACTGAATGAAGCTGGTGACGAATTCGAAGAACTACCCTATCCATGGCAGGAACCGCTTTGGCAAGATTTAAGCGCGGCTTTCACTAAGCAGCGACTGGCCCATTCTCTACTTATAACCGGGGTGTCCGGTTTGGGTAAAACGGATTTCCTCACTGCGTTTTCCCGCTTGATGATTTGTGCGTCTCCGTCAGGCACCAGAGCCTGCGGAAGTTGCGTTAACTGTTTGCAGGGAGGAAGAGACTTCCATCCTGATATTTTAGATATCTCCATAGAAGAGGGCAGTAAGGAGATAAAGGTAGATCAGATAAGAGCCTTATCCGAATTCGCCCATAAGACTAGTCACTCGGGTTCCTGCAAGGTAGTACTAATTCAAGATGCTCACCGCCTCAATATCAGCGCCGCGAACGCCTTGCTAAAAACCCTTGAAGAACCCAGTCCAAATACTTTTATCTTTCTGGTGAGCGATTTACCGGGACGTCTTTTACCTACTATCCGCAGTCGCTGCCAGACGATAAAGTTTCCTACTGCGAATAGAGAGCAGGCAGAGGCATGGTTGGAAGGTCGACTTTCAGAGTCGGACAAAGAAGATCTGGTAGAACTACTGGAGGCATCATTTAACAGACCGCTTTACGCCCTAAGCTTGGCCGAAGAAGGTGAGCTGAAATCACTGAGTGAGTTCTTAAGAATCCTGTATAAGCTAAAGGCTGGTTCAGCCACTCTGCATTCCGTGACAGGCCTGGCAACAAAAATTGGATGTGGTAAAACACTGCATTACCTGTCTCTGTTTTCGACGGCTCTTATTAAGAAGTTAATTGGTAGCGAAACCGAGGCAGAAAGCGAGGAAACTAGTGACTCGAGAAACAGTGCAATAACTGAATTATGTTCTAGAGTTAATTGTACGCAGTCGACACTAAAGTTAGCTCTTCGCGAGCTATTGGTATTTGATCAGGAATTGAATAAGGCTCGAAGACAGCTGACAAGCACTACTAATCCAAATCCTCAGCTCCTGCTTGAGTCAATCCTCTGGCAGTGGGACAAGCTTCCTCTTGTTGTCGAATAGCTGGAATCCCTTTTTCAGTGTGAATTGACCAATTCTTTTGAGAAGGAATCAGCAGCCTCTGTTTAGGCGAGCATGGTCTAAATAACTCCAGCCCAAATAAACTCTGTTTAAGGTGAGTATTGAAGCATAACAACTGCATTCTGGATGTGAGAATCTCTGATTGTACGAGCCTTTCTAAATGCTGGATTCCTTTCCTGCGCAATGGTGGGATATTCATTCCTACACAAAGGGATTTGCCCCTAGGGTCTTATGTTTTCGTTCTCTTAAAACTATTTGAAGAAAACAGGGTTTGGCCGCTGTATTGCCAAGTGGCAATGATAAACGAACCCGGGCTCGATGGCGGTCGCTTGCCAGGAATTGGATTGCAATTTCTTTCTGTTGATCAGGATTTACTGGATCGAATTAAATCAGTCTTAGCTAATGCTGGCAGGGATTTCAATTTAGCCTGGTGATCAGCTCATTTCTTCGAGTTCTGCTATGACATGATTTGCTACTGCCAGGCTCGAGGTGAGGCCTGGAGATTCCATGCCAAATAATTGTACTAAACCTTCGATGCCGTGTTCCTTCCATGACTGTATAGTAAAGTCTGCAGCAGCTTCTCCAAACGCCGCCAGCTTCGGTCGTATGCCTGAGTATGATGGAGTTAAATCTTCGGCGCGTATTGCGGGAAAGTATCTGCGTATAGATGCGGCGAGAATATCGGCTTTATTAGGATTAATGCCATAGTCTATGTGATCAACATATTCTGCATCTGGTCCAAAGCGCAACTGAGAACCCATGTCTATCGTCGCATGAATACCCAAGCCGGATTCATTCTTTTCAGGCATAGGATAGATCAAGTGTGTAAAAGGATTTTTGCCTGAGTAGCTAAAGTAGTCGCCCTTACATAGGTGCAGCTCAGGAATATGCTTTGGATTGAGGCCGTCAATACGCTTGGCGAGGTCTTGCGCATAAAGACCGCAACTATTAATAAATTTCCTGCAGAAGAATTCGTAATGCTGCGGATTAGTTTCTTCTTCGATTAGGGTGTGAACCTTAAAGCCTGTTTGCATTGGTTCTACTTTTTCGATTCGTGTTTTTGGGTAAAATTCGGCGCCGTTAGCTTGCGCGACATGCAGGAGGCTCTGCATATAGCCGTGACTATCAATGATTCCAGTAGATGGCGAAAGCAGGGCGGCCTCACCTTTTACGCTAGGCTCTAACTCCTGCAATTTCTTACCTTCGATAATTTGCAGGTCGAATACACCGTTGGCCTCGGCTTTTTGTGCAAGCGCGCTCAATGCATTCTCATCATATTTTTGTGCGACAATTAATTTTTGAATTTTCTTATGCGGCACTTGATGGGCAAGGCAATATTCATAGAGTAATTGTTTTCCTTCGACACATAACTGCGATTTCAGGCTGCCGCTTTGATAGTAGATGCCGGCATGAATAACTTCACTGTTTCGACTGCTAGTATGTTGGCCGAAATTATTCTCCTGATCCAGCAATAAGATACTTCGCCCGGCAAAGCTCGGATGAGTTGATAACTGCTTACAGATAGCCAGGCCGATTACACCGGCTCCGGCTATGCAAATATCAAACTCATCCATAATGTTCTTTCTCTATAACTTTGTTTATTACTTAGAACTATTTGTTGATATGCTGGCTTGTAACGATGTTTCGAAAAGTGAGATTTATTCTAGGTTCTTGTAAGTGTTTTTCTTTAGGCACTTGATGCAGCCAGTTCTGTTGCAAGTCCTTGCCCATTACTATTAAGCTTCCGTTACCTAGCGTCATTATAAACTTGTTCTGAGAGCTGCTTGTTGCCTGTTTTCGCTTGAGCTGAAATTTTCTTTCAACGCCGAAGCTCACGGATGCAATGATTGGATTCTTACCAAGTTCGACTTCATCGTCTGCATGCCAGGCTACGCTGTCATTTCCATTTCGGTAATAATTCAGTAAAACAGAATTGAATTTGAGATCGCATAAATTTTCTACACGTTGACGGATTAAGCTGACATCGGATTGCCAGGGTGAGGGAGTGAGTCGAATTCCCGAGTAGCCATAGTTGCTCGCGCTATCACCCATCCAGCATTGCAGCCTTGGCACAGCTACTGTTTTACCAGCAATTCTTAGATAGTCTTGCTGCCAGGGGATTAATTCCATTAGCGTAGCCAGCAGAGACTCAGATTCCTTTGAGTCAAAGGCATGGGGATATTCGGAGATCTTCCCATCGCCTAACTGATGTTCCGTGTAGTGGTTTTGCTCAGGATTTGTCTGGAATAGAGATGCTTGCATGATGTCTCAATGGAGAGGCTGGTGCATAATGCGGTTCAATCGCGAAACAGATGTTCAAGGATACAATAAATGGCAGAGTATGATTTCGATTTGTTTGTAATAGGAGCGGGGTCCGGAGGTGTTCGGGCATGCCGTATTGCAGCAAATCTAGGTGCGCGTGTCGGCGTTGCCGAGGAACGCTATTTTGGTGGCACATGCGTCAATGTTGGCTGTGTACCCAAGAAGCTATTCAGTTATGCCGCCCATTATCGGGATGATTTTCAGGACAGCGCAGGCTTCGGTTGGAGTATTCAGGGCGCCCGCTTCGATTGGCAGAAACTGAAGGAAAACAAAGACAATGAAATCAATCGTTTAAATGGCATATATAAAGCCATTCTAGACAATAACAATGTCACAGTATTTCAATCTCGCGCACGCTTCAAATCTGCTCATGAGGTGGAGATCGATGGCAAAGTCATTACCGCTAAATACATACTTATTGCCGTTGGTGGCTGGCCTTGGGCGCCCGAATACGAAGGTAGCCAGTACCTGCTTAATTCCAATGATATTTTCGCGATGGAGAGCCTGCCTGAATCAATGGTAATCATTGGTGGCGGGTATATAGCCGTTGAGTTTGCCAGTATATTCACCCGATTGGGCTGCGAGACCACCCTGGTATATCGAGGCAACAAGCTGCTGCGGGGTTTTGATGAGGATGTTCGTGACTTTATAACTGCCGAATTAGGCAAGGATTTTACGCTTAAGCTAGATACAGATGTTAAGAAAATAACGAATAATAACAACCAATTAACCGTGCATTTTAAAGACGAAAGTCAGATTGAGTGCCAGGCTGTACTATCTGCTACAGGCCGAAAGCCAATGACAGCGGATCTAGGCTTGGAAAATACTGCTATAAAGACCTCGAAATCCGGGGCAATTATCGTCACTGATGAATTCTGCACCGATGAGCCGTCGGTTTATGCTGTGGGTGATGCCATAGACCGTATTGCCTTAACTCCAGTGGCTTTGGCTGAGGGTCAGCTAGTGGCCAGAGCGCTGTTTTCAGGCGAATCCAGGGCTATGAGCTATAAGAATGTTCCCAGTGCTGTATTTTGCCACCCAAACCTCGGAACCGTAGGCTTAACCGAGATTGAAGCTGTTGAGGCAAAGCTCGACGTAGATGTCTATATGGCGTCTGTCAGACAGCTCAAGCACACATTAAGTGGTCGTAATGAAATGTCGTTCATTAAGCTGATTGTAGATAAGGTGTCCGATCGGGTTATTGGTCTGCACATGGCTGGGCCAGACGCAGGTGAGTTAGTGCAGGGTTTTGCTGTAGCAATGAATAGTGGAGCTACAAAAGCGGACTTCGATAATACGATCGGAATCCATCCAACATTGGCTGAAGAGTTTGTCACCATGCGCACAAAGAGGAAGCTGCACAAAGCTAATTAGTAGTTTCGCGTGTGTTAGCTATATGGTTGAAGAAGTACTCATAACTGGCTGAATAGACTTAATATAGCCTTTATACGAGCTATGACTACATATCTCACTATTTCCGGTAATAAAGATTACCGGAAATAAGAGAGGAGCTGAATGAGCTGCTTCGAAGCAAGCGTACTACTCTTCCCAAAACACCAATTAGACTAGTTAAGCTACATTGAGAAAGGTTCAGTGGAATATCTGAGGCGTGCCAAAGCTGATAATGTTGAGCTGTTCAGCCGAACTTATGCCACGCTTGTTCCAATTTGATGCCGTCGCACAGTGCCTTTTCTTTATCCGGCTTTGAATCCTAACTTCCCGAATACAAAGAACTTCGTCCCAAACCCTGTCCTGGGTCGCGTTATAGGCGAGTATTTCTTCATCCGACATAAGGTTGAAGTTCATGCCTGATTCACTAGCAGTCGCCGTGCAAGCCGAAACCACCATAAGTGCCAGAAATGATATGAGTAGCCTCTTACTACCTGTGATAGATTTTGACATTTAAGTAAACGGTTTTACCTGTTATTTCAGCATGTTAAGAGCATCATTTAATCTGGAAATGAATGCGCCCTATCTAAATGTGAGGCTGGTTCCCATGTGCAGGGCGTTAATCTTGTTCATGCTTCTAGCGTATTCGTCCACAAGAACGTTTAAAGGTGCACAGTGACGCCGTCTTATGTGGCTTCCTGCGCGTATATCTTCCGTGCAATAGACCTGATCCATTAAGGCGACAGTCTGGTTGTATTCCGCGACTTCCTGGCTAGTCATACGGTTATAGTTGACTGTGCCAGTATTAGCACAGGAAGCTAACAGGACGGCGGATATTGCTAGAACGAGGATTCGCATTGAATTTCCCCCATTTGAGTGTGTGAGATGAGTTTCTGTCCAGAAAATCTATCATATCTGACAGGAAAGTCACCCCTATCCCTGATGGTCGCAATCGACTGCCTGTAATCGCAATAATTAGCGAACTGCTCAGCAGAGCATTCATCAGAATAACTCAGCAATTTCGGTATCTTGAAAGATGTTCAAAGCCGCTTCCTGCTGAGTTTTATTCAATCGATAATACTCATCACGAATCCATTGTAAGCATTTGACTTGATAAGGAAATGTAGACTGTTCCCAGTTGGTGCCAGCGAGCGCGGTCTGGAACGATTTGTGTCCTTCGGTATACGCTCTGTCATTGGCCAGAAGATAAGGAACATAGAGCCGGCCTATCTCCTTAAGTAATTCTGTCAGTGTTTCCGGCAGCTCCGAAGGCTTGATCCAGTCATTGCCCAGGGTCTCATAACCGGATAAATCCTCCATCATTTCAGCCCATGCATGAACTCTGGGGGCTTGCTGCAAAACGATTTGCTGGGGCGTAGGATCAAATAGAGCTAAGCAAGTTAATTGCCCATAGATGGCAAAATCAGCGCTCGAAGGCCTGTTTCCGAAAAAAAACCCTTGCTGTGTCAGATGCTTATCGAATAATTGGATAAATCGCTTAAAGCTATCCTCAATGGTCTTACAAGTGGTCTCGTTCGAGCCCACATACCGCAGCCTGGATATCTGTAAGCTACGAATTTCCTCACCCATTTTTTCGAGTGCCCTATCATCAGCGCTAATATTATTCCATCTTGGGAGAAGCACCCCTGCTTTGTGAATATCGTCTTCATAAGACCAGCGATAATGAAACATGGCCTTGGTTAACCATTCGTCAGCAAAATCTTCGACAATGAAGTTAATTAGGGACATTACCGGATCTTCGGGTATTACCGAGCGCTCAGATTCGAGTGATTCCAGCTGACGGATCACAGGGCTTGTATCGCAAATAGCAGCCTCTTCTCCACTGTCATCTGTGACATAGAACGTAGGCAGAAGTGGGATTTTAGGCTGGGGACGTTCAGCGTACCTGTCGGAATTAGGCTCAATCATATGTCTTGAGCCTGGAAGCAGCCTGTATTGAATCCTGCGATAACGAAGTAATGCGACTACTTTGCGAGTATATGGGGAGCCAGGAACACCCATCAGCTCAATTGGTTCTTTGAAGATAAGCATAAATTAACACTCATACTTTGTTGATATAATTGGATTTAGCATGAGGTCGTATAGACGACTATTAGCGAAAGTAAGTAATAGAGGTCCTGCTAAATGTAAGTCCGGCTGTGTTCAACGCCCCGTTACTTGGGTCGTAAAAAGCTAAAGCCCATTCTAAGTCTTTGAAAGCACTATATAAAAACAATACGACATTAACCTAATCACCAAGTTAAGTAAAAATAGATTCATCGTAAATGCAATAATTAACGCTAGTTCCCCTCCTGCGGCCCTTTTCATTTGCTGTTTTGGCGTCGATAATGTACTTAATCTTCATGAAATTCAGTGATTTACAGTACAAACTGAGTTACCGTTATGAAATATCGAATATGAGGCAGCCAGGTGACGAAGTTAAAGGGTGAAATATGGTTGGGGGATGACTCCTCGAGCCGACTGATGCTCGACCAAATAGGGCTTTTACAGGCTATTGTTGATACCGGCTCCATTAGTGCTGCGGCAAAGCAAGCAGGCATCAGCTACAAGACTGCCTGGGAAAGGCTTGAGAAGTTGAATAACCTGTCCCCTAGCCCTGTTCTTGCAAGATCTGCCGGCGGCTCCCGTGGAGGCGGCACAAACCTGACTGAATATGGACATAAAATACTGAATGGTTTTAATGAGATACAGAGTGAGCATAATAAATTCCTTGAAGACATGGGCAAGAGCGTCAGTTCCATTGGCGACCTCTCCGGGTTTATGAAAACCGCCAGAGTTAACAGCAGCGCACGCAATCAATTCCTCGGAACTATCAGTGATATCAGCTCAGGAGCTGTAAACACGGAAGTCACCATGGATTTGGAAGATGGACTGCCTATTGTGGCTACGGTCACTGAGCAAAGCTGTCAGGACATGGACCTGCAAACGGGAAAGGCTGTTATTGCCTTGGTAAAAGCGTCGGCTATTACGCTCTCGGCCGGGAGTACGCCACCGCTGGTCAGTGCTCGGAATTTGCTTGCCGGAAAAGTAGCCAGGCTACATAAGGGTTCGGTTAATACTGAGGTGGTTGTCAATCTGGGAGAGCATAAAACTCTGAGCGCGATCATTACCAGCAAGAGCATGGAGCGTCTCCATTTGGAGGAAGGTGTCGATGTTTGTGCATTCTTTAAAGCTTCCAGCGTGATACTGATGCTGCCCTAGCACCTGTTAGTCTATGCATATTAAATTACTCTAATATATGCTTATTACCTATTGAAATTAGTAAATATATTAGTCTAGAAGTGCCGCCGATTTGATCTGAGCATAGAGTTCTATCCCTTCTGAGAGCGCCAATTGCTTTACGGAATAGTCAGACACTTTGGCTAGCAGTGTGTTGGAGCCCATATCAAGTTTGATTATCCTGCTACCGGCCACGCAGTTGCTGGATATCCCAATTACTGTCGCGGGCAAGATATTGAGGATGCTGCTTTTATCTGGCCGTTCCAGACACAAACTTACGTCCCGCGCCCTTATTCTTAGCCGAACCTTTTTTCCTGTTACCGACGGATGGGAACCCCCGGGAAGTACCAGCTGCTGGCCTCCTTCACTGCGAATTAGGGTAATTTCCTTAGCCTCACTTGCTTCCACCCTGCCTTTGATCACCGAAAAGGAAGAGTCGCTTTGAGCGAGGGAGCTATCTACTTGGCTCAAGACCTGCTCGATCTCCCCGGATGCTTTCACCTCCCCTTGCTCCATAACGATTAAATGATCTGCCAGCCTGGCGATTTCCTGGCTGGAATGGCTGACATAAAGTACAGGTATTTCAAGCTGTTGAAATAGGTTTTCCAGAAATGACATTAAATTAGAGCGGGTATCTTGATCCAGCGCCGACAGAGGTTCATCCATAAGCAATAGTCTCGGTTCGGCAAGCAGCGCGCGACCCAGGGCTATTCGTTGTTGTTCGCCACCAGATAGCCCGTCAATTCCTCTGGAAAGCAGCTCCGTAACTCCTAGTAGTTGATAAAAGCTCTTTAACTCTTTGATTTTAGGTGGATTACTTAGCCTTTTCCTTCCATATAACAGGTTTTCCTCCACGCTAAGATGGGGGAAAAGGTTCGAATCCTGAAACACCATGCCTACTTGTCTCTGGTGTACTGCTAATTCGTTGGTAGAGGACAAGTATTCTGTATCGAGCACAGAGATAGAGCCCCTGGTGTCAGGCTCCAGGCCGGCTATAGCTCTAAGCAGACTGGTCTTTCCTGACCCGGAAGGTCCGTAAATACCTGTTACCCCTCCGCCGCTGGTTTGAAATTGCGCATGCAGCGAAAAGTTCTGTTTTTCTAGCTTAATGTCAACGCTGATCATCAGGCTTTAACTACCGAAAAATGCTGATGTTTACCTCTATAAACCAATAGCAGTATCAGCACCGAGAACAGTAAAAGACTGCCGGACAGCACATGGGCATTTTGATATTGGATTGACTCAACATGGTCATATATTGCGATTGAGAGAACATGGGTCTCACCCGGGATATTGCCCCCTATCATCAAGACTACACCAAACTCCCCCAGGGTATGCGCGAAACACAGCACCGCGGCGGTGAGATAAGCGTTTTTGGAAAGAGGCAGCACGATGGAAAGGAAGCTGTCCCAGGGGGTCGCTCCTAATGAGGCTGCAGCCTCAAGTGGCCTGTGGCCAATACTCAGAAACCCGCTCTGTAGGGGCTGAACTGCGAATGGTAAGGAATAAATCACCGATCCAAGCACTAGACCCCAGAACGAGAATGCCAGAGACGGTAGCCCCAGCAGTTCAGTAAGGCTGCCAATAACTCCATCTGGAGACAATGCCAGCAGCAGATAAAAGCCAAGCACTGTGGGTGGAAGAACCAATGGTAATGCGATTAGCGCCTCCACAAGCCCTCTAAAGCGTGCCCGCGTGGTTGCCAGCCACCAAGCAAGTGGCGTACTTATCAGCAGCAGGATGCCGGTAGTAACGGCGGCCAGTTTTAGAGTGATGAGAAATGCAGTTAGATCCTCGGCGGAGAAAAGTGGCATTGTGCTTACCTGCCCCCCGGTTCGGCTAGCTCGTAGCCATTTTGTAGAATAATCTGTATCGCCGTTTCGCTACTCAGGTATTGGTACAGACTCCTGGATGCCTCCGAGCTGTCCAGCAAAGCTACATCTTGTTGAATCGGACTGTGGAGAGATTCTGGAAGTATCCAGTAACTACCTGATACATTTGAAGAAATTAACTGAGAATGTGCAACAAGCCCAAGATCCGCATTGCCGCTATAGGCGTATTGAAAGGCCTGGCCAACGTTCTCTCCAAATACCAGCTTCTCACTGAGTGCCTGTCTGCTAAGGCCCATTGAGCCCAGAGCTTCCATCGCAGCCCTGCCATATGGCGCCAGATTTGGGTTTGCTATAGCGAGGCGATTGTAATTATCAGCCCTTTGAAGGTGGTCAGGTCCAAGAGAGATCTCTGATTGTCTGGACCAGAGTGCTAACCTGCCTATTGCATAGGTCTTACTTGAGATGACAGATTCAGGGCTTTGTAATTTAAGGAGTTCTACTCTTTCCTGGTCAGCAGAAAGAAGCAAATGATAGGGTGCGCCATTTAAGATTTGAGCGAAGTGCTTCCCACTGGAGCCACTTATCAGGTTAATCCGGTGGACGCTTATAGCTTCGAACTCCGCTTCGATTAGTCGCATGGTGGGTACAAAGTTAGCGGCAACAGCTACATTTACGGTATCCGCGGACGCCGAGGGTGAGACAAGCAGGCACAGCAGGAGTATCAAACCATGACGGTCTACTCTTCTCTTGTTTCCAATTTTAGCTTGATGGTCTTGCACTTTCCTGATCATCCCTTTTGACAAAGTCGCTATCTATACTTCGTTATATAATCAAGTATATAACGATAATCTCTCACTGTAGATACCTGGCTTAGGTAAAGTTCAGGGGAATTACACCGATTAAAGTATACGGATCAATTTCTAGCCGTTTGCAACGTGATGTTTTCGCCACTATCTTTGTGATTGTTTTAAGCACATAATTCATTTAAAACAATCTGGTAAAGCACTTTATTAATGTCAAATATTAACTCCCCTATTCCCTTCTTCGACACCCTTGAAGTGATGAATAATCCCTTTAAGCAACCGGTGACATCGTTGGATCATCTGCTACCTGACGCACCGGATGATGCTATTGGGGACTATCAATATGCCAGTGAGTTCATTTATAGCTACCGCGGTAGCCCGGATACGTTCAGTACTTACAGGCGTGAGATCGAACACTTTTTGCACTGGTGTTGGATAGTGTCAAAAAAGTCATTGAATCAAATAGTTAGAGAAGATATCGAATCCTATGTGGAATTTTCAAAACAGCCCCCTGCTAACTGGGTCGGCAGTAAAAACGTAGCTCGCTATGTCGATAAGCAAGGGCTGAGGGTTCCTAACGATGAATGGCGCCCCTATGTCCATGGCAAGGGCGAATACGTGGTGTCCCAGTCAGCATTACAGTCCCTGTTCAGTGTTCTCAGCAGCTTTTTCAACTTCCTGATACAGGAGAACTACCTGTCCGCCAACCCTGTTTCTCAGATACGCCAGAAGAGCAAATTCATTAGAAAACAGCAGAGTCAGGGGAAAGTTCGCCGTTTGTCTCCACTGCAGTGGGAATACGTTATCGAGGCTGCGGAAAGCATGGCAGCCTCAGAGCCCGCGGTTCATGAGCGAACTCTATTTGTCATGAATGCCCTATTTGCCATGTATTTACGCATATCCGAATTAGTGGATACCCCGCGCTGGCAACCCCAGATGGGTCATTTTCAAGCAGATCAAGAAGCAAACTGGTGGTTTACCACCGTAGGCAAGGGCAATAAGGAGCGGGAAATATCCGTAAGTGATGCAATGCTTGAAGCCCTGAAGCGTTACAGGAAATCCAGAGGACTCACTGCTTTACCTGCCCCAGGAGAATCCTCTCCCCTGATTCACAAGACTAGGGGCAAAGGCGGCATAGGCAGCACACGTCAAATCAGAGGGATTGTGCAAAAGTGCTTCGATAAGGCCACTGACAAGATGCGCCGCGAAGGCTTTATTGAAGATGCTGAACGCCTGTCATCAGCAACTGTTCACTGGCTTCGCCATACTGGTATTTCAGAAGACGTAAAGCACCGCCCCCGAGAGCATGTACGAGACGACGCGGGCCATGGTTCCAGCGCTATTACAGACCGCTATATCGATGTTGAAAGGGCTGAGCGACACGCCTCTGCCCGCCGCAAAGTAATTAAAGAAAATTGATCCCGCCCCTGGTCTCTCTGCTGTTTGCTCATCGGATCATCTTTATATGGCATCTGTTTATCCATTCTGGACGTTTTCTAGACCTATATTTGCCTCAAAGAGCTTCTCACAACAGCCTATTTGGCTTAGTCTCTAGGTTTCGCATTGAAGGCAACACCCGCTCATTATCGAGAGAGTATTTGGAGATTTATGATTCAGGAATTACCAAAGCACAGTTTTAGCAAAACCCTAAGAAGTGCCGTGCTTGTCGGCCTCTCTTCAGTACTCGGGCTCGGCGCTGGGCTAGCCTTGGCTCAGGAGGATGATCCGGGTCTTCTTAATACTGTTCTCGATATAGATGCGCTCTATAGCCCTCTTAGCAGCGAGCCGGTTCACGGCCAGACAGCAATCAGTCTGCTTGCTGAGCTTGAATCCAAACATTACTCAGCGGTGGATATTGACGACAATTTTTCGTCCACCGTCTTCGATAGTTTTCTGGATGCACTAGACGGCTCCAAACTCTATTTTATGAAAGAGGATATCGATCGACTAAGTGCCTATCGATACACCCTGGACGATACGCTTCTGGATGGAAGCATTGAGCCAGGTTTTGAAATGTATAACATCTACTACAAGCGCATTCTCGAGAGAATGATCTATGCAGTAAACCGTATAGAAAATGATATTCCCGCCATGGATTTCAGTTTGGAAGAATCGATAACGCTGGATCGAGAAGATGCTCCCTATGCTGAGTCAATTGCTGAGCTGGATGAGATCTGGAGACTAAGGATTAAAAACAGTGTGCTCAGCCTAAAACTGGCTGGAGATACCGATGAAGAGATTATGGATAAGCTGAGCAAGCGTTATCGCAATCAGCTTAGCCAGATTTTAAAAACAAACGGCAAGGATGTGTTTCAGGCTTACCTGGCAAATGTAGCCATCGCTGTTGACCCACATACTTCCTATTTCTCTCCGCGAGATTCAGAAAACTTCAATATGGGTTTGTCTCTGTCACTTCAGGGTATTGGTGCGCAGCTGACTACCGATGAAGAATATACAAAGGTTGTAGAACTAATTAAGGGCGGCCCTGCTGAAATTGGTGAGGAACTGCAGCAAGGCGATCGCATTATTGGTATTGGCCAGGGAGTTGATGGCGATATTCAGGATGTTGTAGGTATGCGCCTTGATGACGTTGTTGCCCAAATACGAGGCGAAAAAGGAACCGTGGTGCGACTTAGCGTCATACCAGTTGATTCCGTAAGCGAAACTAATGCTACCGTTGTTAGCATCACTCGGGACACGGTAAAGCTAGAAGACCAATCCGCCAAGAAAGAAGTTATCGAACTGAGTTATAACGGTGATGATTACAAGATAGGCGTAGTCGATCTTCCCACATTCTATTTCGATTTCGAAGCAGCTGCTCGCGGTGATCAAGATTTCAAGAGTTCCACTAGAGACGTTCGCGTTCTTCTAGAGGAATTAGAAGAAGAAGGTGTTGACGCTGTTGTAGTGGATTTAAGAAACAACGGCGGCGGCAGCCTCAGCGAAGCCAATCAACTTGTAGGATTGTTTATTGAGACT
Organism: Gammaproteobacteria bacterium; assembly: GCA_018661465.1. Lineage (GTDB taxonomy): Bacteria > Pseudomonadota > Gammaproteobacteria > Pseudomonadales > Pseudohongiellaceae > UBA9145. The sequence goes on along the minus strand of JABJIC010000023.1, from coordinate 45,152 downwards.
GGGCCTACGGTTCAAATTCGCTATTCTGGCTTAAGAAATGGCTTCACTCGCTCCTTTGGTGATAACGACCCGGAGATGGCCTATGCTGGCCCTCTTGCGGTGTTAGTGAATCGCACGAGTGCTTCGGCATCGGAGATTTTTGCCGGCGCCATTCAGGATTACGAGCGCGGAATCGTGCTTGGTGGTCAAACTTTTGGCAAAGGCACGGTTCAGGAAATTATTCCCATGGACTATGGCCAGGTTAAATTAACTCGCTCCAAGTTCTACCGAATTTCAGGAGAGAGCACGCAGCATCGGGGCGTAGTCCCTGACATCTCATTCCCTGACTTTTATGACGCCTACGAAGACATAGGTGAGAGCAGCTTGGACGGTGCCCTGCCATGGGACACAGTTCGCCCGGTTGAATACCGACACTATCTGGCGATTCAAGAAGTGCTTCCTCAATTACAGCAATTACATGAAGAGAGGGCTGAGTCTTCAGCGGATTTTATTTATCTGGAAAATCAAATTGAGCGCACAAGAGAGCTTAGGGGAAGAGAAGAAATTTCTCTGAATGAACTTGTGGTTAAGACTGAACGTGAAGAATCTCGACGTAGAGAATTCGACGCCGAAAACATGCGTCGCATGATGAAAGGCCTGCCACTTCGTGATTGGGTAGACGCGGACGCGGAAGAAGACGAAGAAGAAGTCGAGATCTCAGCTAATGATGATGTGTCTTTGGTTGATAACTCTGACGACGAAGCGCTAGAAGATGAAGTTGAAGAAGAGAAAGACCCTCTACTCTTGGAGAGTGGCCGGGTTCTAGTCGACTTTATCGCCCTAAATCGCGGCAATGCAAACTCCATTAGTGATACCTCATCACGCCAACGCCCTGCCCGCTAATCTCTTGGTAGATAACCGCAGATAAAAAAAGGCCCTCATAGTGAGGGCCTTCAAGCGGGGTCTAGCTCTAGGAGGGTTCAATCAATTCGCTTGATTGAGTGTTTATTTAAACAAATGAATCTGACAGCGATGTTTCTGTAATGAGGCTATGTTGGGGTTAATGGTGGCGGAAATGTGGCGGGTGAAACTGCTCATGGACGGCCGAGCTTTCGGTTATAAGTGCATGTATTGATTGGGTGTCTATTAGTTCAGTGCGTGCGGGTGTCACGGAGAGATTGATAAAATTCGCCTTTGGGCGATTTTTACCATTTACAGATTTGTCTGATCCTGTTGCTTGAATTCAAGTATTGAGTGGTTAGGAACTCTGATGGCGGCTTGCAGCCGTCTGCGCCGCTGACGCGGCTTTCGAACTGGAGAGTTCGTATCTTCCTCCTCCGCCTGGATATTGGCAGAGTGTCTAATATGGAGATGTGAGTTGGTATTTTTGCAAGATCTAGAAAGAATATGGCGGAGGAGGAGAGATTCGAACTCTCGGAGGACTTTCGCCCTCGCTGGTTTTCAAGACCAGTGCATTCAACCGCTCTGCCACCCCTCCGCGAAGGTGGTGAATCTTACTATAATTCAGGCTCCAGTCAACTAGGCTTATAGATAATATTGTTTACCTTGAAAGCCTGTCTAAAAGCGTTGATTTTGCTTGGCTTACAGGTATGATAATTCGATTAATTGTGGGGGAGTATTTGGCCCCAAACGTTGAATTACGGCGTGTCAGCCCCATGTAGAGATAATGCGACATGGATATTGGTCGCTATATTTAGTTAAGTACCTTATTGGAGAAGATGATGAACGAAGTTGAATTAGATATAGGTCGCAGCCAGGAATCGGCACTATCTGTAAACAAGGTAGTACGAAATACCTACACACTGCTTTCTATGACGCTATTTGTAAGCGCCATTGCCGCCGTAGCCACTATGGTTATGCAGGTAGGCCAAGGCGTTGGTTTTATGCTTCTGATCGGTGGTTTTATCATGAGTTTTGTTGTGCGAGCCAATGCAAACTCTTCTAAAGGCCTCGTTGCTGTTTTTGTATTTGCAGCATTAATGGGTGCGGCTATTGGCCCAACTATTAATATGTACATAATGGCTTATGCAAACGGTTCAGCGATTGTTGCTCAGGCATTGGGTGGTACAGCAGTTATTTTCCTGTCCCTATCCGGTTACGCTCTGACAACCAGAAAGAACTTTAATTTTCTTGCTGGCTTCCTGTTCACAGGAATGATGGTAGCTCTGGTAGCGATCATTGCGAATATCTTTTTGCAGATACCTGCTTTTAGCCTTGCCATTTCTTCCGCTGTGATTTTGCTGATGTCTGGTTTTATTCTTTTTGACACTAGCCGTATTGTTAACGGTGGTGAGAGAAATTACATAATGGCGACTATCTCGCTGTATTTGAGCATCTTTAATATCTTCATCCACCTGCTTCACATTCTGGGTTCTTTGACAGGAAGAAACTAAGATATTGGTTTAGTAATTAACACGCTCAATCGATTGAGCAGACAAAAAGCCCCAGCTAGACTGGGGTTTTTTATTTGGACTGGAACTTAAACAGACAATCGCATCAATGAAATTTTCAATTGTAATTTATGGTGCCCCCTATTCTTCTGAAGCGGCATCTTCAGCTTATCGATTCGCTCGTGCAGTCATTGAGCAGGGTCACGGAATCTATCGCTTGTTCTTTATGGGTGATGGAGTGCTAAACGCCAGCCGGCTCTCAGTTAGCCCTCAAGATGAAGTAAATCTACAACATAGCTGGGACAAGCTGATCCGAGAGCATAAGCTTGATTCAGTAGTGTGTGTTTCCTCGGCGTTAAAACGAGGGATTGTTGATGCTACGGAATCTGAGCGGTATGAATTAGACGGCGTTAGTGCATTTGAAAGTTCCGATATCGCGGGCCTTGGTCAACTGGTAGACGCCAGCGTTGTTAGTGACCGTGTAGTGAGCTTTGGCTAGCCTATGAGTGATTCAATAACATTTATCAGTCGAGCAGCACCTTACGGTGAAAACAATAGCAAGCTGTGTATGGATATAGCCTTGGCTGCTGCTGTATTTGAGCAAAAAATAAATTATGTTTTCCTCGATGATGGCGTATATCAATTGCTATCGAACCAGTCCCCCGAGGCAATAGCTAGCAAACCTGTGGGCGCTGCGCTTGAAGCTTTCGATCTTTATGGCATAGAGAATGTCTACGTCGATAAGAATTCGCTCAGTAGCCGCAATCTTACTCAACAGGAACTTGTGATTAAGGCCAAGGTCGCAGATTCAGATCTCATCGCTGAGCTGATTCAGAATTCGAAAAGCGTGATCAATCTATGAGTACTCTTCATACAATAAGCAAGAGCCCTGCTAAAGGTCTGCTTAGCTCTTGCGCTCCTCTTCTCAAGCAAGGCGATGCATTGATGCTTCTCGAGGACGGCGTTTACTACAGCTACCAGAACGAGCTAGATGATCTTTTAGCAAAGGGATTTGAAGTCTATTGTCTGAGCGAAGATCTATTGGCAAGAGGACCTGCCGATAAAAACCTGGCGGAATCAAAGCTGCTGGACTACGAAGGCTTTGTCGATCTGTGCTGTGAACACGACAAACTTGTCAATTGGTTCTGAGTCAGACCATGACTGACCATCTAAATGTGAAATCTCAAAAAATTGCCTTGGACAAAGAAGGCTTCCTAAAATCTCTGCAAGACTGGGATGAGGAAGTTGCTTCGCAACTGGCTATTCAGGAAGGTATCAAACTCGGACCGGCTCATTGGGAAGTAATTAACTTGCTTCGTGAATTCTATAAGCGGCATCAATTGTCCCCCGCCACGCGAGCACTAATTAGCCTGGTAAAAAGAGAGCTGGGAAAGGAAAAAGGTCGAAGTGTTTATCTGATGAAGTTGTTTAAAGGAAGTCCGGCGAAAACGGCTAGCAAGATTGCGGGCTTACCTAAACCGGATAATTGTCTCTAGCTTTCTGTTTTATACCAATCGAGTCCATCTCTCAGTTTAACCACATCACCGATAATGATCATTGTCGGCGCTTTTAACTGTGCGCTATCTACTTCAGTTACGATCTCTTTCAGTGTTGACGTAACTACTTTCTGGTTTCGAGTTGTACCCTGTTGAATAACTGCGATTGGGGTAGACTCGTTCTTGCCGTGAGAGATTAGTTCTCTGCAGATGACAGGCAATCCCACCAGGCCCATATAGAAAACAAGAGTCTGTTGCTCTATCACCAGAGTGTCCCAGTCTAGAGGGACCTCTCCATCTTTGGTATGGCCAGTAAGAAAACGTACTGATTGTGAATGATCTCGGTGAGTAAGCGGAATCCCTGCATAGGCTGCGCAACCAGATGCTGCTGTAATTCCTGGAACAATTTGAAAGCTAATACCTGCCTCAGCGAGAGACTCCAATTCTTCTCCGCCTCTTCCAAAAATGAATGGATCACCACCCTTTAAGCGAAGCACCCTATTTCCATCCTTGGCTAATCTTACTAACATTTGATTTATGGTTTCTTGCTCCACGGCATGATCTGCCCTCGCCTTGCCGACATAGATCTTCTCCGCGTCAGGCCGACATTTTTTCATGATCTCCTCGGAAACGAGTCTGTCATAAAGAACGATATCAGCTTTATGCATAAGTCTTAGAGCGCGAAGAGTAAGCAGGTCTGGATCACCCGGCCCTGCGCCGACGAGATAAACTTCACCTGTTAGGGGTTTGCCTACAGAGTCGCTACGGGAGTGCTCAAGCTTAGTCTTGATGAGTTCATTAGCTTTGGACGAATTACCGCTATAGACAAGTTCGGGAACTTCACTGTCCAATATGCCTTCCCAAAATCTGAGGCGGCTATCGAATGATTCTATTTCTGTTTTAACCTGACTCCGGTATGAAGCAAGCAAGTTCGCAAGATCGCTAATCCTGTCTGGTAAACTGGTTTCGGTTAGCTCTTTAAGTTTGCGACTTAAAACTGGAGAACTGCCCCCCGAAGAAATCGCAACAAGCACTGGGGACCGATCGACAATGGCTGGAAGAATGAAGGTGCAGAGATCGGGTTGGTCAACAACGTTGACCGGGATATTCTGAATTCGCGCCAATTCGCTCACCAGACGATTAGTTTCCTCACTATCGGTGGCTGCGATTATCAGGCAAGCCTTATCGATATGCTTTTCTTGAAAACTTTCTAAATGAAGTTGGGCTTTGCCAGCGTCGCAAATAGATTGAATATCGTCGCAGGCATGCTCGGCAATAATTTCCAGCTCAGCACCACAGCGCTGTAATAACTCTGCTTTTCTCGCTGCAACCGGGCCACCACCTACAACTACACAACGCTTATCCCTGATATTCAAGAATATGGGTAGGCGTTCCATTAGCTGAGTAGCTCGAGTCCATTCATATAAGGAACCAGAACTTTGGGAATGCGGATGCTACCGTCTTCCTGCTGACCATTCTCGAAGATAGCTACCAGAGTTCTACCTATAGCGAGCCCGGAGCCATTAACCGTGTGCACAAGCTCAGGTTTACCTGAATCCGGATTGCGCCATCTGGCGTGCATGCGGCGCGCCTGATAGTCGGTGAAGCAACTGCAGGAAGATATCTCTCGATAGGTATCCTGAGATGGAAGCCATACTTCGAGGTCATAGGTTTTTGAGGCAGCGAAACCGAGGTCGCCACCACAGAGAATTACTTTGCGGTAGGGTAATTCCAATAGCTGTAGAATTTTTTCAGCGTGGGCAGTTAATTCTTCCAAGACCTTATTGCTGTCTTCAGGACGAACGATCTGCACCAGTTCCACTTTCTCAAACTGATGCTGGCGAATCATGCCTTTAGTGTCTTTGCCGTAGCTCCCGGCTTCTGAGCGGAAACAGGGCGTATGACTTGCGTATTTCAGAGGCAGTCTGTCGGCATCGATAATTTGATCTCTCACCAGGTTTGTAACTGGCACCTCTGCGGTGGGGATTAAGTAAAGATCATGGTCGCCTCTCAGCTTATAAAGATCTTCTTCAAACTTCGGTAATTGCCCAGTGCCCAACAGTGACTGGCTATTGACGATATAAGGAACATTCACTTCGGTGTATCCATGTTCCAAAGTATGGGTATCCAACATAAATTGAATTAAGGCACGATGTAGCTTGGCAGCATTGCCATGCATTACTACAAACCGCGAACCTGTTAGTTTTGCAGCAGTCTCAAAATCAAGGCCCTGCTCCAGCGCCTCGCCAAGTTCAGCATGGTCTTTAATTTCGAAATCATAATTTTTTACTTCACCCCAACGTAAGACTTCCTTATTAGAAGCCTCGTCATTTCCCTCCGGAACGTCATCGTCCGGTACGTTGGGAACTCCCATTAGATAGGAGGTGATCTCTTCCTGAACCAGGTGTAGCTGCTCTTTTTTTGTTTCGAGCTCGGCTTTCATGCTATCCACTGACTGCAAAATTTCCGAAATATCTTCCCCTGCTGCCTTTGCCTTACCGATCATCTTGGAGCGAAGGTTCCGCTCATTCTGTAGAGATTCAGTCTCTAGCTGAAGCGTCTTGCGCTGTTGATCGAGATTCTCCATCCGCGCAACATCCAGCTCAAACTTCTTAACTAAAAGCTGCTTTGCGAGGGCTTCGCCCTCGGTTCGAATCCGTTTAGGGTCTAACATTTATCTGGTCCTGCTAGTTTTTAATCAGAGTTATGAAGGCTTATGACAAAAGTTCTAAGCGAGTAGTAATCAGAGCAGCACGCGAGTCAGTTGCATACCGCAAAAAGCAGCAAATAAGCACATGGCTACGCTGCTCAGCACGTACAAAAGTGCGGTATTGTAGTTACCTTGCTGGAATAACAAAAGTGCATCCAGTGAGAAAGTGGAAAAAGTTGTCATTGCGCCAAGAAATCCAATGATGATAATCGGCCGCCATTGATCCACCAAGTGAAGCTTTTCAGCGAAAATAATGAAGAAAACACCTATAAGAAAAGACCCAAGAATGTTGACGGTGAAGGTGCCCAAGGGGAAGCCAGTGCCATTGATCTTCTCCATAGAGGTGCTTAGCCAATAACGACTAACGGCACCCAAAGCGCCGCCAAATGCTATGGCCATATAGTAATACACGTATTAGTCCTTCCAGCGCCGTTGGCTGATTGTTTAAACTGTTTTGAAGCCTTATTGAGTGTAGCTGTTTTCAATGATTTCGATGTTTTCTGGAGGCACGAACAGGAAAGTATCGTCAGCAATAGATTGGTTTCGAGTGGTGTTCTCAAATCGCCATACAGTCTGTTGACCATTCTTGCTGTTTAGATGAATTACATCCAGTTCCTGTTCGAAGAAATTGATGGAGATTTGTTGATAGATACTATCGGCCCTAATAGGGGTTAAATCGAATTCCTGATACTCGTCGCTATTCACTGGGCTCATTAATTCTACTGTGTATTCGTTTCCCAGATTTTCTGTTCTGCCACTAAGCAGCTGCGCGGCTAATTCCGAGCGGCTATTGTCCCAGTCTTCGATAACTACCTGCTCAAGATCAGGCTGATAGTTCCATAGTGTCACGCCGTCTGTAACGATTAATTCAGGAAATGGATCGATAGTTTCCCAATAGAAGCCATTTGGTTTCTTGAGGTACATCTTGATAGAAGACTCTTCGAGGATGCCTCCATCGGATTCCACGATTAACTGAACAACCTCCGACTCCATGGTATTGATTTGCTGAAGGAGGTTGTCGAGTTTCTCTATATCTCCCTCCAGTGCCTGAGCGGTCTGGAAAGTTAGCAATGCGGCAGTGAATAACACTGTCGCACTTAAGATGTGAAGATTTCTTTTCATAATAGCGTCTGTAGTGATTTCTTAGTCGCGGGGTGGAGGTGGCGCGATTACTTCACGTGCGCCGTTGCCGCTCATCTCAGATACTACCCCAGCCGCTTCCATTGATTCAATCATGCGTGCAGCCCGGTTGTAACCGATACGAAGTTTTCGCTGCACCGCGGAGATGGAAGCCTTGCGGGATTCGGTTACAAAGCGCACCGCCTCATCGTACAGCTCATCAGCTTCCTCACCATCTCCAGAGCCGCCACCCATAGCGCCCATATCGAGATCGTCGGAAGTCTGGGTAATTGATTCGATATAGACAGGAGCTCCTCGTGTTCGCCAGTCAGCGGCAACTCTGTGAACTTCTTCATCGCTGACGAAAGCTCCATGAACCCGCGTTGGCACTCCTCCACCAGGAGGAAGGAATAACATATCACCATGGCCAAGTAGCTGTTCTGCCCCGCCCTCACCGAGAATGGTTCGGGAATCAACCTTTGACTGAACCATGAATGAGAGCCGGGTTGGCACGTTGGCTTTAATCAAACCGGTCAGCACATCTACCGATGGCCGCTGAGTAGCAAGAATTAGATGGATGCCAGCTGCTCGAGCTTTTTGGGCGATTCTGGCAATAAGCTCTTCAACTTTCTTGCCAACAACCATCATCATGTCGGCGAGTTCGTCTACTATTACGACAATACATGGCAGGGCATCCAGTTCAGGTGCTGATTGCTCTTCATCCAATAACATGGGGTCAGCTTTCCAGGTTGGGTCGAGAATCGGCTTACCCATCTTCTTGGCTTCTGTAACTTTTTTGTTAAACCCGGCAAGGTTTCTGACGCCTAATGAGGACATCAATTTATATCGACGCTCCATCTCAGCTACACACCATCTAAGACCATTTGCAGCATCTTTCATGTCGGTGATCACTGGCGTCAGAAGATGAGGGATATCATCGTAAACTGAGAGCTCGAGCATCTTCGGGTCAATCATGATCAGTCTCACCTGTTCAGGTGTAGACTTGAACAGCAAGCTGAGAATCATGGCATTGATACCAACAGACTTACCTGAACCAGTGGTACCCGCGACTAACAAGTGAGGCATTTTTGCCAGATCAACAATGACGGGTTTGCCAACAATGTCATGACCAAGAGCCATGCTCAATGGTGACCCCGCTCGGTCAAAATCAGGGGAGGAAAGTACCTGGCTAAGCTGAATTATCTCTCGCTTCTCGTTCGGTATCTCGATACCAATTACAGTCTTTCCCGGGATAACTTCAACAACACGAACCGAGACAATTGCCAGTGACCTTGCCAAATCTTTAGCAAGGTTTGTGATACGACTCACTTTGATTCCTGGTGCGGGTTGAACTTCGAAGCGGGTAATTACCGGGCCGGGATTTACAGCGGTCACTTCAATCTCTATACCGAAGTCCAAAAGTTTAAGTTCCAGTAATTTGGACATTGCCTCAAGAGACTCTTTGGAAAATCCTGAGTCATTGGTTTCCTGCCAGGCGTCAAGCAGGCCGATGGCTGGCAATTCCTTAATCGAAGAAGCAGCGAACAGGGCCCCCTGCTTTTCTTTTTCTACACGAACACTCTTTACGGGTTTCTTGGCAACTGGCGCTTTGATCTTCGGAGGTACACGTTTCTTTTCCTTCTGGATATGAATATCCAAAACTTTCTTGCGGCTCTCCAGTCTTTCTTTGGTCGCTAGTTGTTGTTTTCGGTCTTCTGCCCATTTCTGGAATTTGCTCACGGTGGTGGAACCGAGGTGCAAGGTCCAGTATCCCAGCTTATCGATTACCGCTAACCAGGAAATGGCTATGGTGATAGTGAGCCCGAACAGAAATATGGCAAACAGCAGCAAGGTGCTTCCCAGCGTTGCCAGCACAGGTGAGGAAAGATCGGCGATCAAGGAGCCAAGAATTCCGCCGGCTGAAGGTAACGCAGGGTCGATATCGAAATGAAGAGTTGCCAGGCCACAGGCAGAGATCACCAGCAAAATAAAGCCAACGAATTTTAACGCAAACAAAGGCCATGAAAACTCAGACTCCAGTACATCTTCCCGAAAAGAGGTGTATACCTTATAGAGAAGCAAAGCCGGAAACGCGTATGCCATATAGCCAAGCAGATTCCACAGCACGTCGGCAAGCCATGCGCCGGAGACCCCGACCGCATTCTGTACTTCCTCTCCATTGCCGGTGGTGTTGAATCCCGGATCATCAGTGGAATAGCTCACCAGAGCGATCAGTAGAAACAGAGCCAGTAGAGAATAGACAATAAGTGTCCCCTCTCTTAACAGACGCTGCATGACCGTGTTTACTTCTGGGTCTTGATGTCCTTTGTTCGTTGTCGCGTTTTTCAATTTAATCTGTGACCTATCAATGACTTACATGGTTGTTATTCAATCTATATCAGGAATTTGTTTTTTCAGGGCGCAAGACTGCCTAAAAGTCTTTAAACCCTAGTCAGTTTAACGGTTCATAGAGCCCAAAATTGAGTAGAATGTGCGTGCTTTGCTAGCCAGAGCACACATTGAAAACTAATTAGAAAGCTGGAGTCTTCTTTGACTACAGCCATTAGACACAGTCAGGGTTATTTATGAGTGAATATAAGCATCATCGCTTAATTATTATGGGGTCTGGCCCTGCGGGCTATACAGCAGCTGTTTATGCGGCGCGGGCTAATCTGGATCCGGTAGTGATAACCGGGATGGAACAAGGCGGCCAGTTAACCACGACAACAGATGTGGACAATTGGCCCGGCGATGTCGAAGGATTACAGGGCCCAGAGTTAATGGAAAGAATGAAGAATCATGCAGAACGCTTTGACGCTAATATTATTTTTGACCATATTAATAAAGTAGATTTTAGCCAGCGGCCGTTCAAGCTTAAAGGTGATAGTGGGTCTTACAGCTGTGATGCCCTGATTCTCGCAACCGGAGCATCTGCACAGTATCTTGGCTTGGAATCGGAAACCGCATTTATGGGCAAGGGTGTTAGTGCCTGTGCCACTTGTGACGGATTTTTCTATCGTAATAAGCCCGTAGCCGTAATCGGTGGGGGTAATACTGCGGTGGAGGAAGCACTCTACCTGTCCAACATCTGCTCTAAAGTAACGCTGGTCCACCGCAGGGATTCACTCAGGTCTGAGAAAATTCTGCAGAAGAAATTGTTTGAGAAAGTCGAAGAAGGCAAGGTTGATATCGCCTGGAATCACACTCTCGATGAGGTTCTTGGTGATGATATGGGCGTAACGGGCATGAACATCAGAAGCACTGAAAGCGATGAAGTGAGTAAGATTGATCTGGATGGTGTTTTCATCGCAATCGGGCATATTCCCAACTCATCTATTTTCGACGGCCAGCTTGAGCTAAAAAATGGCTATGTGGTGGTGAATACGGGACTGAATGGAAATGCTACACAAACCAGCGTGGAAGGTATCTTTGCCGCTGGTGATATCGCAGATCAGGTCTATCGCCAAGCTGTAACCAGCGCAGGATTTGGTTGCATGGCCGCACTGGATGCTGAAAAATTTCTGGATTCATGAGGAGCTGGGAAGCGAATGTCCCTATGCTGGATTGATGAGGACAAGCTTGAATTCCCGCCATTGAGCGAGGCCCTTCTGGAGCCTAATGGTTTACTGGCGGTTGGCGGAGATCTTTCTGTTGATAGACTTCTCAAGGCTTATAGTTCAGGTATTTTTCCCTGGTATTCAGAGGAACAACCGATTCTCTGGTGGAGCCCTGACCCTCGAATGGTGCTTCGGCCCGATACTCTAAAAATTTCCCGTAGTCTGCGTAAGCAGCTGCGACGCAGCAATTGGCGTTTGAGCCTGGATGAAGATTTCTCTCAAGTGATTTTCTGCTGTGCGGGTCAACGGGATGATCATACTGGCACCTGGATAACTGAAGAAATGCAGGAAGCGTATTGTGACTTGCATGAGGCTGGCTTTGCCCATTCAGTTGAAGTATGGGATGAACAGGATGGTTCCCTTCTCGGTGGCTTATACGGTGTAGCAATCGGCGGCGTATTCTTTGGTGAATCGATGTTTAGCAAGGCAGACAACGCTTCGAAGATTGCACTTGTCTATCTGATGCAGCAATTAAAGCGCTGGGGATTTAAATTAGTGGACTGCCAGGTCAGCAGCGATCATCTTGTTTCTCTCGGCGCATTTGAAATCAGTAGATCAAACTTTGGAGAAGAGATTGAGGCTCTAGCTGTTCTCGAAAACTTCAAAGGTCCCTGGTCTTTTGACGATGATCTAAAATTTGAATTCATGTCTGAGCTTTTGATTGAACCCTCGATTAAGCCCTCGATTAAACCCTCAACCGAGCCTTCGGCTGAACTCTTGGCCAAAGCACAGCCTCTAGAAAAAGACAGCCAATGAACTCCAAGTCGAAACTCACAAAATCAATCAAGCTTTTCCGTACCGCCCCCCATGACTGTAGTTATAAGTCTGATGAGTTGGCGACTACGGTATTTGTAGATCCTGAGTTAAAAATAGACCAGGCACTAAATAGTTCCTTGAGCCAAATGGGTTTTCGTCGAAGTGGCGCTCATCTCTATCGCCCCGACTGCGATTCTTGTCAGGCATGCATTTCCTGCCGTGTTCCGGTAGATAAGTTTGAACCCGGCAGGCGGTATAGAAAGATACTTAAGAATAACGAAGATCTAAAAGTTCTTGAGTCGGAAGAGCTTGATAAAACTCAGGCCTACCCTCTCTATAAGGATTACATAAACACCCGGCACAAAGATGGGGACATGTACCCTGCTAGTCCGGAGCAATTCGATGCCTTCATTTGTAATGGCACGGAGTCAACCCGCTTCTACAGCTTTTACTGTGGTGAAGATCTGCTGGCGGTGAGCGTGGTAGATATACTCGAGCATGGCTTGTCTGCCGTTTACACCTTCTTTGACCCGGAACAGAGCCGCCGCTCTCTGGGTATTTATGTGATTCTGTGGCAAATTCAGCAGGCAGCAAAAATGCATCGCCCTTACCTGTTTTTGGGTTACTGGATAAAAGATTGTCCCAAGATGAATTACAAGAGTGATTTCCGGCCGCTGGAACTATTCATTGAAGGTCGATGGTGCTTGGTGAATTAGCTCTCAATCCCCCGTGGGCTTTGCTTATCTTAAGAAAATCCGGCACAATGCCGCCGCAACTAAATTTGGGGTTTATCGATGGCAAAAGAAGATCAAATTGAAATGGAAGGAGAAGTGGTAGATACCCTTCCCAATACCATGTTCCGCGTTAAACTAGAGAACGGACATATCGTTACTGCGCATATCTCTGGGAAAATGCGAAAGAACTATATTCGCATACTCACAGGTGATCAGGTTCGCGTAGAACTGACTCCCTATGATTTGACCAAGGGTCGAATTACTTACCGCGCTCGATAGCTTCAATCCGGCTTAGAATCTACTTTTCCGCTTTACTGAGTTCCTTTTTGACTTGCTGCTGTCGGCCTTTTATCTCGAGGCTGATTTCTCCGTCCTTAACGGACACGAAAACATCTCCGCCATTTCCGGCCAGCTTTCCAAACAGAATGTCTTCTGCCAGAGCCTTCTTTAATTTTTCCTGAAGCAGCCTAGCCATTGGCCGGGCACCCATTGATTCGCTGTAACCATGGGTTACGAACCATTCCGTAGCATCGGCATCAAGGTGTAAGAGGACCTTCTTCTCGTCCAGCTGTACCTGCAATTCCACCAGAAATTTGTCCACTACGGTTCTGATAGTTTCTACGGTCAGCGCGCCGAACTGAATAATGCTGTCCAGGCGGTTGCGAAATTCAGGCGTGAAGGCCTTCTTGATAATTTCCATGCCGTCAGTGGTGTGGTCTTGTTCGCTAAAACCGATGGAAGCGCGCGCCATTTCTTGCGCTCCTGCATTAGTTGTCATAATCAAAATCACGTTTCTAAAATCAGCTTGGCGACCGTTGTTGTCCGTTAATGTGCCGTGATCCATGACCTGCAATAGCAGATTAAAAACATCCGGGTGTGCCTTTTCAATCTCATCCAGAAGAAGTACACAATGGGGGTTTTTGGCAATGGCCTCGGTCAGTAAGCCGCCCTGATCAAAGCCCACATACCCTGGAGGAGCACCAATCAAGCGAGATACGGTATGACGCTCCATATACTCAGACATATCAAAGCGCAGAAGCTCGATGCCCATAATTTTTGCTAATTGCTTGCTGACCTCGGTTTTACCGACCCCGGTGGGACCGGAGAACAGGAATGAGCCAATAGGCTTCTCGCCATCGTTTAACCCGGCTCGAGACAGCTTGATAGCCGTAGTCATAGAGTCGATAGCCTTGTCCTGGCCGAATACAACCATCTTCAGGTTGGATTCCAGATTCTTCAGCGCCTCAACATCGGAGGTAGAGACATGCTTCGGCGGTATTCGTGCGATCGCGGCGACTACTTTTTCCATATCCGTTGCCTGGATCAGCTTCTTGCGCTTGCTGGCAGGCTGCAGGCGCTGAAAAGCCCCCGCTTCATCGATAACATCGATTGCCTTGTCTGGCATGTAGCGGTCATTGATATAGCGCCCTGCCAGTTCTGACGCCGCTTTCAGGGCATTGTCGCTATAGCGAAGGTCATGATGTTCTTCAAATCGGGATTTCAATCCCTTGAGTATGCGATATGTTGTGTCTACATCCGGCTCATCTACGTCGATCTTTTGAAATCGACGTGATAATGCACGATCTTTCTCGAAAATGCCTCTATATTCCTGATATGTCGTAGAACCGATGCATCTCATATTGCCTGATGTAAGCACCGGCTTAAGCAGATTTGACGCATCCATGACGCCACCTGAGGCAGCTCCAGCACCGATTATCGTGTGAATTTCATCGATGAATAGTACGGCGTGGGGGTTTTCCTTCAACTCACCCAGAAGCGCCTTAAAACGCTTTTCAAAGTCGCCTCTATATTTGGTGCCGGCCAACAGAGCTCCCAGATCGAGAGAGTAGATGACGCTTTCCGCCAGCACGTCAGGTACGTTCTCTTCAACGATATGCTTGGCCAAGCCTTCGGCTACTGCTGTCTTGCCAACACCAGACTCACCAACCAAAAGCGGATTATTCTTGCGACGACGGGAGAGCACCTGGATGACTCGAGTGACCTCTTCTTCCCGGCCTATTAGAGGGTCTATACGGCCTTCTGCTGCTTCAATATTGAGGTTGGTTGCAAAGTTTTCCAGAGCACTGTTGGACTCTTCATTAGGCACCTCGGCATCGTGCTGTTCTGTATTCGGCTCTCCGTTTCCAAAATGGCCCGGGATCTTGGATATGCCATGGGTTATGTAATTCACTATGTCGATGCGCGCAATGTCCTGTTGTTTGAGAAAATAAACAGCCTGACTTTCCTGCTCGCTGAATATGGCCACTAGCACATTAGCGCCAGTCACCTCCCGTTTGCCCGAGGATTGCACATGGAATACAGCTCTTTGCAGAACCCGTTGAAAACCCAGGGTTGGCTGAGTCTCTCTGTTTGATTCGGTTTCTGGTATCAATGGAGTGGTGGCATCGACGAAATCTACTAACTCTCCACGAAGACGGCTGAGGTCGCAATCGCAGGCTAGAAGCACAGAAGAGGCTACTTCATTATCAAGAAGTGCAAGCAATAGGTGCTCTACCGTCATGAATTCATGACGTTTTTTCCGTGCGCTCTTAAAAGCATCACCGAGGGTAGTCTCTAAATCTTTGCTGAGCATAGTTATCCTGTTTAATCTTATGCCGGACCATTTCTAGCCGGGCGGTCTCTAACTGATGAAGGCGCTTGGCCTAGCGATCAACTTCAACGGAACAGAGCAATGGCTGTTCGCATTCTCTTGAATAATCATTTACCTGAGCGGCTTTGGTTTCGGCAACATCCTTGCTGTAGACGCCGCAGACCCCTTTTCCTTCGGTATGAACCTTGAGCATGATCTGGGTCGCCTTTTCTATATTAAGATCGAAGAAGGCGCACAGGATTTCCACCACAAAATCCATTGGCGTGTAATCGTCGTTAATAAGAACCACCTTATAAAGCGGTGGCTTTTCCAGCCTTGGTTTTTCGGTAGTCTCGGCAATACCAGTGTCGTGTTCGCTATCACCCTCGCCATCATCCACGCCAGCGAGAGGTATAAACCTGAGTATTTCCGAGTCTAGTCCATCTATATTTCGTTTACTCATAAAATCAATCTGAATTGAGAACTCTGTCATTTTAGGGTGAATATTTTGCGTCAGATTCATGTCAGTGGAAAGGCTTTTCTACAGATCATTCGCCGTTGCCAAGTATATTATCCTGTCTTCAAAAATAGGGATGAATGCTGAAATTTCAAGGGCCTGGCGATTATTGGAAGCATCTAATTGAGCTCGCCATTTTGACAATATGATTTCTATAGTGTATAGCAGTACAAGTGGCAAATTGTCACAGTGGCATAAGTACAAAAAATAATAAGAAGTACGGAGTTCTGCTATGAGTACCGGGCAAGTTAAGTGGTTTAATAATGCGAAGGGATTCGGGTTCATTTTACCGGATGATGGAGGGGACGATTTGTTCGCTCACTATTCGGCAATAGGAATGGACGGATATAAAACCCTCAAAGCTGGTCAGACAGTTTCATTTGAAACAGTTGAAGGTCCAAAGGGTTTGCACGCAGCAAATATACACGCTGTCGATGTTGAGCCGGCGAGTAATGGAGTCGCTCCAGCTGAAGAAGCAGATGGTGCGGCTACGAGTAATGGGGCCGCTCCAACTGAAGAAGCAGATGGCGAGCCTGCGAGCAATGATGGACCTGTCGATGAAATGAGTGCTGAGAATACCGCTTAGCCAATCGAGTTACTTCACAGTGGCGGCCTGAGCAAAATGGTCACAGAGATACTCACTAGCCCTGTAATGTAGACGTTTCATCGAAAAGAAGGATTACACTCGCTTTCGCTACTTTGAATCTACTCAACTGTGGTAGTTTTACTACGTCTGTAATTTCTGCCTGCCCTCTGACATGTCTAATATCATACTGTTTAACAAACCCTTCGGTGTACTTTCTCAATTTACCGGTGAAGCTGATCAGCTGACTCTGGCTAGCTATATAGATAAACCAGGTTTCTATGCGGCCGGCCGTCTGGACAGAGATTCAGAAGGGTTAATGCTGCTAACCAACGACGGCAAACTTCAACAGAAGGTGTCGAACCCAAAATACAATAAGAGTAAAACCTATCTCGTGCAGCTTGAAGGTGATGCGGATGAAGAAGCGCTTTCCAAATTGCGCGAGGGCCTGGAGCTAAAAGACGGCATGACCAGGAAAGCTGAAGCCCGCCTTGTATCTGAGCCTGATCTCTGGCCGAGGACCCCCCCTATTCGCGAAAGAAAAAACATCCCAACCAGTTGGATCGAGCTAAGCATCAGTGAGGGCCGTAATCGACAAGTTAGAAGAATGACTGCTGCAGTTGGTTATCCGACTCTCAGGCTGATACGGGTGTCGATAGACAGCTGGGAGTTAGGAGATTTACTTCCGGGGGAATGGAAGTTGTTACAGGCTTGAATAAGTTAGAATGGTTTTAGTCTTGCCATTCTTCCAGAGCGGTTTCATCAGAATCCCTGCTCGCCACCCATTCGCTGCTGTCCCCAGATTTTTGCTTTTTCCAGAAAGGAGCCTTGCTCTTCAGGTAGTCCATGATGAACCTGGCGGCGTCGAAGGCAGCTTGTCGATGAGCGCTAGCTGTACCGACAAATACAATTTGATCGCCAGGGGCCAACTCACCAACACGATGAATAACTCGTACAGAAAGTAGAGGCCATCGTTGTCGGGCGTCATCACATATCTGCTCGAGGCATTTCTCAGTCATCCCGGGATAATGCTCGAGAAACAGAGACTGTACTTTTTCGTCTTCGCTTGAGTTTGAATCATAAAACTCTCGGACAAGACCGGTAAAACTCACGATGCCGCCGGCGTCGACCGCATCCTCTCGTAATTTGGAATATTCTTCACCGGGGTCGAAGTCTTCATTCTGAACGCTAATCATAGAATGTTAGCCGCCGGTCATAGGGGGGAAGAAGGCAATTTCGTCGTTATCAGTGAGCACATGGTCTCTATTTACGACGGTCTGATTTACCGCTACCAGGATTTTACCGGCACTACTGAATGCCGCCTCGGTAGCAGAATCGATATTTTGTAAATGTGTAATCAGCTCATCAACGGTAGACACAGACTGAGAAAACTCGATCTCTTCAGTCTCCTTATTGAGGCGTTCTCGAATACTGGCAAAGTAATGAATGTTAAGCACGTATTCTATGCCTCTGTGTTTCTTTGGTAGTGACCGCTTTTACCACCCTGCTTTTCCTGCAGGCAGATATCACCGATTATCATGTCTTTATCTACTGCTTTGCACATGTCGTAGATAGTGAGCGCGGCAACGGAAACCGCCGTCAGCGCCTCCATTTCCACACCAGTCTGGCCATTCACTTTACATTGAGAGCTAATCAGAACTTGATTGCCGGAAGCATCGATCTCCAGGTCAAGGTTTACAGAAGTCAGCATCAATGGGTGGCACAGAGGAATAAGTTGAGAGCAGTTCTTTGCGCCTTGAATACCTGCAATTCTGGCAATAGCCAGAACATCGCCTTTCTTGTGGCCGCCTTCAGAAATCAGCGCCAGGGTTTGCGCAGCCATTTTTACTGTGCCAGTGGCAATAGCTATTCGCTGGCTACTCTGTTTGTCGCCAACATCTACCATCCGGGCATTGCCGACGTTATCTAGGTGGGTAAGTTTTGTCATATCAATCCGTCTATCAATTGCGGCCATTATCCATGTTTCTGCTCGACAGCTAAAGCCAGAGTTTATGTGAATTTTCATTTTAATTGTCTAGAACATTGATTGCGCGAGGATTAAACGTATAGCATTACGCTTTTGAGGAAAATATCTAGTGTCTTCCCTGCCCCATACTACTGTTGCAACCGTCATCGAGCGTGAGGGAAAGTTTCTATTAGTGAGAGAGAAGTCTGATGGCCTGATCGTTTATAATCAACCTGCTGGCCACCTCGAGAATAATGAAACTCTTCTAGAGGCTGCTATAAGAGAAACCCTGGAAGAAACTTCCTGGCATATCGAGCTAATCGATTTTCTCGGCGTTTACCAATATACCTCTCCAGTAAATGGCATTTGTTATGTGCGTCATTGCTTCGTCGCTAAGGTGCTGGAGCAACAAGCAGATTATGCGCTGGATGAAGACATTATCGACGCTGTTTGGTTGACCCTGGAAGAGATTAGAGAGCGAGTCGATGAGCTGAGAAGCCCGTTGGTTCTGCAGGTGGTAAAAGACTATCTTGCGGGAACGCGGTTTCCCCTCAGCATCTTGCGGAATGATCAAGCATGAAATATTTAATATGAGCACCCAAGGACTACAGTTAAAACCATCTGATACACGGGTCATCGTCGGCATGTCTGGCGGCGTGGACTCTTCCGTGGCGGCACATTTGTTATTGGAACAGGGTTATCAGGTAGAAGGTCTTTTCATGAAGAATTGGGAAGAAGATGACGGCAGCGAATACTGTACGGCAAAAGAAGACCTGGCGGACGCACAATCCGTTTGTGATGCACTGGGAGTCCATTTACACACGGCAAATTTTGCTGCTGAATATTGGGATAATGTATTCGAGCATTTTCTCAAGGAGTATGCGGCCGGGCGCACGCCAAACCCTGACATCCTCTGTAATCGCGAGATAAAGTTTAAAGCCTTTCTGGAATATGCCACGGAGCTGGGAGCAGATCTGATAGCTACTGGCCACTATGTGCGCAAGACAGACGATGGTGAATCAACCAAACTACTCAAGGGCCTCGACACAAACAAGGACCAGAGTTACTTCCTTTGTGAGGTCAGCGAATCCTGTCTCGAGAAGAGCCTCTTCCCCGTAGGCGAGCTGAATAAGCATGAAGTGAGGCTTATTGCCGAAAAGCTGGGTCTGAGAACCCACGACAAGAAAGACAGTACCGGCATCTGTTTCATCGGGGAGCGAAAGTTCAAAGATTTCCTCGAGCAGTATATCCCTGCCAAGCCAGGAGTGATCGAGACCAGCGAGGGCGAAGAAATAGGCAAGCATGCCGGATTGATGTATTACACCTATGGTCAAAGACAGGGCTTGGGAATTGGCGGGGTGCAAAATCGGTCCGAGGCGGCCTGGTATGTAGTAGAGAAAGACATGGAACGTAATGTCTTGGTGGTTGCCCAGGGAGGCAATAATGAATGGCTGCTTTCGAGCAAGCTTATGGCCTCAGCTCCATCCTGGATCAATAGAGACAAACCTGAGCTGCCTCTGGAATGCACCGCCAAGATTCGTTACAGGCAGGATGATCAAGCTTGTACCGTCAAACTCTTGAGCGATGGCATGATCGATGTCGAATTCCATCAGCCACAGAGAGCGGTCACCCCAGGCCAATATATCGTCTTCTATACAGATGAGCATTGCCTCGGTGGTGCTGTCATAGAAAAATATTGTCGCTGAAACCCCGAAGATTATTTCGATATTCCAGCAGCTTGGAAAAGCATATCAGGCTACAATTGCGGTCTGGAAATGCACCAAGAACAAATTAGACTACCGTTTAGGAATTGAAAATGGGAAACAACACTCAAAGCGCTATTACTGCAATCTCACCCCTGGATGGGAGATATCAAAATAAGTGCGATGATCTAGCACCCTATTTTAGCGAATTTGCTTTAATGCGCTATCGAGTGCTGGTAGAAGTTAAATGGCTACAAAAGTTGGCCGCCCATGATGCTATTGAGGAGCTCGCTGCGATAAGCGCAAGCGGCAATAAGGCTCTCGATGATCTTTACGAAAATTTCTCAATTGAAGATGCCGAACGTATCAAAGAAATCGAATCCACGACCAATCACGACGTCAAGGCCGTTGAGTATTTTATAAAGGAAAAATTGGGAGAGATAAAAGAGCTAAGCGAGCAATTGGAATTTGTTCATTTTGCCTGTACCTCCGAAGACATTAACAATCTGTCCTACGCCCTAATGCTAAGAGATGGACGTAACAAGGTAATGATCCCGGCAATGAAAGACCTTGACGACAAGCTCGCTAAGTTGGCTCGCGAATTTGCCGAACAACCAATGTTATGCAGAACTCATGGCCAGCCTGCATCGCCGAGCACGGTGGGCAAAGAATTTGCCAATGTAAGCTTTCGCCTCAGGCGGCAGATTGCTCAGTTTTCACAGAACGAAATTCTTGGGAAAATAAATGGAGCAGTAGGAAATTACAATGCTCACTTGTCGGCCTATCCAGATATTGATTGGCAGGAATTTTCCAGAGAGTTTGTTGAGAGTCTTGGGCTTCAATGGAATCCATACACTACTCAAATTGAACCCCACGACTACGTAGCCGAAGTATTCTCAGCCATCTGTAGATTCAACACAGTGATGATAGATTTTAATCGCGATGTGTGGGGCTATATCTCACTTGGTTATTTCAAACAGAAAACTATTGCCGGTGAAGTTGGTTCTTCTACTATGCCTCATAAAGTTAATCCCATCGATTTCGAAAATTCTGAAGGTAACCTTGGGCTCGCTAACGCGGTAATGAACCATTTGGCGGAGAAGTTACCTATATCAAGATGGCAGCGTGATCTCACTGACTCTACCGTGCTAAGAAACATTGGCACCGGATTTGCCTACAGCTTGATTGCCTATCGCGCTTCAATGAAGGGGATGAGTAAGCTTGAGCTGAATGCGGCTGCTCTCGATGCAGATATTGATGACTGCTGGGAAATACTGGCCGAACCTATACAGACTGTTATGCGTCGCTACAGAATCGAACAGCCTTACGAAAAATTGAAAGAGCTTACTCGTGGTAAAACTATCGATCAGGCGGCTATTCAGTCATTTGTAGAAAAGCTGGAAATTCCCGACGAAGCGAAGCAAGAACTGCTTCAACTTAGCCCAAGAAAATATCTTGGCAATGCTGCGCAACAGGCTAAAGCTCTTTGAGCAAAGTTGATATTCTCACCAGTTTTTCTGCCGAGACCTTTATAAGTAAGTATTGGCAGAAGAAACCTGTTGTTCTCAAATCTTTTATACCCAATTTCGAAGATCCCTTAACTGCCGAAGAATTGGCGGGTCTCGCCTGTGAAGAATTTTCTGAAAGTCGACTAATTACTGAATCCGATGCGGATCATTGGGAGCTCAAGCATGGCCCATTTCTGGAAAGTGATTTCACTTCTTTGCCAGATAAAAACTGGACTCTACTAGTTCAGGCCGTGGATCAATTTGTCGATGGCGTCGCTGATTTAAAAAATCATTTTGATTTTATTCCCAGCTGGCGTATTGATGATGTGATGATTTCATTCGCTGCGGAAAATGGTGGTGTCGGCCCACACTTTGATCACTACGATGTGTTTCTTCTCCAGGGCAGCGGCAAGAGGCGTTGGCGAATTTCGGAGCTTTGCGGTTCTGATGAACTTGTACGTAGCGATACCGAGCTAAGCATTCTTAAGGATTTTTCAGCAGTCGATGATCTACTTCTTAGCGCCGGGGACGTACTTTATATCCCTCCCAGAATTGGTCATTGGGGTACTGCCGAGACTGAAGGACTGTGTTACTCAATTGGTTTTAGAGCTCCGTCTCACGCAGAAATGCTTGAAGGCTTTAGCGACTTTCTGTCAGCGGGTTTAGAATCGGAAACAAGGTATCAGGACAATACTTCTATTCCGTTCTCGAAAGGCGCGGAAATTGACCCCTCTCAATTAGATGAAGCCTATTCGGAGCTACAAAAAGTTTTTGCTGATCGCTCCAAGTTCGATGCATGGTTTGGCTGTCTGGTTAGTCAGGCTAAATATCCTGAATTGGTTTTTGAGCCGGACTCGGTGTACGACAAAATCAAACTTCAGGGTTTGTGTGATACGGGTCAGTACCTTTACCGCAACAGCTGCTCTCGATTCGCTTTCAGACGCCTGCAAAATTCGTCTGAATTGGCGATATTTGTCGATGGCAATATGGCTATTCTATCCATCGATTGCCTGCCTCAAATCCTTATGCTCTGCGAGCAGCCCGTACTAACGAATAGCGATATTAAGGCCATGATGCAAGATCAGTCCATGGTCGACCTCCTCTGCCAGCTCCTTAACCAAGGCAGTCTTCAAACTGACGAATCAGAATAGTAGTCAGCCTTTCTCCAGCTCTCTACCCATCAAGCTATCTGCCAGGAATATGTAAACCGTGATCCCAGACGACCCAGAATTACTCTACAACAGAGACAGCTCAGCATTGATGGAAGAGCTGTGTCGTATGCAGATGCCTGTTTTTCTCGATAGCAGCCTTGGGGACGGCGAAGCCAAGCGTGATGTACTAACTGCTGCACCGGTGGCCTATATCTCGCTCTCAGAAGGCGTGGCTGATCCAGCTGGCTGTATCCCTGCTAGTGATGCAGGTGGGTTGATGAGAAAAATCAAAGAGTTAAGGAATGAATATCTTGTTGATAATGAAGTTGTAGAGGGCATGCCCGGCAGCAGTTATCGAGGAGGAATCCACGGTTTTTTGGGTTATCCCCGCTTGAGCAAGCATGGTTCTGGTCGCGCCGAGCTTATGTATACGGACTGCTTCGTTGGCGTGTATTTGTGGAATATCGTTGTTGACCATCGGGCTCAATCCAGCAAGATCCTCTTTCACAATAACTGTTCGCAAGAGTTCCGTGAACGTTTGCTCAAAGCAATAGGCCGTTTTCTCAAATCTGGGGTTGCGGAGCTAGATATTGAGAAAGAGTCTAGAAATGATGCTCAACTATCTGAATTAGTTTTAAAAAGCCCTTTTGTTCCAGCTGTCAGCAGAAGCGAATATGGCTCGGCATTCGGTAAAATCAAAGACTATATCGACGCTGGCGACTGCTATCAGGTAAATCTGACTCAAGGCTTCTCAGCTACTTGCCAGGGAGATCCTTTCACTGCCTATCAAAGATTACGCAGCGCAACAAAAACCCCTTTCTCGGCATATATGCAATGGAATGGCGGCGCCCTATTAAGCCTGTCCCCGGAACGCTTTCTCAGGCTCAGCGGAAACAGGGTGCGCACACAGCCAATTAAGGGAACCCGCCCACGCTCTAGTGACGCAACAAAAGATAAGCAGCAGGCGAAAGACTTATTGGCTAGCGAAAAGGATCGCGCTGAGAACCTGATGATCGTGGATCTGCTGCGCAATGATCTCGGCCGGGTTTGTAACACCGGAAGTGTCACTGCAAATCAACTATTTAGCCTCGAAAGTTTTAGCAATGTGCATCATTTGGTGAGTAGCATTGAAGGAGAGCTAAGAGGGGAATGTGATGCATTTGATCTACTACAAGCGTGTTTTCCTGGAGGCTCGATCACGGGGGCGCCCAAGCAGAGAGCCATGGAGATCATTGAAGAGCTGGAACCAATGACCAGGCGAGCCTATTGCGGAAGTGTGCTTCGTATCGACAGTAATGGCGATATGGATAGCAGTATTATCATACGCAGTCTTCAATGGCAGAGGCAGGATAATGCAGACGACAGGCTCCTGTGCTGGGCCGGAGGCGGAATAGTCGCCGACTCCGAGGAAGCGGCCGAATATCAGGAATGTTTTGATAAAATAGACAGCATTTTCAAAGTATTACAAGTCTAGCTTAAAGTATTAAATACTAATTAATTCCGTAAATGCCTCGTCTACGGCCGCTCTATTACTTTGCAGGGCTGCGCAGCTAAACTCCTAATCTTACCGCCAGCTACGGGATATACCGGCTACCTTAGCCTTTGTCGCTACCCAGCCAGGCGAGGGCAAACTACACTAATAGCGCTAAAGCCTGAGCTATTCCACCTAAGTGATTGAAATGGGGCTGAAGATTCTGCTTCAGATCGAGAGGTCCCGATTACTGGCCTTACAAAATTCTTCCCTAAGAGCTTCATAAGTGTCCACCGCAGGGTACTGAGGAAACTCTTCAATAACGTTCGCTGGCGACTTAAACAGGATACCGGCGTCGGCCTCTTCCAGCATTGTCACATCGTTGTAGGAATCGCCAGAGGCTATAACGCGGAAGTTCAGAGTATGGAGTGCTTTCACTGAGGCTCTCTTCGGGTCTTTCTGCCTAAGCTTATAGTCCACAATCTTACCCGAGTCATCGGAGATCAATCGATGACAAAACAGCGTGGGGAAATCTAACTGCCGCATCAATGGCTGAGAAAATTCGTAAAAAGTATCTGATAAAATAATAAGTTGAAATCGTTCTTTCAACCAAATTATGAACTCTTTAGCACCGGGGATCGGTTCCAGGGTCGAGATGACCTCCTGTATATCTGGAAGCCCTAAGCCGTGCTGCTCGAGCAGACTTAAGCGTTGCTTCATAAGAACGTCGTAATCAGGAATATCGCGCGTGGTCGCGCTAAAGGCCTCGATTCCGGTTTTTTCTGCAAATCCAATCCAGATTTCGGGAATCAAGACCCCTTCAAGATCAAGGCAAGCGATTTCCATAAACTAACTGCTCCATACGTTCGGCTATAGTGGAATTAAGCGACATTGGATTTTAAAACGCGGATGTTTTCAAATTCAGTGCTTTCTAATGTGGGAATTTACCAGATTAGAGCAAATTCTTACAGTCCTCGCGATTAGCATTTCCTGACCAACACTAGATATTGACAGCATATTGCATTTCTCGGCTATATTTTGTGGTATTACTGCATTTAGACTGTCTAAGTGTTTAAAATCATTGAAGTTTTCACGTGGAACATCTCATCATTGTTTCACGAACTGCAACGGTCTATTTGCGTCGGTTTAGCTATGCCAGGCTCGGGCGCTTAAGCAAAACCCTCCCCGCTCCAACAATCTTCGCCCGGCTTTACCCTTGAGAGCAAATAACAGAGAATGTGCCACCAATGCGCACGACGCGCCCCATTGCCAAAATTTACTACTGCGATCTACCCAATGAATCAGAACGACATAAGCCTCCTAAATTCAGAGCTTCAGAACGTGCACCCGAAAGAAATACTCGCCCGAGTGTTCGCTGATATCCCTTCATTCACCCTGTCCTTCAGTGGCGCTGAAGACGTCGCGCTGATCGACATGGCAAGCAAGCTAATGAATGCGGTGCCTGTATTCACCCTCGATACCGGCAGGCTTCATCCGGAGACCTACGAGTTTCTTCAACTGGTAAGAGATCGATATGCCATCGATCATCATGTGATCTCCCCTGATACGGCTGCTCTGGAAGCATTTGTCGCTAATAAGGGGCTCTATAGCTTTTATGAGGACGGCCATGAGGAATGCTGCAGCGTGAGGAAAGTTGAGCCGCTTCGCCGCAAACTGGCTACTGTGGACGCCTGGATAACCGGGCAAAGGCGTGACCAGAGCCCAACGAGGGCGGATGTCCCAATAATCGAGCTGGATCAAAGCTTTTCAAGCGATTCTCACCCTGTCATAAAGGTCAACCCTCTTGCCAACTGGAGCTCAGAGGAAGTGTGGACCTATATTCGTATGTTCGATGTGCCCTATAACTCCTTGCATGACATCGGCTATTTGAGCATAGGCTGCGAGCCCTGCACTAAGCCAGTGGGCCCTAATCAGCATGAACGGGAAGGACGCTGGTGGTGGGAAGAAGCTACTATCAAGGAATGTGGCCTGCATCGCTCCAATCTGACTGAAGATTCCTAGGCTCCTAAAGCCTACAAGCCCAGCAGCCAGATCCTTGGCTAACCGCCCTTTGGATATAATGGCAGCTAGAGTCTGGGTATCTCGATTGAACCCAGAAGTGCCTCAGAGCCCCGCCCACCGCTATGTGCGAGGCTTTCCTCTACTAAGTCTCGGCTCAGATGAGGAGCAAACATTTCAATAAAATCAAACATATAGCCACGAATATACGAGTTCTTTCTAAATCCGATACTTGTAGTGCTGGATTCAAACAAGTGGCTGGCATTCAGCGCGACCAAGTCCTCATCCGCCACCGGGTCATAAGCCATACTGGCCACAATGCCCACCCCCAAGCCTAGCCTTACATAAGTCTTGATGACGTCTGCATCGGAGGCGGTAAATACCACCCTTGGATCTAGCCCTCTGGCTTTAAAGGCATCATCCAGCTTTGATCTTCCTGTGAAGCCGAATGTATAAGTCACTAGTGGATATTTGGATATGTTTTCGAGACTTAGGACTGATTCTTCACAAAGAGGATGGGATTTAGGTACTAGGATTGACCTATTCCAGCTATAACAGGGAAGCATATGCAGGTTATTGAAAAGCTCAAGCGCTTCTGTGGCAATGGCAAAATCGGCGATTCCATCCGATGCCGATTGAGATATCTGGGTAGGCGTTCCCTGATGCATATGCAGCGAGACCTTCGGAAACTTCTCAATAAACTTATTGATCACGGGAGGTAGTACGTAGCGACACTGGGTGTGGGTGGTGGCAATGCCCAGGCTTCCCTCACTGTTATCATCATATTCTTGCGCCAGTGACCTGATATTTTCCACTTGCTGAAGGATTTCACCGCTGGTCTCTAGTATCGCTCTGCCGGCTGGAGTTATGTCCACCAGATGCTTGCCTCTTCGGGTAAAGATCGTCACCCCCAGCTCTTCTTCCAGCAGCCTTATCTGCTTACTAATCCCTGGCTGGGAGGTAAATAGCGCTTGGGCAGCCTGAGAGACATTCAAGTTATTTCTAGATACTTCCCATATGTATTTGAATTGCTGCAATTTCATGGATATTAATCCTAATCTTTATATGCGTTTTGATTATTAGAATATAGCTATTCATTCCTTTTGTGAATAAGAGAAATGCCTTAAGCTGCTGCCCACAATTAATATCGTGCTTAATTCATGGAATTTTTTCTCTACATCTTCGCTGGCGCTGGAGTAGGTCTTGCAATCGGCCTTACTGGTGTCGGCGGCGGCTCCTTAATGACGCCCCTGCTGCTCATCTTTGGCTATCCTGCGCCAATCGCCATTGGCACTGACCTGCTTTACGCTGCCATTACTAAACTAGGTGGCGCTTATTCCCATCACAAACACAACAATGTGGATTGGAAAATTGTCGCCTGGCTGGCCGCAGGCAGTCTTCCTATGTCTCTGTTGGTTCACGTACTGCTACTGAATACGGATTTCCAGCAGACGGCACAATTCGAAGGCTTACTCACCAAAAGCTTAGGTGCAATGTTAATAATCACCTCTTTCATATTGATTTTTCGGAATAAATTACGAGAAAACGCAGAGAAACAGAAACCAAGAGCGCTCATGCTGGTGCTGCACAGTAATCCCAGGGCAGTTACTTTAGGAATGGGCATGCTTCTCGGTGTATGCGTGACACTGTCGTCCGTGGGAGCCGGGGCTTTCGGTGCGGCCATGCTTCTGGTTATCTATGCCCAGTCACCGGCTGCTCGAATTATCGGCACCGATGTAGCTCACGCTGTACCGCTAACTTTTGTTGCAGGACTCGGCTATATGCTTGGCGGCTTTGTGGACTATATGCTTCTGGGGAGTCTCTTGTTGGGGTCGCTTCCAGCAATAAGCTTGGGAGCGAGACTGAGCAACCGAATACCGGATCGAGTACTGCAGTGGTTACTAACAGTGATTCTTATGAGCTTAGGTTTGTATTACTCACTATATAAGTAATTACATATCATTTGTATTATATCATTTTGATATATAACGATTAAATATTCGATATTCCATGAGGAACATGACCTGTAGCCACATGATTCCTGGCGGATTCGCAATGCCCTTCCTGATCGTCGAAGAAGACATCCGCGTCAAATGCACTGAGAAACTCACCTTTATCTAAGCCTCCCAGGAACAAGGATTCATCGATTCGGATGTTCCATGCCCGCAGTGTGCGTACCACGCGCTCGTGGGCGGGAGCGGCTCTCGCGGTAACCAGACAGGTCCGCAGGGGAGATTCACCTGGGGGAAATGCCATCTGGATCTGTTGCAGCGCTGCTAAAACAGGCTTGAATGGCCCGCCGCTAAGCGGCTCATTCGCAGCTTCAAGTTCATTCGCAGTAAATGCTTCTAAGCCGCTGTTTTTATAAATTTTTTCTGAGTCATCGGAGAAAAGCACTGCGTCTCCGTCAAAAGCAATTTTGAGAATCTCACGCTGCGGCGTGGTCTTGGAAGGTAATATGGTGGCTGCAGCAACCCCTAGTTCCAAGGCTC
Organism: Gammaproteobacteria bacterium; assembly: GCA_018661465.1. Taxonomy (GTDB): domain Bacteria; phylum Pseudomonadota; class Gammaproteobacteria; order Pseudomonadales; family Pseudohongiellaceae; genus UBA9145. The sequence goes on along the minus strand of JABJIC010000023.1, from coordinate 16,330 downwards.
GCCGTACATCAACACCATCAGTGGACAAGAACAGATGGCTATTAAAGGCCGATATATAACGATAAGGACTGTCTCCACCACTAAATGCCGCCCTGCTGATATCGAGGTCATAATGTTGTATTGAGTTGAATATTCGCAGGCCTGTATCCGCACTGTTTCTGGACAGCAATATCACCTGCACTGGAGATTCCTCCAGCAGCTCATTGAGGTTCAAAAGTTTTTGCACGAGATGGAATGCGTCACCGGGTTCCAGGGGCTCGTCCTCATGGGCTATCTGATAGCGCTGATAGGCATCCAAGCCTTCTTCTTCGAACACCCTGTGACTCTCGGACAGGTTGAACAAAGCGCGAGATGAGATCGCTATTACCAGGGGGTCGATTTTGGGCTGTGACACAAGAAATTCCAGTGGTCTGACTTAATAATCCGTTATCATAGTTTGCCTTCGGCGGATTTGCCAAGAAGCTGTGTAGTAAATCCATGGCATAAGCCATGTAATAGATTTAATATAGCTCTTAACTGTATGTTATCTATAATTAATTGGAGCTTTTACGTGTTAAAGGAATATCGTAGCGACAAGATCGGGCTGATTCTGTCCGGTGGCGGCGCGAGAGCCGCCTATCAGGTCGGTGTTTTACGAGGCATTGCATCGATTCTTCCCAGAGAAACCGCTAATCCCTTCGATATCATCTCCGGCACTTCTGCCGGCGCTCTCAACGCCGCGGCTCTCGCTTGTCATGCTCAGCGCCTGCGGACGGGAGTCAGGCTTCTGGAATATGTATGGAAGAACATACACAGCGATCATGTATATCAGCCTCAGAGTGGAAATCTGCTTGGAGGAGCTTCAACATTATTGCTGACTATGATGAGCGGCAAGGAACCCGGCAACGCTTTGTCTCTGCTGGACAATACCCCCCTCAATGAGCTCCTCTCCAGGGTTCTGAAACTTGATAAAATACAAAGAAATATAGACATAGGTTTACTAGATGCTTTAAGCATTACGGCTTCGGCTTACAGCACTGGCGAATCGGTTTCCTTCTATCAGTCTGTACAGGGAATCTCTGATTGGGAAGGTCCCCATAGAATAGGACGCCGCAGCAAAATCACGCTTCAGCATTTGATGGCGTCCAGCGCGATCCCCATACTGTTTCCAGCCACCAAGATTGGTGACCAATACTACGGAGATGGTGCCGTCAGGCAGCTGGCTCCTACTTCTACGGCGCTGCATTTAGGTGCGGATCGAATTCTGGCTATCGGAGTCAGTGGCAATAGCACAAAGTCACCACTAGAAGACCCTATGGAGACAGCTCCTTCGCTGTCCCAGATCATGGGCCATATTCTAAATAGCGCTTTCGTAGATACTCTAGAGAATGACCTACAATCACTGCGTCACATGAATGAGATATTGCCCCTGGTGCCGGACAAAGTTAAAGAGAAATCGGGAATTGTCACTAAACCCATTGAATTATTGGAAATTTCCCCGAGTGAGGAACTCAATATTCTGGCTGACCAGCACTACGATGAGCTACCAAAACGAGTATCTAAGTACGTTAAGGATTCCAGTTCAGGAACCTTGCTTAGCTTAATTCTGTTTGAGCAGGGATTCTGTACAGCATTGTGGGAACTCGGCGTTAAAGATGCACTGGCCAAATCAGACGAGATTGCTCATTTCTTTCGAAGCTAAAGCTGTTGGCATCCTGATATCAGTCGATAGTATGCAGGTCCTTTAATCCCATTCCTTAAACTCCTGGCACTTAGATAGCTAGCGTTGGCTAGCTTAGCTCCGGCTTGTAACAAGCACCGGTTCCGGCGAGACCGCAATAACCATTCGGGTTTTTGGCCAGATACTGTTGGTGATAATCTTCTGCATAATAAAAATCAGCCAACTCTCTGATCTCGGTAGTTATTTCAGAGTAGGAATTCTCTAGAAGCGATTTTTGAAAGGCGGCAGCGCTGGCCTCTGCTTCTGTCTTCTGACTTTCCGAACAAACATAAATAGCTGAGCGATATTGGGTACCTAGATCATTTCCTTGACGCATTCCCTGAGTCGGGTTGTGTGACTCCCAGAATGCTACAAGTAACTCCTGGTATGAAATCTTCGCGGGATCAAAGAAAACCAGAACCGCTTCCGTGTGCCCGGTGCCGCCGCTGCAAACTTCTTCGTAGTTGGGATTCACTGTAATGCCACCAGAATATCCGGCCGCAGTGCTGTAAACCCCATCCAGTTCCCAGAAGAGTCGTTCAGCGCCCCAGAAACATCCGAGTCCGAAAACAGCTTTTTCCAGATTGCCAGGCACCGGTTCAATAATGGAGTTGCCATTAACAAAGTGCATGGGATTAAACTGAATTTTCTCGAGGCGATCTGGGATCGCCGACTCGACACTTGGCAATTCAAGTGGTTTATTACTTTGCTGAAACAACATTCGGTTTTCCGTCTATTTAATTTTCGTTGGGTGATACAATCTTGCGCTTGATGATGCCCTCACTGGGCGGTTAGCTCCACACAAAAGATTCACTCGAGACCGAATTATGACATCCGCGTTAATGCAAAACTATGGAAACCCTGAACTGGAATTCGATCGCGGAGAAGGCTCCTACTTATACACCAGCGATGGAGAACGCTACCTGGATTTTACTATGGGTATCGCCGTTAACAGCCTGGGTCATTGCCACCCTGCTCTGGTTGAAGCGCTTACCACCCAGGCTAATAAGCTTTGGCACACTTCAAACCTGTTTCGTATCGGACAGGGTGAAAAGTTGGCGCAGCAGCTTTGTGAAATCAGTTTCGCCGAAAAAGTCTTTTTCTGTAACTCCGGCTCGGAAGCTGTTGAGTGCGGGTTCAAGATGATACGCCGTCATTTTTTCTTAAAAGGCGAGCCCGATAGAAACCGAATAATCTCGATGCAGGGGTCGTTTCATGGGCGCACTCTTGCTGCCATTGCGGCTGCCAAGAACCCTGCACACACAGAAGGCTTTCTCGCCGTCGATGACAACGGGTTCGATCAGGCTGTATTCGGAGATATTGAATCCCTAGAGGCGGCGGTCAACGATAAAACGGCAGCAGTAATCCTGGAACCTGTTCAGGGTGAAGGCGGCATTACTGTGGCTAGCGTGGAATATATCAAGGCAGTCAGAGACTTATGCGATAGTCATGGCATTTTACTTATGCTCGATGAGGTTCAATGCGGGATCGGAAGGACAGGCAGCATCTATGCTCATCAGCAAATGGGTATAGAGCCAGACATCCTCGCCACGGCCAAGGGTCTGGGCGGAGGATTTCCAATTGCGGCATGTCTTGCCAAAGAATTTGCAGCCTCTGCTCTCACTCTGGGATCTCATGGATCTACATTTGGCGGCAACCCGCTGGCTATGTCGGTAGGAAATGCAGTGATAAGCGAGTTAAGAAAAGAAGGTTTTCTTCAGCAAGTTACTGAGTCGGGAAACTACCTAAAAGAAAAATTGGAAGAATTACAAAGATCATACCCAGAGGCACTCGATAGAGTTTCTGGCCTGGGGTTGATGATTGGAGTCTTCTGTAAAATTGATGCTGGGGAGTTTCTAAGCGCACTTAAAGATGAAAAACTCCTACTGGTGAAAGCGGGAAGCAACAGTGTTCGAATTCTGCCCGCATTGAACGTCAGCAGGCATGAAATAGATTCCGCTTTATCAATAATGGATAAGGTGTTGTCACAGATATAGTTTTCTATATCACCGCTTCAAAATAACGAGATCATGAGTCACCGGAGACAGAACATGCACATTAATATCAAACGAACTTCGCTACTACTAAGTAGCCTATTCTTTTTCTCCCTCAGCCAGGCTGCAGGAGATCTCAGCTCAAGCCTCGGGCAAGTCAGAGTAGATAACACTGAATTGAAAAATATAAGTGAAGGCAGTAAATCCATGAATGACAGATTCGCCGCTAATAATGATCAAATAGTTCCTTTTACAATCTCAATTCCAGACTCCGCTATAAGCGACTTAAAGCAGAGGCTAGCCCTAACACGCCTGCCGGATCAGATCTCTGATACCTCCTGGGAATATGGAACAGACATCGACTACTTAAGCGAGTTGGTGGAGTATTGGCAGAATGATTTTGATTGGCGTGAACAAGAAAGCCAATTAAATCAATATGATCAATTCATAACTGAAGTTGATGGATTAGATATGCATTTCATTCATCAGCGTTCATCGAACCCAGATGCCATTCCATTGATGATGGTACATGGCTGGCCTGGATCAATTAGCGAATTTAATAAGATTATTGGTCCCCTCACCGAGCCGCAACTTCATGGAGGTGATGCCGCAGATGCATTCCACATAATTGCACCTTCTCTTCCCGGCTTTGGCTTCTCCGGTATACCCGACGAACCAGGATACAGTCCAGAGAAAATTGGCCACGTCCTCGCCGCCTTGATGGATCAAATAGGCTACGAACAATACGCCATTGCCGGAGGTGATTGGGGCGCGATTATTAATCGATACATCGCCAACAACTATGCAGATCGCTTAATAGGTCTGCACTCTAATATGATGCTGGCGGGACCGCCTGCAGATGCAGAGCAAAGGGCTGATGTTACCGAGGAAGAGATTGCCGCTCGTACTGCCCGCGGAGCCTATATGGAAAATGAGAGGGCTTATCAATTAATTCAAGGCTCTAAACCGCAAAGCTTAGGTTATGGATTAAATGACTCACCTGCCGGTTTAGCGGCATGGATCAGTGAAAAATTCCATGGTTGGACAGATATGCCGCAGGGTGAAGATGGCGATTTAGATGACTACTTCACTAAAGACGAGATCCTCACCAATATCTCTATCTACTGGTTTACTCAGACGATCACCTCATCGACTCGAATTTACTACGAGAGCAGTAAGACTCCCGTGCAGAAGCCTATGGAATATATTGATGTGCCAACCGGTGCGGCAATTTTCCCAGCAGAGATATTTATTACTCCCCGCTCATGGGCAGCAGCAGCCTATGATCTCCGTCACTGGAGCGTGATGCCTGCGGGAGGCCACTTCGCGGCATTGGAACAGCCCGAGGCATATCTGAATGACCTGAGAGCATTCTTTCAATTGCTTCGCTAAGTTTTCCCAAGATTACACTGGAAGCGCGTCTAACAAATAAGAGCGGGCCGGGAGAAATACCCGGCCTGAGAAGGGTGTATTGAAGACTGTTCAATGAAAGAAAGATCTTTGCCAGCAATATTAGTGAAATGAAACTTAGCAAAAGAAAGCTAATAAAAGAAAGACCAGCAATGGAAAGTCAGCAAAAAAGACGGGCCAAAAAGAAGAGCTAAAAAGGTAAGTTAATCATGAGCGACAACATACAAACCCAGCCCAATGAAATGACAGGAGTTCTTGCCTGGATAGAAAAATCCGGCAACAAGCTCCCTGATCCCGTGTTTATCTTTTTGTGGTGCATTCTGGCAGTAGTAGTGATGAGCGTTATTGCAACAATGGCCGGTGTATCAGCGCCCCACCCAACTCTATTGGATGAAGCGGGCAACCCTGTCCTGGTTCAGGCCGAGAGTCTGCTTTCCGCTGTAAACATCCAGCGCCTATTAGTAGAGATGCCTGCTACCTTCACTGGTTTTCACCCCCTGGGGTATGTTCTGGTTGTTATGCTGGGAGCTGGTGTAGCAGAACGCTCCGGTTTGTTCGCCGCCGCAATGAGTGGAGCTGTTAGTAACGCCCCCCGCTTCTTACTGACTCCCGCAGTTGCCTTGATTGGAATGCTAGGCAATCTGGCAGCAGATGCGGCCTATGTTGTTTTAATCCCTTTAGCGGGAGTGATATTCGCCGCCGCGGGTCGTCATCCTATTGCAGGAATCGCTGCAGCTTTCGCCGGTGTCTCCGGTGGTTTTTCCGCCAACCTGGTTCCCGGCAGCATCGATGCCCTGTTATTTGGAATTACCGAATCTGCAGCTGAAACAATTCTTCCGGCCTTCAACGCGAATATTGCGGGCAATGCCTATTTCATAATTGGCATGACCTTCGTTTTCCTTCCCGTTATTTGGTATGTGACCGATAAAATAATTGAACCCCGACTTGGACCTCTGGTTCCAGGTGAAATGGAAAGCAGTTCAGCTGGCGTGATCAAAGACCCTGATACTAAACTCAGCGACGTTGAGGTTGCCGGTCTTAAGAAAGCAGGTTGGGCAAGCTTGGGTGTGATTCTTCTATGGGTGTTTCTAAGCCTCGGCCCAGGTACTCCCTTGATTGATGAGTCGGCGAGTGCGGAAGCCCAACTCAACCCACTTTATCAATCCCTGGTCGCTGGTTTCTTCGTTCTGTTTTTAGCAGCAGGCTGGGCATACGGCGCCGCAACTGGAGTCGTTAAAAGTCACCGTGACATCGTAGAGATGATGTCTGGAGCAATGGCGGATCTTTCCTATTATCTGGTGTTAGCATTTACCGCCGCACACTTTGTAGCGATGTTTGCCTGGTCGAACCTCGGCTTGATATTTGCCATCAGTGGAGCAGGTGTTCTGGAAGGATCCAATCTTCCGAATTCAGTCCTCCTTAGTTTGATAATTTTATTCAGCGCCATGATCAATTTGTTCATTGGGTCGGCGAGCGCGAAATGGGCGCTACTCTCTCCAGTGCTTGTTCCAATGTTAATGCTTATAGGGATCAGTCCGGAAATGAGTACAGCTGCCTATCGTGTTGGAGATGGCGCTACTAATATAATCACTCCACTTATGCCTTACTTTCCCCTCATCCTGATTTTTTGCCAGCGTTGGCAAAAACAGTTTGGCCTTGGGAGCTTAGCCGCGACCATGTTGCCTTATTCCGTGCTCATGCTCTTCGCCGGATTAGCGCTAACAGTTGTATGGGTGGTCTTAGGAATTCCATTAGGGCCAGGTGCTACTGTGGAATTTAGTTTGCAATGACCAGTAGCAAAAACCAGAAGCTAAAATAGCAACTGACTCTTGGAATCAAAAACCCTGAGTCAGGAATTTAGAAACACCAACTCAAAAACAAGGAGGTATAAGCTGACGCTTGGACTCTTTGCAGGCTTCGTTTTTATAATAAGGAGTACACAGTTTGCTGCGGCCTAAGAATAAACCCGAGCTACGAACTTTCTATATCCGGCTCTCTGCTATTTTAACTTGCCTGGTTTCCAGTCAGGCGTTTTCAGCAACAGCTGTCAGTGAACCTTCATCTGCCGGGATATGGAACCTGTTGATCGCATTAATAGCCCTGGCGGTTTCTGTCGGAAGTGCGGTATTGCCATTCTCTGCGCTAAGACATTGGACCGGCGCCTGGCGAGCTAGTGCTGCCTTCCCGTTGCTCATTTTGTTTATCTGGCTTCTGACCTTAGTTATAGATGTGCTTAATGACGGCTTAGGCGATCGCTTATGGCCGCTCGAATTATTTATCTGGGCAATGTTCACCATGGTCTTTATGGTGTCGGCGATGACTATCAAGAGGATATTTGAGAAGAAGGACCAGGCAGACTCACTTTCTGAATAAGCTCATTACCGTGGCTCGCGCTCAAGCTTCTACTTTTCAATTTCCTGACTATTCAATAATTCCCAGGCTTCATAGCCTCCATTCATGCTATAGCTTTCCTCAAATCCTTGTTCAGAGAAGTAAGCCGCTGCTCCCTGGCTCATATTGCCGTGGTAACAACAGACGAATAACGGCAACTCCTGATCGGCCTCATTAAGAAATTGAGCGATGCCCGATTGATCTAGATGGACTGATTTAGGGATGTGACCATTCTCAAAAGACTGTCTGTCACGGATATCAACAATCAGGTAGTTCTTTGGCTCTAATGCCTGGATTCGCTCTAGTGCATCTTGCATATCAATTTTGGCATAACTCATATTTTGTGTGTCCTTTCTATCAGTGATCCTTTGGCACTCCATGTGCATAGCTCTACGGGCGTATATAGTCGTTCACAGCGAGAGCTCACAAGCCGTAAATATATCAGAAAAAGGCCTCGAGCCCCGTATTACATGCTGTCCAGGCTGTTAGCTGTCTAATTAAATTTAGACTGTCTAAATAATATTTGACAATATCTATACTGTCTAATTATACTGCCTAGAATGCTTAACCCGAACACTAAAAGAGCTCACTGGATTAGATATGTTAAATAGTAAGCAACTCATCGAAATTACCGGTATATCCCGCGCCACACTCAACAACTATGTGGCACTGGGCATATTGCCTAACCCTGTCGTAAAGACACCTACCGACGGCGAAGGACGTGCCACTCGCCTCGGCTACTTTGAAGATGATGCTGCTGACAAGATCCGCCTTGTACAGAAGATGAAGAAAGAGGGAATGACCATGGCCCAGATTGCCCGAGAATTGGGTAATACCACAAAATCCCAAAATCAGGCTCAGGAAGTCCAGGTGGCAGCCTCTGCAGGACGGAAGCAAGCCTCTACAAGAAAATCCTCGGTAGCCGGGCAAGGAATGCCCTCCCTACCACCTTCTTCCGAACTTCCTTCCACATTGAGCTTCGACAGCACTTTGGATGAACTTGCCGGTCCTGCCTATATGGTAAACAACAATTTCGAGCTTGTTTGGTGGAATGAACTGGCAGAAGACTCATTTTTCAACACAGGTGCCGGTCTTCCCGGTGATCTCGAGTCGCGAAACCTGCTCAGACTCCTATTCGAGAGCAAAATCGGCGATAGCGAAGAGAAAATGAAAGAATTATTAAAGCCTCACATCGCTGCGGGCAAAAAGCGCCTCAGTCAGCAGGCTTTGATCAAGATCTACTCGAGCCTGGATGCGAGACAGATTTCAGTGATGAAAGAACTTTATGATGATGTAGAAGCTGTAGGCAAAGAACCGATGATTCACTTCCCAACCATGATGACCGGGGAAGATGGCCAGCCAGGTCCTTATGACCTTTATGTTTGCTTCTATAGAGAAGGCATCTTTTTTACTTACCACCCTATTACTCTGGATGATAACTACTTACTGGATTTTCTCAGCAAGCGTAATCAGGTAATTAATGAGCTGCTCAGAAAACGAAAGCCCTACCTCACCGACGTTACGGTTATGGTGGCCGATGTACAGAACTCCATCAAAATCTGTTCCGAGCTTCCAGCCGAAGAATATTTCGAACTGATTAATAATATATGGCAGGAAAGCGCACCTATTTTCAGAAAATACTACGGCACCTATGGCAAGCATGATGGAGATGGCATGGTGTACTACTTCTTTCCACAGCCTGATTGCGACTACAAATTGAACGCGATCCAGTGCTCTCTTGAACTACAGCAGATGATGAAAAACATCACCCAAAAATGGCAGGCAAAGAAAGGTTGGTTCAGTGATATCTTCCTTAATATAGGACTCAATGAAGGACAGGAATGGTTCGGCAGCTATCACGCTGGCGGTCACGTAGAGTTCACTGTGTTGGGGGAAACGATCAACTACGCTTCCAGGATAAGCGATTTCGCTCAAGGTGGATCAGTGTGGGCAACCAAGAATATGCTCAATCAAATTCAGCCTACCCAGAGAAGTAAAATTAACTTTGGCATAACTCGCATGACACGCAATCACGAAAATGTCTTTGTGACAGATACCTACGCTAGTGTTGGAAGTTTGATCGACGGCGAGAGTCAACAGAGTGACAAATTTAAAGATATCGAAATGATCCCCATTACTGAGATCAGGGATATCGAACATCAGCCAAGCAGATTAGAGCAGTAAAACCCCTACCACCAGAAAACCTATCGCGGCTATCCCTCCACTTATCAGTGCGTAGGGTAGCTGCGTTCTAACATGATCAATATGGTCCGTCGCCGACGCCATTGATGCAACTACCGTAGTATCACTAATGGGCGAAGCATGATCACCAAAGACCGAGCCCGACAAAACAGCTGCCAGGAACATGGAAAGATTTAAATCTAGTGATAATGCTATTTGCATACCTAAGGGAATCATAATGGCAAATGTTCCCCAGCTAGAGCCTATAGAAAATGCGATAAAGCCTGATATAACAAACAGTATGGGGAGCAACAAAGCTATGGGAATGGTCTCCTGAGCAAGTTGCGCCACGTACTCACCCGTACCTAGAAGGTTTGCCACATCACCAAGAGCCAGTGCAAACAGCAGTATCATGGCCACTGGTAACAACCCCCCCGCTCCTTTTAAGAAAATTTGCATCAGTTCATCAAGGCGAATCCGCTTCTTTTGAAGCACCAGTATCCACGACGCCATCAGTGCAGTTAGAACCGCCCACAACACCGACGTAGAGCCTGAGCCATCGCTTATAACGCCGTCTCCAGTCACATAGAGGCCCAGAGGCATACTTATTACCATGACCAAAATCGGCACGATCATAAACCGGGCTTTGTCTTCTTCTGTCGCTTTTTCATTCTTGGACAAGATTGAGGGATCCACCATTGGAGTGGCACCCGACCAAAGCTTTTCGCCGCCTTGGGTTCGCTGTTCTGCTTTTTTCATTGGGCCGATGTCGATACCCTTCCAGATAACAAACGCGCTGAAGAAAATCACAGTAATTGGATAAAGATTAAACGGAATTGCGTAGATAAAAATATCGATAGGGTTTTCGATGGCGGAGGAACCCAGCAAGCTGATAATGACAGCGCCCCATGCATTAAGTGGAATCATCACGCAGATTGGGGCCGAGGTAGAATCGATAATGTAAGCGAGTTTTTCTCGCGAGATCTTATAGCGATCGAACAATGGCCTGGAAATAGAACCTGCAATTAGCAGAGTTATGTTCGATTCGATAAACACAACGATGCCGGTACCATAGGCCAACCACTTAGCTCCCTGGCCGTCGCTTACCCAATTCTTCTGCTCCAGCAATTGGATAAAACCACGCACGCCACCGGAACGTTCGATGGTGGCAATCAGGCCGCCGATAATAAGTGTGAACATCAATACCCGGGTGTCACCGGGATCGGAGAAGACATTAACCACTCCATCGAGAGCTAGTCCGATTCCTGTTATTGGATCTACTGATTGCAGAATACAGAAACCGATCCAAATCCCCATGCTAAGGGAGAGAATGACCTGTCGAGTGATGATGGCTAAAACAATCGCCATCAGAGGTGGAAGTACTGAAAGAAAATTTGCTTCGTACATCTAACAAAGCCCCGAAATGATTCAGGGCAGTATAGGTAATTAGATCACGGCTGGATAGAGCTGTGGTTTAGCGAGCTCGAACCTCGATATCACCGACGCCAAGTTCGATATCCATGGTTAATTCACCATCACCATTATAGTAAGAGTCAGAGCTGATGAAGCTGCGCTCCTGGTCGCTACGGTTTTCAAATCCGCGGATGGAGGTATCGCCAACTCCAGCTGATAGATGGATACTCCTGTAATCGACGTCTTTGGTTTCAACACGGATCGCGCCTACTCCCAACTCCATATCCATGCTATTGGAGAAGTCCTCGATACGAACATCACCTACTCCCATTTCAAAATCTACTGCGAGCTTGGCAGGTAGTTTGATTCGCCAATGTTGATCAATATTGTCCTCTTCGATACTGAGGCGCAGCGTGGAATCTCTTTCACGAACTTCCAGCTCCACGTCGTCAACATCACCTCTTCTTAGAGATAGCCAATTACGATCTGCTTCAATTTCGATATCCAGCTGAATCTCGTCTCCATCGTAAACCTCGATTTCCACCTCGGCTACGGAGATCTGAAATGCGACAGTTTCCAGGTTCGAGGCATCGAAGGTCTGGGTAATCTGTTTTCTACCCGCTGCTTCGGCGCTGAAGCTGACAAACAGGGCCAGAATCAGGGACAGTTTGATAATTGATTTCATGATATTCGCCTATTTTAAATGTTCTTAGGTATTTGACGAAGCAAAGAGGGGTTTAGTTACACACATTATGCCATGAGCGAGCCAGAATCGACGCCACAGGCCATGATATCAACGAATATCAGGCTCATACATCATCTAGCTGAATAAATTCAGCTCTTGCCCGCTAATTCCGAACTGTGAGCTCAGCTGCACGGGAACTCCAGCCATACGTCGCAGCGCCAAATGAATATGCTCCGGCGTAAGAATTATGCCATTGGGATCAGGCCGGAAGCTTTGAGGATTTACCTTTAATGCCTCGACATGATCATTGGTGGCGCCTATGACCCGGTTGCCACGAATCCCAGCTCCCATCGCCATGATGCTAGTCACGTTCCAATGGTCTTTCCCGTTGTTGTCATTGTAAAACGGGGTACGGCCAAAATCTGACCCAACAACAACGGTGACTTTATTTTGTAAATTCTTTAGCTCAATTTGAGCCCAGAGGTGGTCCAGACCTTCAAGTAATTCAGTCAATCGGCGACTGTGATTCTGATCGTGGTTGCCATGGGTATCGAATCCACCCATGTGCATATTCGCACTTACTGCAACGCCACTGGCGAAGGCTGCAGTTGCAACTTCAGCTTGCCCTTCCAAGCCACTGGACACCCGATCCGGCAATAGGTTAACAAGCTTGTGTAGATTATTGTCTCCAACACGAGACATAAGCAGCTCGTCGAGCTGGCTTCTTTTCAATGGCAAACTGCTTCCGCTCTTCAAGCGTTGCAACCTTGCCATCCTCGCCTGCTCGATCCCGGCATAGATTGATGGAGCAAAATACTCACGCCTTTTTTCGACATCGGCGGTAGGTCTACTGGCATTCGGGTGTGCCAACTTCTGAAAAACATCGCCTCCGCCGATTCGGGCAGGGGCAACCAGGGATGCGGTATTGTCATAACCGCCATTGCTTATATACGCCAATGGCTGACTAGGCGCGGTAGTGGCAGCAGCTAATGCGGCAAAGCTCGGATAACCGGATTCAATCTTTCCACTCCATACATAACGAGAGCCAGAATCGTGATTGTTGGTTTGGGTATCTACACCGTTAATTACCAAGAGGCGCGAGGCATGCTTTGGAAAGAAGTTTGCGAAATGACCCGGCGAGTTTGCATCGGGCGGATCGATATCCTCAGGGTAAGAAGACGGAAAGCGTATATTCCCTGCTGACTGAATCGCATTAACAGAATAATTGTTAACCGGCCCCCTGCCATCTAGTCGGGGGCGGTTTCCTTTCGGGTCAACAAAGTAAGTTGGATCCCAGCCTCCGCCTGCATTTACCGAAATCCAAAACCGATCCGGCACCGCTTCTTGGGCTAGCAGTGATTGTCGAGAGAGCAGTAAACCAAGCCCGCTACTACCCATGTATTTTAGAAACTGGCGTCGATACATATCTCCGCTCCTTTTAAGTCTACTTCTGCTTATAACTCTGGTTCTATGATCAAGTTCTATGCATAGTGTTGTCTGAATTTAACTTTAGCTGTACAGGAATTTGTAATCTGCCAGCAGATAAGCAACCACCGCCATCCACGCACGAATGACATATTGTCTGTCTTCTCTCAGTCGATCATCTCTGACATCTTTCTCGTAGAGTAGCGTGCCATTTAATTCCTTGGTTACGTCGCAATCGCCTGGCAAGGCGATATCTGACCATTCACCACCACTGGCCAGAATTAACTGCCGACCTCTGTTGAGGCTGTCCATGAAAAGTTGTTCGCTTATTAGCAGTTCCTCAGCTTCTTCAGGGAGTTCTTCGCCGAGCAAGTAAACATGCAGGTATTGGATATTCTGGCGAACCCTTGTCATTATCGATTCGTCTAATGCTCCAGAATCGTCATAGGGGCTCATGTCATGATTTACAAACAGAAATAATTCTCGCTCACCTTGTGGAGACCAGAAATCTCTTGGTACCGCATAACAGGCCAATTCATTTGCCATACGCAGTTGCATAGCCCCCATCAAACCATTGGGTGATTTAAGCCGGGTCGTAACACTATCTGAATCGATGCCGCCGTATATCTGGCGAAATATCTTGTTTAGTTGCGAGGTAGAACTGTTGCTTACATCTTTGTAGTAGTTATCCAGTGAACGCTTCCACTCAAATCCAAAGAGAGAAACAATCTTTCGATCTAGTTGTTCGGGTGTAAGCAAATAACTCGATCCCGTACTCGCATGCGCTACTGCATTCGCATTTGCAGCAAGGCCATCAGCCTGCCAATAAGGACTCATCATTATCTCTTCCACAAGAGTTTTAAGACGATAACCATCTCCAACAAATCGGCTCTGTATATCATTCAATTGTGTTCTCTCGGCAATATAGGCCCCGACTTCGGCTTGACTTCCAGTCGCGCTATCTGGCTCTTGGAGAGGCTCCTTACCCGTCAGGCCATTAACCATGATCCTGGTTACCGCTTTTGGGAATCTTGGATCACTAGCAATCTGATTCGCTAGCCACTGCACTGAACTATCAACATTTCCAGCGAGAGGCATGCTTTCCCCGTTGAACCCTCTTGTCTCCATGTCCGTATACCAGCCATATTTACTTAGGCGAGCAGGACGATATTGACCTTTGTGATTCCAGTTCTGAAAGACAGAGGCCACAGGGTCGATTAAAGAGTGACACTTGGAGCACTCTGGATTATTGATCGTTGGAATAGGCGTAGTGATATCAACTGAATTACCAGGTCGCACCCCCTCAATTGCGAGTACGTCGGTATCCAGGAACAAATCGAATACCACCCTTGCCCTTCCCCTGTTGCGATTGGTGGATGTGGTGGGATATCGATTAAGAAACATCGGCGAAGTGAGTATGCCGGCATGAGGGACATCAGCTAATTGAACCGGCAAGAATTCATTGGCATCGCTTGGGCTGCTAAATGGCAGACCCTCGACACCATAAGTTTTCGCCGAGAGTGGATTAACCATCATGTAATCGGCCGTAAGGATTTGAGTAAACGGCAAATCATTGCGTACGACATGACTAATTAGTTCTAAGGGTTCCCGGGCAACCCCATCATTCGTTGCGCGGCGCTCGGCATTGTAATTTTCGCCGCGATTTTCTTTTCCTGGATCAAACCAACGCCGATTAGGAAAATCGTCACTGCTAAGCAAGCTAATGGCAGCTTCGGATCCATTACGGGAATGGTATTTGTCGGTAAGCAGGTAATCGTTAAAGATTTCGGACAAGCGCAGATGGAATGCATCCTCATCCATCATGCCGGAGATGGCTTTTCTCATCCCGGCATCGCCTTCGGTGGATACCATTGCAAACTCATCGAGTGCGGGTAGCCGGCTCACTAGTTGTTGCGCAGCTCGGCGCAGAGTTTCTCCGTCAGAGAGAATCTGAATGAAGCCTATTGTTTCCCTGCTTACTTGCTGATTTGTACTATTGAATGCGCCCATGATGTAGTCGGCAAGCACATCGGAACAACTCGCGTCACAACTCGCGGACTGTCCCAACGGCATGGTGTCGCGGATGTAATTACTCAGCGCGGACTCATTGCCGCAATTAGCACAGGCGATTAACGAAGGGTTGCCAGCAAGTCCTGCACCATTTACACCGTGGCAACTGCTGCATTGCGCTCCATAGAGTGCGAGTGCTTCAGTAGTAGCTTCGTAGCCATTAGTTTGTCCGCTTGGGGTTTCGCCTGGATTTAGATGAATTGCGTCTGCGATTGAAAAGATGATTTGTTCGTCGTTCTGTATTAACAGCAGTTGTACGGAGTAAATTTTCCCATCATCCAACTCTACTCGATCGACGTCGATAGTCTGCTGAACCGGATCGAATACGCCGGAGTTTTCAATGCCGTCAGAAGTTTCCACTGCATCTTCTAGCACAAGCAGGTATTGCTCATTGAACTCTAGCCGGAACAACAATTCCATCGAGCCGTATCCGTCTACATCGATTCTCGGGATGGATAAGTATCCGTTCGAGAGTGTAGAGCTGCCCGCCAAAGCAGAGCTCGAGATCAACAACAGCAACATTACAAAAACAGCTGAAAACACTTTTCGTAGAGCTGCCATATCCAGACCTCCTAAAATTCGTCACTAACCACATTGATAGTGACGATGAATTATTAGGTAAATCTGTATTGAAAAGAGTGTGACTAATTCACATTACGAATTAGTAAAGTTACTAAAAATGAAAAGGGTTAACCCAGTCACAGCTTGGGAATTAAGATTGGAGTGTGGATTCCGGTTCACTGCCCTCAATAGAAGCAGGAATGAAATTTTACTGATTACTATTAGAGGAAATTAAATTGTTTCAAACGCTTACATAGCGTTTATAAAGTAAAATATCCTAGAATTAGAAAACTAGAATTTTGTAGTGTATTAATTTTATTGGTGCCCGGAGCCGGAATCGAACCGGCACGGTGTTTCCACCGAGGGATTTTAAGTCCCTTGCGTCTACCAATTTCGCCATCCGGGCAATAGAAGTGATGGCTAGACTCTTTACAGTCTAGATTGGAAATATCAATTAAGATATTGATCCAGTTAATAATATGGAGGCTGAGGTCGGAATCG
>JABJIC010000018.1 GCA_018661465.1 Gammaproteobacteria bacterium | reverse complement strand
CGAGGGATTTTAAGTCCCTTGCGTCTACCAATTTCGCCATCCGGGCAATAGAAGTGATGGCTAGACTCTTTACAGTCTAGATTGGAAATATCAATTAAGATATTGATCCAGTTAATAATATGGAGGCTGAGGTCGGAATCGAACCGGCGTACACGGAGTTGCAGTCCGCTGCATGACCACTCTGCCACTCAGCCACTATTGCTACACAACAAGGTCTAGCTTTTCGAGCTTACAAACCATAGCAGAACACAGAGATTGCTTGTCTGTATTCTGGGTAATGAAATCTACGGTGATTTTGTACCTGAAAAATGGAGCGGGAAACGAGATTCGAACTCGCGACCCCGACCTTGGCAAGGTCGTGCTCTACCAGCTGAGCTATTCCCGCGCTTTATTCGCCATCCTTTCAAGAGCTTTTTCTTAATTCTAATCGATTATTTAATCATCGATCAGACTGGCCCCCAAAAGAGGCGCTTATTCTAATGCCTAAGTTATGCAAGTCAAGCTGAAGTCGCCGGAAATACTATGTTTTCGTCCCTTTTCAGTCTTTTGGAAAGAGTACAGGCCAGGCATTTCTAAAATAATGAAACATTGAGTACAAACTGAGGATGGCAGCGATATCGATAAGAATATATCCGGCGGTCAAAACCCACTCTGGAAGTGATGGATTTGCCATCAACATGGCGGCTATCGCGATCATCTGTACCGTGGTTTTCAGTTTTCCTGAAAAGGCTACTGCCACTGTGTCTCGTTGCCCTGTACTGGCCATCCACTCTCTCAACGCAGAAACCATGATTTCCCGGGTGATGATGATTGCTGTGGCTATCAACAGCTGGGGATACACCGCTACCAACATGATAAGCATAACGGCTACCAGTATCTTGTCAGCCACCGGGTCCAGGAATGCTCCGAAGTCTGAGGTCTGATTCAGCTTTCTTGCGAGAAAACCATCTAGCCAATCCGTAAGACTGGCTATACCAAACAACACGGCAGCGATTAAATGAGAGTTTTCTAGGCCTGAGTGATAGCAGGCAATGACTATCGGGATCAGAGCTATACGGCTTAAGGTGGCAAAATTAGCCCAATTCATAACAGGATTCTTGTGTTGAAGCTTAAATTACAAAAAATATTTACGCTATTTAACAATGGCTTGTATTCCAAATTTAAAGTAAAGATACACTAACATCCTCAAGTTTGTGAAAACCGGAAGATCCGTGGCTTTTAATTATTATGTAAATACTCATATATGTTTTCGGCCAACTTCTTACTTATCCCAGTAACTTTCGCAAGATCCGATTCACTGGCCCTCACTATCTCCTGCTGACCACCAAAGTGTCTTAGCAAGTCTCTTCTGCGCTTGGGCCCCAGCCCAGGGATCTGCTCAAGAGCAGATTGCTTCCTCGCCTTGGCTCGCCGCTGACGGTGTCCTGTAATCGCGAACCTATGGGCTTCGTCTCTAACTTGCTGTAACAAGTGCAGCGCTGGGGATTGTGTAGGCAGTGCGATCTCTTTATACCTGCCGTTAAGCTCCAGGAATAAGGTTTCTTGCCCCGCTCTTCTGCTAATACCTTTAGCGATACCTAATAACTGGATCTCAGGTAACTGAAATTCCTCAAGAACCTTCCTTGCCTGGGTGAGCTGCCCCTTGCCTCCATCGATCAGCAGAATGTCAGGGATCTTTGCCTCTCCCCTGGCAAGCCGCGTGAAACGGCGGGTGAGGACCTGCTCCATGGCGGCATAATCATCGCCCGGGCTGATATCCTTGATGTTAAAGCGACGGTAATCACTCTTCACCGCGCCATTTGAGTCGAATACCACGCAGGAGCCCACTGTCTCTTCCCCTGAAGTATGACTGATATCGAAGCATTCGATACGCTCAGGTATAGATTCTAGCTTAAGAGACTCCTGTAACGATCTGAATCTTTTCGTTATATTTTGTTTATTGCTTATGTTCGCCTGCAAGGACTCTCTTGCATTGGTGTCAGCGAGCTCGAGCCATTTGGCTCGGTGCCCTCTCACTCGAGTGGCCAGCTTCACTTTCCGCTGTGCCACATAATTCAACGCTTCTTCAATGTCCCCTCCGTCTTCTGAAATAGCCTGGGTGATAATCTCTGCCGGGATGTTGGCCGTCTGCTCATCACCCAGGTATAGCTGGGAAAGGAAAGCCTCAAGTAACTGCTCTCTGCTGTCCATGAGTCTGAATTTGGGGAAAAAACTCTTGCTGCCTATAATTCTGCCCGCCCTGACATAGATTACGTGGACACTGGCATAGGAGCCCTCAATTGCTGCAGCTATAATATCTGCGTCACCACCCTGATTGGCGACGAACTGCTGCTCCTGAATTCGCCTCAGGTCCACGATTTGGTCACGAATAGAGGCTGCACGCTCGAAATCTTCTTTTGCCGCGGCGCTCTCCATGGAGCGAGTCAACTCCTTATGCAGAACATTACTCTTTCCTTGTAAGAACAAGGTGGAATAGTGCACGTCTCTTGAGTATTCCTCGGGATCGATCAGGCCAACACAGGGGGCCGTACATCGGTCTATCTGATGCTGCAAGCAAGGCCTGGATCTATTCTTAAAATATGAGTCCTGACATTGTCTTATCTTAAATACTTTCTGTAATACTTGAAGTGTATCTCGAGTGGCATGAGCGCTGGGATATGGTCCGAAGAACTTTCCCTGCCGTTTCCGACTTCCTCGGTAAAAGCTCAGGCGCGGATACTCGTCTTTCTCGGTAAGCAGGATATAAGGGTAGGATTTGTCGTCTCTGAGCTGAATATTGTAGACCGGCCGAGCACTCTTGATGAGGCTCTGTTCCAGCAATAGAGCCTCGGTCTCACTATTGGTGATGGTTACTTCGATATCCTGGATCTTTGCAACCATGGCCATGGTCTTGGTGGTCAAGCCGGATGCCCTGAAATAGCTGGTTACCCGCTTCTTTAGGTTCTTTGCCTTTCCCACATAGATTACAGTCCCTTCTTCATCGACCATGCGATAGACGCCGGGACGGCTGCTTAGATTCGCCAGGAAGCTTTTGTGGTCAAAGACCTTGAGGATGTTCTGATCAGCCTCAGGGGCGGTTTCAGGCTGTTCTGTAGGGGTTTGCGGTGACATGGGGTGTAGCACACTCGATCAGGCACTTGTCTAGCCAAATAGTCCAATTAATAGACTAACAAACAGTGCTAAAGCGCCTGAGGGTAGCGGATGCCGCATTGGCTCACAAGTGATATGAATCAGGCTACCGACTTGTCTACCAGGCGGCCGCGATAGGGAATTGAATCAAATTCTCTTGTATCCTCTGTAAGTCCATGTTTTACAGCTAGAATAGTTAATTCAATATCGCTTCTGATGCCCATTTTTTCGAAGATCCTGTAGCGATAGCTATAGACGGTCTTCGGGCTCAGTTTGAGAATGCTTGCAATCTCACTCACTCGCTTACCGTCTGTCAGCATGATGGATATCTGCAACTCGCGACGTGACAAGCGGTTGAAGATACAACCTCGGTCCCTGTTGAAGGGTTTTACCGAAAGATTAGCAGCTAACTCAGGGGTGACGTAACGGTTTCCCTCGTTCACAGCACGCAGGGCACCAAGCATGGTATCCACCGGAGCGCTCTTTGTAATAAAGCCACGTGCCCCTGCTCTCAATATCTGCGACGGGATCACGCCAGTCGCTACCGTGGACATAGCAACGACCTTACAATCGGGAAAGGCTTCCAGGATAAGTTTGGTTGCTTCTATGCCTCCAAGACCGGGCATACGAGCATCCATCAAGATTACGTCAGGGGTAGGGAATTCTTCGCTTGCCAAAACCTCTAAGGCTTCATCACCACTCCCTGCTTGGGCGGCTACGAACATATCGTCTTGCTCGTCGATGAGTCTGGATATGCCGACACGCACCAGTTCATAGAAATCAACTAGCAGTACTGAGATCTTTCGTTTTTGTCCGATATCCACAATTTAACTCCCCCTTCTTAGTAGTTTGAGTCTCGTTTCATTGGATTTTTTGTAGGACCCGTCAATCACATAGCAGACTAATTAGTAGCATATACAAAATTGGCTCACAAATTTGTAACGGAGAAACGGGAACTGGTTCACAGTTTGAGGAAAATCGGCCTGCTAGGTGCTTGTGAGAAAGCTAATCGAGGGCTAGAAAATATTACAGAATTGCAATGTTTAGACGAAATTCACCTCTGGCTGCAAGGCTATGCCGAAGCTCTGTAAAACGGAATTACTGATGTCCTGGGCCAACAGCAAAATGTCTTCTCCAGAGGCTTCACCATAGTTCACCAGAACCAGAGCATGTTGTTCGTGAACACCCGCATCTCCTTTACGGCGCCCCTTCCAGCCGGCCTTCTCAATGAACCAGGCTGCAGGGACTTTAAGCAAGCCCTCCTCGCCACTGTCAAAGCAGGGAATGTCCGGATACTCCGAAGACAAGCTTGAAAATTTATCCTGTGAAATCAGTGGGTTCTTAAAGAAACTTCCAGCGTTACCTAGGGCTGATGGGTCTGGCAGTTTGGTTTGACGAATTGAGCAGACCGCCTCGAACACGTCCCTCGGTCCAGGTTCTTCAACACCTGTAAGCTGCTGCTTTAGCGCAGCGTAATCCGTATGGACCACAGGACTGGCATTGAGCTGCAATGCGAGGGAAAGCACAACATACTTGTTTTTAGCGCCGCTCTTGAAAATACTGTCTCTGTAACTGAATTCACATTGCTCGCGGCTTAGCACTTCGACAGTGGCCGTTTCACGATTGAACACCTCTACACCGAGGACTAATTGCTCTAGCTCTACTCCGTAGGCGCCGATATTTTGTATCGGTGCGGCACCTATTGTTCCGGGTATAAGCGCAAGGTTTTCAATACCATGGAGATTGTTCTTCAAGCAATATTCTACAAATTGGTGCCAGTTTTCACCGCAGGCGGCTTTGACAATTCCGCTGTCCTCGAAGCGTTCGATTCCCAAACAGGCCATGTGAATAAGCAAACCGGGGTAATCCTGGATGAACAGCGTATTAGAACCCTGCCCTAGGATGTGTACAGACAGGAAGTGTTCTTCGCCATAGCTTAAGGCTTGTTTTAGATCTTCCAGATTCTCCACCTCTGCGAAATGAGCGGCGCTCTGGGAGATTCCGAAACTATTATAGGGCTTTAGGTTAACGTCCGTTTGTATCTTCATGATATAGCTATTTTTTCACTTCCTATTCTACTGCTCTGTTTCTCATTTTAGACCTGGTTTAGACCGATTTGGATATTTATCTAAGCGAGCTGAAATGTTCGTGCCTGTCCTTGATATGGGCCAGCAACTCCAGACAGGCATCTTCAACCAGGTTCAAGACGATCTCAAAGCCATCACCACCACTGTAATAGGGATCAGGAACCTCCATCTCCTCCGACTTGGCAAAATCCAACAGCAAGCCGGTCTCCGCTCTTGCCTCAGAGGGACGCCTTGCTTCTATCTCTCGCAAATTGTCGGAATCCATAGCAAGGATATAGTCGAAGCGCTGGTAGTCTTCATCCGCCAATTGTCGAGCTCTCTGAGCGGACAGATCATAACCTCGCTGAGAAGCAGCGCTACTGGATCTGCTGTCGGGGGGCTCGCCAATATGATAGCGACTGGTTCCCGCCGAATCGACTTCAAGAGCATAAGATAAGTCATTGTCATCAATATGCTTTTGAAACACGCCGTGGGCAGTTGGAGACCTACATATGTTTCCCAAACAAACCATAAGAACACGAATTTTAGCTTGCTCAGAAGCTTGAGGATTCACCGATTAAGAGTCCTGTAACGTTTCTTGTTGATTTTAGAATACTTCAGCCTGAGTTGCTAAAGTAGCGGGAAGCTAGTTTGAGGTTAGCTGAGCTAAAAAGGGAATCAGCTGAAATAGGTTCAGTTAGGAGTGTTTCAGCTCAGACTGGATGTGGGCTCGAACCTGCGCCAGGTCTTTTTCAGTATCCACTCCAGGTGGGATATTTTCAGTACATTCGGCCACATGAATTCTGATGCCGTTATCCATAGCTCTTAATTGCTCCAGCTTCTCCTGAACCTCCAATGCTGAGGCTGGCCAGTCCACGAATTGATTGAGTACTGCTACGCGATACCCGTAGATACCTATGTGTCGATAGCAATTCTTGGCGGAGGCGCTACCTTGCCAGGGAATAGTCGAGCGACTGAAATAGAGCGCGAATCCCCTTTGATCGAATACCACCTTAACCGAATTAGGGTCTTCAATTTCTTCTTTGGCGCTGATTATCTCGCAGAGTGTCGAGATGCCCGCCTCTTCTTCCCGCTCTAGGTTCTCGGCCACCTGATTAATCACCGACGGGGGAATCAGAGGCTCATCAGCCTGAACATTGACGATAATTTGTGAATCACTTAGTGCCAGTTGCGTACATACTTCCTGGATCCGGTCTGTGCCTGTTCGATGCTCTGGAGAAGTCATGCAAACCCGTGCACCGAAGCCTTCTGCGTGATCTCTTATGCGTTCATCATCGGTGGCAATAGTTACACTGTCGGCATTACTTTGCAGCGCTTTTTCGTAAGTATGTTGCAGCATTGATTTCCCGGCGATGTCCAACAGCGGCTTTCCCGGTAGTCGGGTGGAAGCATATCGAGCAGGAATCACTACGGAAAATCCCATTAGTAGGTTTCTCTCTCTTCCAGATTGATTTCTCTTGCATCATTGGTCAGCATAACTGGAACGCCGTCTCTCACAGGAAAAGCCAAAGCATCAGGCAGGCATATTAATTCGCTCTTGGTTTTGTCATAGAGCAAATCACCTTTACAAACAGGGCAGGCAAGAATGCTGAGTAATTTCTGATCTAACATAAATCTATTTGCAGAACTTAAGTCCTACGCTCCGTTGTTAAGCTTATGGTCATTTCTTAAGCTGTTGCCAGAGTTTATCGGCGAAGGGTTCTTGTACTTCAACCTCTACACTCAAGTACCAGAAATTACTCTGAGCAAAACCTCTGCATTTAACAGCGTCTTTTTCTGTCATCACTACCGGATGATGCCCATCAATTCCTTTGCTCTCGAAATCTTCTAGCGTAAACCCATGATGATCTGGAAAGCTGTGCGTGTCCAATCCGTAGGGTAGCTTTTCCAGTAAATCATAAAACCGCTGAGGGTTACCTAAGGCAGTGACTGCCTGAATACGATTACCCATATTAAATGGCGCCGCAGAAAAGGGTTTCTTCTCGCCACTCAATAAATTTATAAGATAACGAGGTTTTAGACTAAGCACATATGCAGACTCGAGTTCACTGTGAGCCTCGCTTGGTTCACCATTAATCACTATATAGCCCACTTCTTTAAGTCGGGAAACCGGTTCACGCAAAGGCCCCGCTGGCAGACAAAAACCGTTGGCGAACAATCGCTGCCCATCGACAACCGCTATTTCAATATCTCGACGCAATTTGTAGTGCTGCATACCGTCATCGCTTAGCACCACATCTACGTCGTGATTCTTCAATAAAAATTCCAAGGCACTGTTTCGATCCGGATCTACCACTACAGGACAAAACGTTTTCTCGGCTATCAGAAAGGGCTCATCTCCACTGCTGCTTACAGGAGTGTTTTCGTCAACGTCTAGCGGATAAGCCTCCGCTGCGCCACCGTAGCCCCGACTTATTATTCCTGGCTTCAGTCCCTTGCCCTCAAGGTACTCAGCGAGATAAATAATTAGAGGAGTTTTGCCTGTTCCTCCAACAGAGATGTTTCCAATAATTACAACAGGAACATCACTACTGTTCGATGGAGAACTTATTTTTCGACGAATAGCTGAGAGCAGACGAAATAGAACGGAGAATGGCCACAATAAAATCAACCATGCAGATTTTTTATACCAGGCTTGTTCGAGAAAACTCATTACGCTTTGTCTGAGCCGTTGTCGGAAAACTGAATAGCATGCAGTCTCGAATAGCTTGAATCTTGTGCAAGAAGTTCAGAATGGGTTCCGGACTCGACGATCCGCCCTTTATCCATGACCAGGATCAAATCGGCATTTTCTATCGTTGACAGGCGATGGGCAATCACAAAGGTTGTTCTACCCTTTCTTACATTATCCAGAGCTTGCTGGATATGCATCTCAGACTCCGAATCCAGAGCTGAGGTGGCTTCATCGAATATTAAAACAGGAGCGTTCTTAAGTAGCGCTCGGGCTATTGCGATGCGCTGGCGCTGACCACCGGATAATAAAGCGGCGTCATCTCCGACCTGCGTATCAAGTCCCATGGGTAACTGCTCAACAAACTCCATGGCGTGAGCATTGTTAGCAGCCTCGGTGATCCGCTCCATATCCAACTGCTCTTCGCCATAGGCAATATTCTCAGCCACACTTCCGTTAAAGAGCACAACTTGTTGCGATACCGAAGAGATATGATTACGCAAATTATGGATTTCGTACTCCTTTAGAGGAACATTATCGAGAAGAATCTCCCCTTCGCTGCAATCGTAAAAGCGAGGAAGCAAACTGACCAGGCTGGATTTGCCGCTTCCGGACTTACCTACCAATGCGATTGTCTGGCCAGGCTGTGCAGTAAAACTAATATTATGGAGCGCTATGGCATCGTCATTATATTTAAAGCTGACGTCTCGAAATTCGACCCTGCCTTCAGCGCGATCACTGCAATAGCTACCCGTATTGGACTCTGAATCTTGATCGAGCAAGGAGAAGATACTGAATGCCGCTGATAGTCCGCGCTGAATTACCGAATTAACCTGAGTTAGCTGGCGTATTGGCTTGGCTAATAGCCCGGCCGCGCCAAGGAAAGCTACGAAGTCGCCAGGGGTTTTATCTGCGAAGAACTCCGGCGACAGCGCCAACCAAACCAGCAGAGCCAGAGCAAAGCTGACTATTAATTGGATAAGCGGAGTGCTGGCACTTCGTGTAAACGCCATCTTCATGTTCTGCTGGCGATTACGCTCGCTTGCATCAAGCAATTTGTCACTCATGAAGTCTTCGGCATTGAAGGTGCGAATGACGTGATGACCCTTGATGGTTTCATTAGTTATCTGGGTAAGATCCCCCATGGAATCTTGCATTTGGGTGCTATAGCGACGAAATCGCTTTGAAGCTGCCGATACAATCATAGCTACCACCGGAGCAATAGCCAGAAAGGTCAGGCTCAGTTTCCAGTCGATATACATTAGATAGGCAAGCAGACCTATTACAACAAGACCTTCTCTAATTATTACCGCAACAGCATTGCTGGCAGCACCGGTGATTTGCAAAACATCGTAGGTAAGCTTGGAAACCAGCTTACCTGGAGTGCTGCGATCGAAGTAACTAGAGGGCAAACTCAGGAGCCGGCTCATCAGCTCACAACGGAGTTTGTGAATCATGTGATTGGAGATGGAAGCCAAGGAATAACTTCCCATAAATCCGCCGATTCCTCGAACCAGCACGATTAAAATACAGAGTAAGGGGCTGAGAATACGCAGGTCTGTATAGTTGCCCTGCTCGATTGCATCTACTGTCCAACCTAGCCATTCAGTCGTTGCAGGGCCGGTGGTCGCAAAGATAAGGTAGCCAAACAAGCCTCCTAACATCGCTAGCTTATGAGGCAATACATAAGTAAATAGCCGCTTATACAGTTTCCAGCCACTGTATTCAGGGCTTATCTCTTCCTGCCTTCTGCTACTCTTTCTCTTACTCATAGAGGACTAGTGGGGTCAGATGCCCCTGCTTCAAGTTCCTGCGGCCGTTGTGTCGCAATGTTCAAACGAGTAAACCCTGATTGTCCTATACCATCCATGGCTGTCACAACAGATTGATGAGTTGCTTCCGCATCTGCAATTAACAGAATCGGTAGAGTATGATCGCCGCCGGATTCTATCTCCAGGCCCTGAACCAGAGTTTCAAGCCTACTGTTCACCAATGCCCTGCCATTAATCGAATAAGTACCCTCTCTTGAGACCACTATTTCAATTTGACTGACCTCGGCCTCGGCCGCTTCGGCATTGGCTTCTGGCAAATTCACCAGCAAGCGGGTTTCTTTACTAAATGTAGTGGTCACCATGAAAAAAATCAAAAGCAAAAACACCACGTCGATAAGAGGCGTGATATTAATTTGCAGTTCTTCCCGATGTGAACGCTTAAATTTCATCAGCAAACTCTTTCAACATGCTACTTCACTTCAACCGTACGATCACTGTGCAGTGCATCCACAAGTTTGATGGATTCCTGCTCCAAATTTAACACCAGTGAGTCGACTCGACGGGTAAAGAAGCGATGAAACATAAAGGTAGGTATAGCAACAGTCAATCCGGCAGCTGTAGATATCAGCGCCTGGGATATGCCGCCAGCCAAAGCATTGGCGTTTCCAGTACCTTGCAGCATGATTTCGCTAAACACTTCAATCATGCCAACTACTGTCCCCAGGAGCCCTAATAACGGCGTGATGGCCGCGATAGTACCCAGGGTGTTTAGATATCGCTCCATATCGTGGATAACCAACGCCGCTGTCTGCTCGATGCTTTCAATCATAGCAGCACGTCCATATTTGGAGGTCACCAGTCCTGCGGCCAGAACTTGGCCCAGCGGTGAAGAGAGACGTAGCTCGCGTAGTTTTGCGGAATCCAATTGATTATTCTTAAGCCAGGTCCAGACCTGAGCCAAGACATATTTGGGGGTAATTCGAGAGGAGCTCAGCGTCCAAAACCTCTCTATGACAATAGCGATGGCTATTATCGAACACAAAATAATAGGCAACATGAGCAAGCCACCTGCCCTTAAAATCTCTAGCACTTTCTTCCTCCAAATAATTGGCTGCTAACTCTAGCACATACCAGCCTATGCAATTCAACGAGCGCACATCAAGAGGGTTATCGGCATCACATCCCCGTCTGATTAGTGCCAATAACGGGGTTTTTCATCCCTGTAGCTACTGATTGAAGTGATATCACCAAATTCTGAAACACTAAAGCTAATCATGCCCGAATTCGCCGTGTTACTGGCCTCACTACCGAACTCCTGAAAGCGGGACTGTACATTGATATGAGGATGGGAAAAGCTATTACGATATCCGGCGGAATACACTACATAGCGGGGCTCAGCTTTCTTCAGAAATGGGTAGGTCGAAGAGGTTTGACTACCATGATGGGCTGCCACGAGGACCGTACTGCTTAAATCCGCTGAACTAGACCGAGAGAGTTGCCTCTCAATAGAGGCTTCGATATCCCCTGGCAGTAGCAGAGCAAACTTTCCTATACTCACCTTCAGCACACATGAATTGTTATTTTCCTTCTGTACAAGACCCTGGGAGTCTGGATGAAGGAACTCGAACTCAACATTGTCCCAACTCCATTTGTTACCTTTCCTGCACGGCTTGGAGCTAACAGAATATCTCGACGGTTTATTTGTAAGTAGCTGCGCAGACGGAAACCGAAAAAGAACCCCCTCCAGACCTCCCGAATGATCATTATCGGCATGACTGACAACAATACTATCCAGATGGTTTACTCCCAAGGCAGTGAGAGCCGGCGCAACAACCGCTTCACCAAGATCAAAAGTTTCAGACAGTCGAGCACCTGTATCGAACAAAAGGGAATGATTTTGCGTGCGTATCAATACAGACAATCCCTGCCCCACATCCAGTATATGAATATCGAGCCCATCAGAAAAACTAGCAAGGGGTTTTGGGATTGCAAAAGGGAGTAACAGTGCCGCTAGTAAAGGAATTAAAAACCTTCTACTCAGAATTCCTTTTGGAATGATGCCCAGTAAAACCAATAATATTCCGCTACTAAAAACCGCAGGTAGTACCTTATAGATTTCAATAACGGACCAGCTCGGACATATGCTCAACAAGGTGTCGAGAAAAACGCCAAACAGATCAAGCAAATTGCCGAGCACTTTGTAAAGCAGCTTCCCTATGTCAGGCAGAGTTAGCAGCAGAGTCATCGAAATTAAGCACAGAGGAACAATAAGCAGGCCTAACACGGGTATGGCAATAATATTTACCAGAGGAGATATCAGTGATATGCGTGAAGTGAAAAACAGTAACGGCAGGATGAGAGCAAGGAACACAAACATTTGAGGCCTAACCATGCTTGCAGCTTTACCTAGAAGAAAAGGCAACATGGAATCTTCTGCCCCACCCGATTCGCTATTCAGCTTTAATGGCACTCTTTCATTTGATTTAGCGCCTCCTCTTAATAACAAAACACCAACAGCGAGGAAGGAAAACCAAAAACCTCCATTCAATGCCGACATGGGGTTAATACTTAAGACTACAGCCATTGAGAGCATGTAGCGAAACGACATTGGGCTGTTTCTATTAAATAGATAAGAGAGCATAAACACCGAAAGCATAATTAGAGCTCGCTGAGTGGGCATGGTGAACCCGGCTAACAAACTATATATGGCAGAAAAACATAGCGCTCCCCCGGCTGCAATTTTCTGACGGGCACAAAATAGACACAGGGAGGGAATGAGGCGCAGCAGTAAACTAGTCAAGCTGTAAGCGAAGCCTGCGATTAAGCCAATATGCAAGCCGGAAACCACAAAGAGATGGGTAGTGCCTGTTTTGCCATACAAGTCCCAGGCCGATGCATCGATCATACTTCTATCGCCCAAACTAAGTGCGAGCACGGCGCCCGTATTCGCTGAACCACTCATTGCAGCGACAATTTTATTCTTCAGAATGGCTCTAATTCTATTAAGAGAGAGGATGCCTTCCTTGCTAGATAACAATCTATTGTCTTCATTTAGTCGAACGTAACCCTTGGCTGCGATCCTGCGCTGGAAAAGCCAGGCCTCATAATCATTTCCGCCGGGATTGTAAAAACCATGGGCCTTATTTAGACGCAGCAAAAGCTGCCAGCTTTGGTCGGGCTCGACAGTCTGCTCGCCGTAATAATTAACAAGCACTGTTCTATTGTTAAACTCAGGATCGCTTTCTAATATGCGGTATCTGAATTGCTGAGCAAGACCGTTGCGGCTGGGTATGTCCAAAACGTATCCGCGAGTGAGCAGGTCTATTCCTTCCAGCTCATCAGGCAGTCTCTTCTCAAGCAAATACTTGGCCCATACAACATGCCAGAGTACGCCAAAAGAAAAAGCCAACAACAGAAAAAAAGCCCGGCGAACAGCATGCCGCCTGAAATTTACAGATAGAAGAGCGACACTGGAAGTAAGTACTAAAACAGCCATGCCTCCGGAAAACTGTAGATCCACTAAAAAGTAAACTATGGAAATGCCCACGCAGTAAGCCGCTAGTAACTCGCTCTTAGGGGAAGTATGGAAAGGCTTAATACTGAACTCTAGGCATGGCTTAACTCATTGGCTCTACCAAAAGCTAGTAGGCTAAAAAGGAAAATGCCAAGAAGAGTAAAAATTAGTCTGTTCGAAGAGCCTCTGCAGGCTGAATCGCTGCAGCTCGGGAAGCTGGATAAATAGTGGCCAGCATAGACAAGATGAAAACCCCGACGACTACCACGGCAATATCTAATGGATCAATTTGAGATGGAAGAAAGTCGATTGGATACACTTCTGCATTAAGCAACTGCAGGGAATATCTGTTCTCGATAAATGCCGCAAAACGACTAATGTTAAGCGAACCAATAATTCCCAGTAACACTCCTGAGACTATACCAATCAATCCGATGAAACAGCCCTGCCACATAAAAATACTATTAATGGTTGCCGGGCTCGCTCCGAGTGTTCGCAGTATGGCGATATCGCCCTTCTTGTCCCTGACGATCATAATCAGACTCACCACCAGGTTGAAAGCAGCGACACCAATTAACAACCAGAGCATAAAGCTGATAATGGTTCGCGAAAACTGAATATTTTGATAGATGCTGCCGAGAGTGGCCATCCATGATTGACTTCTTATCTCGGCGGGCAGTACTGCATTAAGTTCTTGCCGCACTTCTTCAGCCAAGAGAACATCAGAGGTACGAATTCTAACTGCATTGTAGGGAGAACGAATCTTAAACAGAGCTTTCGCCGCAGACAGGTTAATCATAGCTAGATCACTGTCTAACTCTTCTGTCCCTACGCGATAAACACCCACCAGAGTGAATCCGCGGAATGTTGCAAGAGGAGTGATCGGATTTAGAGAAATATTTGGAGAAAACACATCTACAGTGTCTCCCAGTTGTACTTGCAGGCGATCGGCGAGTGTCTCTCCGATAACTATGCCCCATTTGCTCTCGTGTAGCGCAGTCAGACTCCCTGCCGTCATGAAACGCTCTAGCACTGAAGATTGAAGTTCCGCGCCGGCATCTACACCATTAATCAATACACCCTTGCTGCTGGAATTGGCTGCCACCACTCCCGCCAATTCGATCAGTGGAGAGATCGATTCCACTCGCGGGTTTTCTAACACCAATGCTTCTACGTCATTCCAATTATCCTGCCGAAGCACTTCATTTGTGCTCAAGGTAATATGGGGAACAATGCCGAGAACATTTTCACGCATTTCTTTATCGAAGCCGTTCATTACTGAAAGCACAATAATTAGTACGGCAATACCGAGAGTCAGCCCCGCTACCGAAATAGCGGACATGAATGACACAAGATGACTTCGCTTGCCGGCGCTGATATAGCGCGCTGCAATATATCGAGGAAGAGAGATTTTTCCTGTACTCATAGGATTCTCGCTACTCGTACTTTACTGCTCATGATATTTACTGCTCATGAAGAGTGCCGTTGGAAAGGGTCAGCTTTCGTTGCATAGAGTC
This sequence comes from Gammaproteobacteria bacterium, assembly GCA_018661465.1. GTDB lineage: Bacteria > Pseudomonadota > Gammaproteobacteria > Pseudomonadales > Pseudohongiellaceae > UBA9145. Next base: position 230,767 of record JABJIC010000018.1, on the reverse strand, counting down.
TGCTAATTCTTCGTCATGGGTAACGACAATAAAGCTTGTGTTAAGAGCCTGGTTTAGTTCTTCCATTAGCCGATGAATACCCACTGCTGTTTGACGATCCAGGTTTCCGGTGGGCTCATCAAGCATTACACACTGGGGTTCTGTTACCAGAGCACGCGCAATTGCGACTCGCTGCCTTTCGCCACCGGACAGTTCCGAGGGCTTGTGTTCTTCTCTTTCCTGCAAGCCAACCTTAGCCAATATTACTCGGCCCCTTTGTTGTGCCGCATCCTGCCCGATCCCAGCAATTAACAAAGGCATACAAACATTTTCAAGCGCAGTGAATTCACCTAACAGATGGTGGAACTGATAAACAAAGCCCAAATACTTATTTCTCAGCAAGCCTCGTTCGGTTTCAGTCAATAACGCGATATCTTTACCTGCGATAAATACCTTTCCCGCGCTGGGCAAGTCGAGCCCGCCTAACAGATTTAATAAGGTAGTCTTGCCCGAGCCAGAACTACCGACAATTGCTACTTGTTCTCCGGCAGCGATCCGAAGATTCACATCTGTTAGTACCTGCACTTCCTGAGGCCCTTGAGAATATACTTTTTGGATGTGCTCACAGGCCAGCACTGAATCTTGTTCAGTCATGGAATATTCCTGTCGGTTTTACATAAATTATCATTCGTATCTCAATACTTCAGCGGGCTGAATACGGCTTGCCCTGTACGCTGGATAAAGGGTTGCGAGAAAACTAATTATCAATGCCGCAACACAAACCAGCAGCACCTCATTCCATACGATATTCGTTTGCAGATGGGAGATCAGATAGACATTGGCATCTTTAAACACGCCGTTAATGGCGCGCTCGATCAATAAACTAATATCGGTGATATTACCGGCTAGTATTACTCCAAGTACCGCGCCAACAAACGTCCCGATGGCGCCCGCAATCAGGCCCTGGATAATAAAAATTCTGAGTATGACTCCTCTGCTGGCTCCCATGGTGCGGAGAATAGCGATATCAGCGCTCTTATCGGCAACCACCATCACCAGGGTTGATACGATATTAACCGCGCCAATTACTACAATCATCAGCAGCATAAAACTAGTGAGGATTTTTTCCATGTTCAAGGCGTTAAACAAACTGGACTGCGCCTGATTCCAGGGCACTATTTGAATACCTTCCTGCTCGCCAAATACATTTTCAGCAATGACTTCAGCAGCAAAAATATCATCCACCTTTAGACGCAGGCTCACCAAGGCTGCAGAATCATCGGCAAATAACTGCTCTGCCTGTTCTAGATTAACCAGAGCAGTCGAATCGTTGCCGTAAAACCCGAAGTCGGCAAAGCCAACAACCCGGAAGCCTTGCGCCGCGGATAAATTGCGAGCGAGTAAACTGTTAAGAGGTATCAGGCTTAAGTCGGCCGACCCGTATATGCCCAGGCTCGCCGCCAGCTGTGTACCAAGAATAATTCCATTTTCAGTATTGGCCAATGTTTCGAGGAGGACCTGGTAGCGGTCGCCGGGATTACTAACCACCTGGGATTCCAGTTCCGGCTCGACACCCCTGATGTTAATAAAGCTATTGATGCCTTGATACTGAACATTAGCCTCCGCTTCGACGTAAGGAGCACTGGCGAGGATGTGTGGGTCAGAAGCGGCTTGTTCAGAATAAATTTGCCAGTTCTGATCAATTACATCTGAGCTAAGAGTGACATGGGGGACAGACTTTAGCGCTTCGGCTCGAAGTGTGCCGATAGACCCATTCATTACAGAGAGTGCAACGATAAGAATTAATACGCCAAGACTCACCCCCAACATGGAGATGAGTGAAACAAAAGACAGGAAGAAATTGCGTTTTCGAGTAAGGGTGTAGCGCAGTCCGACAAACAGTGAAAACGGCTTATTCATATGGCGTTACATTTGCTCGGCGTGTCGCTGTAAAAGCCTCTGCACAGTTTTAAAACTTATAGGCATTACCGGAGTAGAAACTTCACTGGAAATAGCGCGCAATGATTTACCCTGCTTCTTCAATTCCATGATTTTTCTAAGAACTCGCTGTTCCATGGGGTTTTTAATCAAGCGACCATTTTCATGAATCATATATCCAAATGGACGACTTCCGCCAAGGTAACGGCCCTGCTTTCTTTGTCGCTGCTTAACACCTCTGATGCGTTCTGCAGATTTTCGTTTTTCCAGGGATGAAAAAACAGACGCGATCTTCTGAAAATTAACTTCAAAGTCTGGATTAGTAAGATCGCCATCCAATTCAACAATATGCAGTCGAACAGATTTTTCTTGCAGCATCGGGATAAGCTTGAGAACTTCCTGAGTAGTGCTGCAAATTCGCTCGATCTTGCTACATAGAATGACGTCACCTGGGCGAAGTACATTCATCAATTGCTTGCCCGAGTCTCGTTTAATAAATTCTTGACTCCAATTGCAGTCAGAATCCTTTAGTGATTCAGTCATGAACCAACTCTGCCGGAGGCAATACGTTTGAATCGCTAACATTTCTGGCTCGAGAATAGTCTCAAGTTGTTCAGTATCCAGCGTCGCTTCCAATTCGGAAGTCCGACAATAGGAATAAATCGTCATATCTCTACACCCCATCTTTCAGCTGTTTCTGTCTTTTGTCTGTCTCTCTTGGAGAACGGATAGAAACTCATGGTTTCTTCGCAGTATCAGCTCATTTTTTCTGATTATTCGATTGAATCTTATTGTTTTCCCAGTACGTTTCACTAGCCGGTATCACCTGACTTATCACCAACTTAGGCCTTATATTCAAGTAGATCACCCAGTTTGCCAGCTATCTTATTGATTTTTGTGTCTTTGTACTGGCAAAGCCACTAGGGCGGCTATTTTAACCACAGGCTATTCGTTTTAGCAACATGAGCTAGGTAAGGCATATATCACTAATCTCCCCAGCCAGGGGCTTTTGCCTGCCCACCTTTCGAATGTTTTGCAGGTTATTGTTTTTTTTGAGAAAAAATGGCTGAAAAGCTGCTGATTGATTGAGTCCCCTAGGTTTTACTGCTATATTCCGTCGCTTGTGGTTAAAGGGTTAACTTCCTGAGCCACGATTTACCCGCGACGGCCTACTGCCGGTGGTAAATCAGCGAAACACCGCTGCCATCAAACACTAAATGGTTTCTTGGGGCATAAAGAGTTTCGCGTACTGGCCGCTTATATGGTCATAGAGGCAGGTTCACCGCTTCATAAGACTCCCAACCATGGTTAACCCCATGGGTTCTGAGCCGATAGCACAGAAAATGCCATAATTTTAAATCGATATTTTGTTGTCATGCCAACTGCATGACCAGGTATAAAACCGGATAACTCAGGAATTCCTATTCGAAGGGCCCGATCAAACTGCGCCATGAGCCAGTAAATACCGGGCAGCAATGCAAAGCACACAGAACAAGACATTTTCAATAAAAACAGCATATTAGACGACTAAACGGCCTCTTGAGGCTAGTAATAAAGACCTAATCAGAAGACACTGCCGGACTTTTGTCCCGATGTATCAGTAAATTCTGCCCAATGTTAGTTTGAGCGTGATTTGAAAATGATGTTTATTAAGGCCTTAACACCGCTTTAAGCCCCTGCATTGTCGTTGATGACAAAAAATCATTGGCGGATCCTTGAATACCCTTCCCCTGAGTTTACTTATCTGGTTCAACAGAAAGTGAACTTACTATGAAAAGAATGTTAATTAATGCAACACAAGAAGAAGAGCTTCGTGTTGCTCTCGTCGATGGCCAGCGTATGTATGACCTGGACATCGAAAACCGCACCCGCATCCAGAAAAAGGCCAATATCTACAAAGGTAAGGTAACTCGCGTAGAGCCAAGCCTTGAAGCAGCCTTCGTGGATTTTGGTGCTGAACGTCATGGCTTTCTGCCGCTGAAAGAGATTTCCAGGCAGTATTACGCGAAAGACGTGAAGAGCGGCGGCGAGAGAACCAATCTTAAGCAACTCATTCCTGAGGGAACTGAGGTGATAGTCCAGGTCGAGAAGGAAGAACGAGGTAATAAGGGCGCAGCTCTAACTACCTACATCAGCCTTGCCGGTCGCTATCTTGTCCTAATGCCTAATAACCCAAAAGCTGGCGGTATTTCTCGTCGCATTGAGGGTGACGAGCGGTCAGAACTGCGTGAAGCATTACGCGACCTGACGATCCCTGACGGCATGGGCATGATTGTTCGTACAGCTGGTGTGGGCAAAGACCCACAAGAACTACAGTGGGATCTAGACTACCTACTTTCCCTGTGGCAAGCCGTACAGGATGCCAGTGAAGAACGTTCAGCACCTTTTCTGATCTATCAGGAAAGCAATGTCATCATTCGAACTATCCGCGACTATCTCAGAGAAGATATTGGCGAGGTTTTATTTGATACTGAAGAATCCTATGAAGAAGCAATTAACTTCATCAAACAGGTTATGCCTCAGTATGAAGACAGAATTAAGCTCTATAACGACAAGCTGCCGCTGTTCAATCGCTACCAGATTGAAAGCCAGATAGAGAGCGCCTTCGAGCGTGAAGTAAAACTTCCTTCTGGCGGCTCTGTGGTCATAGACCCCACTGAAGCGCTAATTTCTATCGACATCAACTCCTCAAGAGCTACCCGAGGCGCTGACATTGAAGAAACTGCACTTAATACCAATCTAGAAGCTGCAGACGAAATTGCTCGTCAACTAAGGTTGCGAGATATGGGCGGCCTGGTGGTCATCGATTTCATCGATATGAGTTCAAACCGAAACCAGCGTGAAGTTGAAAATCGAATGCGTGACGCTCTTGAAGCTGATCGGGCTCGTGTGCAGGTCGGTCGTATATCAAGATTCGGTCTATTGGAAATGTCTCGGCAACGTCTTCGCCCTTCTCTGGGAGAAACCAGTGGAATCTTATGCCCTCGCTGTAGTGGCCAAGGCTCGATACGTGACGTGGAATCATTGTCTTTGTCTATCCTTAGAATAGTGCAGGAAGAGGCAAATAAGGATAAGTGCAAGGAAGTAAAAGCCACTGTGCCTTTAATCGTCTCTTCTTACTTACTCAATGAAAAACGAGCTGCTGTTGCGGAAATCGAAGAGCAAAGCAAAACCAAGGTAATTATTATTGCCAGTCCAGAATTGGATACACCGCATTTTGAAATTACCGGCTTGAATCAACAGGCAGAAAGCTACGAAGTAGAAGCGATTACTGCCGCTGAACCAGCACCTAACGCCAAGCCGCAAGCGCAAAACGCTGCTGTGCAGAAACCTTCAGTGAGCAATGTACCCGCACAACGCACACCTCCACCAAAGAAAGGTGCGCTTGCATCATTGTTTGCATGGTTTGGTGGACTATTTGGCTCATCGGAATCTGACAAATCTGCGAAAACTAAAAAATCACCGCAGAACCGAAACAAAGGCCGACAAGGCAACCGGAACAATCGTGGTCAACAATCTCGCGGCAACTCTCAACAAAGGGGCAATGATCGAAACAAGCGCTCTTCGGGACAGCAGCGCAGACCCCAAGGTGGGAATAAGCCCGCTGACGGACAGAACAAGTCAAACCAGGGTCAGGGTCAAGCACGGGGTTCCAATCAGAATCGAGATCAGGGTTCCAGTCAGAATCGAGACAAGAGTCAAGGTAACGACGACAAGCGTAAGCAGTCTCAATCCAGGTCACCAGCTCAGAAGTCTGAGGGTGGTGGATCCAGGAGTGAAGGTAGAACTGAAGGCCAAAACCAAGGTAACAGTAACGAAGGCAAGTCGCAGAACCAGCGACGCCCGGCGAACAAGCGCCCTCGTAATACTAATCAGCGTCGACGCGGACCCAGGCCAGTGCAGACCGACGAGGCGGCAGCACAAGCTAATGGCAATGTTCAGCCTTCGTCAGAAGCAAAGACGGACTCAAGAAACACAGCTTCCGGGAACACTGCTCCTGCCAGCGAAAACGCTGCAAATGCTTCAGGCTCAGCCAACACTGCCCCCGTTAGAGATAACGCGCAGACTAAGCAGACGCCAGCTCGTCAGCAAGCTGAAACTCGAGTCGAGGATAAGCAGCCACAAACTTCTGTAAAAGCAGCAGAACCGGCTCCGCAAGTTGCCGCAAGTACATCGGCTACAAGCGCACCAGCACCTAGTAATGAAAAGCAGGAACAGAAAGATGTTCAGCCGAGTAAACCCAAACCCGCTTCAGAGGCAAAAACATCAAAGGTCGAGCTTGAATCTCCTCCTGCACCAGAGCCCATCTTTACTGCTGCACCAGATGTAACTCCGAAGCCAGCCGCTGCACCGGTACAGAAAACACCTCAAGCTCCAGTGACAGAACAAAAGCCTGCTACCAAGCCTGAGGCAAGTAAACCAGCAGAAGCGGCACCGGCAGCTACAAAGCCAGCTCCAAGCCCCGCTCCTGCACCAGTTGCTAAAGTAGCTCCAGCAACTGCAGCTCCTTCTACTCCAAGCCCTGCTCCTGTAGCAGCTGCTGCGAAACCAGCAGGCGGCAGAGCAGCAAATGATCCGAGAGAGATCAAGCGTAGACAGCAGCAGGAAAACAAAGCCTCCGATTAAGGAAGTTTTTAAACGCAAAAAAAAAGCCCGATTATTCGGGCTTTTTTTTTGCTTCGGAGTTTTAATCTGGCTCGTAATTAGCCCAAAATTAGACTTGCAATAGAGTCACTACAGAGCGGCTTCAAGTTCCGGGAGCGCCTTAAACAGATCGGCTACCAGACCATAGTCGGCTACCTGAAATATCGGAGCTTCTTCGTCTTTATTAATAGCAACGATAACTTTACTGTCCTTCATACCAGCAAGGTGTTGAATCGCTCCGGAAATACCAACCGCTATATACAAGTCTGGCGCGACAATCTTACCGGTCTGACCTACCTGCATGTCGTTGGGAACAAATCCTGCATCGACAGCGGCTCGTGAAGCACCGATAGCGGCACCAAGTTTGTCTGCCACTTTTTCCAGCAGAACAAAATTTTCACCATTCTGCATTCCTCGACCGCCTGATATGACGATAGAAGCGGATGTGAGTTCTGGCCGTTCTGAAACAGAAAGCTGCTCACTGACAAATACAGACTGAGTTTGCTCAACGTTAAAATCACTTGCTTCAATACTGGCACTACCGCCGGACGCTGCTTCGGCGAAGGCTGTAGTTCGGACTGTTATCACCTTCACCGAGTCACTGGATTGAACTGTCGCCATTGCGTTTCCGGCATAGACCGGGCGCACAAAAATATCGGCAGACTGTACTTCGACGATGTCGGAGATTTGAGCAACATCGAGAAGAGCAGCAACGCGGGGCAATATGTTTTTACCTGTTGTAGTTGATGCAGCCAGTATGTGAGAGCTGTCTTTGCCGATTTCAGCCACAAGAGGAGCGATCGCTTCAGGTAACTGATGCTCATAAGCCGCAGAATCTGCGACCACTACCTTGCTTACTCCATCGACCTGCGCTGCAGCACTTGCTGCATCCTGACAGGAAGCGCCGGCTACCAATACAGTGATATCACCACCGATAGCCTGAGCGGCTGTTACGGCGTTTAGAGTGGCAGTTTTAAGTGAACTATTATCGTGTTCAGCGAGTATCAATATTGACATGTCTACCACCTATATAACTTTAGCTTCAGTCTTGAGTTTATTAACCAGTTCTTCTACCGACTCCACGATAACCCCGGCAGATCGCTCTGCAGGTGGCATCACACTAAGTGTCTTAAGGTTTGAACTAATCTCCACACCCAACTCGCCGGGGTTTGTTGCGTCTATGGGCTTCTTCTTGGCTTTCATGATGTTCGGAAGAGAAGCATAGCGCGGCTCATTGAGCCGAAGGTCTGTTGTCACTACTGCCGGTAAATCCAGAAGCACTGTTTGCTCGCCGCCATCGATTTCGCGGGTCACCTCTATCTTTCCGTCTTTTATTTCTGCATTACAGGCAAATGTGCCCTGAGGATAACCGCAAAGTGCAGCCACCATCTGACCCACTTGATTGTTGTCGGTGTCGATGGACTGTTTGCCCAGGATTACCAGGTCGATACCTTCTTTATCGACAATCGCCTTGATGATCTTGGCAACCGCAAGTGGTTCAACCTGCTCATCTGTCTCAACCAGAATGCCGCGATCGGCGCCGAGCGCCAAGGCAGTCCTAATTTGTTCCTGACAAGCCTGCGGACCGATAGACAGCGCGATGATCTCTTCAGCGGCCCCGCTTTCCTTAATTTGTATCGCCTCTTCAACAGCGATTTCGCAAAATGGATTAATCGCCATTTTTGCATTGCTTAAATCGACACCTGTGCCGTCAGACTTGACTCTGACCTTCACATTGGCATCGACCACACGCTTAATTGCAACAAGAATCTTCATGGATTCTCCAATAGATTTCTAAATGAATGAATAATTCGGAATGACCTGCACAGAGCAGTCTTACCCTGCTAAAAAAAGGTGGCAATAATGCCGTTTTTGCTTGTTCAGGTCAACTGGAAAGGCGCTCTGGAGACGGGTTTTAAGGTTCTAAAGCTTACGTTTAGGGCGATGTAGATTGCTTGCCCAATTCAAAGAAGCAGCCATCACTTTCCACTCCGATCAAGGTTTCCCCGTCCTGCTCTCGCTGTTCAGCCTCATTCACCAAGCGATAGAACACTGAACGATTTATCAAAGCATCCAGTCCGCTTCGAATATGAATAACGGGATGGGGCTCTCCACTGTCTGGGTCGGTATCTACGCGTAATTCATGATCAGCCCCAGCGTACACAATCTCACCAGTATTTGTAGTGAACTTCAGTCGCTGAGAATCACCCTCGTTCTCCAAATCCATCTCGGTTGCAACGAAGGGACAGTCTTCAACCTGTATTCGAACCTTTTCCACTGGTGTAACGAGATAGTACTCCCCATCTTCATCGAGTAACAAAACCGATGCAAAAAGCTGAACCATCGCCAACCGCCGGATTGCCTGACCCTGATGAATCCAGCTTCCGTCTTTGGCGATTTTCATATCCATATCGCCACAGAACGGAGGGTCCCAGAGATGAACTGGAGCGGGCTCAGGTGTTTTAATGTTACGCAGCAGCTGTTCTGGTTTTAAAGGTTTCATCAATTCACTGTCTTCATTGGGCTACTTTTCCACTTAGCTATTTCTACTTATCTACCTTCACTTAGCTACACTCACTTCACAAAAAACATCGGTCTTCTAGATGCAGTGAGAGAACAGGCTTCCAGCCAGCAATCCTACTAGGGCATCGCTGAGGCCAATGATACACTTATGAAACTTTAAATCGTCCATTATCAAGCCTTGCATTGCCGAATGTCGGAAACAATTCCTGAAACAGCCTTCGCTGAATTATTTCAAACGAACACGCCATTATTGGATGTGCGGGCACCAATTGAGTTTGAGCAAGGGGCATTTCCCTGCGCCGTTAATCTGCCAATACTAAATGACCAGGAGCGCGAGATAGTTGGAAAAACCTATAAACAACATGGAAAAGAGAAAGCGATAGAAACTGGTCACAAACTTGTTGGTGACCAGCAGAAACAACAACGCCTCGAGTACTGGATAGCTTATAAACAGGAAAATCCATCAGCAGTGCTCTATTGTTTTAGAGGAGGCCTGCGATCTCAAACCGTCCAGCAGTGGTTGACAGAATCCAATATCCATATCCCTCTTGTCGAGGGCGGCTATAAAGCACTGCGAAATTTCCTTATTGGACAGATTGATCAAGTCAGCGAAGAAAGAAATTTTGTAATCATCGGAGGCAAGACCGGTAGCGCCAAGACTCATTTACTTAATAGACTCATTAGCAAGATAGACCTCGAAGGCATTGCCAATCATCGTGGCTCAGCATTTGGCCGAAGAGTTGTTGCACAAGCGAATCAGATCAACTTTGAAAATCAATTGGCTTGCGCCCTGCTGAGATTGCCTGCAGAAAGGAACAAAATTTTCCTGGAAGATGAGAGCAGAGCTATTGGATCCCTATCCATTCCGCTGACTTTCCATCAAGGCATGTCTAGCTCTCCCATTGCCATGGTAGAGGAGTCTCTGGAATTTCGTATAGACACAATACTCAATGACTACATCATCTCTAATCTAAGAGACTTTGAGTCGCTGGATAAGCAGCAAGCTGCAACATCCTTTTCCGAATTTCTGCTCGGTAGCCTGCAGCGAATTAAAAAACGCCTTGGCGGTGAACGTTACACAGAGGTATCCAAGCTGATGGAAATTGCCTTGAGCATTCAACAGGCCGGCGAAAGTAATGAAGCACACAAGCTGTGGATCAAGAGCCTACTACAAAACTACTACGACCCCATGTACGAATATCAAATGGGGAAAAAACTGGAAAGAGTAGCGTTCAGGGGGAACAGTCAGGAATTTCTTGACTGGGCATCCCATATCGATAGTTCAAGCTCGAACAACGCTGATGCCTGAATAAGATGACAGTCAAGAGAATCGACATAAGTTCTATTTCCGCGGCATTGAGTTCAGGCAGCCTGATATTAACGCCAAACAACCGCATCAGTTCTGCCGTTCTAGATCAATTCGCCGCCCAACAACAAAAGCCAGTTTGGCGTACTCCTCAAGTTAAACCAATCGACATCTGGATAAAGTCCCTGTGGCTGGAATTGTCTAACGCCGGAATAGAACCCTGTTGCTCCACCGCCATTCTCAATAGTAGTGAGGAATTCTTATTATGGAGTGATATCGTTGAGCAATCTCTTGAACGTTATCCCCTGCTTAATCCTTATGAGACAGCATCCCAACTTAGTCGCGCCTATCAGGATTTATCTCAATACGCGGAGGACTATGAACAGACTGAATTGCGGCAATATCAGAATATTGATGATGTCTCCGTTTACACTGCTTGGCAAAAGCAATTTAGAACCACTTGCTCCGAGAAAGGATTAACACCACTTAGCGATGCTATACGGGTAATCATTGAACTAATACCGAGCATCGAAAGCCTGAAGCAGATAGATATAATACTACTTAACTTTTTCCAGCCTCCGCTGCTATATCAACAGCTTTTTAATAAGCTCGAAGAACATTGCATCTGCAACTCTACGCAGCTGCTTAGCAATCATGCCCACTCAAATTTAAAGCGAAGAATCTATACCAGTGCTAATACAGAGCTAAGAGAGTGCGCGCAATGGGCTTTGGATATTTTCGAAAAGGATAAAAACGCTCACATCGGAATTATTTCAAACGGAGACAACCAGCAACATTCGAAACTCGAAAGTTATCTAGACACAGATAGTAAAGCCATACTCAGGAATTTTGGTCTTGTTCCAGGTCGAGTAAATAAGACGTCGAACAACAAGTCCGTATTCGACAGCGGAATAATTCAAACAGCATTTCAGATTCTCATGCTCAATGAGGAAAAACTTGATAGCGCCGAAATATGCCGCTTATTGCAATCACCTTATTTTCATAACTCTCAAGACAACTCTCAAGATAGCTCTCAAAACAGCGAGCAGGAAACCTTCGAGCACAATGCGTTTGCAGAGATGGCGCCTAAAATTGAACTCGAACTGTTCATGCGCAACTACTTAAGCAGCAGTTTCACCTTAAGCAAGTTGATTGAGCTCATAAACAGGGAAGGAAAACCTTATCACTGCCCTGCTCTTGCCTCTGCGCTCATAAACAGCAAATCGCTTCTAAGAAAGTCAGCTAAGATACTCAACTCCCGCCAGTGGAGTGCACTTTTTTCTGAACAACTAGAGACACTTGGTTGGCCAGGGAAATCGCTTGCCAGCAAAGACCGGGACGCAGTGGTTGAATGGAACAAGTTATTGGAAGAGTTTTCTTGCGCAAGCCAGATTCTGGGGAACATTAGCTTTTCTGCCGCACTGAGAAAGCTACGAATTCTCAGTCAGCGATCAGGCAAAATTTCAGCTTTTCATAAAGATTGCCAAATTTCTTTATTAAGCCCTGTTGAGTCAATCGGGCTAGAGTTTGATTACTTGTGGTTATTAAATTTTAATGACCAAAACTGGCCGAACGAAGCCAAGCCTTCTCCCTTCCTGCCTAATGCCCTACAACGGGAGTTATGTATTCCCGGAGCAAGCAGCACTGTTCAGAGAGAAAATGCCCACATGCAGTTTGACATCCTGTGCCGCTCTGTAGGAGAGGAAGGCGTCGCCAGCTTTCATGAAAGTGAAGATGACCAGCTTTTTCGCCCCAGCCACTTCATACTCCAGTTTCCTCTGCAAGAAATTGAGGCGAGCAGTTCGGGTATTCTTTCACATGATGCCAAACAACAAATCCCACTTACGGCAATAGAAGAAAACAATCGACTGCCACTACGTGAAAACGAACAGACTCGAGGCGGCCACAGCATTATCAGTGATCAGTCGAATTGTCCGTTCAAGGCTTTTGCCAATCACCGCCTCAACAGCTCAGTGCTGGAGGGCTTCGAACATGGCCTTAGCGCACGAGCTCGCGGCACAGCAATTCATATAGCCCTGGAACAGCTGTACACGCAAATAAGCAGCAGTCAACAGATTGACTCCCTAGATGATGAGCAGAGAAAGAGACTAGTAAAAGAATCTGCTGAGCAGGCTGTGTCTTTTTTAGAGAATAGTTATCCTGAAATCGTCACTCCTCGCTATGGGGAGATTGAGTTGCAGCGAATAAGCAACTTGCTGGAAGAGTTTTTAGCTGAGGAATTAGTGCGACCACCGTTCACTTCAATTGCCTGGGAGCAGAAACAAAGTTGGCAGCTTGCCGAGGACATTGAGGACGACGCGCTCCAGCCTTTTCAGCTAAACCTAAAGATTGACAGAATCGATAAGCTTGAAGATGGATCTCTTGCACTCATCGATTACAAAACAGGAAAGCGTAGCTATTCCAATAAGGATTGGCTGCAGTCGCGACCCACAGACATGCAGTTGCAGGTTTATTATGTAGCTAGCCATCAAGATTTCCTTAACAAGTTTCCTGAGCATAAGGATATTAGCGCCTTGGCAATTGCCCATATCAATTCGGAAAAGAAGGGCTATTCCGGCATCAGCCAGAATGATTCATTTTTTCCTCAAGCCAGGGGCAGAAATCCGTCTGCCAACAAAGAATCAGAGTGGGCAGAGCTGACTGAGCATTGGTCTTCCCGAGTAACAGAATTAGCAAGAGACTTCTCTCAAGGGGACTCCCGTGTTGACCCTGTTAAACCATCTGTAAGCTGTACCTATTGCGGACTGAAACCATTGTGCCGTATTCGTGAGTTAAACCGGGAAAGCCTGCTTGAAGATGAAAACGAAAACATTGGTACAGCGGAGTTTCAGCAATGAACAAAGCGGTCCTACAAGACCAGGAAGACAGAGACCTGGCTCTAGACACCTCGCTGTCCTGCATCGTTCAGGCACCGGCAGGCTCTGGAAAAACAGAATTGCTAACTTTGCGCTATTTGAACCTGCTGGCGCTAGTTGAAGAGCCGGAAGAAATATTGGCTATAACCTTTACCCGCAAAGCCGCAGCTGAGATGCGCAACCGGATAATAAGCACCCTGGACTGGGCGGAGAACCTTAGCAAGGCTGAAGCAGACAGTATCGAAGAAGACCTGATCAAACAGCGCTATGAAATAGCTCAAAAAGCACTGTCTACAAATCGCACCCATGACTGGCAAATATTATCCAACCCCACTCGGTTGCGTATTCAAACCATTGATGCTTTTTGCCTATACCTTTCGCGGCAATTGCCGATTCAGTCGAACCTCGGCGGTAGTAGCAACATCAGCGAAGACATGAACGAATGTTTTACTCAGGCCGCAAGAGCTACCTTAGGAGCTCTTAATCAACCAGGTGAACTGGCAGATTCCTTATGTCACTTATTGAGTCATCTTGATAATGACCTCAATAAGGTTGAACGCTTATTAGTGGATTTGCTTCGCAACCGAGATCAATGGTCTTCCTACATTCTTGAGTTGAAAAGCTCGCTGCTGGAAGCGCGGGAATACCTGCAACAGAATTTGCAGGAATTGATCGAGGAGTCAGTTGAGGAAACGAGAAATTTATTAGCAGAGCATGAAACCGACATTGTTGAATTGCGAAATTTTTCTGGCAGCATATTGGAAAGCGGACAGGATTTTTTCGGTATAACAGAACTCCCAGGCTCCGAGCCAGAAGAAATGGCGCAATGGCGAGCTATCTCAGCCATGCTGTTAACCAAGGAATTATCGTTTCGAAAAATAGTCGATAAACGCTGCGGGTTCCCGACAAATGACCCGGACAATTCCGAAATCAATGCCCTGTGCAAACCAATGAAAGTAAAAATCACCGCCTTGTTGGACAGCATCAGAGATGACAAAGATCTCGAAGAAGCACTTCGTTATTTGCAGCTTTTGCCTGACTCATCTTATGAGCAACAGCAGTGGGAATTCCTATCCGCCCTCACTCAAGTGCTAAGTCATCTCAATCAGCAATTGATGTTGTCCTTTCGTAACTTTCGAATAATTGATTATGTACAGGCGGGAGCTGCCGCAAACATCGCGCTGGGCTCAAGCGGCGCCCCTAGCGATTTGGCACTGGCACTTGATCACAAAATTAGCCATATCCTGGTGGATGAATTTCAGGATACCTCAAGCCTGCAGCTGGATTTACTAAAACAGCTAAGCGAAGGATGGGAAGCCGATGATGGCAGAACACTGTTTGTTGTCGGCGATGCCATGCAATCCTGTTATAGCTTTCGCAATGCCAATGTAGGCATTTATTTAGACGTTAAAGAAAGAGGCATTGGCGAAGTCAAACTTAAACCATTAACCCTGCAAACAAATTTCCGCTCTCAGGAAAATATTGTTAAATGGGTTAATCAAATTTTCGCCAGCGCCTTTCCGCAGCACTCCAATAGTTCGCGAGGCGCCGTGCCCTATACTGACTCTGCTCCCAGCAAATCGGCTTTAGACAGCAATTTGAACCATGCCACTGTGAAGACTGAATTAATCATCCACGAAGCGCAGCAGCGCACTCAGGCGAAGCAAGTGGAAGCTGAGCGACTAGTGGAAACAATTCAATCCATTCGACAGCAGGAACGTACTAACCCTGATCTGGAGAACTCGGATAAGGCTCTAAGTATCGCCGTTCTGGTTCGCAACCGATCTCATCTCCGGGAATTAACCCCGGCTCTACGGGAGGCCGGTATAGCCTGGCAATCTACTGAAATTGATCGACTGGATAGCCTGCCCATCATTGAAGACTTACTAAGCTTGATGCGGGCAACACTGAATCTCGCCGATCGAATTGCATGGCAATCGGTGCTACGGGCACCCTACTGCGGCCTCAAGCTTGAGGACTTACTGTCGATTGAACTTCACTGTCAGTCCACTGGGAACCCTGTCATTTTATCTGCACTTCAGAATTACGCTGAGATTAATTCCTTGTCTGATGATGGAAAAAACCGACTTCAGGATTTCGCAAAGATAATGCTATTTGCCGTTCAAATGCGTTTTCACTACAGCCTGAGCCAACTTCTAAAATTCATCTGGGTTCTCTGCAGAGGCGACAGCTTAATTTGCAGCGATCAGGAACAGGCAAGTGTCGATTGCTTTTTCGAACTGCTTGATGAGCAGGAAGAAGGATTTGGCCTTAAAGATGTCGACGATTTTCAGGAAAGAGTCTTTAAAGCCTTCATTCCTGCCAGCGATATGGAGCAAAAACAAAAGACCGACGAGTTTATTCAAATTTTAACAATTCATAAGGCCAAAGGGCTCGAATTCGATCATGTCATCATTCCGGGACTCAATAACCGTACACGAAGTGACAGCAAGGACTTAATTAACTGGCATGAACGACTAAATCAGTACGGTCAGAAGAAGCTATTCCTTGGTGCTCTCTCTGCTTCCGGCGAGGATGACGATCCACTTTACTCTCTAATTCGCCATGAAAAGCAGCAGAGAACTTTACTGGAAGATACTCGTCTGCTCTATATCGCCATAACTCGAGCGAAAACATCAGTTACATTACTCGCAACACTGGAGACAAAAGCGAAGGGGCCAGTGGTTCCATTTAAAAACAGCTTGCTGATGCGAATCTGGGACGAGATTCAAAAGCAGGATCAGAGCTTGGTGAACCGAACAGATATCAGCAGTGAGGCCGACGCAGCACAGACCATTAATGCAGAGACTTTAAAGAATGATTTACGAAAAGGGACTACGTTGTTTCGGATGAAAGATCAGCTTGAATTAAATTCACAGCAGCTGAAAATCATGCAAAGTCTTAGCGATGAATTTTTAAGCGAGTCCTCGAATATTGAAGGAGATAAGCTTGAAGATAAAAACACCGCAGCGAAGAAAGCTGAAATCGCGCCGTTGCTGCAAACTGCTCTTCAGAGTGAGAGTGAAAGTAAAAATGAGAACGACGACAATTTAGTCGCGGCCCGCACAGGCACATTAATTCACGAGGCGCTGCAGTCTCACGTGGACCGCCCTATAAGCAAAGAGAAATTTCACTCTCTTCGTGCTTACTGGAAAATTCAGCTATCCCGACTGCTCGAGGATAAAAGCCAACTCGAAGCAGTACTGGACTCCACCGAAAACAATTTACTAAATTGCATTGAGGATTCACACAATAATTGGATATTTGATAAGCAACTGAAGGACAGCAGCACTGAACTGGAAATCAGCCGGCAGTCTCAAAATTACGTTGAGGATTTTGTCATCGATAGAAGTTTCATCGATGACTCAGGCAATCGTTGGATAATCGACTATAAGACAGCCTCAAGGAATGCTGACGAAGAGGTTGATAGCTTCATCGCCAGACAGCTTGATCAACATAGCTCGCAACTTGAAAATTACCGCGAACTGTTTTTGCAGATGGAAGACCGACCGGTAAAAACAGCTTTGTACTTGAGCAGCATTCCCGCTCTTGTGGAATTCAATAACAATCAATCTTAAGTAAGAAGACTGAAGAAAACAGAAGAAAATTCACCAAGAACGAAACGAATCCCGAAACAAACTACCTATAGTTACCTGCCAAGCTACCTATCCGACTCATCAATTGCGAACACACCGTTGGCATTGCGAAGATGACCTTTGTAATCCATTCCATAGCCGTAGAGATAAAAATCATCGATCTCAAAACCCACAAAGTCTGCTAAAAGGCCCGGCACCTTCCGCGTATGTTTCTTGTCCAACAAAACAGCGCTATATACGCTGCTCGCTCCTTGCGAGTTACAGTAGTTAATTATTTTCTCAAGAGTCGCACCTTCATCGAGAATATCATCCACCAGTAAAACCACTCGATTCGTGAGATCAAGGTTGGGATAGGATTTCCACTCCAGGTCAGCGCCTGTGGTTTTATCTCGGTATCGAGTAGCATGAAGGTAGTCGATCTCCAGAGGGAAATTCAAACGCGTTGCGAGCTTGCCGCTCACGATAAGCCCGCCATTCATAATGCACATCAGAATCGGGTTAAGCTCACTGAGACTTTCGCTGATTTTCACGGCCATCCTGTCGAGCCCATTTTCGACCTGGCTCTCATCCAGCAAACATCGCGCACGACTACTCACGGCAATAATGTTCTCTGGCATAGAGATGTCTGGCATTCTAATATCCAAAAAGAGAACTGTTCACTAGTGTTCTCCTCTTGCGGAGGCGATGAGTCCGTCGATGCCATCCACAGTGGTGGTAGGAAAGGCAAAGTCTGCGTCATGGGTCAGTACGATATCAATGATCTTCAACATGACATCCTGTTTGACTTCGTGAAAGCGAATCCAGTTTGTAGTCTTGGTAAAAGTGTAAATAAAGAAATCCAATGAAGACGGAGCATAGCTGTCGAAATTTACAATGAGGGTTTGACTTGCATCGATATCCTCATGGTTCTGTAGCATTGCCTTCACGGCTTCGACAATGGCGCCCATCTTCGCCGAATCCTGGTATCGAATTCCGATGGTTTCCTTGATGCGGCGGTGCGACATCCGTGAAGGATTTTCCAATGCCAGCGTTGTAAATACAGAATTAGGTACATACAGGGGACGCTTGTCGAAGGTCCTGACTACCGTCAAGCGCCAACCAATTGACTCCACCGTGCCTTCAATATTTCGCTCTGGAGAGCGAATCCAATCGCCGATATCGAATGGCCGATCCAGATAAATCATTAAGCCACCAAAGAAGTTGGCCAATAAATCCTGAGCCGCAAAACCAACCGCGATTCCACCCACGCCGCCGAATGCAAGCAAAGCTGTGATCTCGATGCCCAGAGTAGGCATTGCCACCAGCACCGAAGAAATAATGACCGACAAACGAAGCAGCTTGGCGATTGCATGGAGTGTAGTCGGATCTACTCTGGTTTGGTCCGAATCTTTTTCATTTGTCAGGTCTTCCAGTATCCTGGCTTCTGCAAGCGAAATGAATCTCACCAAAAACATACTAATTAGCGCGATGAATGTGATTTGGCGGAAGATATCCAGATTCTCGACGGAAAATAGCCCTGTTTCCAGATATCCGTCGCTGATGTCTACAGCCCATAGCAGGCCCATAATTAGTATAAACCAGCTAAGAGGCCCTCTCGCCGCTTCAAAAATAGCGTCGTCCCAAACGTTCTTGGTATGAGAAAGCTTCTCCCCCAGTAATTTAAGCAGACGAACCGCTAAAAAACGCGCGAGCAATGTGAGCGTAACAGCGGCCAGTAACTCCGCACCCCATCCTAGTTCACTTAGGCTTTCTAGAGACAAAAAATCCATCAAATCCTCTTTTACATACTGTCAGTAATTTTCACGCAATTGCATGCAACTGCGTCATAAGTTGTTTGGCTTGACTCCAGCGCTCGGAGTCAAAATCCAGCGTGCCCGGCACTGTCTTGCTGCGCATTGCTGCGATCCGCCTACTTCCCGGGTGCTCTTGCTGAGCCAGCCAATCGAGCACTCGCTGCGCACTTTGGGGCTCGTTACACACTAGTAACATATCGCATCCAGCCGCTAATGCTTGCTGTGCCCGATTTTCAATACTTCCAACTGAGTGAGCCGCCTTCATTAGCAAATCATCACTAAAGACTACGCCTTCAAAAGCAAATTTTTGTCGAAGAATACCCTCAATCCATATCTTGGAAAACCCTGCACAGGCATCATCCACTGCCGGATAAATTACATGGGCTGGCATTACGCCATCGAGAAGCTGTGCGCATGCTTCAAACACCCGACAATCGGAGCCCATAATTTCCTCTGCGCTTCGATTGTCTTGAGGCAAATCTACGTGGGAATCTGCGATGACGGTGCCATGACCCGGAAAATGCTTTCCGCAGGCAGCCATTCCTCCTTCATGCATACCTTCGATGTATGCCATGCCCAGTGTAATTACTTCATCAGGGTTCGACGAGAAGGCTCGCTCGGCAATTACCTTGCTTGATTCGCTATATAGATCAAGTACCGGGGCGAAACTGATGTCTATCCCAAGGTCTGTGAGCTCAGATGACATGGCCCACCCGCATTCTCTCGCAGCAGACAAGCCAGCATCCTTGTTCTGACTATAAAGTTTGCCAACTTGATAGAGAGCCGGCAATTCCA
The DNA here is from genome assembly GCA_018661465.1 of Gammaproteobacteria bacterium. Lineage (GTDB taxonomy): Bacteria > Pseudomonadota > Gammaproteobacteria > Pseudomonadales > Pseudohongiellaceae > UBA9145. Next base: position 211,317 of record JABJIC010000018.1, on the reverse strand, counting down.
GGAAGCCGTCCTTGAAGCGCTGCACCCTGCCACCTTCCTGATCAACCGCTACGATAATCTCCGGGCTACATTCGCGTATAGACGAAACCAGATCTCGAATCTGATTTTTTGATGCAAAGTTGCGTGAGAACAGAATCAGGCCCCCAACCTGAGGACGGCTGATTAATTCGCACTCTCCCGCACTTACAGATAGTCCTTCTAGATCCATCATCAATGCGCCAGCCATGCTTGCGGAGTGTTCCATTTATCTATCCTCTATAAATCACATGAACATCATAAATTAATTTTTAGCTGGCAAAAACTAGTTTATCAGTTAGCTCAGCAGCTTAGATTTATGAATTAATTTAAATGCTAAAGAGCGGCGCATAAGAGACAAAAATAGTGCTTCCTTTTCTTCACAAATTATTACTATAGTTGATCTAAATATTCGATCTAATCCATTTAGAAAGTAGTTTAAATACAAAGGAGTTATATAGCAGTTAATTCCACCATAGTCAGGAGACAAGGCAATGAACAAAATCATGCCCGAAGTTTCCGCCTGGTATCAAGATCTAGTCAGCGGAAGCCTCTTTGAAGTAGTGGCTTATGAAGAAGAAACCGGAACAGTTGAATATCAACTAGTGGATGGCGAAGTCGGCGAATATGATCGCAGCACCTGGAAGCAGTTAACCCTTATCAATGCCGAAGCTCCAGAGGACTGGCGAGGCCCCTTCGAGCTCAACGACGGAGATCAGGTCTACAATGACGAGACCATTGTTCCGGAAAACTGGTCTGGCGTACTCTCGGACCTGGAGCCGGATTCCTTCGACTCTGGCGATGATTTCCAAATTGTATAGAACAAGCTAAGTCCCAATAAGCTTCTCCCACCCTTTTAGGCAAGCTAGGCCTCATTAGCTCAGCTATTCCCGCTGCCGCAGCACCCTCCGTGGGTTTAACCTCCCATTCTAAAGTTTTATTGTCATCGTCAGATAACTGTATATAATTACAGTTATATTCACGATTCAGGACAATACAATGCTCAAGCTAACAGCTCGACAAGAAGAGATTCTTGAATTTATAAAGGACTACCTTCAGGAGACAGGATTTCCTCCTACTCGGTCCGAAATAGCTGCAAAGATGGGTTTTAAGTCTCCCAATGCTGCCGAAGAACATCTCAGAGCCCTTGCCCGTAAAGGCGCTATCGAGATGTTACCAGGCACCTCGCGAGGCCTGCGTATTCCGATAAATGAGCAACTGGGACTACCTATTATTGGCCAAGTCGCCGCCGGTAGCCCAATACTTGCCGAAGAATCTATCTCCGACTACTGCGAAATCCCCCCGGATATGTTTTCACCCGCTGCGGATTACCTGCTCACGGTTAAAGGCACCAGCATGATTGATGTCGGTATTTATGAAGATGACCTGCTTGTAGTTCATAAGACGGATAAAGCGAGAAACGGCGATATTGTAGTTGCGCGAATCGATGATGAAGTCACCGTTAAGCGCCTGGAAATGGGTCGGAGCAAATACAAGCTCAACTTGCTGCCTGAGAATCCGGACTATGAGCCCATCGAAGTGGATACCCGAACAGAAGATTTCGCCATTGAAGGGATTAGCGTTGGCGTGATTCGCCGCAGCGTATAGCTATTCTTTTTTAAGATTTTTCCCGCTTTTAGGATTTCTTCTTCGCCTTCTTTTTCGCGGCTGCTTTCTTTTTCGCTTTCTTCACTGGCTTGGTAATTACCCACTTGCCATTGTCGTAAAAAGCTTTCCAGCCCGTCGCCTTTTTATCTACTTCTGTTTGGACGTACTGCTCCTTGGTTTTTCGGCTGTAACGCACCATGGTCTTATTGCCTTGGTCGTCTTCTACTGGAGCTTCAAATATAAAGTTATATTTAGGATCAATCTCTTCCTTGTGGGGAAGTAATTCTTCTACATACGGAGCGCGTGTCTCCCTGTTTTTGGGGAACTTGCTTGCCGCCAAAAACAAACCGGAAGCGCCGTCACGCAAAATATAATGATCGTCCACGTTTATACAAGCCAATTCAGGCATTGGAACCGGGTCCATCTTTGGTGGCGCAGCCTCGCCATTTCGAAGTAGCTTGCGTGTGTTCTTACAATCTTCATTGCTGCAACCAAAGTACTTACCAAAGCGGCCTGTCTTGAGCTGCATATCTGATTCACATTTATCACATTCAATAATGGGTCCGTCATAGCCGCGAATCTTAAATTCGCCATTTTCAACTTCGAAGCCTGAACAGTCCGGATTATTGCCGCAAACATGAAGCTTACGTTTCTCGTCGATCAAATAGGCATCCATCGCAGTATTGCAAATGCCACAACGATGCTTCTGTCTAAGAAGAATGTTTTCCTGGGCTTCTGCTTCTTCCGCTGTATCGGTGCGTATGGCATCTTCGCCCGGAGTAAGATTGATCGTAGATTTACAACGCTCTTTCGGTGGCAGGGCATAGCCTGAACAACCGAGAAAAACACCAGTCGATGCAGTCCTAATTTGCATTGGGCGTTCGCACTTAGGGCATTTGATATCTGTGTTCGTTGGATCGTTAGTTCTCATTCCACCATCTTCAGCTTCTGCTTGTGCAAGCTGATTGGTGAACCCTTTGTAAAAATTATTTAGTACATCTTTCCAATTACTATCACCGGCAGCGACCTCGTCTAGAGAGTCTTCCATCTTTGCAGTGAAGTCATAGTCCATCAAATCAGTAAAACTTTCCTGCAAACGCTCGGCAACAATATCGCCCATTTTTAATGCATAAAAACGTTTGTTCTCTGTGCGCACATAGCCACGGTCTTGAATGGTGGAGATAATCGATGCATAGGTGGATGGACGGCCAATACCTTGCTTCTCAAGTTCCTTTACCAGGCTGGCTTCAGTAAATCGCGCAGTAGGCTTTGTAAAGTTCTGAAAAGGTTCCAGCTCATTAAGTTTCAGAACATCGCCTTCATTGACATCCGGCAGGACAATATCTTCGTCTTTGCTCGGCATAACCTTCAGGTAACCATCAAACTGCATGATGCGACCTTTGGTTCGTAATTCGAAATCAGCCGCAGCAACTGTAATTGAAGAGCTACGATATTTCGCTGGAGACATCTGACAGGCAACAAAGAATTGCCAGATCAGGGAATACAATCGAACCGCGTCCGGGTCCATGCCCATAAGCTTTTCCGCCAGGACTTTTACGTCTGTTGGACGGACAGCTTCGTGAGCCTCCTGTGCACCTTCTTTGGAGCTGTAACGAACAGGATTCTCAGTGAGGTAGTTAGCACCGAAACTCTTTTCGACATAACTACGGCACATCTCGATGGAGTCATTACTAAGATGAGTGGAGTCCGTCCTCATATAAGTGATATAGCCAGCCTCATAAAGCCGCTGAGCCATCATCATGGTTTTCTTTACACCAAACCCCAGTCTCGTGCTCGCAGCCTGCTGCAGGGTCGAGGTGATCAATGGAGCCTTGGGCTTGGACGAGGTAGGTCTGTCTTCACGCTTCAGTACACTGAAATCAGCCGCGTTAAGCACATCGAGGGCAGCATCTGTGGTCTGTTTGTCATTCGGGCGAAAATTACTTCCTGCCTTCCGGACAACCTGACAACGCAGCTTTTCTGACTTTGCGGTCTTAAGCTGAGCATAAACTTCCCAGAATTCTTCAGGAATGAAAGCCCTGATTAGTCTCTCTCTTTCGACTACCAGGCGAACAGCTACTGACTGTACACGCCCTGCGGATAAGCCACGGGCAACTTTCGCCCACAACAGTGGCGATACCATAAAGCCCACTACCCTATCCAAGAATCGTCGAGCCTGCTGCGCTTCGACATAACGCATATCAAGTTCCCCAGGTTCGGAGAACGCCTCATTGATAGCACGTTTGGTAATTTCGTTAAAAACTACCCTCTTATATCTGGCGGGATCACCACCGATAGATTCCTTTAGGTGCCAGGCAATGGCTTCCCCTTCTCTATCAAGGTCAGTCGCGAGATAGATGTGGTCAGCATTCTTTGCCAACTTCTTCAGTTCAGAAACAACCTTCTCTTTACCCGGTAGAATTTGATAATTGGCGGCCCAATCCTGCTCAGGATCGATTCCCATTCTCTTTACTAATTGTTGTTTCGCCTTCTTCTTTTTATAGATAGCCTTCGCTTCAGGCTCCATCTTTCGTGTTTTTGCAGCTGCCGCAGCTCTCGCTTTTGGGTCAACGGGCTTACCGCTTCCACTGGTGGGAAGGTCTCGTATATGGCCAACACTGGACTTCACGATGAATTCCGGCCCGAGATATTTATTGATAGTTTTTGCCTTTGCAGGTGACTCAACTATTACTAATGATTTTGACATTGCAGCTTATTTTCTCAATTTAACTGGCTTCACCGAGCCAAACAGCGCACATATATAAGGCCAAGAAGGTGGTGGGTCAAGTTTTCTGTTAAAAAATATTTTCAGAAAGTGACGGAATTCAAGCAAAGTCTCAATTATTTGAGTAAGGAAATGCAATAAAGCGAAGGCTTCAGCAAGCTGCAAATCCGGCCCTTATCCAAGCCAGCATGAAGTTGCCAGGAAAAGTATCAGATTCATAGTTTTTCCGATACAAACACTTCTTATCTGGCTCTGCGAAACCAATCGCAAGACCTTGAATGGCCTAGACAAAGAAGGATTTTCAAGATAAAAAAAGAGGCGCCAGGTGGAACTGTATAACGCTATACGGAAACTTCCTTAACCCAGCCATAACCTTCTTCGATTTCGCCCATCTGAATACCCACAAGCTGATCGAATAAGTCCTGCATAACAGGCCCTACAGTCTCGCCATCTTTATAAATATTGTGCCAGCTGTCATCGAAGTAGATTTTCCCAACAGGCGAAAGTACTGCCGCAGTACCACAGGCGGCCGCTTCATCGAAACTGGAGAATTCTTTACGTAGGTCTATGGAGCGCTCTTCGGTAGTCATTCCAAGCTTGTCTTTCGCCAATACCATTAGTGACCTTCTGGTAATACTTGGCAAAATGGCATCTGACTTTGGCGTTATCAAACTGCCATCTTTGGTAGCCACAATGATATTTGCTGACCCCGCTTCATCTATATAGCGTTTTTCGGTGGCGTCAAGATACAGGGCCTCGCTGGCGCCAAGCTCCTGTGCCTTTTGAGTAGCCATCAGCCCTCCGGCATAATTGGCACCGACCTTATAGCTACCGGTACCGCTAGGCGCCGCCCGGTCGAAGTCAGAAACAGCAAGGCTGATAACAGCCAGCCCATCGGACTTGTAATATGGGCCCACAGGGGAAACAAAAACCCTGAATTCAAATTTACTGGCGGGCTTAAGTCCCAGATTTTCGCCAACACCAATCAACATAGGTCGAATATAGAGTGACGCGCCGGAACCAAATGGAGGAATCCAGGCATAGTTTGCCTTTACCACTTCATCGATAGCGCAGAGAAACATCTCATCGGGTACCTGAGGCATGAGGATTCGGGGAGCTGTACGATTCATCCGCTCGCAATTCAGGTTCGGGCGAAACAGAAGTACTCGGCCATCTGCTGATGTTTGCGCTTTTAGACCCTCAAAGCATTGCTGGGCATAGTGAATTGCTGGAGCTCCCTCATGAATAGAGATGATTTCATCTCTGATGAGCTCGCCGTCATTCCACTTACCATTCTCCCAAGTAGCACTAAACCGGAAATCAGTTTTCACATACTGAAATCCCAATTCGCTCCAATTGAGGTCTTTTTTGTTTACCTTGGCATCCACACACATTCACTTCTATCAAATTAACGCCGAGCATTATCGGCGAAATTCCGGCTAATATCCAGAATTGCTGGCTATCAAGGCCCTTTCTCGAGTCCAAGTTGTAACTCAGGCTCTGGCTCAGGAATAGCCCATAGTATAGACTCTCGCCCCGTTGTTGGACTTAATAACGGCTCAATCATCCTGGACATAAGTATGAAGCTGGTAGATATCGGTGCCAATTTAACTCACCAATCCTTTGCGCACGACTTTGACGAGGTGGTGGCTAACGCAAAGGATGCTGGGCTCGGCCATATCATACTTACCGGCACCGATCTGGAGACCAGCATTCAGGCTCAAGCATTGGCGGAACCAGATGAGTCGTTTTTCTCCGCCACTGCAGGTTTTCACCCCCATGTCGCAAGCAACTGCTCCGAGAAGGAGATGGAACAGATTCGGCGGCTCGCCAGTACACCTCAGGTTGTCGCTGTTGGCGAAACAGGTCTGGACTTCAATCGAAACTACTCTCCTCGCCCGGATCAATTACGTGTATTCGAGCAGCACCTCGAATTGGCAGTGGATGTCCAGAAACCCGTGTTTCTTCATCAACGTGATGCTCACGATGATTTCGTTCCTCTGTTAACAAAATACCGCCCACAGTTTTGCGGCGGCGTAGTCCACTGTTTTACCGATACTGAAGAGGCTCTCAGGGAGTATCTCGATCTGGATATGTATATTGGTATAACTGGCTGGATTTGCGATGAGCGTCGAGGAAAGGCTCTTCAAGACTTGGTTTCCATAATCCCTGATGACAGGCTACTTATTGAAACCGACGCGCCCTACCTGTTACCTAGAAGCTTGGACCCGAAACCAAAGACTCGCCGTAATGAACCTAAATATCTTCCAGAGGTGCTTCGGATTATCGCCCAGCTGCGAGATAGGGAGCTTACCGAACTTGCGGAAGTAACCGCCGGCAATGCTGCCAGACTTTTTGGGCTAAACATTTAGTTTAGCCAGGCAGGAAGACATTAGTCCAATAAAGTCAGGATATCAGCAGCATCAAAAGGCCAGCCTATTTCAATGCCCTTGGCTTCATTGAGTAACACCGGAATTCGGATGCCATATTGCTCAACCAGCCCTTCATCTTCGCTGATATCCACTGCTACGATCTCCAGCTCCCGATTAAGTCCAATCTGCTTCAAGAGATCAGCAGCGTGCTCACAGAGATGGCAGCCATCGGTTGTATAAAGAATTAACTTGAACATTAGTGTTTGATTTTCCGTATCTTGCTTTGCAGATCCTGCTTTTTCAAACCTTAGACTGAATTCAGCGTCCAGCCTTGTCGGCGATCAGGATGTCTCTTATCAATCCGGGGCCGCTGTAAATAAAACCGCTGTAGATTTGCAAGAGGTCGGCACCTGCATCGAGACGAGCGGCGGCTTGCTCACCGTTCATGATGCCTCCAACACCTATAATGGGAAACCCCTCTCCTATTTCGCTTCGAATCTTGGCAATTACTTCGCAGGCAAGGTCGGTTAGGGGAGCGCCACTCAAACCACCTGCTTCGGATCCGAATCTGTGTTTAGCTACCGCACTATGATCCAACGTTGTATTAGTAGCGATAAGCCCGTCAATATCCCTGCCTTTAATGCTTGCACAACATGAGCTTATTTCGGCATCACTAAGATCCGGCGCAAGCTTCACAGCAATAGGCACATAACGACCGTGCTCTTTTTCCAGTTTAGCTTGTTCCTCTTTAAGCGCATCCAGCAAACTGTTCAGCTCATCACCGAATTGCAGCGTTCGAAGCCCTGGAGTATTCGGTGATGAAATGTTAATGGTGATGTAATCTGCAAATTCATAGCTTTTCTGTAAGCCGATGAGGTAGTCATCGTTTGCCTGATCAACCGGTGTGTCAAAGTTTTTACCGATGTTTATTCCAAGGACTCCCTTACCTCGACGCCTACGGATATTTTCCAGGGCATGGTCGATTCCCTTATTATTGAATCCCATTCGATTAATTATTGCCTGCTCCGATGCCAATCTATACATTCTTGGTTTTGGGTTACCAGGCTGCGGCCTCGGCGTTAAAGTGCCCAGCTCAAGAAAACCAAACCCCAAAGCATCCAATGCGTCTACATGATCAGCATTTTTGTCCAATCCTGCGGCAAGCCCTACAATGTGAGGAAATTCTATTCCCATAACTGTCTTGGTGGTTGCGAGCCCCTCAGTATCAGCAGCAAGCAGTCCCGACAAATGCAATTTCTGAGACACTGTCATCGCAGTTAAAGCAAAATTGTGTGAGGCTTCAGCAGGCAAGCAGAATAGTAGATTTCGTAAAATTGAGTACACGTTGTCCTTGATAAATCTTTAACAGACTGTGAAATATAAATACTTAGTATGATCCTGGCTCGCAGCAAGCGAGACTAGCTCCGGCGCAACAGGATTGTACTGAGTATTTAGCAAAGCTAAAAGAGTAGCTGACTCATGCGCTGCGATTCGACACCCAAAAATAGAGAGATCATGCTTTAGTTGCAGCCGCTATGGAATTTAGTTCTCGCAATACCACAGAAACCATTGAGTAGTCAGGCGCTCCCTCAGCTTGTAGTTGCTGAATCATATCTCCGATTCTTTGAATTGCATGTTCATTCTCGGCAACCCAAACTTTAACCTTACTCGCCGGCGAGCCCTTTTTCTTGCTGGAGCGAATTATGTTGGAGCATATAATTTGCTGTTGCAGAGACAAATCATCGAGATAGGTTTCTCGAGCAAGAGCTTGCCAATGGTTCGCCACTCGCAATTGATTAATCACTTTGCCTAGCCAATTTAGCTTTAACTCCTCTCCCGTTGCGTAATAAAAATCAATTACGCTAGAAAGGCTTTCTTTGCACGAATGCTTTATTTCCACAAAACTGCAGGCAGGAAATAAAAATTCACTCTGGGTGATTTTTCCCGCTAAAACCTGAGGCACTCCCTCCTCAACAAGCTCCGCGATTTTAGTATCGAGCATTTCGCGAAATTCCAACGGCAGCTTCTGAGGAAGCATCTCTCTGCACTTCTTAATATCTGACTGATAAAAGCGCACCGATGTATCAAAACGAAGTTCCTGGCGATGATTTCTTAATAGCCAACGAATCGTACGCCGTAATAAGCGCACAAGCTTAGCCATCATTTTGTCTTGCGCCTCACAAGGTAGCTTAAAATTCAGAGTTTCTATTTCATACCAATACTGCTCTATCTGAAATATGTCTTTGGCTATCACGGCCGCCCTAACTACTTCCGCCACGCTCGCCCCGGTTGAATCAGTCATGCGAAAGATAACGCTTGGACCTAGCAAATTAACCACCGTGTTGGCCAGTTGCGTAGAACTCAACTCGCTGCGCAGCGGATGCTGAAGAATTTCTTTTTCAAATTTCTTACCAAAGCTCTTGGGGAAAGATGAAAAGAGGTATTCGTCCAAATACTTGTCATTAATGTAATCAGCCGAAAGCAATTCCTGCTTCAAGAACATTTTGGTGTAGGAAGTCAGCACTGATAATTCCGGACGAGTTAAGAATTCATTCTTTGCTGACCTTTCTTCAAACTGTTCGTGGTTAGGCATGAATTCCAGCGCACGATTCAATCCCGCCTTACTTTCCAGGTAGGCTACAAGATCGGCATATTCCCGATTACGGTATTCCACATCGCGATGCGCCATGCCGATAGCCTGAACTTGCTCATAGTTATTCGCCAAAACGAGCTCAGCAATATCATCGGTCATAGATTCCAATAATTTAATTCGCCTGCTCTCGGTAATCTTTCCTTGCTGATGAAGACGATTGAGAACAATTTTTATATTTACTTCATGATCAGAACAATCAACACCTGCTGAGTTATCAACAAAATCTGTTAAAGACACGCCCCCAGACAATCCATATTCGATTCGAGCCATCTGACTAAGACCCAGGTTTCCTCCTTCACCGACAACCTTACATCGAAGGTCTCTGGCATCCACTCTCAAGCCGTCGTTGTTTCGATCGCCAATTTGACTATGGGTCTCACTAGACGCTTTCACATAAGTACCGATTCCTCCATTCCAAATCAAATCTACCGGGCTGAGCAACAGCCGCGAAATTAATTGATCGGGAGTCAGAGTCGCCTCAACGATGTCGAATGTTTTTCGCATTTCGGCAGAAATCGGAATGGATTTTTGAGATCGGGAAAATACACCGCCACCTTTGGATATAAGATCAGCTTTGTAATCCGACCAACTAGACCCCGCCTTAATAAAAAGCCTTTTCCGTTCCTTATAGCTGGATGCCGAATCAGGACTAGGATCGATAAAAATATGAATGTGGTTAAAGGCAGCCAATAGGCATATGTGGTGTGAAAGCAGCATGCCGTTACCGAAAACATCTCCCGACATATCGCCTATGCCCACAACTGAGAAATCTTCACTTTGTATATCAATGCCCATTTCGCGGAAATGTCTTTGAACCGATACCCAGGCGCCACGAGCAGTAATTCCCATTTGTTTGTGGTCATAACCATTGCTGCCTCCGGAGGCGAATCCATCACCCATCCAGAAGTCATATTCAGCAGCTATACCGTTGGCGATATCAGAGAACGTGGCCGTTCCCTTATCCGCAGCAACCACCAGATAAGGATCGTCATCATCCCTCCTCACCATGCGTGGCGGAGAGACGATTCCCCGAGCTGTTCTATTATCTGTTATATCAAGCAGCCCACAGATAAATGTTCTATAACATTCAATTCCCGCTGCAAGAAATTGCTCTCTGTTCATGCTACTTAAGTCTTGCTTAACAACAAATCCGCCTTTGGCACCAACCGGTACGATAACCGAGTTCTTAACCTGTTGCGCTTTAACCAAGCCCAGTACTTCTGTACGGTAATCTTCCAGGCGATCAGACCAGCGCAAGCCGCCTCTTGCAACTTTTCCACCGCGCAGATGAACTCCTTCGACCTGGCGAGAAAAGACAAATATTTCATAGGCAGGTTTTGGTAAAGGCACATGGCTTATGCGCGATGGATCCATCTTTACTGAAATATAGGATTTACTTTGACCTTCAGTATCGTGCTGAAAATAATTACTCCGAAGAGTTGCCGAAATTAACTCTAACAGCGCCCTTAGCACGCTATCCTCAGAAAGCGTATTGACCTCATCGATAAGGCTCAAGATTTTGCTATGTAGTCTAGGAGCGGACTTACGCTTGTGAGCGCTGACTTCCGGCTCAAAAAGAATATAGAAGTAGTCTACAAATAATTTACTCACCGAATGATAAGCAGTAAGAGTCTCCGCAACATATTGTGTGCTGTATCCGAATTGCGTCTGTTTCAAATACGCTGCATAGGCTCGCAGCAAGGAAACATCTCTCCAATTCAGATCCGCAGCTAGAACCAGCTCGCTAAATCCATCATCATCCGCTTTGCGTTTCCAGATCGCGATAAAGGCTTGTTCAAAGTTTTCTCTGGCTGCGCCTGAAAAACTAGATCTACCCTTCTTCGCAAACACGGAGAAATCATGGAGCCAGACTACGTAACCATCTGCAGATAACAATTCAAATGCTTTTTCACTAATTATATTAAGGCCCAGGTTTTCCATAATGGGCGCAACATCGGAAAGGTGCAGCTGCTGAGCTCTTGAAAAAATCCTAAAACTAAATCGGCCGCCTTCTGCAGCAGAGCAACTTGAAAGGCTCGCATGCACTTTATGCTCTTCGTCCAAACCAATAAGCGTTTCAATTTGATTGATATCGTCGATTGCCGACTCCGCCGAATAAGTTTCCTTATAACTTGCCGGGAAACACTCCAGGTACTTCGACCTTACCTTTGCCGCTTTTTTCTCACTCAAATTAACCAGCAGACCCTCACTAAACCTGTCATCCCATGGCTTAATAAGATCTATCAAGCGTAGCTCTAAATCATCGGTGTCGTATTTTACAATTTCGATCTGCGGAACTCTCAAGATCACATGAACACGAGTGAAATTCGATTCAGAAGAGAAGGTGCTATATTCAGACGCTTCCGCTTTCAATTCAGCCGACAAGAAACTCTGAATACTCGACCGTATTCGAGTATTAAAAATATCTTTGGGAACGTATATAAGGCAGGAAAAAAACTTGCCATAAACATCCTTTCTGATAAACAAACGACTTCTGCGAGAATCTTGAATACGCGCAATGCCTAGAGCTGTTTCGAGAAGCTGTTTCTCAGTAATCTGAAACAATTCATCTCGAGGCAAAACGTTAATTACCTGTAGCAAATTTTTACTATCATGACCGTTTCGAGAAAAGCCAGATGCATCAAGTACAGAGCTAACCTTGGTTCGAATTAAGGGGATGTCGAGAGCTTGACGAAAATATACCGCCGATGTATAGAGGCCAAGAAAGCGATGTTCCTTATAAACCTCTCCTTTAGAATCAAACTCTTTTAATAGAACGTAATCGTAATGAGCTGGCCGATGCACTTTTGAAGGTGTCGCAGATTTCGCGAAGCTACAGATTTGTTTTCGCAGGATCAGTCTCGCAGTACCTCTCGGCAATGAAGAGATTCGCGTTGAAGGCGAAATATCCTTTTTGTATTTGGAAACACCAAGTCGCGACCCCTTTTCGAGAAGAAGCAGATGGTCATCGCCCTTTTTAACGACTTTGTATTCTTCATACCCAAGAAAAGTAAAATGGTTATCTATCAACCATGAGAGAAATTCAACGGACTCGTCTTTTTCACTTTTCGAAACCGGCAAGGTACCTTTGCTTTCGAGCAAGTTCTTCCTGATCTGCTGAGCGGCAAGCAACATCTTAGGGAAATCAGAGACTGCTGCGCCTACCTGTTTCAGGGTGTCTCTCAACCCGGCTTCCACCTGCTTGCTTTGCTCCTCGTCGAGATAGGAACATTGGATAACAGCCAAAGCTTCCGTACTAGAATTACTGGATGAGTTGGCATAAACCGAACTCAGTCGACCCAAGCTAGCTTTTTTCCCGCCACCACGACTAACGTAGATGACCGTATTATTTATCGCCTGGGTATTTACTTTACTGCGGGTGAGAGACTGACGAATCGAATCCACCAGGAAAGGCATATCCTCTAGCAGTATATAAATAGTGGTCGCCAGATTGTCCGATTTATCAGCAGTTGAACTGTCTATAATGCTGATTTGCGGTGTATTGGAGTCCCTACGCTGAATGAAATCCCAAGCCGATATCACTGCTTTGTAGTTCGCCTTGGCTGAAATACGGTTAAGTTCCGTATCTGAGGTGCTGGCGAAATAACGCCTGGAAAAGATTTTTAGCCTTTCAGCCTTAGCTGCTGAAAATTTCTTATGGAACTTACTATCGAGAATCTCAAAAAGCCTGGATTCTGATAGATTTCTTTGTATCGCCATCTGTTCTCACCACTATTCGCTGAACACCACATCCCAAGCTACATTCCGCTACAATCTTCGCCTAGACATCCATCATAAAACGTTTAAAATCCCTGTCTTCGCCTTACGCGCTACATTTACAACAGAGAACTCTTAAATATGAGCCACCATGGAATAATAACAGAACTCAAGACTTGGTTATCCCATCAGATTATTGGACAGGAGCGCCTAATTGATCGTTTGTTGATTGCCATGCTGGCAGATGGTCACCTCCTCGTAGAAGGTGCACCAGGTCTGGCAAAAACCAAGGCAATCAAGGACCTGTCCAAAGCCGTTGAAGGTGACTTTCATCGAATTCAGTTTACACCCGACCTATTGCCCAGCGATATAACAGGTACCGAGGTATACCGTCCTGAAGATGGCTCTTTCCGATTCCAGCAAGGCCCGATTTTCCACAATCTGGTTCTAGCCGATGAAATTAACAGAGCCCCTGCCAAAGTTCAGTCTGCCTTATTGGAAGCTATGGGTGAGCGTACGGTGAGTGTGGGCCGCGAATCCTTCACCCTTCCTCCTTTGTTTTTAGTAATGGCTACGCAAAACCCAATTGAACAGGAAGGTACTTACCCCCTGCCAGAGGCTCAATTAGACAGATTCTTGATGCACGTAACTATTGGTTACCCTCAAGTTGAAGCAGAGCGCGAAATTTTGAACCTGGTAAGAGAAGAAGCTCAGATGAAAGTTCCTGAGGCACCTCGTCAGATTTCCCAGGAAGAATTGTTTGCTGCACGACAGGAAATCCTGTCTATGCATATGGCCCCTGAAGTTGAGGAATATATCATTCAGCTAATCATGGCCACTCGAAACCCAGAGAACTACGGTGAAGACTTGACGTCATGGCTAGAATACGGCGCCAGCCCGCGGGGAACTATATCCCTGGACCGTTGTGCGCGAGCTCACGCCTGGATACAGGGGCGTGATTATGTCAGCCCGGACGATGTTCAGGAGATAATGTTTGACGTTCTTCGCCATCGCATCCTGCTTACCTTTGAAGCAGAGGCAAGTGGAATAACTCCAGACAAGGTCCTTGAGACTATTCGCGAACGCGTTCCTTCAGCTTAACCGAAGGCTAAAGGCGTCACATGTCAGCCAGGCTAAAAATCGATCCACACCAAGCGCGGTATCAGAGCACCGGGGCTGTTGTCACCCTGGATCAACTGCTACTCCAGCGCCATGCAGCGAAAACCCTGGAGTATCTTGTCCATAACCGCTCTATAGCGGGAATATCAGGACTCCATCTGTCAAAAATGCGCGGACGCGGCATCGACTTCGAAGAGTTTCGCCCCTATCAGCCAGGTGATGATATCCGCCTGATTGACTGGCGTGTCACCGCTCGCACGAATCGACCGTTCACTAAAGTCTTCCGTGAAGAAAGAGAAAGGCCCGTTATTATCGCGGTCGACCAGACTCATAATATGTATTTTGGCTCTCAGGTCGCGTTCAAGTCTGTAGTAGCCGCACAAGTTGCTGCTTTGTTCTGCTGGCTCGCTATTGATAACGGTGATCGAGTGGGCGGTTTGGTATTTTCAGATTGGGATTCCAGTCTGGTCAGGCCAAAAAGAAGCAGGCGCTCAGCACTACATTTGCTCAATCAAGTGTATCAATACAATCAACAATTGCAGGAAGTTAAAGACCCGGAAACCTATCCCCATCCTGTAAACCCGGATTTTAAACCCGGCCTGGCTCATGCTCTAGGACAAATCCGCAGAATAACCAAGCCCGGCAGCACACTTTATATAGTTTCCGATTTTACGACCTTTGATGACAAGGCGCTGCAGTACCTCAATCAACTTTCTCAACATAACAATGTAGTCTGCTGCATGATCTACGATGCCCTTGAAGAATCCTTGCCAGTACCCGGGGTTTACAGCATTACCGATGGCTCCAGCAAAGGAGCACTCAATACCCATAGTCCCAAGGCAAGAAGTCGTTATCGCGAGCAATTTCAACAACGAATGGCAGGTCTCGAGTCAGAACTGGATAAGCTTAAAATTCGTCTACTTAAATTACGCACCAATGAATTGGTAGTGGAACAGGTCCGTACATGGATAGCGAAGAACTCCTAGCTCAGCTAGCTGACATACATCTTCCTGAAGCCGTGCCCTTTTGGCCTCCGGCTCCGGGATGGTGGGTATTGGCTGTGATTCTGCTGGTTCTTCTTATTGTTGGGATCCGTAAAATCAATCAGCAACGACGCTTCCAAAAGATAAGAGAGTTTGCCCTGAACGAATTAGAAAACTGCTACATCTCTTTTGCCGAGTCTGAGCAAAGCGATCTAAATGAGTTAAAGCTGCGATACGCAAACCAATTCAATTCGGTATTGCGCAGAGTCGCTATCTATCATTACCCCAATAGCAATGTAGCCAGCCTCAGTGGTCAGTCTTGGCTTGATTTCATAACTCAGTCAGGTGACGCTTCACTGATGAATGAAGACATCGCAATCAGCCTTAAAGAAAGTCGATTCCAGCTTAGTTGCGATGTGGACGTGGAAAAGATGCACGAATTTGGTCGCGCCTGGGTGGCAAGCCTCTACCAGCAAGATGATGCCGACACTGCAGAAAGTGTGTCGGCTACAGAGGAGCTAGGTAGCAATGCTTGAATTTACCTGGCCATATGTATTCCTGGCTCTGCCTCTCCCGCTGATCATCTACAAAGTGTTCTCCCGTGCACCCAGGCAGGATGCCGCTCTGTATGTACCTTTTTTCAGCATTCTCAGTCGCTTGCAATCTGATAATGAAAACCTCACTTCAGGCCGCTTATTAAACCTGATCTGCTGCACACTAATCTGGCTTTTGATTATATTGGCAGCCAGTCGCCCGCAATGGTTGGGAGACCCCGTCCAACTCCCCTCCACTGGCCGAGACTTGATGCTTTCTGTAGACATCTCAGGATCAATGGAAGCTCAGGATATGGTTGTAGGCAACCGTCAGGCTTCCAGAATAGATGTGGTCAAAGCAGTGGTAGGTGATTTTGTTGAACGCCGGGAAGGTGATCGCCTTGGGCTAATACTCTTTGCCGCTCATGCCTATGTTCAGGCGCCACTGACCTTCGACAGAGAAACCGTAGGTACTCTACTTGAAGAAGCTGAAATTGGAATTATTGAAGAATCTGCGACGGCGATTGGCGACGCCATCGGTCTGGGGGTTCTTCACCTTCGAACCCGTCCGGAAAACAGTCGTGTTCTGGTACTGCTAACAGATGGCGTGAACAATGCTGGTGCCGTATCTCCGGAGCAAGCCGGACAATTGGCACAGGCTGAAAACATCAAGATCTACACGATTGGCATCGGTGCTGACCAGGTCGTACAGCGAACCTTTTTCGGAGCACGAGCAATCAACCCCTCTGCCGAACTGGACGAAGCCGTCTTGACTCAGATCGCCGAATCCACCGGTGGCAGGTATTTTAGAGCTCGCGATGTAAATGATCTGGTAGACATTTATGAAGAATTGGACCGGCTCGAGACAATCGAACAGGATGAACAAACATACCGACCCACCAGAGTATTATTTTACTGGCCTCTCGGTGCTTCAATTCTAATCAGTTTCATTTTAGCCTTGTTTTCTATCCCTTGGATGTCATTGGCTGGCAGAGCACGCATGAATAATGACGATGAAGACGAATTGATCATAACGGAGGCTAAAGAAGCCTGATGGATATACTGCTTCCAGTCAGCCTCTTTGAGGAATTTCATTTCCTGAGACCTTTTTGGTTACTGGCGTTAATTCCTGTTCTGCTGTTTTTCGGCGCCATGTGGCGAGTGAATTCCGTAGTTACTGCATGGGACAAAGCCATTGATAAATCCCTATTGCCCTATTTACTGGACCGCAGCAAAAACGCTGCACAGCGAACCCCGCTTCTACTGTTGCTTGCCGCCTGGCTATTATCAGTACTAGCTCTTGCCGGGCCAGTATGGGAAAAGCTTCCACAACCGGTACAAAAGAGAGAAGACGCACTGGTAATAGTGCTGGATCTTTCCCTGTCCATGTTCGCACCCGATCATGCTCCCAGCCGCATCGACCTGGCCAAGAGAAAACTACGAGACATACTCACCCTGAGAGAAGAAGGACAGACAGCCCTCGTGGTCTATGCCGGCGACGCTCACACCGTCACTCCATTAACTGACGATGTAATCACTATTTCCGCTCTGGTTCCTTCTCTGAACCCCAATATCATGCCGCTTTTCGGTAGCAACCCAGTAGCAGCCATAGATCTCGCAATCGGACTGCTGGACGACATCGAGGCTATTCAAGGCAAGATACTATTAATGACGGATGGAATTAGTGGTTTCGATCAGGAATTGCTAATTACCGAACAGCTTGAAGGCACTGGCTACGAGTTATTGGTGATGGGCATAGGAACGGAAGAAGGTGCGCCGATTCGCACCAGCGACGGCTCTTTTCTCACCAATGAAGACGGCAGCATGGTAATACCCACTCTGAATAAGAACGTATTGCAGTCACTTGCCAACAGAGTCAACGGCCGCTATCACGACATACAGCTAGCGGATTCCGATCTCGCCTTTTTGCTTACAGACTTCAACCCCCTGGAAGACGAACAGCTTTCTGATGTAGAGGAAGAGTTCGACGTCTGGTATGAGACTGGGCCCTGGTTATTATTGTTAGTGCTTCCTTTGGCTGCATTCAGTTTTCGTCGCGGCTGGTTATTCAGCTTGATCCTGATTACTGGAAGCGGCTTAATGCTTCCCAGCCAACCAGCTCAGGCTGCAGAATGGATGGACTTCTGGAAGAGAAAAGATCAACGAGGTGCTGAGGCATTCGCCGCAGAAGATCATGCTGGCGCCGCCCTGCTCTTTGAGTCCAGTGACTGGCAAGGCGCAGCCAGTTATCGCGCAGGGAGTTACGAAGCGGCTATCGCCTCCTATAGCGCTCTCGACACACCTGACGCTCACTATAATAGGGCTAACTCTTTGGCACTAACCGGTAACTACGCCGAAGCGATTGCTGCATACGATCTCACTCTGGGTGTTGTTCCCGATCATGCTGACGCCATACAAAACCGGGAAATAGTCGAGCAACTGCTACAACAGGAAGAAGCAGAGAGCGGCGAGCAACAAGACGGAGAAAGTGAAGAAAACGAGTCTCAACAGAATTCAGACAGTGAGTCGGAAGAAGAACAGGAAAGCAGCGAGCAACAAGATCAAGAAAGCCAGGAAGGAAACCAGGATCAGCAACAGCAGGAACAGCAAAACGAAGCACCTGAAGAACAAGAGAGCTCTGAGTCAAATAGCGAACAAAATACTCCTAGCGACACCAGCAATGAAGAATTTGAAGAACAGCAATCAGTAGAGCAGTGGCTACGTCGCATCGAAGACGATCCAGGTGAGCTCTTGCGCAGAAAGTTTCGTTATCAGTACCGACAGCGACAACTCAACGGCACAGCTAACAGCACACAGGATGGAGGACAAATCTGGTGAGACATTTCACAAACTCCTTGCTCGCAATGTTATCTGTATTCCTATTATTCTCTAGCAGTCTACAAGCGCAGGAATTAGAGCTTAGCGTTGACAGAAATGAAGTTGCCAGAGGCGAAACACTAACACTCACTATACGAGTATTCGAACAGCGCCAGGGTATGCAACTGGACCTAACGCCCCTAACTTCAGACTTTGACGTGCTGGGCACAAGAACTTCTAGTCAGATTCGCAGCATCAATGGCGCTGTCGAGTCCTGGACAGATTATATTGTCACCTTGTTCCCTCTTAACGAAGGCGAACTGGAAATCCCTCCCCTTGAAATATCAGGGCAAACCACCGAGCCTATAACCATAACCGTCTCTAACGAAGGCCCCAGATCCAACCAATCAGATGAAGAACTGTTCTTAGAAATCGAAGTTAATAAGGACGCGGTCTACGTTCAAGAACAATTGCTCTTTACCGTTAGGCTCTATTACACGATTAACGGAATCAGAAACCCGCAGTTCACCGAGTTAGAAATGGACGATACTGTTATCCAACTAATCGGGTCTCCTAATCAATATGAAAAGCTTATCGACGGAGAACGATTCGGCGTCTATGAAAAGCGTTATGTGATCTTTCCTCAACGCAGCGGTCCTCTGGATATTCCCGACATACTATTCCGTGGCGAAGTAACAGACGGGTCAAGTAACTTCGTCTTCAGAAACCTAAATACCAGACGAGTTACAGCATTTATTGAAGGTATTTCAATCGATGTTAAAGAAAGACCAGCTGCTGTTCAAAATAGTGACTTCTGGCTGCCTGTGAGCGGATTGACTCTGGAAGAGACATGGAGCGCTGACATCGATGACCTACGGGTGGGCGACAGCGTAGTAAGAACTATAACCATGGTTGCATACGGCCTGGATGGAGCTGTGCTGCCTCCCTTCTCCAATACAGAAATAGAAGGTGTAAACCTCTACCCAGATCCAGCTGACATCCAAAGAACATTTGTTGAGGGCGCTATTGTCGGCACACGGGTCGAAACAACAACTGTAGTTCCAATCCGGGAGGGGAATATCACAATTCCAGAGATTAGTGTCCCCTGGTGGAATATAGATACCGATCAACTTGAATCCACTGTAGTTCCTGCTACCCGATTTGTCGTCGCTAATATTCAGGGAGTGGTTCCGTCTGAACAGGCAGTAGCAAGCACTGAAAATATCGAAGATTTGTTGGCTGCTGTTCCCGAGCTAAGCCAAGACATGATCGACGAACAAGCTCAAACTGAGTTTATTGAAGTTGAAGCAAGATGGATGAATTACGCTATTCTTTTGGCATTCCTTATCGTTGCCTTCAGCATATATAGATTGGTGCTGCTGCCCAATCGTGAAGAAATTTCTGAATTCCTGCGAGGAAAGCTACAGCAATTCAAGGCGCGTTATTCCGTAGAGAACAACGAGTCAGTTGCATTTAGTCAACTAAGTAAAACCCTTGCTGGCTCCGACCTTAATCGTATTCGAGTATCCTTGATCATATGGTGCAATCACTTTTTCAATGACATACAAGTAATTTCCATGGAAGATATTTTGCAACAGCAACAAGCTCCAGAATTACACGAGCATGTTCATGCCATTCAATCTTCTCTGTTTTGCAGCGAGAATCAAAGCGGCACAGCTAGAACGTTCGACTCGGCAGCTCTTTCAAAGCTGGTTACCAGCTTACGCAAATCTCGACAGCAAAAAAGAAAGCAAGAACTGCAGGAACAGCAGTATGCACTCCCCCCTCTTTACAAGTCGTGATCCACTACAATGAGTGAGTCACGACTGGTGTTCAGTACCGCTGGAGACAGTATCTGTCGCGGCTGCCATAAACCTCTAAAAAATTGTAAATGTCGTTCGTCAGAACTTAAACCTGTACAAAACACAGAACCAGCTATAAGAATTTCTCGAGAAAGTAAGGGCCGAAAAGGCAAGGGAGTGACGCTTATTCGAGGATGCCCTTTGCCGGAAGCTGAACTAAAAAAACTATCGAAGCGGTTGAAAGCTCTATGCGGCTCAGGTGGAACTGTTAAAGATGGAGTAATAGAAATTCAGGGAGATCATCGGGATAAATTGAAGACTGAAATGGCGAAGCACTTTAAGGATGTAAAGCTCTCGGGCGGTTAAACACTAGTTCGCAATTGCTGAAACAAGCTCTTCATTTTTCGTAGCTCTGTTTTAATGGTTTCCTGTTCTACCGTTTTCTCTCCGTAGTTTAATTGAATATACAGCTTAGTAATTTCCGCCATCGGCCCAGCCAACTCAGGTCTTTCCCGTGAAACCCTTGCACAAAAAGCTTGCGGCCCTTCTCCTGGAGCCCGCTCCAGACCAATCTTCCTCAGCTCCTTGCACAATACCTGTTTATAGAATTTATTGACTGGCGTCTGTGGTGAAGGAGGATCGAAGCGAATCACTGTGAATCCAACAACCGCCAGAGCTACACTAGCCAGCCCGATAAGCAGCATGAGAATCTTCTCTTCCGTAACCTCTCCTAGAATTTGTTCAAATACTTCAAACTGAACGTCTTCATTATAGTTAACGACGCGACGATTCCATTCATACTCAATAGCATCCAGGCGCAATCGCATGGCGTTAATCCAATCTATGTTGCCTCTTCGAACTGCAGAAAACAGGCCATCCTCCATGAATGCAGGATCATCTGCCAAAGCAGCCTCAACACCCAGTTCAATTCTTTCAGGGGAGACAGCTGAAGTTGGATCGAAGCGAACCCAACCTTCCCCTTCCAACCAAACCTCATTCCAGGCATGGGCGTTATATTGATAGACCATCATATAGTCTTCGTAAGGGTTGTACTCAGCCCCTTGATAGCCCACAACCACCCTCGACGGAATACCAACGGCACGCATCAGATAAGCAAAGCTACTGGCATAGTGCTCGCAAAATCCTTCCCGGGTATTAAACAGGAAATCATCAATACGATTATCGCCGAGCAAGGAAGGATTGAGAGTGTAATAGAATTCGCTCTGTTGAAAGTTCGCCAAAACAGCATAGACGTAATCTCTATCGCTATTGACGCTACTGCGCAGCTGCTGAGCGAACCGACGGCTCTGTTCGTTACCATCATCGTCAGGAAGGCTTGTTGTGCGCCTACGGCCGCTATCCAGGAGTGTCACATCTGTTTGATTGCTACGCCACGACCTGAGATCGTAACTCGTCCTCTGGGTAATCAGGCCGTTATTAAATAATTCGAAATTTCTGCTCTGAAAATATTTGTTACTTTGATCTTCAGCCAGGTGAAGCCCAAAAATCCAGGGTTGTTGTGTCGGTTCCAAAATCACATTGTAGTAAATCGGATTACCGTCGGTGTTGACCCTGTCCTGCCAATTGAAGTTAAAGTCCGATAACGCTGCAGCGCGACCATAGGACGAAGAAGATGAGCTATTGGTTCGACGCCAGGTGACCCCATCGAAGTCATCTAATACCAACCCTCTCCAGTAGAGCTCCGAATGAAAAGGTTGAGCACCGTTTTCAAACTGTACCCGAAATGCCAATTCCCCAGAGCGGCCGAGCTGACTGATATCTCCAGGGGCCATCTCATCGCTTACACCGGTAGTACTACCGTTACTAGAGATAGGTACTGCCCATAACGGCGCGATTCTGGGAAATACTACAAACAAAACTATGGTCAATGGCAAGGCCTGCATAGAGAGTTTCATAGCAAGTCTTATTGTTCCTGAATTGTCCGATATCAATACCGAGCGATTGAGTGAAATCATCGCTCCGGTAATCACCACTACACAGGCAGCGATATATAGCGTCGCCACAACACTCTGGGAATAAAGAAAGGAGACCATGCTTAATATAAAACAAAGAGCTATCACCACATAGATATCTCTCTTCTGGCGCATTTCTATTAATTTAAAAACAAAACCGAGAACCAGCAAACTTGCAGCAGAGTCCAGACCAACTCCGATATTTCGCATTTGGGAAATAGAAACAGCCACAGTAAACAGCACAACTCCAACTCGCATCAAGCGGCTTGGGTAATTTAACTTTCCAGTAAATATCAATACTCGCCAGATCACGCAACCAAGGGCAATAATGGAAATCCAGGCGGGTATTCTTAAACTCTGCGGTAGCACAACCATAACTACCGAAATCAATATCCAGACTAGAGCAGTTCGAGGAATCTGATAGCTGATATCCACTATTCCACCCCAAAAAGCGCAAGAGTGCGCAATAGCTTCTTTTTATGTTCAGGACCGGTATCCGGAGGTATTTCAGAGCCCGGAATTTTCATCCCGAAGGGCTTATCCTGTTTGGATAATTTGAGAATGCAATAACATAGACGAGACAGTCGCTCTTCTGTGTTAAAACCGTAAAACATATCCCAATCCAGCCAAACCTTATTGTCGACGTAGTCTACAAACTGTTTTACCTGCATCCCCTGACCACGAGCTACATTCTTCCATGCAACCTGGCGCATAGAGTCTCCTGGGACATAATCACGCAGGCCGTAAAAATCTTCACTTCCTTCCTTGATAATTGCCGAATCATCAGTGCCGCCAGATCCGATATTGAATTGACTCATAACAAACGGTATTGGTTTAGGATACACAAGGCAGCGTAAATTCAAATCAAGAACCGACCAGGCGCGACAAAGCCCCAAAGGATAATACGTAGTTGTTTTTAACAGTGGCGCCTTGAAATACCCTCTTTTTGAAGCAGCTGCAAAGACATCAACTTCTACCTGATCGTTAATGAAAAGGTCCGCATGGCTGCTGTTTTCACCAGGGAAATTCAGATGCAAGGCTTCATGCTTACGAGTTGGAGACCTAGTGATCTTCACGCGGAATGTAGCCTGCTCGCCAGCAAATACAGCCCTGCTTGCCAAGCCAGTAAAAGTAAGCTGATTCAAATTATTGAAACAATGCAGTATGGCAAGAATAAAAATACTCACCATCAAAAATGCCAAGCCGAAGGCCAGGCTAACTGCGTAATTTATAGCAGCAATAAACACTAGGCCCGCTGCGACAACGAACATCAAGCCATTAGAACTAGGAATGATATAGATAATTTTCCGATCGAGAGTAACGCTTTCCCTGGGAGGAATGCGGGAAGCCATCCATTGCTGGAATTTTTTATCCCATCTCGCCCCTAAATCCAAGGCCATAAAACCATTACCTACGTATTGGGGTCAGGAAATAAACAAGGACTAATCGATTACATCGACTTCGTTAAGTAGTCGCTGCACTAGAGAAGCTCCGGTGTGCCCATCATCATCTGTTGTTGCTCTTAGCCTATGCTCAACCACAGCAGGTAAGATAGCTTGAACATCTTCGGGAATAACATGATTACGACCGCACATTAGGGCCAGGTCTTCGATGCCCGCATGACGGCCAGACTTCCTCGCGGAGACAAACCAAAATGAAATTCATCTTTGCCGCGGGTAAAATTGATAATTCGTTGCACGTAGTCCAGTAAGGATTCACTGGCCGTAACATCTGCAGACTGCTTCCTAAAGGAAGCCACATCCTCTTCACTGAGGCATTGCTGAATAGTTTCTACCTTATCCCTCTCCGTGTTCATTTCTAACAGTTCTCGCTCAGCACGCTGATCAGGGTATCCCAGTCGTAGGCGCATCAAGAATCTATCCAGCTGGGATTCAGGTAGTGGATATGTTCCTGCCAAGGTGACTGGGTTTTGCGTAGCAATCACGAAGAAAGGCTCAGGAAGCTCTCGCGTCTCCCCCTCAACAGTGACCTGCCGCTCTTCCATTGCCTCTAACAAGGCGCTCTTCCATTGCCTCTAACAAGGCGCTCTGGGTTTTAGGTGTAGTTCGATTGATCTCATCCGCCAACACCAGTTGACTAAAAATAGGTCCGGGGTGAAAGGTAAAACCACTGGTGTTCTGATCATAAATTGAAATTCCCAGAATGTCTGCTGGTAGCAAATCGCTGGTAAATTGAATGCGGTTATAATCAAGCCCCATTGCCTTGGCTAATGCGTAGGAAAGAGTTGTCTTTCCCATTCCTGGTAAATCTTCAATCAGCAGGTGCCCACCTGAAAAAAGGCAACACAATGCAAGGCGGATCTGATGATCCTTACCTAACAGCGCTTTGCCAACCTCATCGACAGCTATCTGCACCTGACGAGAAGCATTGTTCTCGACAATATCAGTGCGTTCTTCCGACTTCTTTTCTGCGTTTACTGAAAACATCCAATACTCTCTTCTCTAGATTCAGGAACCACCTTTAAGAATCATTTTGAAAATCTGAAACCAGGTTCTGTTCCTTGTGCTGACTGCTTTTCTTTTTCTTTGATTTTTTGGCATTATCATTGCGAGTGTTTTCCAGGCGCCTTAAATAAATTTCATCTACATCACCTGTTATGTACTCTCCATTAAATACCGAGCATTCGAACTTCTTGATAGCTGGATTTCCTTCCGAAGCCGTCGCCACGAGATCATCTAGATCCTGATAGATTAACCAGTCGGCGCCGATAGCTTTCTCAATTTCTTCGTCAGTCTTTCCTGCAGCTATTAACTCCGATGCTGATGGCATATCGATGCCATATACATTTGGATAGCGAATTGCTGGTGCAGCAGAAGCGAAATAAACCTTATTGGCACCCGCTTCTCTCGCCATCTGGATAATCTGCTGACAGGTAGTTCCCCTGACAATGGAATCATCAACTAGTAAGACATTTTTTCCGCGAAACTCCAACTCGATAGCATTGAGCTTTTGCTTAACGCTTTTTCTTCGCTGACTCTGACCCGGCATGATAAATGTGCGACCGATATATCGATTCTTAACAAAACCTTCTCGATATTTAATGCCAAGACGATTGGCTAGCTCTAGAGCCGACGTTCTGCTGGT
The DNA here is from genome assembly GCA_018661465.1 of Gammaproteobacteria bacterium. GTDB lineage: Bacteria > Pseudomonadota > Gammaproteobacteria > Pseudomonadales > Pseudohongiellaceae > UBA9145. The sequence continues at coordinate 185,895 of JABJIC010000018.1, read as the reverse complement.
ATCGGGTATAGGAATTACCACATCGATATCATGATCGGGGCGCTGCCTGAGAAGCTTGTCTGCGAGCCTCTCACCCATTCGAAGCCGAGCCTTATAGACTGAGATACTGTCCATGAGGGAGTCCGGTCGCGCGAAATACACGTGCTCAAAGATGCAAGGCGTGTGCTCGCCAGGCTCTGTACACAGCTGACTGTGGAAATTCCCCTTAACATCAATAAACACCGCTTCGCCGGGAGCCACATCTCGCTCGACGGTAAATCCCTGAGAATCCAGGGCGACGGATTCAGATGAGAGCATATACTCCTTACCGTTTTCTCCTTCACGGCTACCAAAGACCAATGGCCTGATACCGTTTCGGTCTCTAAAACCAACCAGACCGTATCCCGCAATCATCACCACACAGGCAAAACCACCACGGCAGCGATTGTGCACACCGGCAACGGCTGCAAAAACATCCTCAGGTGTTGCCTTAACTTTATTACGACGCTGTAGTTCATGGGCAAATACATTCAACAAAGCTTCCGAATCTGAATCGGTGTTGATGTGACGAAGATCTTCCTTGAAAAGATCTCGTAATAACTCTTTGGTGTTGGTGAGATTTCCATTATGAACCAGGCTTAGACCATAAGGAGAGTTTACATAGAATGGCTGTGCCAGCGCTGGGCTCGAACTACCGGCTGTGGGATAGCGGACGTGCCCTATTCCCATTTGACCCGTAAGTCTTCGCATATGCCGTGTACGGAAAACATCTTTAACCAGGCCGTTATCTTTACGCAGGTTTAACTTGCCGCCATCACTGGTCATGATGCCCGCAGCATCCTGCCCTCGATGCTGTAGTACCGTCAGCGCGTCATAGAGACAGACACCAACGTCTTTACCTGTTACAACCCCAACCAATCCGCACATATTTACTCCGTGAGTGAGCTATCTGAATTAGGCGTCTCGACGCTATTAATATCCCCAATAAAAATCTGCGAGCGCTCGATCAAATCCATGCCGTAAGGAATAAGAACCGATTGCTGCCAGCGCTGGGTCTCTGAAACGAATACGCTGGTGATAAACATAATAACCAATACAATAATCACGCCCCTGGCGACTCCAAACACTCCACCAAAAACCCTGTCTGCGAACTTTAGACCACTTATTGTAAGTAGCTTTGACATGAGGTGGTTTAGCAGAGTCCCCAACATCATCACTATGACAAATAGCGATGCAAATGCTGCCACATAGCGAGCACCTTCATTTTCAATCATCCCTGTCATCAGGTCTGAGAGAGTTTGACTGTATACCCTGGCTACCAGCAAAGCTGCGATCCAGGTCACCAATGAAAGCACTTCTTTTATCAGCCCCCTCCACAAACCAAAAAGGCAGGAGAGACCGATAACTACTAATATCGCTATATCAACTTCGTTCATGGAGACACACGCGCCTGTGCTTATAACTTCTCGATCTCATAGGGAACAACCAGACCCGCTAGATTAAATTCTTCCTCCAGCGTCTGCTGATAATCATCTGCTCGATTTCGATCTAGCCAGGGCCCAACAAATATAGCCGTCAGTTCTCCCTGATCTCGCTGAATAACTCGTGAATACGCTTTGTATTCTGCCTCCAGCAAATCTTGCAAAAGCTTTGATGCGTTGCTCGAGTCGGAGAAAGAGCCTAAACGTACACTCCAGCCTTCTGGTAATCCATTGCTGGCAAGTTGAGGGATTTCCCGGGTAAAGACCGCTTCAGAGCTGCTTACCTCGACAGTATTTTCTTCGTCTGCATCGATCGCTGACGCAGATGGGTCTTCGGCTGAGCCTGTAGCAGTCGACTGCTCGTCGTTAGATGCTTGCTGATTTGCTGAGGTTTCATCACTAAGATTTATTGCATCTGTATTGGCGATGATCACCGGTCGAGTCTGCATCGGTTCGGGAAGTATGGAAATAATCGGGGGGTCAGGGATTCTGCTAGCAAGGTCGTCCTGATAACTTCCTTCGCCGTCAAAAATAATGGGCAAGAAAATCAAGGCCAGCGCGAGCAGGACTACAGTACCAACAATTCGCTGTTTAGTACCTTGATTCACGCTGAAGAAACTCCAGTAGTCATATACTAGTTGTCATTTAGTTACAGTGCGTCACTTTTGTCCCGGACTGAGGCAACGGTGAAAAAAGAACCGCTTACCACTACCAAACCTCGTTCAGGGTTCAATTCGCAAGCCTTTTCATAGGCTTCCGAAACACTTTCGAAGCATTCAAGCTGTGTTTTCTCCTGTTGGAAAAAAGCTCGATTTTTCAGGCGTTCATTTAGCTCTGAGACCGGCATCGAACGTGCCTCATCGACCTGCGCAATATACCAGAAGTCGGAGCAGGATTCTAAGGATGAAACCATTTCCTCTACATCTTTATCTGCCATCACAGCCAGTACTACAGCAATAGTTCCATAAGCCTCATGCCCCGCCTGCAGGCCTTCTAAATTAGCGGCCAAAAGTGTTGCCGCGGCCGGATTGTGAGCGACATCGAATATGACGGGACATCCGCTTTTTCTATCCCTGCGTAACTCAAATCGACCCGCCAGATGCAACTGAGCCAGCGCTTTGGCTGCGAGTTGCCAATCGATATCCAGAGGCAAAAGAGCAAGCGCCTGCATCGCGCTGGCCAAATTTGAAAAATGAATGCTTTTGTTTGCAATGGGCCCGCACTCAATCGGCACATTGCTGACGTTAAGCCCTGACCACATCCAGGCCTGATCCCTCTCAATTGCCTGCATTGAATAATGCTGGTTCATCACATAGAGCCTGGAAGAAATCGCCTCTGCCTTTTCGTTGATACTTTTACTGGGAAACTCATCGCAGCACACTGTGGGAACATTTTCACGCATGATTCCCGCCTTCTCTGCTGCAATCCCATCCAGATCAGATCCGAGCCAGTCCTCGTGATCGATACTGATGCTGGTAATCACTGCAACATCCGGGTCGATCAGATTTACTGCATCAAGCCTACCCCCCAAACCTACTTCAAGAATTGCAACATCCACTTCAACCTCGGCGAATATCAACAGCGCTAACAGGGTGGAGTATTCGAAATAACTAAGTGACTCACCCTGACGACAAGACTCGATTGCCAGCAAGCCACTAATCAGCACTTCATCACTGACATCCTGGCCGTTAAGCCGGATACGTTCATTGAATCTGGAAATATGAGGAGAGGTAAATGCGCCAGTGGAAAATTTATTCGCAATAAGCATGGCTTCCATAGCGGCAACATTGCTGCCTTTGCCATTGGTTCCTGCAACAGTAACTACGAACTTTCCGGGCCGAGCTGGAAGTAGTCGAGCAGCGACCTTCGAGATGCGATCAAGGCCTAAGTCAATTTCTCGTGGGTGTACACTTGAAATATGTGCCAGCCAGCTATCAAGCGAGCTATCTTTCGAGAGCATTACAATCTTCCGGGGAGCGACGCCGAGGCTGATATCCTAGCTGGTGATCGCCTTAGGGGCTGAGTTTCGATGATGCATTAACTTGTCCAGAATTGAGGCTATCTTGCCACGCATATCCCGGCGATGAACAATCATATCGATAGCGCCGTGCTCCAGTAGGAATTCACTTCGCTGAAAGCCTTCGGGCAATTTAACTCTTACAGTTTGCCGAATAACGTCTGGTCCGGTAAAGCCTACCAAGGCATTTGGTTCCGCAATATTGATATCACCCAACATCGCAAGACTGGCGGAAACTCCACCATAAACTGGGTCCACCAAAACCGAAATATAAGGCAATGACTCCTCTTTCAGCTTCTGTAGCGCCGCTGAAGTCTTGGCCATTTGCATCAAGGAAATCAATGCTTCCTGCATGCGCGCACCGCCACTGGTGGAAAAACAGATCAGCGGTAGGCCTTCTTTAATACAGGTGTTGACAGCCTGAGTGAACTTTTCACCCACTACCGCGCCCATAGAGCCGCCAATAAAGGCGAATTCGAAGGCTGCAACAATTGCTGGGGTACCATTAATTGCCCCCTTCATTACGATAAGGGCATCTTTCTCGCCAGTGCCTTTTTGAGCAGCAGCAAGCCTATCTTTGTATTTCTTAAGATCCTTGAATTTGAGCAAATCTACAGGCTCGAGCTCGCTGTTTAGCTCTTCTTGTCCGCCGCTATCCAGAAACAATTCCAAGCGTCGACGTGCAGCGATCCTTAAATGATGATCACATTTAGGGCAGACATCATGGTTCTCACTGAGGGATTTTTTATACAACATAGCGTCGCAGCGCGGGCATTTCTTCCATACGCCTTCCGGCACAGCAGATTTCTTGCTCTCCCCCGGGGCGTTCGCGATAGACGGTAGTATTTTGTCAATCCAGCTCATTTTAAATCCGTAATATCAATATGTTATAAGACCTATATTAAGTCGTTTATAGCTTTTCGTGCAAGCCCAATAATCTCTGTAGTCCGTACTATATCAGCATTATCCTGAGAATCTTGATCAGCCAACAGGGCAATCTTGTCCACCAGCGCACTACCTATAATTACGCCGTCAGAGATCGCCGCCATAGCCTTGGCGCTATCAGCATCTTTTATTCCAAATCCTACGACAATCGGCTGCTGTGTATACGCCCTAAGTCGACTGATATTTGCTTCAATTTCACCATAATCACTAATAGCCGCGCCGGTAACTCCCTTCAATGAAACATAGTAGAGGTAGCCAGAGCTGAGACCACAAATAGACTGGAGACGAGCTTCCCTAGTGGTCGGAGCCACCAGATAGATGGTATCTATACCTGCGGATTTCAAAATACCGTGCAGTTCACCTGACTCAACAGGTGGCATATCTACAATAAGCACCCCATCAACACCTGAATCCGCCGCCAATGCTGCAAAGGATTCATACCCCATGTATTCAATTGGATTTAAATAACCCATAAGCACAATGGGCGTAGACTCATCTTTCTCCCTAAACTGCCGCACCAATGACATGACATCCTTCAATTGAGTACCTTTTGCAAGGGCGCGTTCGACTCCACGTTGAATTACAGCGCCGTCGGAAGACGGATCACTAAATGGTATGCCCAATTCAATTATGTCGGCTCCGGCCTTCACTAAACCGTGCATCAAGCTGAGTGTAGATGCCAGGTTTGGATCGCCTGACACCAAGTAAGGTATCAACAGCTTGCGATTGTTTAGCTTTGCGTTATCTGTGACCTGCTTAATTCTGCTCATTTTCGTTTTCTGCTGTCAGCCCTGCTACAGCTCAATCCCCTCTATCTTCGCAACTGTTTCGATATCCTTGTCACCGCGACCGGAGAGATTGATCACTATATTCTGATCACTCTTCATAGTTGCCGCTAGCTCCATACCGTAAGCAACAGCATGGCTGGACTCCAGGGCAGGAATGATTCCTTCCAGCCTGGTTAGCTGATGAAAAGCAGCCAGAGCTTCTTCATCATTCGCCGAAACATAGTTAACTCGCTTAATATCTTTTAACCAGGAATGCTCTGGACCTACACCCGGATAATCGAGGCCGGCAGACACGGAATGGGTTTCTAAGATTTGCCCGCCCTCGTCGCTCATCAGGTAAGTGCGATTGCCATGGAGCACTCCTGGCTTACCAACGCTGAGTGGCGCTGCATGTTTACCACTATCGATGCCTAGACCGCCTGCTTCCACACCGTACATTGCAACTTCTTCATCTTCTAAAAACGGGTGGAACAAACCGATGGCATTGGAACCGCCACCAACACAGGCAACCAGCGCATCCGGAAGCCTGCCTATCTGCTCTAAACTTTGCTCACGGGCTTCTCGGCCTATGACGCATTGGAAATCTCGCACCAGTTGAGGATAGGGATGGGGGCCTGCGGCTGTGCCGATAATGTAATAAGTGTTATCAACATTTGTAGCCCAGTCTCTCAGCGCTTCATTCATGGCATCTTTCAAGGTTGAAGACCCTGAGTCCACGGAAATCACGTTCGCCCCGAGCAACTTCATACGATATACATTTGGCGCCTGACGAACGATGTCATCCGCACCCATATAAACGTGGCACTCCAGGCCAAGCCTGGCAGCGACTGTCGCGCTGGCTACGCCGTGCTGTCCGGCGCCAGTCTCAGCGATGATTCGGGGCTTGCCCATTCGCTTCGCTATCAGAGCCTGGCCGATAGTATTATTAATCTTATGAGCACCGGTGTGATTAAGGTCTTCGCGCTTCAGATAAACCTGAGCACCTCCGGCTGCTGCTGTTAGACGCTCAGCAAAATACAAGGGAGACGGTCTGCCAACATAGTGCTTTAGCTCATAATCATATTCACGCCAAAAATCTTCGTCCTTGCTTAGCTTGCCATAAATTTCTGCAAGTTCTTCTACAGCGGCTATAAGGGTTTCACCAACAAAGGTTCCACCATAGGGACCGAAATGACCTGATAGATCAGGGCCATCAAATTGACTTTGACTAGATTCTTGCTCAGACACTCTTACTTGCTCCTTCAATAAATAGTTTCATCTTCTCTGCATCCTTGATGCCTTTCTCTGCTTCTACACCACTGCTGATATCCACACCAAAGGGCTTGATAAGCGCTACCGCCTCGGCAACATTCTCTGGACTTAAGCCACCGGCTACCACCAGATCCACATCGAGCTCGCTTACTAGTTTTGCAGCGACAGGCCAGTCAAAGGTCTTGCCCGTGCCACCAAAGGCGCACACATCAAAGCTGTCTAATAAAATATATCTCGCCGAACTATAAGCCCTAATATCGGCAATCAAATTTTCCGACTCACCAACTCTGAAAACCTTCATATACGGTAAGGAAAACGACTCGCAGAATGAAGGTGATTCACTGCCATGAAATTGAAGAAAATTCACCTTGCCGGTACTTATTACAGAATCAACCAGTTCACGATCGGGGTTCACGAATAGGGCTACTACCAATATTTTTTGATCAAGCTCTCCTACAATATCCTCAAGCTGCTCAACATTTATCACTCTCGGGCTATCAGCATAAAAATTCAGCCCAATAGCATCCGCGCCAAGTTGGGCCGCTAATAAAGCGTCCTCATGCCGGGTAATACCACAAATTTTAATCCAGGGCTTATGCAAGGCTATTCTGAAGGCTGGTGAAAGATCTCATTCTAACAAATTCCGCCACACCAGCCTATGCATCTAGTTGTTTATTGGCGGATTGTTTATCGGCGGACTGTTTGTCGGCGGAAAGATAAGACAGTCCGGTAAATTAAATTCAGCTGGATAGCCAACACCAACGAGGTATAGCCCGTCTGGTGACGCCGTTACTCCCGCCTTGCCTCGATCTCTTGCGTCCAACAGTTGGCCAATCCAGCGCGGATCTTGCTCCCCGCGTCCAATCGACAGTAGCGACCCGGCTATATTCCTCACCATATGCTGCAAAAAGGCGTTAGCCTGAATATCCAACAATACAAAATTTCCACTTCGAGTAACTGAAACCGCGTGCACATTCCTATTAGGAGTTTTCGATTGGCAGCCCGCCGCCCGAAATGAGGTAAAGTCACGCTCCCCTAGCAACAACTGAGCCGCTTCATTCATTGCATGATGATCCAGCCCCGGGCGCTGCTGTGTGACACGCCCGGCCAGTATTGCGCTCTCAACCTTCCCTTCCAGAATTACGTATTGATAGCGCCGAAACAGCGCACTGAATCGAGCATGAAAGTCGTCACTGACATTGCGCGCCCAAACCACCCTTATGTCCGGAGGCAATATACTATTGCTTCCTATGACCCACGCTTTCTCCCCGCGATCGATTTTGCATTCAAAATGTACCACCTGGCACGTAGCGTGAACCCCGGAATCCGTTCTTCCCGCACAGCTAACAGTGACTTTATGATCAGCTATTTTAGAAAGGGCTTGTTCCAGTTCATGCTGAACAGTATTCAATTGGGGAGCAGATTGTTTCTGCCAGCCTGAATAGCTAGCGCCGACATATTCAAGTGCCAAAGCTATGCGATAAGTTTGTTCTTTATCTAACTGAGGATTGGACACTTGCTTGCGTCACTTAGGCTGGGCGGTTTAATCAAGAAGCATCGAGAGTGGAAAGTAGTTTCTCTGCTTCTTTGGCCTGGTCTTCAGTGCCTTCTCTGACAACTTCCTGAAGAATCTCTTTTGCACCTTCGATGTCGCCCATCTTCTGATAGGCATAGGCAAGCTCCAATTTGGTTGCAGCCTCATCATCATCGAAATCTTCGTTATCTTCAACTTCGCCCGCCGACTCAACTTCTATCTCGTCATCATCGGAAAGAAACTCCAAATCATCATCGCTGAGGCTGTCGTCAGTCTGGCTTGTTGCCGACTCAACCGAATCTTTATTATCTGCGTCGGTGTCTGCTTCAATATCAAATTCGATTTCGTCTTCAACCTCGCCCGCTTCCATAGCGTCGAGATCAAGATAATCTTCATCATCGGTAGACAATTCTTCGGCTGAATCAGTGTCGGAAGCGGCCACTTCAAATTCACTTAAATCTATTTCGTCTTCTGGGGATGCAGCTGACGTGTCTTCTTTATCGCTTACTTCAAACTCAACTTCTTCTATTTGACTATTATCTTCACTGTCTGAAGCGGTTTCACTTTCCGCTGAAGCTTCTTCATCACCGTTCTCTTGTTCAGAGCCCGAATCATCTGCCAAATCGAAAGTCATGCCCATATCATCTGGCTCAAGCACATCAAGATCAATAGCAGAGGAGGACTCTTCTTCAATTTCCGGCGCGGCTGGCTCTTCTTGCTCCTTCGGCTCGCCTTCTTCGTTTTCATGAAAGGCTTCATCATCGTCAAAGGCATCTAGATCAATTCCCAAATCATCAAGAAATGACTGAGTTTCCGTGCTATCTGCTTCTTTGTCTGTTTCAGTATCAGCGGGTTCCGCACTATCTGTTTTGGAATCAGAATCATCAAAATCAACAACTGTAGAACCACTTTCGCTTGCAGGCACCTCATCGAGAATTAGTCGCAACTCTGTAAGCTTTTCACTAACATCTGAATTATCTGTGTCACCAAACACAGCTAGCTGCTCATCGAATCCATGCCTGTCACCTTCGCGAGCGTAGGCCTCAGCCAGAGTTAGACGAACTTCATCATTCTCACCCTGTTCATTAAGAGAGGCCGTCAGCAAGCCTATTGCTCGCGCATAGTTGCCTGCGTTAATAAATTCTCTTCCTCGGCTCAGCGCATCATAAACAGGATTGCTATCGTCCTTCTCTTCGCCCACATCAGAACCAATAATGCCATCTAGCTCTTCATCCATTTCCGCTGGGCCAAAATCTTCGAACCCGTCATCACTGCTCTTGATTTGTTCTTCCGCTGTTTCAGTTTCTGTGTCGTCGCGACCTTCGGCTATCTCATCAAGTTCTTCATCTTCCAGCTTAACCGCTCGGTTTCGACGCAAAAGCAATACGACGATTAGCAATACCGCCAGCACCACTCCGAAAATCATAAACAGGCTATTCCCGCCAAGAATACGCATCACATCATCAGCAAGGTTTGTCGATGTAGGCATTGGTTCCTGAGCAGCTGCTTGCACAGCATCCACTTGAGCCTGTTGCTGTGCTTCTACTTGGGCTTGCTCTGCCGCTTCAGCGAGTTCTAGCTGAAGCTGAGCCAACTGTAAATCCTGCAGCCTGATAATTTCCTGTGCGGCACTAATCTGAGATTCCATTTCTTGCAGACGCGCTTCAAGATCATCTCGTTCGATTCGTGCTCGATCAGCCTCTTCCTGGCGTACCGCTAACTGCGCTTCCAATTCCAAAATTCTTTCATCGAGCTCGTTGTTTTCAGCCGAATCCAATTGCGTAGTTCCGCCGCTAGCATCGATAGCATCTTCGGCTGTTACAACACTCAACTGACCCTGAGGTGCGTCATCCTGATCCGGTGTTGCTGATGCTGGTGCGGCGAGGGGCTGAACATCAACCTGGGCAAATTGTTGATTCTGGCGAGAAACTTCTTCCACAGCCTCTCGCTGATCGATCGCTTCAATATCAGCCAGGGAAGGAATCCGAAGTACCTGCCCGCTGCGCATACGATTGATATTGCCTTCTGCAAAGGCGTCAGGGTTAAGCGCCTGAATTGCCAGCATGGTTTGCTGAATGGATACGGAATCATTAGGACGAAGCTGCAGGGCTATGTCAGATAGGGTGTCATTGGCATCTGTTTCGATTGTCACAGGCGCTTCAGGTTCCGAAGTAGCATCCACGGAAGGCTCTTCCACTTCCGGAGTTACTTCTGCAATCTCTTCATTAACCGGTTCTTCAGCAACTTCTTCAGCTATCTCTTCTGTGCTCTCTTCAACTACTTCCTCAGCCAGTACATCATCAATGACAGCTGTTTCTTCTTGCTCCACTGCTGGTTCGATTTGTGTTGAGTTCAACTCGTCTTCTTGAGGTGATATTTGCTCTGGCTGGATATTTGCCGCAGAGGAAGCGTCGGCTGCTGCAGACGAAGGTGCAGTCACTGCAGGCGAAGTAACGCTTGAAGCTGCACCCGAAGCCTGATCGACAAAGGGTTGAGCCGCAGACTGTGATTGACTAGGAGCCTGCAATATCGGACTGATGGGCTGTCGAACCTCGGCAGGAGATTGCTGCTCATCAAATACTGGAAGGTCCAGCAAGATAGTGTGTTCGCTCAACAACCTGCCATTAGGCCAGCGAGTTTCCAAAATAAAACTAAGGTAAGGCTCGCGTACTATCTGATTGCTAGTCAGGATGACCACATTGCCCTGTGCAGTGCTCTCTACGGCGAACCGTATATTAGACAGGAAGCCTATTCTATCGATATTGAAGCGCTCAAAATCATCAGGCGATGCCATCTGAACGTTAACGTCCTGCAGCCTGGTATCTCCAAGTTGAAGGATTTCAATTCTTAATCGTAGGGGTTGGTTTAATGCAGACTCAACAGAAACTGTTCCCAAGCCAAGGGCATATACCTGTGTCGCCACGCTACATAGTAGAATGCTTAGTATTGCGACAAATTTACGCGACATAGTCCCTTTCTCTTTTTCAGTATCCGGTTTTGCTTTTAAACTGAAGTCTCAATCTTTTTGTCAGCGCTTCACTTATGTTAGTGAACACTACGCTAAACCTGCTTTCAAATATTAAGATTCTTTCTTCACTAGAGCTTGCAAGTATTCATTATAAATAGCTTTTTATCAACTCTTCAGCTATTTGAATGGAGTTAAGAGCAGCCCCTTTTCGCACGTTATCCGACACTACCCACAGACTTATTCCATTCTCTAAGGATATATCCTGACGGATTCTTCCGACAAAAACTGCGTCCTGGCCCGCAGATTCAGTTACAGCTGTTGGATAACCGCCATCCTGGCGCTCATCTATAACAGTTACTCCCGGGGCATGGGACAGCAATTCTCGTACTTCCTGATCAGATATCGGCTTGCTTGTTTCGATCTGTACAGCCTCTGAATGGCCATAAAACACGGGGATTCGCACGCATGTCGCACTCACCTGAATACTTTCGTCCCCGAAGATCTTCCGGGTTTCCCAAACCATCTTCATTTCTTCTTTGGTGTAGCCGTTATCCATAAACTGATCGATATGAGGTAAGGCATTGAAAGCTATTTGCTTTGAGAAAGTCTCACTTTCCGACTCTCGCCCATTCAACAGCTCAGCGGTTTGCCGCGCCAGCTCTTCGATTCCAGGGGTTCCCGCTCCAGAAACTGCCTGATAGGTGGCAACGCTGATACGCTTGATACCGACCGCGTCATGGATGGGTTTAAGTGCCACAAGCATTTGAATTGTTGAGCAATTTGGATTTGCGATGATGTTTCTAGCGGTGTATTGACCGACAGCACCGGGGTTCACTTCAGGCACCACCAAAGGAATATCGTCGTCATTGCGAAAATGCGAGGTGTTGTCGATAACCACACAACCAGCTGCGGCTGCCTTTGGCGCGAACTCCTCGGAAATACTGCCCCCAGCGGAAAAAAGACCGATCTGCGCCTTGGAGAAGTCAAATTCTGCAAGGTCCGTTACCATCACAGCTTTATTGTTGAACATAAGCGTTTTGCCAGCAGATCTTTCGCTGGCCAAAGGGTAAATTTCATCCACTGGAAAGTTCCGTTCCTCAAGGATACTCAGTATTGCCTCTCCGACAGCTCCAGTCGCTCCAACAACCGCTACATTATACTTGCTCATTTTCTACTCTCTGTGTCTTATCTTACTGATTTATATAATATTTAAACCGATTCCCCGGCTGAAAAATACCACGGGGCTCGCTCCCGCCAATCTGCTTCAAAGGCTTTGATTTCGTCAGCATCTTCCAGCGTCAAACCAATATCATCGAGGCCATTGAGCAAACAGTGCTTGCGAAAAGCATCTACCGAGAACTCGATGTAGCTGCCGTCGGGCTTGATGATCCGCTGCTGATTCAGATCCACTTCCAGCTCATAGCCCTCATTGCTAGCAACTTCCTCAAATAGCCCAGAAATAAGCTCTTTATCCAACACTATTGGCAACAAGCCATTCTTAAAGCAATTATTAAAGAAGATATCTGCAAAACTCGGAGCCAAAATTGCTCTAAAGCCATAATCTTCCAGCGCCCAGGGAGCATGCTCTCTGCTAGACCCGCAACCGAAGTTCTCTTGAGCGAGCAAAATGCTCGCACCTTGGTATCTGGGCTGATTCAGTACGAAGTCCGTATTCAGCGGCCTCTGGCTGTTATCCGCATCGGGCTCACCCTTATCCAGGTAACGATGCTCATCAAACAGATTCACCCCAAAGCCGGTTCGTTTGATCGACTTCAGGAATTGTTTAGGGATAATAAAATCCGTATCAACGTTGGCCCTATCCAAGGGAAGAACTCTTCCCTTTTCAGTGATAAATTTGTTCATGTTAACTCTTTAATATATTGATATTTATGAATTTAATGTTCTTACATCTACAAAATGACCGTGGATCGCAGCCGCGGCAGCCATCGCCGGGCTTACCAGATGAGTACGCCCACCAAAACCCTGTCGTCCTTCGAAATTACGGTTAGATGTTGACGCGCAATGCTTCCCCTCTCCCAGTTGATCAGCATTCATTGCCAGGCACATTGAACAGCCGGGTTCCCGCCATTCAAGGCCTGCAGCCACGAATATCTTATCAAGACCCTCTTCTTCAGCCTGTTTCTTTACCACACCTGAGCCAGGAACCACCATAGCCAACTCCACGCTCTGAGCGACCTGCTTGCCTTCTACGACTTTAGCGGCTTCTCGAAGATCTTCGATCCTTGAATTCGTACATGAACCAATGAACACACAGTCCAGCTGGATATCCTTGATCGCTGTTCCGCCTTGAAGCCCCATATATCCGAGTGCTTGCTGGATATTGGACTTCTTGGCCGGATCACTCTCGGACTCTGGATCAGGAACGAATCCACTCACAGGAGCAACCATTTCCGGAGAAGTACCCCAGGTTACCTGCGGCTCAATATCTCCCGCCTGGAGAGCAATAATGGAATCGAAAACCGCATCATCATCGCTGACAAGTCCACGCCATGCTGCCTCCGCTTGATCCCATAACTCGCCATTTGGAGCAAAAGGACGCCCTTTTATGTAATCCAGTGTGGTTTGATCAACGGCTATCAAGCCCGCTCGAGCACCCGCTTCAATCGCCATATTACATACGGTCATGCGCCCCTCTACTGAAAGGGATCTGATGGCCTCACCTCCAAATTCGATGGTGTAGCCAGTTCCTCCAGCAGTACCGATCTTGCCAATGATGGCTAAGACAATATCCTTTGCCGTGACACCAGGGTTTAACTGACCATCGATACGAACCAGCATATTCTTCATCTTTCGCTGCATCAGGCATTGGGTAGCGAGAACATGTTCAACCTCAGATGTTCCAATCCCGTGGGCCAGAGCGCCCAAGGCACCATGGGTCGAAGTGTGAGAATCTCCACAAACAATAGTCATTCCCGGCAAAGTAGCACCCTGTTCCGGGCCAACAACATGGACAATACCCTGCCTCGCATCAGTCATTTTCAATTCGAAAATGCCAAATTCCTGACAGTTGTCATCCAGGGTTTTTACCTGAATCTTTGATACTGGATCCTTAATACCCTCAAGCCCCAGCGCACGCTCGTCTCGAGTGGTTGGAATATTGTGATCAGGTGTCGCGAAATTAGCATCGACGCGCCAAGGTTTGCGACCCGCTAGACGCATGCCTTCAAAGGCCTGGGGCGAGGTAACTTCATGAATCAGGTGCCTGTCGATGTAAATCAATGCAGTGCCATCATCACGTTGCTTAACCAGATGGTCATCCCAGATTTTGTCGTAAAGAGTTTTACTGCTCATACTAATATCCATAATAATGTTAACTATTAACTAAGTGCTATAACTGTATGTTATTAATGTTTATTTCTCGATATATGTGAAGTTCAAACTGAGAAAAGACCCTGATCTATCAGGATCCTAGATCGTGGTGTTGCCAGATCTTCGGTCAATTCCTGTTTGGCCACGATCTCGAAGAACATGGTCCATCAGCACCAGGGCAAGCATCGCTTCGGCTATAGGAGTAGCTCTTATACCGACGCAGGGGTCGTGACGACCCGTGGTTACTACCTCTTCTGCTTCTCCGGCGGTATTTATAGACCGGCCAGGCAAGCGAATACTAGAAGTTGGCTTAAGAGCCATACTAGCCAGGATATCCTGACCACTGGAAATGCCACCGAGAACACCTCCAGAATTGTTGCCTTCAAAGCCCTCGGGGGTGATCTCATCCCGATGCTCACTGCCTTTTTGTTCAACCGAGGCAAAACCCGCACCGATTTCCACACCCTTCACGGCATTGATGCTCATTAACGCCTTGGCAATATCCGCATCCAGCCGGTCAAAAATTGGTTCACCGAGCCCAACCGGGACATTAGTGGCGCAAACATTAATGCGCGCACCAATAGAGTTTCCTTCCTTGCCCAAAGCGGCCATAAAAGCCTCCATCTCCTCTACTTTCGAGGCATCAGGGCAAAAAAATGGATTTCGTTCTATCTCTGCATAGTCCACAGTATCAATGCAGATAGGACCTAGCTGGCTCAAATAGCCTCGAACTTCGATGCTGAATTGCTCCGCAAGGTATTTCTTAGCGATAGCACCTGCCGCCACTCGCATCGCGGTTTCTCTAGCCGAGGCTCTGCCGCCGCCTCGGTAATCCCTAATTCCGTATTTTTCGTGATAGGTATAGTCGGCATGAGCGGGCCGAAACTGATCTTTGATCTTACTGTAGTCTTTGGAACGCTGATCGGTATTCTCTATTAGCAAGCCAATAGGCGTGCCGGTAGTCTTTCCTTCGAAAACCCCCGACAGAATCTTTACCGAATCGTCTTCCCGCCGCTGTGTTGTAAAGCGTGATTGGCCCGGCTTACGGCGATTAAGATCCCGCTGCATGTCTTCTTCGCACAGTGACAATCCAGGGGGACAGCCATCCACCACACAGCCAAGCGCCGGCCCATGGCTTTCACCAAAGCTGGTAACTGTAAATAGCTTGCCGAATGTATTGCCTGACATATAAATCTCTATCTATGAGCTCTCGCATCAAACTAAGACTCACAGATGCGACTGAGAGCTACCGGATGCGGCTAGGAGCGCTGCAAAAAGCAGGGCATTGTACACTAATTGAAGGCGTCCCTGTACTGCCTAAGCTCGCTGGTGGTGAGTGAAAACACTCCCTCACCACCGAATTCAAATTCCAACCACAGTAGGGGCACATCTTTTAAGCGCTCAGCTAGAATGTCGTGATTGAAGCCAACTTCCATAACTAAAACACCATCTTCTTTTAGATAGTCGGCCGCATTCCTTAATATCTCAAGAGGTATAGCCAGCCCATCGTCTTCGCTCAGTAAGCCTAATTCCGGCTCGTGACTGTATTCATTTGGTAGCGCATCGACTTCATCACGTGCCACATAGGGAGGGTTGCTAACAATCAGATCAAATTTTCCATCAATACCGGCGAACAAATTGGAATGAATAGCGGCAGCTCTACCCTCAAGCTGGTGTAAGACTATATTCTCATTCGCCAGTGCCAGAGCATCCAGAGAGATATCCGCCAGTTCCACAGTAGCCTTGGGAAAAGCTAGCGCACTGGCAATTCCAATTGACCCGCCGCCGGTGCACAGATCCAGTATTCTTGCCGGTGCACGGACTAGCAGGGGCTCGAAATGATTCCCTATTAGCTCCGCAATGGGAGACCGGGGTACAAGCGCCCTTTCATCACAGTAAAAAGGATGGCCAGCAAACCATGCCCTGCCAACAATATAGGCAACGGGTTTGAGGTCCTCGACTCGTTGCCTGATCAAGACCTCAAGCCTTTCCATTTCGTCCTTGTTTAATTCCCTTTCATAATCCAGATTATCATCGAAGCCAATTTCCAAGCCTTCAAGGATCAAGTAAGCCGCCTCATCAATGGGGTTGTCAGTTCCATGACCAAAGAAGGCTTCTGAATTTGCCAGTTTGTCTGCGGTTGCTGTGATGCAATCTTTGATATTCAAAGTTCACGCCTCTGTTTTGTAAAAAAGGTCTGAAAATGGCTTTACCACGTATAGTGGTTATCGTAGGGTTACGCTCTCAGTAAAGAACAATTTGACGGTGTTTGATCATGGAACAAGCTTTTCTAAAAATTCTCAAGGAAATCGGTGAAAATCCCGACCGTGCCGGCCTGATTGACACGCCGAAGCGTGCAGCCAAGGCAATGGAGTTCTTGACCCATGGCTACTCAATGAATATTGACGAAGTCATTAATGGCGCTCTTTTTCCATCAGATACCGACGAAATGGTAATCGTTAAAAACATTGAGCTGTACTCAATGTGCGAACATCATATGTTGCCTTTTATTGGAAAGTGCCATGTCGCCTACATTCCAAACGGAAAGGTTATCGGGCTGTCGAAAATAGCCCGCATAGTGGATGTTTTTGCCAGACGTTTACAGATCCAGGAAAATCTCACTAACGAAATTGCAAACTGCATGGTAGAAATAACTGAGGCTGCCGGTGCTGCAGTCATCATCGAAGCTCAGCACATGTGCATGATGATGCGAGGTGTCGAAAAGCAAAATTCTGTGATGACAACTTCCTGCATGCTGGGAGCATTCAGAAATAGCCAATCTACTCGAGCTGAATTTCTCTCTTTGCTTAACAAGTAATCTATTGCAGAACCAATTCTATGCGCTCTGCGCAATCATTCTGACTACATGCCGGCACTAATGGACCAACGCCCTGAGCGCTGATTCGCGCGGGATCGATACCTGCAGTAATAAGCGCCCTTCTCAAAGAACTCGCTCGAGCCAGCGACCGCGCTACTAGACTTTCCAACCCCTGTTCACCCTGTAGATGAGCCACCAGATAAACCTTCATCTCTGGATCGGATTCAAGAATTGCCATCAACATCGCTAAGTTAGAACTGGACGCGACTCTATCACTGCCATCGAATTCAATATTAGGAATGATAATACTTCCTTGGTCGTTGAGGTCCGACAACATCTCCTGCGGGTTAATCAAATTCGGTGGTTCTGCCGCACCTCCTTCTTCAATGATTTCGAAATAAGCATAAACCCGCCGATTACCTCGAGTAATAATATAGAGGGACGCCATAGGATCAATTTCGCGATCTGTGCTTATAGAGAAAGCAACATAGTGTTGATTCCGCTCTGGCCCATAAAGAATCCTGTTCTTGAAGATATCGTTTGCCCAGTAATTACTACTGCCGCAGCCGCGACCGGAGCAAGTAAATAGTTCAGTGAATTTTTCACCAGACATCATTTCCTTATAAAATTCGAAGACATCATCACCGGTAAACTGCTGCGATATCTCATAATTAATCTTCGTCAAATCCCCTCTTACTCTCTGGGAATTTTCAGGAATTACTTCACCACGAGTTCTTTGCAAACTACCTAGTACCATTCGGTAATTCACATCCTCGTCAAAACTCATGTCAATAATCTCTGAGTCGGGAAATGGATTAATCAGTGGGTGATCTCGAAATCCTGCAGCATTTGAATTAGCAGCAGTCTGTGCGAAAAGAATTCCTGCAGGCAACATAAGCAGCGCCAGCAGCAGGGTCGATCTAGAAAGGAATAGCGATTTTGTATTCATGGCTCCAGAGTATACTGAATTTCACCACAACCAGGGGCAATGATGTCCATGGCGACACATATCAAATGACTATTGCCCACATGCCTGTTGGATTCCATAGTCCCATCCACCATTACTGACAGCAAATTCGAAAGCAAGGGGTTGTGACTAATCAGCAATATCTGATGCGCTTCACACGCCTCTATATAATCGAGCACACCATATGGGTCGCCACCGGGTTCGAGTTGTTTGTCAACCGCGATAGGCATCGCAGGAAAAAGCATACGAAATGCTGTGGCGGTTTGCCTCGCTCGCTGATAAGGGCTCATTAATGCCTTATCTATAGTAGGCGAGTAAGGTTTCCATTTTTCAACCATTGACCGAGTTTGCAAGACTCCCTCTCTGGTCAATTCCCTGGCAGCATCGCTTTCGGCTTTGTCGACAGCAACGCCATGTCTAACTAAATATATAAGCATAGTAATTTCTCTATGAGCAATCAGTGATACTTCTCTTTTCTAATCGGAAGTCTCGCCGGAACTGTCTCCTGCTTGTTTTTTCTTCGCGGCTTTCTTTGGAGTTTTCTTCACAGCTTTCTTTTTCGCACTGGGTTTTTTGACAGTAGATGATTTTTTCTTTGCAGTCGACTTCGGCTTTGAAGTCTTCTCTTCCTCAGCTGTATTTTCTTCATTTTCCTTTTCAGACTTTTCTGCGTCAGCCTGCTCAATTTCGGAATCATCTATTTGAGGAAAATCAGAAAATGGAAAAGGTTTATGCTCTGAGTTATACGACAAAAAGCGCACTACCTGTCCAATATACTCTTCTAGAGCTAAACCAAAATATCGTAGATTTGGGTTAGGTTCTCCCTTAAGAACAGAGAACAATGCCTGAGCGATAGTGAGCACTATAACGACTGGCATGAGAATGATATAAAGAACCACTGCGAATGCAGCCATAAACAATAGCCGCACCCAGCTCGATGGCTGTTTTAAATTATCAACAATTTCATCAAATTCATCCGACATTTCAAACTTCTTCCTTTGTAGTGACCAAGCAAATCACAATCGGCTGCTTAGCCCAGGGTTTTCTCATCATTAGCTTCGTATTCGACATCTAGTGCTTGCTCACTGAGCATTAGAGAAGCAATGATATTACGAATCGAATCGCCTTTATGGATGATATTATACAGACCATTAGCCAGAGGCATATAGACCCCTAACTCATCTGCTTTTTCCTTAACTGTTTTGACAGTATTCACACCTTCGGCAACCTGCCCTATTTCCTCGACGGCATCCTCCAGCGACTTACCTTGACCCAAAGCATAGCCGATCCGATAATTTCGACTCAATGGAGTGGAACAGGTTACCACCAGGTCACCAACTCCTGCCAAACCGAGAAAGGTCATGGGGTCAGCACCTAATTTTTTACCAAAGCGGGCCATTTCTGTAAGTGCTCTCGTAACCAGCATGCTGTTGGTATTATGTCCCATTCCCAAGGCGGCAGCGATACCAGCTATTATTGCGTAGATGTTTTTAAGCGACCCGCCAAGCTCAACACCAAACATGTCGTCATTGGCGTAAACCTTGAAGAACTCCGATTTGAGAATATTCTTAACAAGGTCGCGGACAGTCTCATCACTACTGGCAACCACTGTGCCCGTTAACTGCTTGCTCGCTATTTCCTTCGCCAGATTAGGGCCACTAAGCACCGCAATTCTGGCATTTGGAGCCTCTTCTTTAAGCACCTGACTCATTAACAAGAATGTGCCGGGTTCGATACCTTTTGTTGTGCTAACCAAAATGGCATCTGCAGAAGCATGTTTCACCACTTCCTTTACCACCTGTCGGAAAGAGCTGCTGGGAACAGCGACGAAGATTACTTCGCTGCCGGATACAGCCTCTACCATATCCTCCGTGGCAAACACGCTCTCATTGAGTTTGTATCCGGGAAGGTATTGAGAATTTTCATGATGCTTGTTGATATCCGCAGCCTGTGATTTGCTGCGCATCCAGAACCAGACATCATGCCCTGTATCGGCAGTAATATTGGCTATAACCGTACCAAAACTACCACCGCCGATTACCGATATTTTGCTTGCTGACATGGGCTACCTGTTCGTGATTTTAATGTGGCTTTACCAGTGCTGCTGCCTATTGCGCCGCTCATGATAGTCTGAATAAACATGAATACCAAGAAGCCTTAAACTGTAGAAGCTGGTATGCCTCCGCTACATAACTTGAGTATTAGGGACCATTTTACTTCGCGTAGTTCTGCGTCACCCCAGGCAACATAAAGATCATCAGCCACCAGCGCGAGTGGATCCGCATTATTACGCTCTTTGTACCTCTGCACCGCAGACCAGGAACCAAGAAAATCCAATAGCTCTGCCAAAGTCCAGTTCAAGGACATCGTAAAACTCCGGCTCTGTATTTGCCGAAAAGGGAACACGATATCGGCATACTCAGCTTCTACCATTCTTCTTTCCTCCGGCCAATAATCACCAAGGATAGCCTCATAGAGATGCCCTACTATTTCGTCGATATAACTATTAACCTTTAGCAGGCCGTAGCTCCAAACCGCGAGTCTGCCATCGGTTTTTAGAACTCGGTCAGCATTCCTAAAAAAGGCGTCTGTATCCATCCAGTGCAAAGCCTGAGCTACGGTGACTAAATCAAAACTAGAGGATTCAAGAGCAGGGTCTTCCGCTGCCAAAACCCTGAATTCGACATTACTCGCCGAGGGCGCTTCACTGATTTGGGATGAACTGGCATCAGTTGCAATGACTTGCTTAAAATATTTGGCCAAAGCTAGGGCTGCCTGACCATTTCCTGTCCCGCAATCCCAAACCTTTTCGTGACATTCACAATTTGCTTGAAGGTACTCAAATAATTCCTGAGGGTAGGATGGTCGGGCACGAGCATAGTCTCCAGCATGACCCGAAAAATGATCCTTAAATCCCACCGCTCTCTCCAGCCATCAAGGCTATTCTGTTGGATTGAAAAAAGACCAGAGTATCGTAAATCTGTTGGGAAACGGTTTTGGGTGTAACTGAAGCGCCTACAAATTGGTCATATTCATTGTCAGCAGAAACCTTCTTCCAGCTTGTGCCAAGAATGTCCCGCATGGTGTTACCTGTAAATTGCTTCATCCACTGAGATTGAATTACATCTACCACGCCATATAGCTCATTAGAATTCAGGTCGTCTATCACCCTAGCCGCTGATATCCGACCAAACATAGTGATCGCCACCAACAACTCAACATGACCGTTAAAGCCATCATCTGCTGTGGCGGGCACTGCAATAGCAACCACCTCGTCGCCGTCTTTAGCAATATAGGCCAACCTATCCCGCTGAAGGTTTAGAAGATGTAAATTAAAAAGCTGTTCATGATCGGAACTGGCGGGGATCAGGAAAGTATCCAGCAGCAAATCATTATCGTAGCTGCCCTCCTCGAAAAATTGATACAAATTCCGGCGATCAAATTCCTGCTTACCCTTAAGAACAGCGTTGCTGCTGGTAAAACTCAAAACAGATAACAACAAGATCAGAATGAGGATGCTCGCGACCAAAGGGATGCGCAGAGAGTACCCTGTATTAGAAGAATCCTGATTAACTGAACTTTGATTAGCTGAAGAATTATCCATAATGAAGCTATGAACTAAAAGAAGTCGGGTAAACGAGACATCTTGCTCAAAAACTAAAGAGAACCGAAAGAAAAACGGCGCAATCAGATAACCGAAGAAACCGATTCAATCAAGGACATTAGTGGAGCCGGATAGATGCCAAATAGCAGAAGCAGGAACACCAATATGGAAATAACTCCATAAGCCGTAATGCTCTCTATTCCGGCGATACGGTATTTAAGTCCTTCTTCCACTGGTAACAGCATTCGATAAACTATTCTCAGGTAGTAGTACAAACCAATACCACTGCCGATTACCAGAGCTATTAGCAACCCCCATAACCCCGACTCGACGCCAGACATAAAGATATAAAACTTGCCGATAAAACCCACGGTAAGCGGTATGCCAGCAAGAGATAGCAGCATTGCAATAAAGCTGGCGGACAGCCACGGGTTGCGCCAGAACAAGCCGGTGTAATCCATAATGGAATCGAATTCTTTTTCACTACTTGATACAACTGACGTTATAGCAAATGCACCCAGGGTCATGATGACGTAAGCAAGAAGGTAATAAGTAATCGCTTCGTTGCTTATGGTTCCTTGACCGGCAATTATTGCTATTAGCAAATATCCCATATGAGCGATTGAAGAATAGGCCAGTATTCGTTTTATATTGTCCTGAAGAAGAGCTAATAGATTGCCTGCCAAAATTGACGCCACCGCAATCAACGAAAATACAGTGACAACTGATTCGAACTCCAAGGCATTGCTGATAGTGACAAATCGAAGCAAGACGACAAACATCGCGGCCTTGCCAACCGTTGCGAGGAATGTAGTGGCCGGTAAGGGTGAGCCCTCATAAACATCAGGAGTCCAAACATGAAATGGAGCCAGTGAAAGTTTGAATGCCATGCCGGCAACAATCATTAATAGAGCGACAACAGTATAGTTCTCACCCAGAGAATTCATTTGCGCCGCATCGCTGGTCAGGTCACTAAAGGCAAGACTCCCCGTCTGCGCATATATCAGAGACATACCAAACACTATAAAACCGGTAGCCACCCCGGACAAAACCAAATATTTAACCGAGGCTTCCAATGGATATTTAGCAGATTCCTTGGAATGTAGAGGATAAGCAACCATGCCGTAAAGAGACATACTTAGAGTCTCCAATCCAAGAAGGGCTGATATGAAATGATTGCTACTAACCATAACTATTGCGCCGATAACGGCCACTGTTAGCATCAAATAGTATTCTTCTCTCTCGTCGTCCAGAGAAAAGAAATAAGGAAAGCTGAGAATAGCTACAAAGGTAGCAGCGATGCAGCAGACAACAACAAAAAACAAGCTGTACTGATCCACAATGAGCAAAGGAGTAATCTGCTGATTGGTATAAGGCATCATTACCGCAGCGACAAACGAGGTAAGTATCAAGCCGATAATCACTATTGCCGCGGTCAGCAAATAATTCCTACGAATACCGACAGTCACCATAGCAATAACAGCAGTAGCCGTAGCAATCAGCAACGGTAATAAAGGCAGTAAGTCATCAAAGCTAGTAATCATAATTAATTCTGCGCCATCGAAGTAATGGATTCAGTGGCAGTTAACAACCCTTGAATGGTCGCCTCGGACATGTCGAGAAAACTCTGGGGATACATCCCCATCCAAACTAGGCCAAACATCATAGAAGCGACGTACACCATCTCTCGCCGGGACAGGTCAGAGAGGTGACTATCATCGAAATCCGAATTTCTGTATTCACCATGAAACACTTTTTGAATTACCCATAGTGAATACACCGAGGCAAAGATAAGCCCGAATGCAGCCGCTACGGTTAATGGAATGCTGGCTTGAAAAGCGCCAAGCAAAGCCAGGAATTCTCCAACAAAATTTCCAAGCCCAGGCATACCAAGAGCAGCTATGGAGAAGAACAATACGGCGAATGACATGCGAGGAACTTTCGCCCAGAATCCTCCCATATGTGTCATGTCTCTAGTATGAATTCGATGCTGTAAACCACCTGCCAACATAAACAAAGCAGCAGCACTAAGGCCGTGGGCCAGCATTGTCATAACGGCTCCCTGCAGTGCCTGCTCATTCCAGGCATAGATACCAAGCATGACAAAGCCCATATGACTAACGCTGGTATAGGCAATAAGCCTCTTTATATCAGTTTGTGCGAAGGCGACTTTCGCACAATAAAGAATGCTTAATACAGCGAGAGTCATCGCAACTGGAGCGAACTGCATGGAAGCTTCCGGGAATAGAGGAACCGCAAATCGGATCAGGCCGTAAGCGCCGGTTTTTAATAAAACACCTGCCAATATCACCGAGCCCGCCGTGGGCGCCTGACTATGAGCATCGGGAAGCCATGAATGGAATGGCATGCTGGGCAGCTTAGTAGCGAATGCAGCAAAGAACCCTAACATCATCCACATGGATACTGTTCCGCTTGTACTCACATTGAGTAGGTCGAAATAGTCGAAGCTCAGCCAACCGAATTGGATATAGTGAAAATAGGCTAACATCAGGATGGATATCAACATCAACATCCCAGTCACCTGAGTGAAGATGAAGAATTTCATCGCTGCATAATTTTTGTTTTCATGACCCCAAATGGCAATCATGAAATACATGGGAATCAACATGACTTCCCAGAAAAAGAAGAACAGGAACAGATCCAGAGCAGTGAACACCCCTACTACCCCGGCAAGAGTCCAAAGCAGATTAAAATAGAAAAATCCTGACCGGTCATTTATTTCATCCCATGCAGCACCTATAGCGATGACCCCAAGGAAACCCGTTAACAAAATAAGTAAGGTGCTCAGACCGTCGGCAGCTAAATGGAACGAGATTCCGAAACGCGGAATCCATTGAGCGTTCAATGACGCGACCCATTCACTATCTGACTCACCAAGCAATGTCAGCATGATCGCAACAGAAATCAACATCGTAGTAAGCGCCACTACCTTCGGAAAACTTGGATCCAAATTTTCCGATAGCCAAGCCAGTACTCCGCCGACAAATAAAACACTGATTAATACAGCCAGGATCATAACAATACTCCCAGGCAAACTATCAGCACTACTCCACCAATCACCGTCATCACATACCAACGTAACTGCCCGGTTTGCGCTCGCGCTACCAGACCATTCGCAGTTCTGGTAAGGGCTACGATCCCTGAATAAAAACTGTCAATCAAATCGTTCTTATTGATCCGCGCTAAAAACAAAAAGGGGTTTACAAACAAGAATTGGTAGAGCGCGTCCATTCCCCATCCGCTGAACCAGAACTTGTGCAGAGACTTAGCCAGCGAGGATGACATCAAGTTCTCTATGGAGAAGGTCTTAGACATATAGAATAAGTAGCTAACCCCTATTCCCAACAGCGGCACCACGATCATAATTCCGTGCATCAGAGCACTAATATGATGCTCTTCGTGCTCTCCTCCATGATTGAACACAGAGTCCACCGGGATGCTGATGAGGCCGCCAAATAATGCAAGCACCATCAGAATAATGAGAGGTGTAGCCATACTGAATCCAGCAACCTCTTTTTCATCGTGATGAGCTTTGCTCTCGCCAAAGAACACCACAAAGACAAGGCGAAAACTGTAGATTCCTGTGAAAAATGCACCTAAGACACCGCCGGCCCATAACCAGATGCCCGGACCGTCCATCTCCAGCGCTCCAATAAGGATTTCATCCTTGCTGAAATAACCGGAAGTGAATGGGAACGCAGCCAATGCTAGGGAACCAATTAAGAATGAAGCGAAGGCAATTGGAAGTTGTTTCCGCTTACCTCCCATCTTGAAAATGTCGTGTTCGTGATGAAGGCTGAGAATTACCGTACCTGCACCGAGGAACAGCAAGGCTTTAAAGAATGCGTGGGTCATCAGATGAAATACTGATGCGGAGTAGGCTCCAACACCCAAGCCAAGGAACATATAGCCGATCTGACTAACGGTTGAATAGGCCAGAATGCGTTTAATATCATGCTGAGTCATTGCGGTGAAACCGGCCATCAGCAAGGTGATTAAACCTATCCAGGCCACC
The DNA here is from genome assembly GCA_018661465.1 of Gammaproteobacteria bacterium. Lineage (GTDB taxonomy): Bacteria > Pseudomonadota > Gammaproteobacteria > Pseudomonadales > Pseudohongiellaceae > UBA9145. Next base: position 160,177 of record JABJIC010000018.1, on the reverse strand, counting down.
AACAACTGAACGTTAGGAGCCAGTTCAAACAATATGTGTGTACGCGCAATCAGGTACACACCAGCCGTTACCATAGTCGCGGCGTGAATCAATGCGGAAATTGGTGTTGGACCCGCCATGGCATCAGGAAGCCATGTCTGCAGCGGTAGCTGAGCAGACTTGCCCACAGCACCACCAAGTAAGAGCAATGAAGCCGCAACCGCCAGACCGGAACCAACAGGCCATTGAGTTTCCGCCGCGTGAAGCATGTCCTGAATATTCAAAGTGCCCAATTGGGTGAACAACAGGAATAGCCCGATCGCCATGGAGGTATCGCCAACTCTCGTGGTGATAAATGCCTTACGTGCCGCATATCCATTGGCAGGATTCTCATACCAGAAGCCGATTAATAGATAGCTGCAAAGTCCTACTCCTTCCCAGCCCAAATAGAGAAGAACAAGATTATCCGCCAATACCAACATCAACATGGAGGCAACAAACAGATTCATATAGGAGAAGAAGCGGCTATAACTGGGATCATCCAGCATAAAACCTGTTGAATAGAGATGAATCAGAAAGCCTACTCCGCTGATGATAAGCATCATTACCAGAGAGAGGCCGTCCAGGTAAAAAGCAAAACCAGGTGAAAATTCACCCACCGACATCCATGTCCAGACTTCGATAACAAAATAATCATCACCTGAAGCAATAAACTGAGCTGCGATGATCGCTGCAACCAGGAAAGACATGCCTATTGAGCCGGCGCCTATAACGGCCACAGCCTTCTTCGGCAAATTCCCACTGGTTAACACTAGGCTCAGAAAGCCCAGCAGGGGAAAAGTTGGAAGTAGCCAAATTAGATCAAGCACTGTGATTCTCTAACCTCATCCTTTCATCTGACTTAAAACGTTTATGTCTACAGTATGAAAACGTCGATACATTTGAATTATCAAACCCAGCCCGACTGCCACTTCAGCGGCAGCCAAGGTAAGGATCATCAAAAACATTACCTGCCCTTCCGCATGACCCCATCGAGAAGCCGCTACTATGAATGCCAGACCACTGGCATTTAACATGACTTCAAGTGACATCAACACAAAAACGATGTTGCGTCGCGTTAGCACTCCAATTAAGCCGAGGGCAAATAGCAATGCCGCCAGAATCAATCCGTGTTCAACAGGTATGGATGCCATGATTCTTATCCTTTACCTACTCTGCAGTTAACAAACGTGTAAACCATCATTTCTTGGCCAAGTGATAAGCGGAAACCAGTCCCGCCAGTAGTAAAATTGATGCAAGCTCAACAGCAAGAACATAAGGCCCGAAAAGCAATGCACTGACCTCTAACACTCCTACCTCGACAACATCGATACTGTGTTCATAATTGCGCAGCACATTTATTAGCTGAGCTAGCAGAATTGCCGACATGATTGCAGGTACAAGCATTACTCTGCCTGAGGTCCAGGATTTTTCTTGGTCTACACTAAACTTACCCAGATTGAGCATCATGATGACAAACAGGAACAACACCATTATCGCGCCGGCATAGACAATAGCTTCAAGTACGGCAGCAAAAGGAGCGCCGAGGGTATAGAAAACTACAGCAACCGCCAGCAATGAAAGAATGAGGTAAATTAGGGCATGTACTATATTGCTCTGTAAAATTACCGCTACAGTGGAGATAAGAGCAACGGCACCTGCGAGATAGAAAAGTATAATCATGGCAGCAAGCTCCTTACATTAACCGGAACAGCTTCGTTCTGAGCTTCGCCTTTGTCCTTACCACCGATCTTCTTTCCACAAACATTATAGAAGCTGTAGTCGTGATACTTGCCGGTTCCGCTAATCAGCAAATCTTCTTTTTCCCAAACCATATCCTGCCGGACATATTCAGCCATCTCGAAGTCAGGTGTGAGCTGAATAGCATTGGTTGGGCATGCTTCTTCACAGAAACCACACATGATGCAGCGAGAAAAATTAATTCGAAAAAATTCGGGATACCAGCGCCCCTCTTCATCCTCGGTTTTCTGCAAAGCTATGCAGTCAACAGGACAGGCAACCGCACAAAGATTACAGGCAACACAACGTTCTTCCCCGTCAGGATCCCTACTCAATATTATCCGTCCCCGCCAGCGCGGAAACATATAAGGTTGTTCCTCAGGATATTGAACTGTGTCCGCCTTGACGAGGATTTTGGCGAACACCTTCCAGAGAGTAACAACTTGGCTGACAAGAGTGTCCTTAAATAGCGTAAACATTGGGCACCTCTCTACGTATTGTGTTCATCATTGCATACTCAAAATAATGGCAGCCGTAACCAAAAGATTTATTAAGGATATCGGTAGCAGCACTAACCAACCATAACTCATTAATTGGTCATAGCGAGGACGAGGCACCGCAGCTCTCAACAGAATGAAAAAACCGATAAAGCAAAAAACCTTTATAGAAAACCAGATAATGGGCGGTAAGAATGCAGGCCCCAACCAACCACCAAAAAACAATACAGTGATGAGCGAAGAGATCAGTACCAGACCCAGATACTCACCAACAAAGAACATACCAAATTTCATGCCGGAGTATTCAGTATGATAGCCAGCACAAATTTCTTGCTCGGCCTCTGGAATATCGAATGGAAGACGATGACTCTCCGCAATGCCTGCGATTAGAAAAATCACAAAGCCGACGAACTGAGGAATGACGTACCAGCCGTCCTGCTGAGCAAGAACTATTTCCCGAAGGTTGAATGAGCCCGAAAGCGCAACCACTCCAAGAAGGGATATACCCATAAAAACTTCATAACTCACCATCTGGGCGGTCGCTCGTAGCGCGCCCAAAAGAGCATATTTATTATTAGACGATAGTCCGCCTAACATGACGCTATAGGCTCCCAGTGATGCCATGGCCAACATGAACAACACGCCAATATTAGAGTCGATTACGCCCACGCCAGGAGCAAATGGCACAACAGCAAAACTCAATAGAATTACCATCATGATAATTGCAGGCGCTAGAACGAAACCAAATTTGTCTGCGAATGGGGGAATCCAGTCTTCCTTGTAGAAAATTTTAATCATGTCGGCCACAACTTGCAGCAAGCCGAAGTAACCCACACGGTTCGGCCCCAAGCGCTCCTGCCAGAAACTGAGCAACCTTCTTTCTACCCAGATAAGCATGGCAGCAACTACTATGACTACGGCCAGTATGCTGATAATGCTAAGTGGTGAACCAACTTCCCAGGTCATGACCTAGTTATCCTCGTCCATTAAATCGCTAATGATTAAACCTTTGATACCCGTCTGTACTTCATTGTTACTCTTCGAAATATTTATCGAACGTGGCAGCGAGTGACTATCCATAGTTTCGTCACAATAAATAACCGCGCTACCATTTTTTATACTGCTTCTAATACAAGCGCTCAGTGAAGCTTCAACTCCAACGATAGCAATCGAGTCGCCCTGCCTTATTCTTTTACTGCGGGCATCTTCTTCGCTTATCCCGAGATAAGAGCCAACCATTCTTTGCTTGATCACTGAAGAGCGCGAGCTCAACTCATCACTGCCAAATATTTGATGAGCCCTGGACAACTGAAGCTCTGCAGAAGAATCTTCTGAAACAGACACTTCCAGATACGCTCCCTCAGCATTCCTCTCCATTACTAACTTTCCGGTGTGACCCTGCTTGAGCTCACCATTTACTTCAGACTGAAATTTGCTTATTGATTGATTCGAATTCCATTGCGGCGACCAGGATGACGCGAGAATAGAAGCGTCTTTCTGAGAAGATATTCCTTCCATTGAAAAAGACATAACCGATTGTGAGTCCACCGCCTGTTTAGGCTCATGAACACCCAAGTGTGATTTCATAGCAGTCCGCCCGCTATACCTATGAGATTGACGCGGCACCTTCATGCCACCGACAAACTGAGATTTATCCGGAAGTATTTCGCATAGCTTCGCAAGCCCCGGAACCGCATCAGCACAATCATGCATCAGGCTTTCTATACCTTCCTCAGTCGCTGCACTTAACCACTGCCACGATGACTTCGCGCGAGCATGGTTTCTATGGACCTGAAAACTTAATTGCGCTCTGCCTTCGTAATTGATGTAGCTCGACTCTTGCTCGGCAAATGCTGTGCATGGCAAAACAAAATCCGCTTTTGCGGTAGTCGCTGTTGGCAGTTGGTCAATTACTAAACATTGCTCAGCTTTTTCCAGAGCCTCATCAACCAAGCCATGTGGTGCACGCCTGTAGAGATCATTCTCAACAATGACTACCTTACTTGCCTCTCCACTTCGAAGCTTCTCTAAAGCGGCACCTAAAGAATTCTCTTCAGTGCTTAGCATCGCCATTCCCATGCTGTTTACTTCAGGAGTAAGCAAGCACAGATCAATAGCGCCATCGGCACGGCTTTCACCCAAGGCTCTCGCAATATTTGCAGCGGCTTTAATTAACTCTGCCCCTTGGCTGCTACCGGCAATGACAAGCGGTCTCTTCGCACTCTTCAACTGCTCGGCAATTTTTTCAACAGCAGCTACCTGACCGTCCTCAACTTGAATTTGTTCAGCTTTACCAGAAAGAGATCCCGCTATAGCCTGAGCAAAAGATGCTAACCGAGGGATGCTGTCAATAATTTCATCATCGGCTACATCATCTAAACGTGTCTTGTACCCACTAAGAATACTTAATGGGCTACGGTCATGCTGGGCGAGCTCTCTAACGGCAGCATCTTGCCAGCGAGGAATCCTTGACTGATCAGCCAGCTCCATTGCCTTATTGCGCACCGATTGTCTAAGTGCCAGTGCAATTCTAGGCGCTGTATTAGTTACATCTTCTCCGACGATCAATATCGCATCAGCCTGCTCAATTTCTCGAATGCTCGGGCTGTGAAATGCTTTGTCTTTGTTTAGTTGCAAAATTAAATTGGCAGACTCAAATTCTTCGTCAGACATTCCGGAAAAGAAATTATCAGCTCCCACTAAACAGCGCAGCGCATAATTAGCTTCTGTGCTCGCCCGAGGAGACCCGATGCCAATCGTTGTTACAGAAGTGTTTTCTGATGAAAAACCATCCAACATGGACTGAACAGCAGAATCATCCATTATTTCAGCAGTTTCATTTTTTCGCTGAAGAGGATCAGCAAATCGTTGATCACTACTTGAATAACCGTAGCCGAAGCGTCCTCTATCACAGAGAAAATATCCATTCACGTCGCTGTTATAGCGGTTGGTGATCCGTCTAAGCGTACCGTAACGCTCTCCAGGTGTTGTGTTACACCCGACAGCACAACCTGTACAAATCGATGGAGCCGTTTGCAAATCCCACTTCCTGGTGTAGTTCTCACTAAAGGTTCTATCGGTAAATACACCGGTAGGGCATACCTCTACCAGATTGCCGCTGAACTCGCTCTCCAACACCCCTTCTTCGTGTCTGCCGAAATAGACATGATGATGGGAGGCTTGAGCCGAGAGATCGGTTCCACCAGCATAATCATCGTAATAACGAACGCAGCGGTAACAGGTAATACATCGATTCATCTCATGACCGATGAAAGGTCCCAGATATTGATTTCTATGGGTAACTTTTTCCTTGTCGTAACGACGATAATTGTGACCAGACATCAAAGTCATGTCCTGAAGGTGACACTCGCCCCCTTCTTCACAAACAGGACAATCATGGGGATGGCTAATCATTAAGCTTTCAATAACGTTGGAACGAAACGACTTCGCCTGCTCATCCTCAATGGAAATTATCATGCCGTCGGTTGGCGGTGTCATGCAGGCCATTACCAACATGCCCTTGTCATCATCCTCATCGCGATACTGTATTACCGCGCACTGACGACAAGCTCCTACCGAACCCATGCATGGGTGCCAGCAAAAATAAGGCAAGTCCAAGCCCTGCGACAGACATTCCTGTAACAGATTGTTATCAGGGTTTACTTCGTAGTCCACCCCATCAATAACAATTTTCGCCATCAGACACTCCAACCTTTAACTTTTATTCGCAAACACGTCATAACACTACTTCTTATACGGGCAACACTTGCCGCTAATATGTCGCTCAAAATCTTCTTTAAAAATCTTAAGACCACTTCCTAAAGGAGCTGCAGCACCAGGGGCAAGCGCGCAAAATGTTCGACCTGGCCCTAGGTAGTCCACGTGTTCATGTAAAATTTGTAAATCTTTTTCGCTGCCACGACCTGCTTCCAGTTCTCTGAATATTGTATCTACCCAGGGCAGACCATCTCGGCATGGAGTACAAAAGCCGCAAGACTCATGGGCGAAGAACTTCATCAAGTTGCCAATCATTCCAACGGGGCAAGTTTTATCGTCCAAAATAATCATGGTGCCTGTAGCGAGGCGAGACCCAACCTTTGCCACCTCATCGTAATCCAGAGCTATATCCAAATGCTCCGGCAGCATAAAATCTGTTGAACCACCACCTGGCAAGAATGCCCGCAGCTCCAAGCCGTCTTGCATGCCACCGCCGTATTCCTCAATGACTTGTCGTATTGGTAGTCCAAGAGGAAGCTCCCAACAACCTGGAGTTTTTACCTTTCCGCTTATTCCAAATAACTTTGTACCGTGATCACTACCTTTGGTCAGGCCGTGGTACCAGTCCACGCCGTAGGTGATAATTCCCGGTAGATTACAAATAGTTTCAACATTGTTAACAATGGTCGGCTTTCCCCATAGACCACTAACCTGTGGAAACGGAGGCTTCGCTCGAGGGTTAGCTCGCTTGCCTTCTAATGCATTTAGCAATGCAGTTTCTTCTCCGCAGATATAACGGCCGGCACTGGTGTGAACAACAATATCAAGATCGAAGCCGGTACCGAGAATGTCCTTTCCTAAATAACCTTTAGCCTCTGCTTCTGCAATAGCATGCTTGAGAGCTTTTTCAGCGACAACATATTCGCCACGCAAAAAGATGTAAGCCTTGCTAGCCTGAATAGTGAACGCCGCTATGACCATTCCTTCGATAAGCAAATGGGGGTCACCCTCCATTAGCAATCTATCTTTAAAGGTACCTGGCTCCATTTCATCCGCGTTAACCACCAAATATTTCTGAACCGGCGCACCATCTCCGGAAGGCACGAAGCTCCACTTCAATCCAGTGGGAAATCCAGCTCCACCTCTTCCCTTAAGCCCAGAATCTTTTACCTGCTGTAGAACATCTACCGAATTCAAACCCTTGGCTATGGTCTTCAGACTTTGATATCCATCGGCTGACTCATAGCCAGCTATGTCCAATGGTCCACGGGACATATCGATGTTCTTTGTTAATGGATTACTGACCACTTCTTTACTATCCCTACTTACTGCGTACGTTTTTAACTATTTCATCGATAGAGTCTGGCGTCAGATTGCGATGCAATTCTTCACCGACCATCATTACAGGGGCTCTATCACAATCCCCCAGGCACGGCACCGGGATCAAAGTAAATTTTCCATCCTCGGTTGTTTCGCCGTAATCGATACCTAATGTGTCCTTTATGTGCGACTTCATATTTTCGCAGCCCATGATCCAGCAACTAACGCTGTCACAGAACAAAATAACGTTGTCTCCAACTGGCTGGCGAAAGACAAGATTGAAAAAGGTTGCCACCCCTTCAAGATCTGCTGCCGGAAGATCAAGATACTTGGCTATGCCCAAAAGACTCTCGTCAGATACCCAGCCCTGATGCTTCTGCACTATTTTCAATGCTTCCAAACCGACCGCTTTCTTGTCGGGATATAAAGTCATCTCATGCTCGATCTCGGCAATTTCTTCAGCGTTTAGCTGTCTTGCCTTGCTTGAGGTGCTGGCTATTACTTCACTAGTCATTCTTATCTATCCACATCCGCCATTACGAAATCGATGCTGGCTATGATTGCTATCAAATCCGACACCATAAAGCCCCGAGAAATCTCTGGAATCATCTGCAAATGCGCAAATGACGGTGTACGAATTCGTGTCCTGTATGAGTTGGTTCCACCATCACTAATCAGATAGTAGGAATTAATACCCTTGGTGGCTTCAACGGCCATGGTTACTTCATTTTCAGGGATTACCGGCCCCCAGCTAACGCTGAGAAAATGATTAATCAGGGTTTCAATATCCTGCATGGTGTTTTCTTTACGGGGCGGAGTGGTCAGAGGGTGATCCGACTTATATTCGCCCAGAGGCATATTATCCAGACACTGTTTTATGATCCTGAGACTCTGACGCATCTCTTCCGCTCGAACCGCACAACGGTCGTAGCAATCGCCGTTAACAGCGATTGGCACATCAAATTCCATTTGATCGTAACCACTGTAAGGTCGCTGTTTTCTGAAATCCCATTCCAGGCCGGTGGCACGTAATCCGGCACCGGTGACGCCCCAGTTAAATGCCTGCTCGGTATCGTATGCTCCAATACCCTGAGTTCGACGCTTAAGAATGCCGTTATTCATTACCATGCTGTCGTATTCGTCCAGACGAGGAGGCATGAAATCCAATAGTTCCTGTACTAGTTTCTCCCAACCGTTTGGCAAGTCCTGAGCAACACCACCAATTCGGAACCAACCTGGGTGCATACGAGCACCACAGATTGACTCGATGATGTTGAAGATTCTCTCCCGCTCTACAAACATGTAGAAAATCGGTGAAAGCTGCCCAACATCTTGAGTAAAAGTGCCGTAAAAAAGCAGGTGACTACAAATTCTAAACATTTCGCAGAGCATGATGCGGATAACCTTCACCCGCTCCGGCACCTTAATGCCTGCCATCTTCTCTACCGCCATGACATATGGCAGGTTATTCATTACACCCCCCAGATAATCGATGCGATCTGTATAGGGGATAAAGGTGTGCCAGGTCTGTCTCTCGCCCATCTTCTCGGCACCACGATGGTGATAGCCGATATCAGGCACGGCATCCACTAATACCTCGCCGTCCAGCTGGAGCGCTACCCGGAATGCCCCGTGGACACTGGGGTGGTTTGGACCCAGATTAAGAAACATGAATTCTGAATTTTCGGACTCGCGCTTCATTCCCCAGTCTTCTGGTTTGAATTTCAGCGCTTCCTGCTCGTAGTCTTGGTCTTCGTCAGACAGTGAATAGGGCTCCATCTCTGTCGCTCGAGCCGGATGCTCCTTTCGCAGAGGGTGTCCCTCCCAAGTCGGAGGCAGTACCAGACGATGTAAGTTGGGGTGGCCGGCAAATGTGATACCAAACATGTCCCATACTTCACGCTCATACCAACTTGCACTGGCCCAGAGGTCGGTAACCGTGGGCAGTTCAATATCATTTTCCGCCAGTGGAACTTTAATGCGGAAATCACAGTTCCCGCGGAAGGACATCAGGTGATAAACCACGGTGAAGGCGCTATCAGGCTGGCCCTCACGGTGAACTCTAAGACGCTCATCGATTGCGGTGACATCAAACAGCATCTCGAAACGAGGAGATGCATCATCCCGCAGAGCCCGTAATAAGGCTTTTATGTCTTGCCTATCGACCCAAACCGTCGGCATACCCTCACAGGTAGCCTGCTCGGCAAGTATCCGAGCAGCAAACTCTCGACGAACGTATTCCAGTGCGTCGTTAGCCTTGGCAGAGGAAGCTGTATTGTTGCCCAATTCCATTATATTATTCTTTAATTATCCATTGTATCTTGTTGTTTTTGCTAAACATCTCTAGGGGATCGCAATTCGGTCGCAGCGATCCTGTCAGGCCCGCGCAGCTCTCTCTGAACAGGGTTTCCTTCTTTCTCATAAACGCCCTGATCATTGATAATCCAGCTCAGAGGTCGGCGTTTCCGCTGAATGGACTCCTGCAACAGGATAAGCCCCTGCGTCAAAGCCTCTGGTCGCGGAGGACAGCCTGACACGTAGACATCAACCGGCAGAATCTTATCCACTCCCTGCACCACCGAGTAAATATCGTACATTCCGCCGGAATTCGCGCAGGAACCCATGGATATCACCCATTTGGGCTCTAACAATTGATCGTGAAGAAGCCGAATGATCGGCGCCATCTTGCGAAATACAGTTCCCGCAATAATGATCATATCCGCCTGGCGCGGCGTACCACGGATAACTTCCGAGCCAAATCTGGCTATATCATGACGGGCTGTCAAAGCTGTTGCCATTTCCACATAACAGCACGAAGTCCCGAAATTAAAGGGCCAGAGGGAGTTTTTTCTTCCCCAGGCGACCATATCCTCTAGATTCGCCATTACCACGTTTTTACGAATGAACTCATCCATGGCCGAGCCACCCGGTTTTGGAGAATCCGCGTCGTCTGCAGCCTGTAATTCCCAGCTCATAGCTTGAATTCCTTTTTATTTACTACGCCACCAGGGCCCGCGAGGGTCTTGAGTTGTCGCTTCTGGGTTTGGGTCCTCCAGTCAAGCGCACCAATTCGCCATAAGTAGAACAGCGCCGCTATGAGGATAAAGATGAATACTGATATTTCGATAAAGCCTGGCCAGCCCGCTTCTTTTACGGCCACCGCCCAGGCGAAGAGAAAAACGACTTCGAGATCGAAGATGATGAAGAGAATGGCTGGCAGGTAGAATTGTACTGAGATTCGAAATTGAGCACTGCCAACAGACACGATCCCGGACTCATAGGGAAGATCAGTGTCATGCCCCTTGGTTTTTTCCCCAAGGAAGAAGGACAGGCCCAGCATAATGACGACAACCGCCAATACCAGAGCGAAATAAAATAGAAATGGCGTGATGCCATCTAAAGTATTGATTAAACCTTCCAAGCGTCTAACTCCATATCCTGAAATCAATTCTGTAAGAAGAATACACGACTCTGATAATACCCAGTTCACAGACCTCCGGAGAGACCTGAATCAAAATCCTGAGCATAAACCACTACAGAATCATTCAGCCCACCTCATGAACCAACATTTTATTACAGTCACTCTACTACTCGCTCCTGAACCATCGCCCAGGATGCGTAAATCAAAGTTAACATTCCAGGGAGAAGTTCTGGAGTTTGAAACGAAGAAGGAAAGTGTTGGCCAGAAGCGGCCGGCAGTAATTGCGAAGGAAGCGAATCCCGCGCCACGGATTACTCGAAATCCGCAGCCTATGGCATGAACTGCCAGGGACTGTATGTCACTTCCCATAGAGTAGTTCCACTCTTAAATGGGAGCCCTTTAAATAATCAACTCTTGCAGGCTTGAAGCCCTACAGACTACGAATCGATTTCAGATTAAAGTTTTCGGCTCATTCTTATAGTTTTATTTTCAGGATCGAGCTGAGAGATTATCGGTCAGCTTGATTAAAACTGCTCCTGTCTCTTTCAGCCATGCTTCCAATCACTCCACAAATCGATTCAAAAAAACCAATGATCTATGTCGAAGCTGATCCCAAATTGCGCTAGAAAATTTACACCCATAGACTAGTGATAGCAAGCGATTTGTAGCTACTCAAAACAGAAAAAACCGACTGGATCAAACAGTCGGCTTTTTGAACTTCGGCCCCACAGAGTTTTGCCTATTACTAAGGAATCGATGTGGTATTAACAGGACCCATGCCGAATATCTGCACGACAACTTCTTCGTCCTTTGCCATGTCGTAGTGATGCCCATTAGGCGGCTCATAGATAAAGGTACCCTCTTCTACGGCAACCATGTCGTCGGGGTTGTAAACATCCGACTGAGGACCGGTAGATACATACCAGGTACCTTTGAGTACGTTAATGTAACGAGCCTGATCATGATAATGAGGGCGGCTACCACGACCAGGAGGCCAGGTAATCTGTATGACATAGATGCCGGCTTCACTCGGATCGCCATAAATCACCGTGGTGATACTTCCATCATCGGGATGCAGATCCTCGGCTGTAGCAATCATAAAATCATATTCATCCGGCTCAACAACTTGAGCGGACACTATCTGTACGCAAAGAAGCGTAGCGGCAACGATGCAAGCCATTCTTTTGACTATTTGTTTAACTGACATTTATTAATACTCCTGATGACACATTGATCGGTCCGACTAGTCAGAAAGAGCGACAGCCGGTCGTGATTTCACTGAGCGTCAAAAGACTCTAGCGCTCTGACTGTATTTCCTTCCAATTCTCATAATATTCAAGGCTAACCATGTGATTGAGCTCTTCATACTCCTCACTCTTCTGCTGTAAGTTGGCCTTCATAACATCACCCACAGAAAGCAGGCCGATGTATTCTCCATCCTCTTCTATTAGAAGGTGACGAACCCTTCTGCCAAGGAATTTGTCGTATAGCTGAATAGCCTGTTCTTCAACATTAGCGGAGATCAAGCTCTCACTCATATTATCTTTGAGTCTAGCAGTCTTCGGGGCAAAACCTTCCTCCAAAGCTCTAAACATCAAATCCCTCTCCGTCCAGATGCCAATAATCTTCTCTTCTTCAACGACTACAATGGAGCCTACTTTGTTTTGAGTCATGGCGGTTAGGGCCTGATACACGGTTGCATCAGAGTTGATGGTCACCATATGACCCCCTTTTTCTTGCAGAATATCTTTGGCAGTTATTTTCATTTTTTTCTCCTGCTGAGCTATCTAGGCAAACGAAGTTCTGAAATTCTCATTTACCGATCTAGAAATTAACCTCGTTTCTCTGATATGGCAAGCCTTCCCCTTTTAGAAGAGACGATTTAGGCCATCCAATGCCGCGGTCCTGTAGGCTTCAGCCATAGTAGGATAGTTAAAAGTTGTCGTGAGAAAATAGCGCATGGTATTAGCCTCACCAGGCTGACGCATGATTGCCTGACCAATATGCACGATCTCAGAAGCCTGATCGCCGAAGCAATGTATTCCCAGAATTTCTAAAGTCTCGAAATGAAAGATAAGCTTTAACATGCCTACCTGCTCTCCGGTAATCTGCGCCCGCGCCGTATTCTTGAAAAACGCCTTCCCGACTTCATAAGGAATCTTTAGTTCGGTCAGCTCGGACTCCGTAGCACCGAGAGTGCTGATCTCAGGAATTGTATAAATTCCGGTGGCGACCTCTCTTACCGAGTAACACTCATCCGGTGACACAATGGCATTACTTGCTGCGCGCCCTTGATCGTAGGCAGCACCAGCGAGTGAAGGCCACCCGATTACGTCCCCCGCCGCGTAAATATTCTTAACCTTGGTCTGGTATTTGTCATTAACAACAAGCTGACCTCTATTGTTCGCTTCCAGTCCTGCAAGTTTTAAGCCGAGCCCCTGTGTATTTCCAGTTCTCCCATTTGCCCAGAGCACAATATCACTCTTTATTTTTTTGCCAGACTGGAGATAGGTCACAACATGGTCATCAAAATATTCCATGCTTTCGAACTCTTCATTGTGACGACTACGGACACCAACATTTCGAAGGTGGTAGCTCAGCGCGTCAGAAATTTCGTGATCTAGAAAACTAAGCAAGCTGTCTGCCGGATTTATCAGCTCTACCTTGCAGCCCAGACCGCCGAAAATTGAAGCATATTCACAACCAATTACGCCTGCCCCAATTACGGTGACCTTTCTCGGCGAATGGCTCAAGTTCAAAATCGTGTCGCTATCAAAAACTCGCGGGTGAGAAAAATCTACGCCTGGCGGATGATAAGGACGGGAGCCTGTGGCAATGACAAAATGATTCGCAGTGAGTTTTTTACGCTTACCGATCAGCTTTATTGTTTTCTTGTCCAGAAAACTTGCACGACCCTTGAAGATTGGAATTTGATTGCGCTCGTAAAAATCCGATCGCATCTTTACCTGCTCATACACGACCCTGTCGGCATGTCTGAGTATTTGCTGAAAGCTTAGCTTCCTTGCATCACCCAAGTCTCTGAACATTGGGTTATCATTAAATTGCATGACCTGCTTTACTGAATGCCTAAGAGCTTTCGATGGGATTGTTCCGAGATGGGTGCAGCTTCCACCTACTTGCTCGAGGTCGCATATAACCGCTACAGAACGTCCCTTTTTCTTTGCATTCATGGCCGCCGCTTCTCCGGCGGGACCACTACCTATTACGATGATATCGAAATGGTTTTTTTTCATTAGCTTCTATTATTTTCATCCGCATTGATGAACATTGTGTCATTGCTTTCCTGATCGCATTTTTTTAAGTCGCCGCCGCAAAGTTCACACTCATTCAGACCGCCAATATTATTCAAGCCTCCACAGGAGCCTTGCACCGGCTTACGGCCAAAGAGTACCCCTACGGACATGATCAATATCACCCCAGCCATCAAAGCAAAAGTAAAAAGCACTGTAGTCATCCTCCTTCTTACTCCTCGTTCGTCAGGTACTGATCAAATTTATCTGACACATAGGCGCTGAAGCCATTGGCATCACCATTTTCATCTTTGTAGATAAAATAAACAGCCTGACCCAATCGCTCCGCCAACTCAATTGATTGATCAAGACCTAAAACCATAAACGTCGTTGCCAAGGCGTCTGCCCGAGCAACTGAATCATCGATAACATAGCTCGCTGCGAGCGTGTGACTTATAGGCCTGCCGTTTCTAGGGTCAATTTCATGGGAGTAACGTATACCCTCTTCTTCGAAATAGTTTCTGTAATCTCCGGACCCAGCTACTGCGATTGAATCGCCTCTATTAAAAAAGATCTGATAAATTTGAGATTCTGAATCCATTGGAGTCTCTATCGCCGGAACCCAGCTTTCCCCGCCCGATTTCAAGCCTTTAATTTTAAGCTCGCCACCTATCTCTAAAAAGTAATTATCTATACCAATGTCATCAAAATGGCTCGCAACCTCGTCAACGGCATAACCCTTCGCGATAGCACTCAGATCAACATAGATATCCTGGCTTTTGCTTATTTCAGATTTCGACGCATCGATTAGCAAGGAACGAAAATTCACTCTCCCTAATGCCTCATCAATTTCATTCTGCGCCGGGGAGCTATCTTCCATTTTAATTACTGGCCCGAATCCCCACAGATTTACCAGCGGCCCTACCGTAATATCAAAAGCTCCGTCACTAAGTGATGAAATTTGTTGAGCCAGTAAAAGTACTTCTATTAATTTGGCTGAGGCTGGAAATGGGGTGTTGAGGCTATGTTGGTTAAATTTAGATAATTCAGAGTCTTGAGCATAGGTAGAGAAAGTGCCGCGATCTAAATCCTCAAGGAGCTCACCGATATCATTAGCGAGGTCATCCTCATCCAGCCCATCAGGAAAATTGGCTATCTGAAATTGATAGCTGGTACCCATGGTAAAACCATTGAGCTGATAAACCTCTCTATCGCCCCTGTCATAAAGAAAAACAACGCCGAGGAGCACCACGATAAAGCTAATAGAGTAACTATGATGCCGAATAATATCCTTCATGAGAATTCATCCAGCGAAATATTTTCATCTTCAACACCCAAGTCCTTGAGCATCTTAATAACAGCCGCATTCATCATTGGAGGGCCACACATATAGTACTCGCAGTCTTCTGGCGCAGGATGGTTCTGTAAATAATTTTCCAGCACCACATTATGAATAAACCCGGTCATTCCCGTCCAATTATCTTCAGGCTGGGGTTCCGAGAGGGCAATATGCCAATCGAAATTCGAATTCTCGCTAGCCAGTTCGTTATAGTCGTCTTCATAGAACATTTCACGCAAAGAACGAGCACCATACCAGAAGCTGATTTTTCTTTTACTGTTTAAGCGGCGCAGCTGGTCAAAAATATGAGAGCGCATAGGCGCCATGCCCGCACCACCACCAATGAATACCATTTCTGCATCGGACTCTTTGGCGAAGAACTCCCCAAATGGGCCGAACACTTTTACTTTATCACCTGGTTTAAGATTAAACACATAGGAAGACATCTTGCCCGGCGGAAAATTTGTTCTTGGCGGAGGTGACGCGATACGAATATTAAATTTGATTACGCCTCTTTCATCAGGATAGTTCGCCATCGAGTAGGCACGAACTGTTGGCTCGTTAACTTTGGACACCTGATTGAATAAACCAAAAGTTTCCCAATCTCCTCGATACTCTTCCCCGATATCAAAATCCTTGTAGTGAACAGTATAGGGAGGCACTTCAAGCTGCACATAGCCACCCGCTCTAAAATCAACACTTTCACCGTCAGGAATCTCCAGCACCAACTCCTTAATAAAGGTCGCAACATTATCATTGGAGCGAACAGTACACTCCCATTGCTTCACACCAAAAAATTCTGGCGCCACTTGTATCTTCATATCCTGTTTGACAGCCACCTGGCAAGACAGTCGCCAACTCTCTCGCGCTTGGCCACGAGTAAAGTGACCAGTTTCTGTTGGCAACATAGAGCCGCCACCCGCAACGACCTGACACTTACACTGTGCGCAAGTACCGCCACCACCACAGGCCGAAGACAGAAAAATCCCGGCATCTGCAAGTGTACTTAACAGCTTGCCACCCGCTGGAACAGTAATTGTTCGATCCGGATCATCGTTAATTTCGATCTGTACATTGCCGCTACTAACCAAGCGCGAGCGCGCAAAGAGAATCATGGCAACCAACAGCATGACCACTACAGTGAATAAGGCGACTCCGCCGAAAATATTTGAAATATCTATCATCGACTTAGCTCTACAACGAGACTCCACTCAAGGACATGAAGCCCAATGACATCAAGCCCACAGTTATGAAAGTAATCCCAAGCCCTCTAAGACCTTCAGGCACATCACTGTATTTGAGCTTTTCTCGTATTCCGGCAAGGGCAACGATAGCTAACGCCCATCCAAATCCTGAGCCAAGACCAAAGGCGACACTCTCCGCAAACGAATAATCACGCTCAACCATTAGTAGAGTCGCACCGAGAATTGCACAATTCACCGTAATTAAAGGCAGGAAAACGCCAAGCGCGGCATAAAGAGCAGGAAAATATTTATCCAGAACCATTTCCAACACTTGAACCATTGCCGCAATAACACCGATGTAACATAGAAAACCTAGAAACTGCAGCGACAACTCCGGCATTCCTAACCAATCAAGAGCACCTTCCCTTAATAACTGGTTAAAAATAATATTGTTAACAGGTACCGTAATTAATTGAACGACAACAACAGCAATGCCAAGACCAATCGCCGTTTCTATCTTTTTTGACACCGCAAGAAAGGTACACATGCCGAGAAACATCTGCAGCGCCATATTTTCAATAAAGACAGCTTTAACAAAGAGGCTGAGTAATTGCTCCATCATGCAATCCCTTCTTCTTTCGTTTGAGGAGCCAGGCGATAATCTCTAACTTCCACCTGATCCTTTTTGACGCTACGCAATGCCCAGATGAAAAACCCAATGATGAAGAATGCACTAGGCGAAAGAAGCATTAATCCATTGCCCTGATACCAGCCTCCGTTCTCAATCAACGGCATAATTTCGTATCCCAGCAGAGAACCGGAACCAAACAATTCTCTTATGCTCGCGACAATAATTAGTACCAAGCTGTAACCTAATCCGTTTCCGACACCATCCAGAAAACTGATGCCCGGTTTATTTTTCATAGCAAAGGCTTCTGCTCTTCCCATTACGATGCAGTTAGTAATAATCAGCCCAACAAACACACTAAGGTCTTTGCTGATCTCATATGCAAACGCTTGCAGGAACTGATCCACTGCAATTACCAGAGACGCAATGATTGTCATCTGAATAATAATTCGAATACTGGAAGGCATATGATTTCTAATCAGAGAAATAAAGAGATTAGAAAAAGCGGTAACGCTTGTTAGAGCAACACACATCACCAGAGTGACGCTCAACTGCGTAGTCACAGCCAGAGCGGAACAAACACCTAAAATCTGCAGTGCAATTGGATTATTTTCGAATACGGGACTCAGGAGTACTTTTTTCGCGTTAGCCATTTTTAGAAGTTCCTCCCTGCAGCTTCGCGAATATCTGCAAGCAGAGGACCATATCCATCTTCTCCCATCCAATAACGGATCAAGTTATCAACACCTTTACTGGTTAGTGTTGCTCCGGATAAACCATCGATCTGGTAATCTCCGCTGCCCTGACCTCTCACCACGCGAATCCCAACATCGCCCTGCTCGTTGTAAATTTTCTTTCCCGGCCACAATGCAGTCCAGCGAGGATTCCTTACCTCTGCTCCCAAACCAGGAGTTTCTTTCAGCTCATAAAAGGCTAAGCCTTTAACCGTATTAGCATCACCTTCCAATGCGATGAAGCCGTAGATAATTCCCCACAGACCGTAGCCATTAATTGGAACCACAATCGTATCCAACCCTGCGGAGTCTTCGGTTGTATAAACCATCGGATAAATAACACGCCTCTTGATATTGGCCATGTCGCTGCCTCTATCTAAGGCCTCCGAATAATTACTGTCGTTAATCAGTAATCGCTGATCATATGTTTGAACATCGATTTCCAGCTCATCCAGCTCTTCAGTTGAGAGGAATTTACCTTCATTTAAATCAACGACACGTGGAGAGAAGCTCTGAAATAAATCCATCACATCGTCGTCATTATTTATATCTACATTAAACAAGCCGGCAGCCTGCAAAATATTCTTATTCCTATCCAGAATTTTATTGGCATCCTGTCTCGGCTTCAAAATCACTGCAGTACCAGACACCACGATGGAGCAAACCACACAGAGGCAAAATGCAACCAGCAAAGTCTTACGAGTAGAGTCTTTAGAGGACACCGCGCGCACTCCTTCTCTTTACATTTGCTTTGACCACAAAATAATCGATCAGAGGTGCAAATAGATTTGCGAACAGAATTGCCAGCATAGTTCCTTCCGGATATGCGGGATTCACTACGCGGATCAGCACAATCATAAAACCGATTAATGCGCCGAATATCCATTTCCCTGTGTTGGTCATAGAAGCGGAAACTGGATCAGTAGCCATGTAGACCATGCCAAAGGCAAAGCCGCCCAGAACGAAGTGCCAGTACCAGGGTGTTGCGAATGCTGGATTAGTTTCAGAGCCAATGGAATTGAACAGAGTCGCCGTTGCCACCATGCCTAGAAAAACACCCAGCATAATTCGCCATGATGCAATACGAGTAGCCAGCAGCAGACCGGCCCCAAGAAGTATCGCCAATGTCGACGTTTCACCTATGGAGCCCTGCATCTGACCAAAGAATGCATTTAACCAACTAAGTTCCCGCCCTGTCGCGGCGGCAAGCGCCGGCAGACCATCCGCAGCAATCTGAGAAAGAGGCGTTGCAGCACTAAAACCATCGACGGTTGCCCCACTGACTCCGCTCACTGCCGTCCACACAGAGTTTCCCGACATCTGTGGCGCATAAGCAAAGAACAGAAAAGCACGGCCTGTAAGAGCAGGATTCAGGAAATTTTTACCGGTACCACCGAATACTTCCTTACCAACTACTATGCCGAAGCTAATTCCCATAGCTGCTTGCCATAGAGGAATATCTGGAGGAACAATCAATGTGAATAGTATGGAAGTAACGAAGAAACCTTCGTTAATTTCGTGCCCGCGCCTCATGGCAAACAAAACTTCCCAGAAGCCGCCAACACAGAAAACGACAAGGTAAATTGGAATATAAAAAACAGCGCCATACCACAAATTATCCCAGAGGCTGCTGGGATCATGTCCTGCAAGCAAGGCGATGAGTGGTTCGTGCCAATCCCCGCTGCCGTCCAAGCCCATTGACATAATTGCACTATTGGCCTGAAAACCTAGGTTATATATGCCGTAGAACATGGGAAAGAACGCAGCAATCCAAACTGTGATCATTACCCGCTTGAGATCGATTCCATCGCGGGCATGGGGTTCTGCGACTGTGACCTTGCTCGGGGTGTAGAAAATAGTGTCTACCGCTTCATACAGGGCAAACCAGCTCTCAAACTTTCCACCTTTGGTGAAATGGGGTTCTAAATCGTCAAGTACTCTACGTAATCCCATAAACTAGCCCTCCTTCTCAATTTGTGTGAGAAGGTCCCGCAGGATAGGTCCATATTCATACTTTCCTGGGCAGACATAGCTGCACAGCGCCAGATCTTCCTCATCTAACTCTAGCGCACCAAGATTCTGAGCAGATTCGATATCACCCACGATCAATGACCGTAATAACTGAGTAGGAAGAATGTCCATCGGCATAATCTTTTCATAGGCGCCAATTGGCACCATCGCCCGCTCACTACCCTGGGTACTGGTAGACATAGCGTGGCGCTTATCCTTGAACAAGCTGGAAATATAAATACCCATGATGGAGTGCCGGTTTCTGCCTGGTGAAAGGTAACCCATCAGTGGCCGCTCCCGGCCTTCGCGAAGAACCGAGACCTGCAGATGATAACGACCGAGATAGGCTTCAGCTCCCTCAGCTTTTCGCCCGCCCAATACTGAACCTGACACTACCCGGCTCTCATGGGGCTCCAATTCAGCTGCACACAGTTCTTCGAGGTTTGCGCCTACCCTGCTTTTCACCAACCTCGGTTCTGTTACCTGAGGACCTGCAAGCGAAATCACCCTGTCCATAGAAAGCCGACCTGTCGTAAATAACTTACCAATAGCCGCCACATCCTGATAATTCACATGCCAGATTTGCTTATTTACACCCGCCGGTTCGAGATAATGAATGTGGGTGCCCGGCAAACCGGAAGGATGTGGTCCGCGAAACTCTTGAACCTGAACCTTGGAAGAAAATCCAGCTCCCGCCAGCATGCCGTCAACCTTTCTATCAACACAGACAAAAGTCTGCTGCTCTGCAAGTCGCGACAGTAACTCTACCCCTGTTTTGAATTCCTCAAGTTGAGACTCAAGCACCACATAGGGCAGTGCTGCCAGAGGATTTGTATCCATGGCGTTAATAAAAAGAGAATGAGGTCTTGTCGCAGGGTCAGGCACTCTACTGAATGGCCTGGTCCTCAACGATGTCCACAGACCTGATTTCAGCAGATCTTGAACAATAATGTCGGCACTCAAACTGGTAAGCTGCTCGGTACTGTAGCGGCTTAACTCCACCTGAGCTTCTGTGCTGCTGTCCGGATCAAGATCGATTACGACAGAGAGTAGCCGTCTTTGATGGCCACGATTAATGGCGGCAACAATGCCTGCCGCAGGAGAGGTATAAACTACTGAAGGGTTTTTCTTATCTGAAAACAGCGGCTGACCAAGTTTTACAGCGTCACCTTGGACCACTGCCATGGTGGGTTTCATCCCAACATAGTCACAGCCAACGATGGCAACTGATCGCGTTCGCTGGCCTTCGCTAATTCGCTGCTCTGGAGCACCGGATATAGGAAGATTCAAGCCGCGCTTGGTTCTGATCATGGTCACAAAGAATCTATCCGTGATCTCGTGAATCACGTCTCGTAAAATACAATACGACGTTCGCCATGAACGTCTCTATGACGCCACGACAGTCGTAATCTGTAATCAAGAATTAGCGCTCAAAACAGGTATGTTTTGAGCGGTGCGAATTATAGTGTCAGGCCCTAGAAATAGCTAGAGTAATCAACACGGTTAAACCAATGTTGAACGCCTTCGTTCTACTCCTCAATAGGGTATTGCTGGTAGTTCACTCCGGCCATTTTGTAGACCATTCGCCCTACCTGACAGCAATAACCAAACTCATTGTCATACCAGAGATAAAGTACACAGTGGTTACCGTTGACAATAGTGGCATGGGAATCGACGATTCCTGCCTCTCTGGTCCCTACGAAATCACTGGATACTGCATCCTCAGACTCGGTTAAACTGATCTGGTCCTGCAAGTTAGAATGCAGAGCGATATCTCGAAGAAACTCATTGAGTTCCTCCTTCGTGGTTTCCGTTGCTAAAGAGAGGTTCATGACCGCCATAGAGACGTTTGGAATCGGCACTCTAATGGCATTTCCCGTTAGTTTACCTTCAAGCTCTGGGATAGCCTTGACCACAGCTTTGGCTGCCCCGGTTTCTGTAAGCACCATATTGAGCGCCGCACTACGACCCCGACGACTACCTTTGTGGTAGTTATCGATCAGGTTCTGATCATTAGTATAGGCGTGAACAGTTTCTACGTGCCCGTGATCGATTCCAAATTTGTCATTAATCACCTTTAGCACTGGCGCAATTGCATTGGTAGTACAGGAAGCAGCGGTAAGGATCTTGTCATCCGCTTTCATGATGTGATCATTGATACCGTAGACAATGTTCTTGATATTGCCTTTTCCTGGTGCCGTAAGCAGAACCTTGGAGGCTCCCTTGGCCTTCAGGTGCCGTGACAGGCCTTCCTCATCTCGCCACATGCCGGTGTTATCGATGATCAGCGCGTCATTGATGCCGTATTTTGTGTAGTCGATTTCTTCAGGGCTATTTGCATAGATAACCTTAAGCTCATTGCCGTTAGCAATGAGGCTGTTGTTTTCCTCATCGACGCGAAGCGTTCCCTGAAATGCCCCGTGAACCGAGTCTGCAGAAAACAGGCTAGCTCTCTTTTGCAGATCGCCCTCGCCTCCAGGACGGACGACAATCGCTTTAAGACGC
The DNA here is from genome assembly GCA_018661465.1 of Gammaproteobacteria bacterium. GTDB lineage: Bacteria > Pseudomonadota > Gammaproteobacteria > Pseudomonadales > Pseudohongiellaceae > UBA9145. The sequence continues at coordinate 137,813 of JABJIC010000018.1, read as the reverse complement.
ATAACTTCGCCACTGCTGGTTCTTTCAATTAACAGGCGAGCCATCAATCGGCCAATTCGGCCAAAGCCATAGAGCACAACATCTTGGCTCTTGCTATTTGGATCCCGCTGAACACCATCGATGTCTGCCAGTTCGCTACGCACGAAGTCATCGACATTCTGTGCCGCATCACCCTTGGCCTCCAGTTGATCCATATAGGCTACTGTAAGCTTGCCAAGGTCTATCTGAGCCTGCCAAATATCAAGTTTCGCCAGCGCCATCAGTACAGGGTGGCTCTCAAATTCGGACATCTCATTACGTTCGATCTGACGAACGAAGCGGTGAGATTTCATTATGAAGGTTACTGATCGATTGTGCAGAGGGCGGCCGTAGATAAAAACACCCACATCCCTCTTGCTAAATAGGCGGCCAATCACAGGAATCATTTCCTGAACTAAGGCCTCACGCTGTTTCCAGTCACCAAAATAATCATCTACGCTTGGACGGTCCACAAATACCCCTTGAAACGGTTTTAGAGCTAAAAAAATGGCTGATTTACGACGGGCGCTATTATCTTGTGAATGGAATGTCAGTGCAACAGAACTGACACAAAAGAGTGAATTTCTACCCTTATTTATCCACAAGCCTGACAAGGCAAATTGATATACAATTGTCGCCCTTTTTCGGGGTACTAATTTCCTATAGGCACTAACTCCCGGCTTACGACTCAGCCGCAGACTTTCCCCCTTAGGCACGACAGCCAATGAACAGCATTTTCAAGCCGCCACTTCCCATCGACGAGAGCCTCAGCAGTTATTGGACTGGCGCTCCAGGCTCTGCTGCGAGTCTGGCCATTGCCAACGCCAGTAAATACAGCGACGGTCCTCTATTACTGGTTTGTGAAAACAACGAACAGGTTGAACAATACAAGAGAGAGTTGCGCTACTTCTGCTCTGCAGAGGAAGGTCTTCAGGTTTTCAGCCTTCCTGACTGGGAGACTCTCCCCTACGACAATTTCTCGCCTCACCAGGACATTATCTCTGATCGCCTGAGTGCTCTATATCACCTTCCCAAGCTAAAGAAAGGCATTCTTATCCTTTCCATCAGCAGCATGATGCACAAGCTGCCCCCGCAAAAATACATCGCAGGAAACAGCCTGGACCTGAAAGTCGGAGAGGAATTATCGATCAAGGAGATGCGCAAGCAATTAGTAGATGGCGGATATCAATCGGTCAATACAGTGTTGGAGCATGGTGAGTTTGCGGTTAGGGGTTCAATTATCGACATCTATCCTATGGGCAGCCAATTACCCTATCGTATAGATTTGATCGATGACGAAATTGATACCCTACGCACCTTCGACCCTGAGTCACAACGTTCCGAAGACAGGGTTGATGAGATCCGCCTGCTTCCCGGCAGGGAGTATCCTCTCGATGCCCGTGGAATTACCGCATTCCGGGAAAAATTTCGCGACCTTTTCGATATCGATTTCCGTCAATGCCCTGTCTACCAGGATGTTAGCGAAGGCATAAATTCACCGGGGCTTGAGTATTATCTGCAGCTGTTCTTTCAGCAACTTGATTCTGTCTTCAACTTCCTGCCCGAGACCACAACAATTTGCCGGGTTGGAAACCTCAAAGACGTTGGAGAGAATTTTTGGAATGACATCCAACGCAGATACGAAGACCGACAGGTAGATCGATACCGCCCTATTCTTCCTCCTGATCAAATATTTATACACATCGATTTTGTATTAGCGGCATGCAAGGGGTTTAAACAGATAGAATTTCGTGACAGCCGCGCGGCATTCGATCTTCGCTCAAATCCTATGCCCGACCTGAGCAGCAACAGCGCACTTAAATCGCCGTTCGAGGCAGTTCAGCAATTCATCACCGAGCACAATGACCATCGAACGCTTTTCTGTGCTGAATCCGCTGGCAGAAGGGAAACCCTGCTCGAGCTACTCAAACAGATTCAGATCGAGCCAAAGCAGTTTGGACATTGGCAAGAATTCATCGAAAGTGATGCAAAATTAGGAATAATCGTTGCGCCGCTGGATCAGGGAATATGGCTTGAGAATGAGAAGCTTGTTCTCATTAGTGAATCTCAGCTTTTTGGTAATCGGGTAGCCCAGCGGCGAAGAAGGCACAAAAACCAGAGCAATACAGACTTCATCGTCAAGAGCCTGACAGAATTGCACATCAACGATGCAGTAGTTCATATCGATCACGGCGTCGGACGCTACCTGGGTTTACAAACCATAATCACCGACGATCAGGCGACAGAATTTCTCACTCTGGAATACGCCAACGAAGCGAAACTCTATGTTCCGGTTTCTTCTCTACATCTAATTAGTCGTTACAGCGGCTCTGAGCAAGAGTACGCCCCCATAAATCATCTGGGTAGCGACCAATGGCAGAAGACCAAACGTAAAGCTGCTGAAAAGATTCGCGATGTAGCTGCCGAGTTGTTAGATATATACGCTCAGAGAGAAGCCAGAAAAGGTTTCAAATACCAATGCGATTCAATCGACTACGAAAAGTTTTCAGCCAGCTTCCCCTTTGAGGAAACCCCCGACCAAGAAAGTGCGATTGAAGCCGTAGTCAACGACATGAGAACTGGCAAATCCATGGACCGACTTGTTTGCGGAGATGTCGGTTTCGGTAAAACCGAAGTGGCGATGCGAGCAGCATTCGTAGCCGTTCAAAACAATAAACAAGTCGCACTGCTTGTTCCTACGACTCTGTTAGCGCAACAGCATTTCGAAAGCTTTAAGGATCGCTTTGCTGACTGGCCGATTGTAGTCGACATGCTATCTCGCTTTCGCTCAGCAAGTGAACAGGAAGAAACTCTAAAAAAAGTGAAAGCAGGAAAGGTCGACATCCTTATTGGCACCCATAAATTAATACATGGCGATATCGACTATAGCAATTTGGGCATGCTAATCATTGACGAAGAACATCGCTTTGGAGTAAGACAAAAAGAAAAACTAAAATCTCTACGAGCCAATGTAGACATTCTCACTCTTACCGCCACGCCGATTCCCAGAACACTCAACTTGGCGCTATCTGAAATTCGTGATCTTTCATTGATTGTGACCCCTCCTGCTAAACGCTTGTCAGTTAAAACTTTTGTACGAGAGCAACAGGATAGCCTGGTAATTGAAGCAGCAAGTCGCGAACTATTAAGAGGTGGCCAGGTTTTCTATTTACACAATGAAGTAAAAACTATCGAGCGTGCCGCCGAACATCTTCAGGAGATTATCCCACAAGCAAGAATTTGCGTTGCCCATGGCCAAATGCCGGAAAGAGATCTGGAAAAGATCATGGCCGACTTTTACCACAAAAAATACAATATATTGGTCTGCACTACGATCATAGAGACTGGAATTGATATACCAAGCGCAAACACAATTCTAATTCACCGAGCAGATAAATTTGGGCTTGCACAGCTACATCAGCTGCGAGGCCGAGTAGGAAGATCTCATCATCAGGCCTATGCTTATTTGCTGCTACCTAGTCACAGCAAACTTGGGTCTGATGCGCAGAAACGTATCGAAGCTATTCAATCGGCTAGCACATTGGGAGCAGGTTTTACCCTCGCCAGCCATGATCTGGAAATTCGTGGCGCAGGGGAACTACTGGGAGATGAGCAATCTGGTCACATGCAAAAGATTGGATTCACCCTCTATACAGAAATGCTGGAAGAAGCCGTTGCAGCAATCAAGTCAGGTCGCTTACCCGACCCTGATCTGTTATCTGATCGCGCCATTGATATTAACCTGCGTATTCCAGCTTTGATCCCGGATGACTATCTACCAGATGTCCATATAAGACTAATTATGTACAAACGGATATCGGCATCTATTGACCTTGAAGAACTAAAGGAATTGCAGGTAGAAATGATTGATCGCTTCGGCATGTTGCCGCGCTCTCTGATGTTGTTGTTTAAGCAGACTCAACTAAAGCTAAAAGCTGAACTCTATGGAATCAAGAAGATTGATGCCAATGTCAAAACCGGGCGAATAGATTTTAGCGCAAAGACCTCGGTTGATCCCTTGTCTATAATTCAGCTTATCCAAGACGACCCCCAGAGTTACAAACTCGGGGGAGCGAGCAATCTTCAATTTACACACGACTGTGAAAATCCGGATGAAAAGCTGGACTTCATCAGTGAATTGCTTGATAAACTTAAGCTACTTAACCAAAAAGCTGCCTGAGCGACACATTACATGTTCGTACAGAAAACATTCATCACAATCTCTGCCATTTCTCTGTTTTTACTGAGCAATCACTCTGTCGCTCAGAGCAGCGAAAGATGGTTCCAGATTGAGTTCAGCATTTTCAGCAACGAGTCGGCCCTCGACCGAAGTGAAGAACTTTGGCAACCAGGACGAACTCCTCTTGACTATCCTCAACGAATCGATCGCCTTGCTACTCTGATGGATCTATTGATGATAGATGAGCTAAGGCCGCAGACGGAAGAAAACCAACAACAGGAATTGCAGGAGGTAATTCCCTCTGCTGATGCTGAAGAATTCGAAGCTCCTCCACTATCCCTGTATCCCGAAATGAAAGCAGAAGAAAGGCTCTTCAAGTTCTACGACTTCGATCGAGAGGCATTGGTTCACCTTCCTAATTCTCAAAGTGATTTTCAACAAAGTAATCGAGCAATCGAACGCTCCGCCGACCACCGACTCTTGTTTCATGGACTGTGGCGACAACCAGTGTTAGCTGAAGATCAGGCAAGATCAATTTACATAAGTGGCGGTCAACAATTCGGCAAGCAGAAGGAACTGCAGGGCAGTGTCACTATTCGCTTCAATGACAATGCTGATCGGGTAGTTATTGATGCCGACCTATGGATAAGTGAATTTTCCAACAATTTAAGTGGAAGTAGCTCTTGGGAACTCCCTGACATTCCGAATCAATTTGAAAACCAAGGCGACAGCCCTGATGGAGGTTTTGTGCCCACCCCTACTCGCTTGTTTCATATGCAACAAAGTAGAGATATGAGGAGTACAGAGTTTCATTACCTTGATCACCCCGCCATGGGGATTGTAATTCTGGTTAAACCTTATGAAGTTCCATTGCTGCCAATTCCTGAATTGTTTCAGCTTGGTAGTGATGGCGGACAGGCTGACAACTAAGCTATTTATTGCCGATGCTAGTGATTACATTTTCTAAAAGCTGCGAAACAAAGCCCATACCCTCTTCCAGGACTAATTGAATCTCCGTCATGGTAATTAACTCCTCCGACAAGCCTGCAGCCCAATTCACTGACAAGGCTAGACTGCCATAGGCTATTCCAAGCTCTCTTGCCAAAGCGGCCTCAGGCATACCCGTCATCCCAACCATATCGCAGCCATCTCGTTCCAGGCGAGTTATCTCAGCCGCTGTTTCAAGTCGAGGTCCCTGAGTACAGGCGTACACACCTCCATCCATGATTTGATGTTGGGTTTTCGATTTCTTGTTAGCTTGGTTCGCCGCCGTAAGTAAAATTTGTCGCAGATTTTCATCATAGGGATAGGTGAAATCGATGTGGTTTACGTCTTCTCCGCCTCCCACAGAATAAGTTCCTTCTCGCCCATGACTGTAGTCAATGATTTGGTTTGGAATGGCGAAAGAGCCAGGACCCAGGTTTCCATGAATGCCGCCAACCGCATTTACTGCGACTATGTTCTTTACATCTAATTGAGCAAGGGCCGAAATATTTGCCCGATAGTTAATCAGGTGGGGAGGAATAGAGTGACTATGGCCATGACGAGGAATGAAAAGGAATTCACATCCTTCAAAAACCAATCGGCGCACCTGCACTTCCGTTTCGGCATAGATCGTTTTTATACCCTCTTCGGATATATGCTTGAAACTCTCCAGATCAGAAAGACCTGTTCCGCCTATTACCGCTAACATTTTTTAAACCCTATCCCCTGCAAAGGCAGCTACGTAATGAATCAACCTTGAAGCGGATTGCAACATATCTCAGTCTCGACACCAACACAATGAAGGAAGCAGGAAATTAGATCTGTTGGCGTGAGATTTGATTGATCGGAGGTGTTTCAAAGGGAGGATTACTTCACCGGGAGGATCAAAGTGCGAGGAGGACCCTCTCGGTGTGTAATCTAATCTAGGCGAGCCAGTTAAGGCTTAGCGAAGACTGTTTTTGCCGAGTAGCATGCTGATTATTACCCTTCGCCGGTTTTATACCAGCGCTTGCTGCCAAAACTGCAAGCCAATTCACAAAATCAGTGCGAAATACGGCCTTTCCTGCTCTCTAACGTTCGAAACCCCACGATGATCACTTAGCCGGCGCCGTTCCAGTACCAATACCTCCCACAGCCTTGTAAACTTGGGCCTTCTATATGCAGTCTACAAGTGCGAATTCTATGAACTTCCTGTACAGACTAATTTGGCAACAGTCCTGGTTAGCTCTCAAATTCAAAAAGACTGCCTATAAAAAGCTCAGTAAGGCCGGCGAAGTACATGAAGCACCATTTGAGAAAGACTTCTTTGGCCTGAAATATCAGGGAAATCTTAGCAATAACATCGAATTCAATATTTACTACTACGGCGCGTTTGAAAAACCCCTACTCTTCTTTCTCCGGGACATCATGGAGAATTTGAGGGCTGATAATGAACCGCTGGCGGTATTTTTCGATGTTGGTGCGAATATTGGGCAACATTCGCTATTTATGTCTCAATTTGCGTATCAGGTTCACTCGTTTGAGCCCTATCCCGTGGTTTCGGCAAAACTCAAACAACATATCAGCCTAAATCAGATTAAAAATATTCAGCTGCACGAGGTAGGCCTCAGCAATGAGGATGGCGCACTGGAGTTCTTTGCGCCAACGGGTCAGAACCAGGGAATAGGCTCTTTTGACGCCAGTACGGTTGAGAAAGGCAATGTAGTAGCAGGCAAACTGGAACTCGTCGAAGGGGATCGTTACATAAATGAGAATCAGCTCCCCACTATATCTCTGTTGAAAATGGATGTTGAAGGCTTTGAGAAAAATGCTCTAACAGGCCTTCGGAAAACCCTGGAAAAGGACAGACCCATCGTGGTTTGTGAAATCAGCTACGGCAAGGAGCTATCCTTCGCCTCGCTTGATGAGTTCAGGGAAGTATTGCCTCGAGACTACGAACTCTACTGCTTCGATATCCGCAAAGCAGATGGCAGCAAGGCGAGAAGACGCGAAGGAAAGGCCCGTTATAGCGGTGAATACAGAATTATCGCCTTCGATAGCTGGCGAAATTCTGGTCAGGATGACCTGATAGCCTGCCCTAAAGAGAAATCAAAGGCCCTGGTCCGCACAGATCGGGTCTAGGACCCCTGTTTCCAGAGTTGAAAAGCCTCGAAGATAAAAGGCTCAGAAAGAGAAGGTCCAGAAGGGAAAAAGCCCAGCGCCAAGAATTCAATCCTGGCCTGGGCCGAAATACAACTACTTACGATTACTATATCGGGTCTCTTCTAGGTTCCTTTAGTAAATTGTTGTTTTATATCACTAAAGCCATCTAGGGCTGAATTGGAATCCTGGGCTTATACCTTCTTTACAAACTGGGATTTCAGCTTCATCGGGCCTATACCGTCTACCTTGCAGTCAATATCATGGTCCCCTTCCACCAGACGAATGCTCTTCACCTTGGTACCTACTTTGACCACAGAAGAGGTTCCCTTTACTTTTAGATCCTTGATTACCGTTACTGAGTCTCCGTCTTGCAGGATGTTTCCAACAGCATCTTTGATAATCACCTCATCATCGCCTGCTGCCTGGTCTTCAACTTGGGACCATTCATGGGCGCATTCGGGACAGATGTAGTTGTTTCCGTCTTCGTAGGTGTATTCGGAGTTGCAGGATGGGCAGTTTGGGAGGGTTGGCATGGTGGTGGCCTTTCACTTAGTTTGAAAAATTTAAGGGCTGATTCGTTAAGTTATAGAACCAAATACTTTAGCCCTTCGGGGCGGCGTTGACGATGTCTGCGGAGCTTCGTTTCTGTCGAACTGGGAGTTATGGGCTTCGTCGAAGGTTAATGCATCCGGGAGGGCCAGGACTGATTCGGTATTTGGCTAGGCCAAATATCTCACCCCTTCGGGGCGGCGCGAGCGCCGTCTGCGGAGCTTCGCTCCTTTCGAACCTTCAGGTTCTCGCTTATGACGAATCCTGCTTATGTGGAAAATTCAATTACTGTGAACTTTCTGATATTGGCGCGCCCGCCAGGACTCGAACCTGGAACCCCCGGCTTAGAAGGCCGGTGCTCTATCCGGTTGAGCTACGGGCGCTAAATCGGCGAGTATTGTACACGAAATAAGATGGGTAACCACGAAGACATAAAAAAGAATAAGGAGATGAATTCAAAGGCATTACAGGGCTATTGCAGGCTCTCTTTCTCTGCTTCCCCATCCTCCTCATAAGAATGCTCAGTATGGGGAGTTCCAACACAGCCTACACCGGTATACATACCAGCCATCACCAGATTTAAATTCTTAAAAGCCTTAGTCAATCTTGACCTCAATCCGGTGGGCTTAGCGTCATCCGACTGCTTGTTTGAACCCGTATGGCCCGTATTCAGTGAAGCAAGAGAAGTAGGACGCCCATCCACGGTTTTTACTTTTTCTGGGGACATAATAATTCCACAAGCAAGTGATACCCAAAGAGCTGGAGCTAAAGATAAGACCGCACACAGCGTAAATTGTTCTCAAGATAAGAACAATATTTCAGTAAAAAAGAAAGGAAGAGAATAATGGGGTGACTGACGGGGTTCGAACCCGCGACCACCGGAGTCACAGTCCAGGGCTCTACCAACTGAGCTACAGTCACCATTGATCGCTAAACTGCGGTAATTGTGATTCCGCACTATTGATTCACATGTGTGAACCAAGGAAATTGGTCGGGGTAGAGAGATTTGAACTCCCGACATCTTGCTCCCAAAGCAAGCGCGCTACCAGACTGCGCTATACCCCGAATTTGAACTTCTGACACCTTGGGCAGGCATCAAATTTAAGAGGACGGCATAATACTCACGTCACTAGAATCAGTCAATGACTGATTCGCTCAGGCCTGCAAAGGAACACAATAAAATTGCTATCTCGGCCCTTATCTATCGATTCGCCAGCCACTGCCCCCGGCACCGTCTTCAACTACCACTTTCATGTCAGCTAGCTGATCGCGGATCTTATCTGCCCTCGCCCAGTCTTTATCGGCGCGAGCCTGTTCTCTGGCGGCAATTAAGGCTTCAACCTCTTGCGGATCGATATCACTGGAAACAGTGCTGCGCAAGAATACTTCTGGATCATTCTGCAATATACCCAGAATGCCACCCAGTCGCACTAACAACGCTCCCAGTTGGTTTGCTGTATCGATGTTTGCCGACTTTTCTTTATTAATTTCCTTAACCATTTCGAAAAACACGCTGAATGCCTCAGGCGTATTGAAGTCGTCATCCATGGCCTGCAAGAAAGCTTTCTCGAAACGACTATTGGTCAGTGACTTTGCTCCAGCAGTGTCAAGACCGTTGAGGGCAGTATAAAGCCGCTCCATCACCTTGCTCGACTGCTTGAGGCTTTGTTCTGAATAATTAATAGGACTTCTATAATGGCTTGCTATGAGCACATGACGCACCACTTCTGCATCGTACTGCTCAAGAACTTCCCGGACAGTGAAAAAGTTATTCAATGACTTAGACATCTTCTCGTTATCTACACGAAGCGGGCCATTATGCATCCATAGATTAGCGAAGGTCTTTTCATTCGCTGCCTCAGATTGGGCAATTTCGTTTTCATGGTGAGGAAACAAGAGATCAGAACCTCCTCCATGAATATCGAAATTTTCCCCGAGACAACTGTTAGACATGGCAGAACATTCGACATGCCAACCAGGACGGCCATAGCCCCATGGCGAATCCCAACCTACCCCCTCATCTGGCGAGGACTTCCATAACGCAAAGTCTCTGGGGTCTTTTTTCAATTCTCCAACTTCAATACGGGCTCCATCCAACAACTCGTCCATTTTCTTCTTGGATAGCTTGCCGTAGTCCGGGAAATTCGAAACAGAGAAGTACACGTCTCCGTTATCTGCTCGATAGGCGCAGTCTTTTGACATCAAGGTTTCAATGATGCTGATAATTTCCTCAATGTGGCCAGTTGCTCTAGGCTCGACATCAGGAGGAAGAATAGAAAGCGATTTTTCATCCTCGTGTGCTGCGTCGATAAAACGAGTCGTGAGATCTGAGAACAACTCACCATTTTCCTCGGCGCGATTTATGATTTTGTCATCGATGTCAGTAATATTACGCACATAGGTAACATCGAAACCGCGGGCTCTCATATACCGAGTTATCACATCGAAAGCTACCAGCATTCTCGCATGCCCAAGATGGCAGTAGTCATAAGTAGTTATGCCACAGACATAGATTCCAACCTTACCTTCCACAAGAGGTTTGAATTCTTCTTTCTTCTGACTCATGCTGTTATAAATACTTATCACGTTAATATCTTCTCAAAAAATAGACCTAGGAGGCCCAGGAATCTCTCAGGGTTATAGTCCTGTTAAAGACTAGCTTATCTTCAATGGAATCAATTTCATCACGGCAAAAGTAGCCTTCCCGCTCAAACTGATAACTATTAAAGCTATTCTCTCCACACACTGAGGGCTCAACTACACAGCCTTCTAATACAGTAAGCGAATCAGGGTTGAGACACTCTCGGTAATCTTCAATTTTTTTGCTCTCAGGATTTTCCACATTAAACAAGCGATCATATAGCCTGACTGTTACTGGTACGCCTTTCGATGCAGATACCCAGTGGATAACTCCTTTCACCTTTCGGCCTTCAGGTTTCTTTCCCAAAGTATTTCGATCAATACTACAGTGCAGCTCTTCAACTTCACCTTCGCTATTCTTAACTACTTCATCACAGCGGATCACGTAGGCTCCCCGCAATCTGACTTCCCCGCCCGGGATAAGCCTCTTGAAACCTGCAGGAGGAATTTCTTCAAAGTCCGAGCGATCAATCAGAATCTCCCTGGTCAGAGGTAGCACGCGCTTGCCCATCTCCTCCAGTTTAGGATGATTAGACATTTCCAGACTTTCTTCCGCGTCAGCTTCAAGTTCAGTCAAAACAACTTTCAAAGGATTCATAACACACATGGCTCTAGGCGCATTCTTATCCAGGTCATCCCGAATGGCATGCTCGAGCATCGCCATATCCACAACACTATCGCTGCGAGCAACGCCTACACTTTCACAAAAATTACGAATAGACGCCGGGCTAAATCCTCTGCGACGCATCCCAGCCAGGGTTGGCATCCTAGGATCATCCCAGCCGTCAACCACATTAGTCTCAACCATTTCACGGAGAGTCCGTTTCCCCATGATGGTGTAATTCAGTTTTAATTTGGCGAACTCCGTTTGCTCGGGGAGCACATAGTCGAATTCTGAATCCGCCAAATCACTGACTGATTTTATAGAGTCCAGATCCAATTTTTCCAATATCCAGTTGTAAAGCGGCCGATGCTCCTCGAATTCGAGGGTACATAAGGAATGAGTTATGCCCTCAATGGCATCTGATATGCAGTGGGTATAGTCGTAAGTTGGGTAGATGCACCACTTATCACCAGTCTGATGGTGCGCAATATGCCTAATACGATAAAAAACTGGATCCCGGAGAGTAATATTTGGAGACGCCATATCGATCTTGGCACGAAGACTGTAGCTGCCATCTTCAAACTCCCCCTCTTTCATGCGCTTGAGCAAATCCACATTATCTTCAATAGAGCGGTCTCGATCAGGGCTATTTCTTCCTGGCTCAGTGAGGCTGCCTCGATATTCTCGAGCTTCCTCAGCGCTGAGGCTGCAAACATAGGCCAGGTTTTTACCGATCAACTGAACAGCAAATTCGTACAATGCATCAAAATAGCTCGAAGAATAGCGGGCATCGCCATTCCAGTTGAAGCCCAGCCAGCGAATGTTTTCTTCAATAGAGTTAACGAACTCCTGACTTTCTTTAGCGGGGTTAGTATCGTCGAAACGCAGATTGCATAGACCACCGTTCTCGGCAGCTACCGTAAAGTTCAGGCAAATAGACTTCGCGTGGCCAATGTGTAAAAAACCATTTGGCTCTGGCGGAAATCGCGTATGCACACGACCGCCGTGCTTATTGTCTGCCAAGTCTTGCGCTATCTTATTGCGAATAAAATTTGACGATACTTTTGTATCAGGATTGGCGCCGGAATCGCCGCTATTATCCGTATTGGAATCATTCATTTGGGGTTTTCAACTTTCCGTAGGTTTATTCGGACTTTTGTGAAGCTCGTAAAACCCGTATTATAACGGTTCAACAGCAATCTCATAAGAAAAAGTTTAGAGGGAAATCTGCTCGCTGCCGATTTTCTGCAATTCTTTCCACCACCAGGACGTCATATGATCGTTATAAAGACAAATTACGGACCAATTTCAGTCGAGTTAGATTTTGAGAAAGCACCTAATTCTGCTGCGAATTTCATGCAATATGCCAAGGATGGGTTTTACGATGGCACAATCTTCCACAGGGTAATCAATGATTTCATGATTCAGGGCGGCGGCTTCGAATCGGGCCTCAAGCAGAAAGACAATGGCAAGCCTATTGAAAATGAGGCAGACAATGGCCTGTCAAATCTCACAGGAACCTTGGCGATGGCAAGAACTGGGGATCCACATTCCGCTACTTCGCAATTCTTTATCAATGTCGGTGACAACCATTTTCTTAATCACAGCAATAAGACTGATCAAGGCTGGGGCTATGCGGTATTCGCCAAGGTTACTGACGGCATGGATGTTGTAAACAAGATCAAGACCTGCGAAACCGGTTCCATGGGCGGCCATCAGGACGTACCGGTTAACGAAGTGATCATTGAGTCGGTTGAGGTTTCAGACTAGGCCAACCAGGAATAGCTAATGCCTTCCAGAATCCTACTCATTTCTGACCTCCACCTGGAGGAATCCCGACCTGACATCACAGCATCCTTGCTTCGCTTCCTCGAAGACAACAGGGATCGCTGCGATGCACTCTATGTCTTGGGAGACCTGTTCGAAGTCTGGATTGGAGATGATGAGAGCAGCGAACTAACCCAGACAGTCTCAGCGGCATTTAAAGACTTCTCTCAGACTACTCAATTATTCTTTATGCATGGTAATCGAGACTTCCTGCTGGGAAACGACTACATCAAGCTCTGTGGCGGCAAATTGATTCAAGAACCGTATATCCTGGAGACCGGCTCTCAATCAATCGTTTTAGTACATGGTGACTGCCTCTGCAGCGATGATGTGGATTACATGAAGTTTCGCGACATGGTAAGGCAGCAGCAATGGCAACAGGAATTCCTTGGTCAGACACTGGAGCAGCGACGGGAATTCGCTCGCGAGGCAAGAAAACAAAGCCAGCTGGCAAATGCCAATAAAACCAGCAGCATAATGGATGTGAATCAGGACGAAGTAGAGAAACTATTAAGAACAGCTGCCAAGACAACCATGATACATGGTCATACTCATCGCCCCGCCAGTCATCAATTCACATTCGATACCGACGGCCATACACTCCAGGCAACTCGTGTTGTGCTTGGGGATTGGGATAAGTTTCTCTGGTATGGGGAGGTGTCATACGACACAGTCGAGTTGAAGCAACTACCGTTAAGTTCTTAGGAAGGCATGAGGACTAGCAGTCTTCGCTGCGTAGAACAGCAGTAACTCATGTTCACAACTTCGGCAAGACTAAGCCCTGGACCCGCCATCCATAGCAAAGTATCGAGAATGATGCGCTTCACACAGCGCCAAGATTTCTGTTTCGATCTGTTCGCTTAACTCGCGTAAGGACAAATTGCTCACGGGCGGCAAGGCATAAACCCCATAATCTTCCAGCCTCTCTATGCGTTGATGCGCCTTCTTCAATAGGTTATGCAGCCAGCAATAGGGAGACAATGACGAATCGTAAGGAATAGAAAACTGATTTAGGCCGGCCACAAGGTTCGGAACGGAAAATATGCGCAGCTTGTTTTCCAGAATCTGAGTATTCAATTTTTCGATTCGCTTTAACACCGCAAACTTTGCATCAGCGTCGTAGGTATTCCAGTCGATAACTTCATAAGAGTAGCGCTTACAGCCACGGCACACAGCGTCGCCAAAAGAAGTTGTTGAACAAATTCCAATACAAGGTGTTTTTACAGCTGCCATAAAATCGAATAACCGGAATGTGTGCCAGGAAAATACTAATAAATAATTATACTAAGATTGTCGGAAGACGAAAAACAGACTTTAACAAAATTGCCAGCAGTAGACGACCTTAACAATGATTATTGTATTGGTTCATGCCAGGAAACGACCTTAGTTTTTACAAATCCGAATAATTCATACACAAGCAGCCTTCCCTTAAATGATCAGCACAATCGCTTCCCACAACTGCCAATATAGTTAGCCTAACTGGATTTTTTAGCCAAATTACAGTAGAATACGCGCACGTTTTACGCGCCTGCCCCATAGTTTATGGGCCATAAAAAGTGTTCCATAAATTACAACTCGAACACTTCAAAAGCAGGTCTCACACCATTCCAAGTTCGGTGATATCGCTCTCACTGCCTCGACCGAAACAAATTATCGAGCCTATTGAGTGCATTGCTCACCGACGCCAAACACACAGAGGGTATTAATGTGTTAGAAGCCTATAGAGCGCATGTTGCAGAACGTGCCGAACAGGGAATAGTCCCTAAACCACTTTCCGCCGAACAAGTTGCCGATCTAGTCGAGCTATTAAAGTCACCTCCAGCCGGTGAAGAAGAATTTATTCTCGACCTTATTTCTAATCGTGTTCCTGCCGGTGTGGATGAAGCCGCTTATGTAAAAGCAGGTTTTCTCTCAGCTCTCGCCAAAAGCGAAGCCAGTTCTCCACTAATAAACACTAAGCTCGCGGTTGAATTACTTGGCACCATGCTTGGTGGCTATAACATCTCAACCCTGGTCGAACTCCTTGATGACGCAGACCTTGCAACGGCTGCAGCAGACGAGCTATGCCACACGCTGTTGATGTTTGATGCCTTTCACGATGTAGCCGAGAAAGCCGAAGCAGGCAATGCAGAGGCGAAACGCGTGATGCAATCCTGGGCCGATGCAGAATGGTTTACATCCAAACCTGTTCTGCCCGAGAAATTAACTGTAGCGGTTTTTAAAGTACCTGGAGAAACCAATACAGATGACCTTTCACCTGCTCAAGATGCCTGGTCTCGCCCTGACATTCCATTGCATGCGAAAGCAATGTACAAGAATCCACGGGAAGGCGCGGAGAATGCCGAGCAGCAAATCAACGAACTGGAGAAAACAGGACATCCTGTAGCCATTGTGGGCGATGTCATGGGAACTGGCTCGTCCAGAAAGTCGGCCACCAACTCAGTGCTGTGGTTCATCGGCGATGATATCCCCCATATCCCTAACAAGCGCGACGGCGGAGTCTGTATCGGCGGCAAGATTGCACCAATATTCTTCAATACCATGGAAGATGCCGGCGCCCTGCCCTTCGAATGCGATGTTGATAATCTTAATACAGGCGACATCATCGACATCGATGTCTACAACGGAAAAATTACCCGCAACGGCAGCGATGAAGTTGTCAGTGAATTTGAGCTAAAGACCGAAGTGCTTCTGGATGAAGTAAGAGCTGGGGGACGAATCCCTCTCATAATTGGTCGCGGGCTGACGCAGAGAGCACGGGAGGCTTTAGATCTAGCTCCTTCAGATATATTCCGCTCACCTGTCATTGCAGAAGAATCAGGCAAAGGCTTTACTCTGGCCCAGAAGATGGTCGGGAAGGCTTGCAGCGTTGAAGGCGTACGCCCTGGAAGTTACTGCGAGCCACGTATGACCACAGTGGGATCACAAGACACCACTGGCCCTATGACCAGAGACGAATTGAAAGATCTTGCCTGTCTCGGCTTTTCAGCGGACCTGGTGATGCAGTCATTCTGCCACACTGCGGCCTACCCAAAGCCAGTGGATATTGAAACCCAACACAGCCTGCCCGATTTTATCCATACACGAGGCGGAGTAGCCCTGCGTCCTGGCGACGGAATTATTCACTCTTGGCTCAACCGGATGCTATTGCCAGATACAGTTGGCACCGGCGGAGATTCCCACACTCGATTCCCTATCGGCGTTTCCTTTCCGGCCGGTTCTGGATTGGTAGCCTTTGCCGCTGCCACCGGGGTCATGCCTCTGGATATGCCTGAATCAGTATTAGTGAGATTCTCCGGCGAGATGCAGCCGGGAATCACACTACGTGACCTGGTAAACGCCATTCCTTACGCCGCCCTTCAAAGCGGAGATCTCACTCTGGAAAAGAAAGGCAAGAAGAACATCTTCTCAGGCCGCATCTTAGAGATAGAGGGCTTGCCAGACTTGAAGGTAGAACAGGCATTTGAAATATCTGATGCTTCGGCTGAACGCTCGGCGGGCGGATGCACAATCCGACTCGGCAAAGATCCCATCATCGAATACTTTAAATCCAACATCACCATGTTGCGCTGGATGATTTCCGAAGGTTATCAAGATGCGCGAACTCTGGAACGTCGCGCTCAAGCAATGGAAGAGTGGCTGCAGGATCCGCAGCTAATGGAGCCGGATGCCGACGCCGAATATTTTAAGGTGATAGAAATTGATCTTAATGAGATCAAGGAACCCCTGCTGGCTTGCCCCAACGACCCGGACGACGTAAAGACCCTCTCGGATGTTCAGGGAACCAAGATTGACGAAGTCTTCATCGGCTCATGCATGACTAATATTGGTCACTTTCGTGCCGCCAGTGAAGTGCTCAAGCAAGTGGATGGCGCCATTCCAACAAGACTGTGGATTGCCCCGCCAACTAAAATGGATGAGCATCAACTAACTGAGGAAGGTATCTACAATGTATTTGGCGTAGCAGGAGCTCGTACTGAAATGCCAGGTTGCTCTCTCTGCATGGGCAACCAGGCCAGAGTTGCACCGGAATCTACTGTTGTATCGACCTCTACTCGAAACTTTCCTAATCGACTTGGACAAGACGCGAATGTCTATCTCTCCTCATCCGAACTAGCCGCGGTAAGTGCCGCTCTTGGCAAGATTCCAACCACGGATGAATACATGGGGTATATGGAAAATATCAACACCATGTCCGATAGCATATATCGCTATCTCAATTTCAATGAGATCGCGGATTATATGGAAGCGGCAGGAAGAGCTGCTGATATCCCTCTAACTGATGTACAGGTTTCCGCCTAAAGTTAGGAGCTAACAGCTGGAACTCGTAATTGGAGCAAACGGTTACGAAAAAAGAGATAAAAAAAGGGGTAGAGAATTGTTCTCTACCCCTTTTTTCTAATCCATTTACTTCAGCTAAACCTTCGTGCTCTTCTCCACGACTTCGAATACGTCTTTGGAAAGCGAAGTATCTGCCTTAATTCTATTTAGTTCAGCAATCATCATCGCGGTTCGTTTCTCATCAAAATTCTTCCATCGAGTAAGCGGCGTCAATAGACGTGCCGCAATCTGAGGATTTAGCTTATCGAGTTCAAGAACTTTATCCGCAAGAAACTTGTAACCACTACCGGAGGAATCGTGAAAGCCAATATGATTCTGCCCGCAGAAGGCTCCTATAAGTGAGCGAACCTTATTAGGATTTCGAATATTGAAATCCTCGTGCGTTAGCAGGGCATTCACTCTATCCAACGACCCTGGCAATTGATTTGTTGCCTGCATTGCAAACCATTGATCTACTACTAATGGCTCATGTTTCCACTGTCGGTAAAAATCATCTAGAGCGTCGCCCTTGAGCAAGGAAGCGGTTTCAGAACCACTGCCGGTTAGGCTACGCAGAGCTGAAAGCTGGTCCGTCATATTTGTTGCTGACTCAAACTGCACCTTACAGCTTTGAAGCCAGTCATCATCAGCTGTTCTCACGAGATATGACAAAGCCAGATTCTTTAGTGTACGCCTTGCCACAGAACTCGCATCAGCACTGAATTCTTCCTCGCTCTGATTCGCCAGATATATTTTACTGAAAGACTCTCGCAAGCGATCGGCCAAAGCGTTGGCAAGAAACTCTCGCACCCGATGAATCCGATCCACATCGGCACACTCGGCTCTCTCTATCAGAAAACCTTCAACAGGCAGGGATAGTAAATGAGCCACCATTGCCTTGTCGATGTCAGGCTCATTGAGTGCTGACTCGAGCACACCCGAATAGGCGTCAATAAGAATAGACGGTATATCTAACTCAACACCATCCGCCAAGTCCTGTTGCAATTGATCCATAATATCGATTGCCAACAACTGAGATGAATTCCATCGATTGAAGCCATCACTATCATGCACCATTAGGAAGAACAGCTGTTCGCGAGTGTATTCGTAATGCAGCTTTACTGGAGCACTGAAACTTCTAAGTAAGGAAGGTACAGGTTCTGCATCGACACCTTCAAAAACAAACTGCTCCGTCCCCTTCTTAACATCCAGAACCCGATCACTGCTGGCAAGGCTTTCATCCTCACCAGATAGTCGTAGAGAATACTCATTGCCATCGGGGGATATCAGCCCTAATCGAAAAGGAATGTGGAATGCTGCTTTATTGCTCTGCCCCGGGGTATCAGGACAACTTTGAGAAATGTTTAGCGTATATTGCTTTGCACTCTCATCGTATTCTCCGCTGACAGTCAGCTCCGGCGTGCCAGCTTGGCTATACCAGTTGCGAAACTGAGTTAACTCAACATCGTTAGCATCTTCCATCGCCTTTACGAAATCTTCAGTTGTAACCGCCTGCCCGTCGTGACGATCAAAGTAAAGGTCACTGCCCTTTCTAAAACCTTCGGCGCCAACCAGTAAATTGATCATCCTTACGACTTCAGCGCCTTTCTCATAGATAGTTACTGTATAGAAATTGGAAATTTCCATATATGAGTCAGGCCGCACTGAATGAGACATTGGACCAGCATCCTCAGCGAACTGAATCGTCTGCAGAAAAGACACATCTTCTACTCTCTTTACCGTGCGCGAACCCATATCGGCGGAGAATTCCGAATCCCGAAAAACCGTAAAGCCTTCCTTCAAACTTAATTGAAACCAGTCTCGACAAGTAACACGGTTGCCTGACCAATTATGAAAATATTCATGAGCAACCACAGCTTCCACGCGCTGAAATGAAAGATCGGTAGTGGTTTTAGGATTAGCCAATACACAAGAAGTATTGAAGACATTCAAACCCTTGTTTTCCATCGCTCCCATGTTGAAATCGTCAACGGCTACAATCATAAATATGTCCAGGTCATATTCGCGGCCATATACATCCTCATCCCATTTCATTGAATTCTTCAGGGAGAGCATGGCGTGATCACATTTATCTATGTCCTTTTCTTCCACAAATATCTGCAACTTAATATCTCGACCACTACTCGAGATAAAACTGTCATCGAGGCTCACAAGATCTCCGGCCACCAGCGCAAACAAGTAACAGGGTTTCTTAAAGGGGTCTTCCCATTTCACCCAATGCCTTGAACTGTCTCCTTCCACTTCACCACCATCGAACTTATTTCCATTGGAAAGAAGTACAGGATATTTTTTACGGTCGGCACTGATAGTTGTAGTGAACTTCGACATGACATCTGGCCGGTCCAGGTAATAGGTAATGCGTCTGAAGCCTTCAGCTTCACATTGCGTGCAGAACATTTTCTGAGACTTGTATAAACCTTCAAGGGCGGTATTGTTTTGGGGCTCTATACGAGTGTGACATTGCAATCTAAATTCAGCGCCACCGTTCTCGGTAAAGGAGGATATGTTTGGAATGCTTAAGGTCTCATCGTCGAGCAAGTAATCCTGATCGCTCAATTCTTTTCCGTCGATTAACAGTCCCTCAAGAACCATCAATTGACCATTCAAAACCAAGGTATCAACTGAAGACTCCTGGCGCAGCGAGTTTCGCTTAATCAACAGCTTGGAAACTACCTTGGCATGATCTTCGTAAAGATCAAAAGAGAGATCTGTAGTCTCAATGAGAAAGTCCGATGGCTGATAATCTTTAAGGTAGGTCGTGCGCGCCTGAGCGTTTTTCATTTGTGATTACTCGTGAGTTGCAGTTTGTTATAAGCAGACTGATTAGTTGAAAAAGTAGTTGAAATAGTTAATTAAATATTTGTAAGAAATTTTCTTAATGACTGAATGCGACGTTATACCCGGAAAAGCGCCTTAGATTAATAACGCCGGAATCGAGAATAAGGTACTGACCCTTGATACCCTGTAATAGCCCTTCGACTACGGGTGTTTTGTCGAAATTATAGGAGCTCACTTTTTCTGGATAAGTATCCACTGGGTACTCGATGTCAACTTGCTCCATGCCGGCCAATAAACTTATGGCGAAAAACCCGAAGCGATCTTCTAGTTGCTTAAGATCAGTTTTGCACAACTCAATCAAACGAGTCGCCTCAGCCTTCATGTCCAAAGTCGCAGGACTGCCTTTTAACATGTCCCGCCAATTCGTCTTGTCCGCAACATGTTGTTTGAACATTACTTCGACCGCGCCGGATTGCAGCCGAGTCCGTACTCGAATAATTGGCAGAGCCTGAGTCGCCCCTTGATCAATCCATCTGGTAGGAACCTGAGTGGCTCTCGTGATCCCCACCTTAAGCCCTGAAGAATTCGCTAGATAGATTATATGATCCTGCATGCAGAACTGCTCACCCCAGGCTGGCTCTCGACAACTTCCTTGATCGAAATGGCATTTTTCAGGATGGATGATACAAGAATCGCATTGAGCCAATTTTTGGAAACAAGGATAGCAATGGCCCTGATTGAAACTCTTATTACTTTTCCTTCCACAGTGAACGCAATTAATCACCCCGCTGTACAACAACTGGATTTTCTTGCCTATGTAAGGATTCAACGGAATATCTTCCTCACCAAGACGAATACCATAATTTACCGGCTGCTCGAGTCGGCTACTCATCTTGCGTAATATGCCTTGGGCTACTTGCTTCATTAGTGAATGTCTTTACTACCTTGAGTTACGATTAATGGCTGCACAGAATCAGCAGCCGCTTCCTTGCTGGAGCAAGCTGCACTCAGGTCAACCCCAGTGCGCTGCTCTTCGGGTATGTTTTTAGCCTCATATAGAATGATAGCCTGGATGCAGGACTCTAGTTGCTCACTACTTAGCCTGGATCCATCTTCCCATTTTCCCAGCTCGATAGCCGTCTTCAGGCTTTGGTAAATTTCCGGGCTTATCCCATCAACTAGCTGAGCCAGGGAGTCAGGTTTTTGCAGGTCACCAATATCAAACTTGTCATTCATCTCTACTAATTCCGCTCATCTCTGCTTATTAGTTTTTCTACACTCATTTTCGAATCTATCGCTCTATTTCTTTCACTATCTCGAAACTATCTAGAAATTATCTCGGATCCATCTTTTTACTTCATTCACTACCTGGAGATTATCTCTAGCTTAAGTATAAACCGATAATAAACAACGCTACCAATGCCTAAGGCCAAGCCACTTACCAGGCCACCTAAATGAGCGGCACTGGCAATCCAGGAGGAGGCAAGAACTTCCATCGCCACCAAAGCAACTACAAAAATGGCAAACATACTATTGTTCAGCAAGAGATTGGATCTTGGCATGAAATTGTGAATTATCCAGGTGTACCCAACCAGGCCATACACAACTCCGGACATGCCGCCAAAATTATTGTAATCACTGTATAGGTATTGGGAAACATTACTTGTAAAAGAAGTCACAATAATAATCAGGGAATACAGCCACAGTGGATGACTGGGCTCCAATTGCCTGCCGAAATACCAAAGCCAGAGCATATTAAATACCAAATGTAATTCACCAAAGTGGAGAAACATAGGCGTTAAGCTACGCAAGGCGTAAACAGGATTCAGCAAACCAGAAATTAGACTGCCAAGATCGTTCGATGAAACCAGCGGAAAAAAGAGCCATGGAACTCGCGACGGTGAATTACCGAGGCCGGTAATCACGGCTACCAGAAGGCACAGGACTACTAAAACAAAAGTAATCGGGCTTCGCGAGAACGCTCCAGTTAAAGCCGCTGCTGCGCGTCCGGCAGATTTCGTTCCTGAGCTATGAGAGCTTGTGCCGGCAGACTGCTGCCCTGCCGTTTCGCCCATTGGAAATTCCGTCAGGCTTTTTTGGACAAATTCTTGATGAAGCTCGTTCGCCACCCAAATAATTTGCTTACCGGATTCTTCACTTATCTGATGAGGAACGCCCTGATTCTGAAGATATAGGCTGTAGTTTCGCAGATTGACATCAACAGCCACCGAGGCCGCTCTAATCATCAAGGCGAACCAAGCGATTACCCCAACCCAGCTTGCTCTGACAAGCCTGATAAAAACTATAATGCTGAGGGTGAATCAACTGCAGTGGTGAAGCTTTTTTAGTGACCAGGATTTCATCGCCCGCCTTGGCGGTATACATCACTTCACCATCACAACTTACTTGTGGTTCCAGGCTCTCCTGCGCCGAGACAACAATTCGAATTTCTGCATCCCCGCCAACAACCAGAGGTCTGTTGCCGAGAGAATGAGGATACATGGGGACAAGTACGACGGCATTGAGATCAGGATGCATGATGGGGCCGCCGGCAGATAAGGCATAAGCAGTTGAGCCCGTAGGGGTTGCCACAATCAAACCGTCTGATTCCTGACTGTAAACAAATTTATCATCGACAAACAATTCGAATTCAATCATTTGCGCCGCCTTGCCCGGATGCAGCACGACATCGTTCAACGCCGACCCAACAGGCTGGGGCTTACCTTCTCTTCTGATTTCCACGTCCAACAGGAATCGCGATTCGATGCTGTATTTGCCTTCAAGCACTTCGCTTATGCCAGACTCTAATTCATCTGGGAGAATATCGGTAAGGAAGCCGAGCCGACCACGGTTAATGCCTATGACCGGAACCTGTTCCTTCACCATGTGTTTGGCCACATTAAGCATACTGCCATCGCCGCCTACTACGATCACCAGATCACAAAGGCTGGACAAATCTTCACGGCGGCACTGTTCCTGACCATGGCCAGACACAAGAGAGCCGGTTTGCTCATCGAGAACAATTGAAAGCTTGCGATCACCGAGAAAGCTCAATAAACGATTGAGCGTCTCCACCACACCACTATGGCCTGGGCGACCCACCAAACCTATTTTCTTAAATTCAGCCATTTGTTTTCTTACACTTAATACCTACTCAGATTCCCGACGATAATAATCAAAAATGTATAAATTTTCACCGCTTACAGAGCGTGAAGTATATCACGAGCCTGAGCTCAAACCGCCAATGGAGATCGCTAAGAACGGCTAATATCGAGCAGAATCCATTCAAAGACAGAATTTACGCTGATTGGCACTTTAATGATGTTAAATGAATCGGAGAGTGAAAACCTACAACGAGCTCTACGCCTCTCTCACCGGGAACACGTATAGCAGTATTTTGAACTTTCCCTTTCGAACTTTACTCTCAAGTTCTACTCACTCAATAGATTTACCGAGGGATGCCGCCGGTATGTAGCGCCAAAATTCGACTACCCGACTTAAACTCCCCGCTCTTAACCATCTCTAATAATCCAAAAAATACCTTGCCTGTATAAACTGGCTCTATTGGAATATCACTAATGCTCGAAAATGCTTGAAGGAAACTCCGAAGTTTTTCATTAGATTTTGCGTAGCCACCACAGTGATAGTCTTCGATCATTCTCCAGGGCACTGAGCCCTCCAGAGAAACACCATCCAGATGCCGGGTCACCTCAGATGATAAGTAACCCTCACCTTTGAGAACAGAAAAACCGAGAACCTCGGGTAGAATCGAATTCCTTGATTTTGAGAATCCCGATATCAGTCCGGCCATAGTCGCTCCGGTACCGCAAGCGAGCGCTACAAAATTAGGCGTCAATGAACTGCTTTCCTTGAGCCACTCACTTTTGAAAATAAGATCACATATCTCCTCACAGCCCTTGAGAGCAAGAGCATTACTTCCTCCTTCAGGGATGAGATAAAACTCACCCAGCTCATCATGTAGCTCATCAATGAATTCAGCCTCTGATTTACGTCGGTAGTCTTCCCTGCTTACCGGATATAACTGCATGCCCTGCTCCTTCGCGAAACTCAGAACAGAATTTAGAGGTTCAACTAGTTCACCCCTGATAACAGCTATTGTTTCCAAACCGTAGTATTTTCCAGCCGCAGCCAGGGCGAGAATATGATTGGACCAGGCTCCGCCGAAACTAAGGACGCGAGTAGCTCCGGATTTTTGAACTTGAAGAAGATTATGTTTTAACTTAAACCATTTGCTGCCATGGATTAAGGGGTGGATAAGGTCAAGGCGAAGAACATCGAGAGAGACATCTGCCTCGGTCAGTATCTGATGATGGACAGACTGGATTGGAGCTTTGTCCAGTTTCAAATCTTCCATGGAATATCAAACACCAGCTGTTAGTGAATTGAAACAGAACGAAGCACAGGGACACTCAGTGAGAGTTTTGAGCTTACTAACTTAGGAGGGGGAAAATGGCGGGCCGGACGGGACTCGAACCCGCGACCTCCGGCGTGACAGGCCGGCATTCTAACCAGCTGAACTACCGGCCCGCTACATGCTCTTGCTTCAATGTTTGGTGGGTGATGAGGGATTTGAACCCCCGACATTCGCCTTGTAAGGGCGACGCTCTCCCAACTGAGCTAATCACCCAGAACATTGAGAGAGGCGCATTCTACCGACTCCTCCCGGGATGTCAACAAGCGAGTATCCTAGAGGCCTAGAGCCGCTTTTATTTACTCGTATGGGTGAACGAGCCATCCCAATCTGTGGTCAAATCTTCCTCTCTAAGATGCTCAATTCTCTCCAGGTATACTTTGTAAAGTAAGGTATCCGGCTCAGCCTCTAGCAGCTCCTTCAATCCCTGCTCAGCCTCGTCCCAATTTTGATCATGATAGTAATCAAGCGCCTTATGATAATCCTCGACGCGCTGCTTTAACTCATCATCGGCATCTTCGATCAGGCACATGGGCTGATAACAGGTAACGGCCTTGTCTTTACCCTTCACCTTCACCTTGTCGATAAGTCTTAGAAGAAAGCCATCGAGTCCATCTACAGTGTCTTCTCCAACCAACAATCTTATGCCATAGAATTTGGTAAGACTTTCCAGTCTCGAGCCAAGGTTTACCGCATCACCGAGCACGGTATAAGAGCGACGATAGGTTGAACCCATATCACCCACATTCATCATGCCGGTATTGATGCCCACTCCGACATTAACTTCGGGATATCCCCTCTCCGTAAATTCCGGTTTAAGCGCCTCTACCTTTTCCAGCATTACCAATGCTGCTTTTATCGCATTGACCCTATGGTCCGGATCATCCAGTGGCGCTCCCCAGAAGGCCATCACCATATCCCCAACATATTTGTCGATAGTGCCATTGTGTTCGAAAATTATGCCTGTTATCGGGGTAAAGAAGTCATTCAGAAGTGTTTTAAGCTGGGTTGCACTCAACACTTCCGATATTGAAGTAAAGCTGCGAATATCAGAGAACAACACCGTAAGCTCCTTGCTCTCCCCTTCAAAACTATAGTTATCCGGATCTTTCAACATGGAATCGATGTGGGCCGGAGGGACGTATTGATCGAACATGCCCTTGATCGCCTTTCTGGTTTGGCTCTCTGCCAAAAAACCGTAGATCAAATTAATACCACTTATCAACATAACCAGAAACAGCAAGAGAACCACGGAAAAATCCAGTTTGTAGATATCCCAGAGCTGAAAATTAATCCAAACTGCCGCCACCATCAATGCAATTGCCGTCGCGGCCATCGTTGCCGCTCCAAAGAACGGAAACGCCATGGACATCGCCAAGCCAAGCACCATGAATACAATAAACAGTGCTCCGGATTCCCAATCAGGTTTATACGGAAAATAAACATTATCTGGAGTTCTAAAATTCGCGAATACGGACTGAGTGGAGGCTGCCCCAGACTCAACATTCACCGTTGCCACCGAGTTCAGCAAGGCATTTAGCATATTGGCATGGACTTCCACCCCTGGATAAACTTGCTGCAGAGGCATTGACCGAATATCTCCCAAACCCGGCGCGCTGGTACCCACAAGTACCAATGAGTTTTGTAGGGCCTCTTTTTCCTCCTCACTTAAGGTGTCTCTGAGCACATCGGTGGCTGAGATATAGGGAAAATGAATATTGTCACCGAGGGAAGAGTCGCCCACATAGGGCACGTTCACTTGAGCTGAACCATCCGTAGGAATCTCAAATGCACCAGCTCCTCTGCCAATTCTGACTCCTGTGACTACTTCCAGGCCATCATAATTCTGAGTAATCAATTCATAACCTTCAGCAAAGTTATAAACTCGGATCATCTCCAATGAGAGCGTGGGGTATAGCTCGCTGCCATAGCGGATAACCAGCGGAACTCGCCTTACAATTCCATCAGCATCAGGCAGCTGGTTCATGCTTCCATTACCTAAGGCTGCGTCCTGCAGTACTTTCAAATTGCCAGTGAAGCCCGACATATCGACTACAGTGATTCGTTCCGCCAAATCACTACCAATATCGACAATAGACTCCGGGAGTTCGTTGTAACTTACGGTGGATTGGGGATTGAAGTTAATCGCGAGGACCACATCGATCCCGCTCTGCATGGCATTGGCAAAATACTGATCAGCGTTTATCTGTGGTTCAATTTGCAGGAGAGTTTCAGCAAATGAGCTGTCCAGAGCGTCGAGATCGACTGGAGCAAG
Source organism: Gammaproteobacteria bacterium (assembly GCA_018661465.1). GTDB lineage: Bacteria > Pseudomonadota > Gammaproteobacteria > Pseudomonadales > Pseudohongiellaceae > UBA9145. The sequence goes on along the minus strand of JABJIC010000018.1, from coordinate 111,043 downwards.
CAAATCTCTAATATTTCGATCAGGTTCCGGGAATGTAATATCAAAACCCACTACCAGAGAGCCATTATCACGAAGCTTTTCTGTCAGCTGCCCAACCTTAATCCTGTTCCAGGGGTACTGCCCCTCTGCTTGTAAAGAGCGCTCATCTAGATCCACTATAACAATCTTGTTGTCAGCCGACTTTATGGTTTTAGGCATGGCACTTAATCGCTGGTCGTATACCAGAAATTCAAGTCTGGCTATAAGGCTATCAACAATCGTAGGAGCACCAATTTGCAGCCAGAGCACGAACACGGTACCGAAAATACCTAGATAAATCGGCAGTCGTTTCCCTTCAGAGAAAAATCGTCGCAGAGAATGAGTTCGAGACATGGCGCGTCCAGGGTACGAAATAAGCGTTTTATTATTCCAAGCATTATATGCCAAAGCGCGGGGACATAATCAACTGACATAATCGACTAGTACAATCGACTGGAATAGTCATAGGAAATTCGGTAGATTTACCGCCCTGTCGCTAGAACGAGACTTACAACATTAGTGAGTGTGACAGGCAATTTTGAAGCAAGGCAAAGCTTAGAGCCTCAGAACAAGGGTCAAACTGTGAAAATATTCAAGGAATTTCGCTTCGAAGCGGCACATCGGTTACCCAATGTTGCACCTGATCACAAGTGCTCAAGGCTCCATGGCCACTCATTTTCCATCAAACTGACAGTAGAAGGAGAAATTGGAGCGGATAGCGGCTGGGTAATGGACTTCTCGGAAATCGCTGCGGCGTTCAAACCGATTTACTCTCAGCTAGATCACTACTACCTAAACGAAATCGAAGGTCTGGAAAATCCCACCAGTGAGAACCTCGCTCGCTGGATATGGCAGAAACTTAAACCAGAGCTGCCTCAGTTGGCAGAAATTGAAATCAGGGAAACCTGCACCAGTGGCTGCATTTATATAGGTGACTAATAGCTTAGCTGCACTTAACAGCTGACTAAATCGGCGACTGAAAATTAATCGGCTCCACTGACTCATCCTTGAGAACAGCCGGGTCAACCGTCACAGCATTCTTTATCAAATTCTTGCTCACCATAAATTCTTTTGGCCGCGCAATACAATCAGCCGCGATCATCTTACCTTCTCTAAAGTAAAACAAGGCAAAGCCAGATTCCAACTGCTGATCAAAATCATCACTGCCTCTGTGTACCAACTCATCATAACCTGCGCTAAGGCCAGTCATTTGCAGCTTTATATGGAACTGATCAGACCAGAACCAGGGCACAGCGTCATAGCTGGTTTTTTTTCCGCATATATTCGCAGCTGTCACTCTCGCTTGATCGTTAGCATTCTGCACCGACTCCAGTCTTAGATGACGGTCATAGATAAAACTTGGATGACTGGTGCAATCACCTGCAGCGAAAATATCCTTATCCTTAGTCTGCGTATATTCGTCAACCCGAATACCTTCGTCGCAATCCAGCCCGGCCTTTTCCGCCAATTCTGTCCTTGGAAAAACTCCGATGCCAGCGATAATAAAATCCGCCTCATACTCAGAGCCGTCCTCGCAGACAACTTTGGCCCCGGAATTCAGTTCTGATATTTCCGAGACTCGACAAGCCGTTTTTATTTTTACACCATGGCGATTATGCAACTCTGTTATGAAATCTGACATCGCCGAACTGGTGACTCGCTGAAGCACTCTGTCAGCCATCTCCAACACAGTCACATCCAGCTTATTCTTGCTTAGCACCGCTGCGGCCTCAAGTCCGATGTATCCGCCACCGATAACAACAACTTTCTTACCAGCTTCCAGCTGTTTCATTAGATTGGCGACATCGTTCGCGGTACGAATATAAAAGATTAAGTCCTGCTGACCCCCAATCGAAAGTTTCCTAACCTGAGCTCCTGTGCAAAGAGCCAACTTGTCATAAGCTAATGACTCCCCATTGTCCATTGTGACTTTCTTACCATCTCGATCTATGGATTCAACACTTCGTCCAGTTCTCAAATTAATACTATTGTCCTGATATATTTTCTCAGGGCGAAGACGCATAGCATCCAGACCTTTGTCGCCCGATAAATGTTCCTTCGACAAAGGCGGGCGATGGTAGGGAAGCTCTTTTTCTTCACCAATAAGCTCGATTAGCCCTTCCCACCCTTCTTTTCGAAGCTGTAAAGCAAGGGAGACTCCGGCATGGCTCGCACCAATAATTACACAAACCTTTTCACTCATAGTTTTCTACGATCCTGAATTCAATTCTATAAATTTTTAATAGACGCAGCGTCCATTGGCAATTGCCAATCAATTACTTTCTTGCCGTGCTTATCCAGATAGTCATTAGCTAGTGAAAAATGATGATTACCAAAAAAGCCTCGACTCGCAGACAAAGGAGAAGGATGGGGAGATTGCAGCACCAGATGCCGGTTTCTATCAATCATCGCACCCTTCTTCTGCGCATAATTTCCCCAGAGTATAAATACCAGCCCCTCGCTTTGCTGATTAAGCAATTCAACAATTCGGTCGGTGAAACGCTCCCAACCCTTACCTTGATGAGAGGCCGCCAACCCTGCCTGAACAGTGAGCACTGAATTTAGCAGCAACACACCCTGATCTGCCCAGTAATCCAGACAGCCATGGTCAGGAGGCACGAAGGCAATGTCTTGCTGCAATTCCTTATAGATATTTCTTAATGAGGGCGGGATAGAGACGCCCGGCAAAACAGAAAAGCAGAGACCGTGAGCCTGACCCGGCCCATGGTATGGATCCTGACCAAGAATGACGACTTTTACTTTATCAAAGGCAGTTGCATTGAAGGCATGGAATAGCTGGCTGCCTTCGGGGTAGATCGTCTTTCCCTGTGATTTTTCACGAAGAAGAAAGTCTCGAAGGTCCTGCATATAGGCTGAGGCAAAGTCAGCATGCAGTGGAGTCTTCCATGACTCATCGAGCTTGATTTCTCTGAACTCAGCTGGACTCATGCTGTGGTCGCATATGGGGAAAGAGCAACACATCTTTAATGGAGGACGAATCAGTAAACAACATCACCAGCCTATCGATGCCTATGCCCTCTCCCGCTGTCGGAGGCATACCATACTCAAGCGCGGTCACATAGTCCTCATCATAGTGCATGGCTTCATTGTCGCCGGAGTCTTTTTGCTCTACTTGCTGCTGAAACCTTTCTGCTTGATCTTCCGGATCATTTAACTCTGAAAAGCCATTAGCCAATTCCCTGCCTCCAACGAATAGTTCGAAGCGATCAGTAATTTCGGGATTGTCTTCATTGCATCGCGCTAGAGGAGAAACCTCGATAGGATATTCTGTGATGAAGGTAGCCTGCTCCAATTGATCCTCTACTTTCTGATCGAATATTTCCATAAGCACCTTGCCTTTTGGCCATGCTTCATCGAAATGAACATCCAGTGAATTCGCTAATGCAACAACGGTTTCCTTGCTATCAAATGCCGCCTCATCATCCACGCCACAATATTGTCTTATGGAATCTCGAACAGAAAGACGGGCGAAAGGCTTGGAAAAATCCAGGGTCATCCCCTGGTAAATTATTTCAGTACTAGCTGATACTTCCATTGATATTTTGCGAAAAAGCTCTTCGGTAATATCCATCAAATCTTCATATCTGGCATAGGCTTGATAGAACTCCAGCATAGTAAATTCTGGGTTATGACGAGTAGACAATCCCTCGTTACGAAAATTACGATTAAGTTCGAACACTTTTTCAAAACCGCCTACGACAAGACGCTTGAGGAATAATTCAGGCGCCACTCGCAAGTACATGTCCTGATCGAGCGCGTTATGATGGGTAATAAAAGGCCGAGCCGTTGCTCCACCCGGTATAACTTGCATCATAGGGGTTTCAACTTCCATGTATCCGAGATCTTCAAAATAATTACGGATGCAGCGAACGATACGCGATCTCGTCTCGAAGACCTTGCGAGACTCCTCGTTAACTATTAAATCAACATAACGCTGACGATAACGCATCTCGGTGTCAGTTAAGCCTTTATGCTTATCCGGTAATGGCCGCAGTGACTTGCTCAGCAATCTGAATGATGCCGCTCGCACTGTGAGCTCGCCCTTACCAGTTTTGAACATCTCACCTTCAACACCGATGATGTCCCCGAGGTCTAACGCCTTGAGTTCTTCTGCCTGCTCTGGTGAAAAAGATTTATTATTGATGTATAGCTGAATTTGACCACCACCATCTTGAATAACAGTAAATGGACCACGCATTCGCACTATCCGACCCGCTACGCTTACTTGTTGAGCAAGTGACTCCAGCTCTTCTTTTTCCTTGGCGTCAAATTTTTCAACTAGATCGGCGGATTGATCTTTACGATCAAAATCATTCGGGTAAGCAACCCTCTGCTCACGAATAGCGTCCAGCTTATCTCTGCGCTGGGCAATGAGCTTGTTCTCGTCATGTTGATTTTCGTCTGTCATCACTTCAGTTCTCAGCTTACAAATTCAAATTATTTTTTATTCCAATGGAATAAAAACCTACAAGCCCATCTTAAGACTGGCTTCAATAAACTTATCCAGATCTCCATCCAACACCGCTCCAGTGTTAGTAACTTCAATATTAGTTCTTAAATCTTTTATTCTTGAGGCATCGAGCACATAGGATCTAATTTGACTACCCCAACCGATGTCTGCCTTGGATTCTTCAACATCCTGCGCCTCTTCCTTGCGCTTTAATTCTTCCATCTCATACAGCTTGGCCTTGAGTTGTTTTATGGCCATATCCTTGTTCTTATGCTGAGAGCGCTGATTTTGACACTGAACCACAATTCCGCTGGGCTCATGGGTCAGACGTACCGCAGAATCGGTCTTATTTACATGCTGCCCGCCTGCTCCGCTAGATCGATAGGTATCGATTCTTACCATCGACATATCCAGATCGACCTCTATATCATCATTGATCTCTGGCGAGACGAAGACTGAAGCAAATGAAGTATGGCGCCGGCTACCGGAATCAAAAGGAGATTTTCGAACCAATCGGTGCACACCTGTCTCTGTTCTTAGCCAGCCAAAAGCAAATTCACCACTTATGTGCAGGGTTGCGCTCTTGATACCGGCAACATCCCCTCCAGAGACCTCAATCAACTCAGTCTTGAAGCCTTTGCTCTCACCCCAGCGCAGGTACATTCGCAGCAGCATCTCTGCCCAGTCCTGTGCTTCCGTACCACCGGAGCCGGCTTGAATCTCAAGATAGGCATTAGCTTCATCCATGTCCCCCGAGAACATGCGCCGGAACTCCAACTTTTCCAGGTCTTGCTGAAACCCCTCAAGGTCGGAGTTTGCCGCATCAAAAAGCTCCTCGTCATCTTCTTCTTGGGCTAGACTTAGTAATTCTCCTACTTCGGCAATGCCGGAATTCAATTTATCGATAGTTCCAACAATAATTTCCAGTGATGACCTTTCCTTGCCCAGAGCCTGTGCGTATTCAGGCTTATCCCAAACAGACGATTCCCCCAGCTCTAACTCAACTTCCGCCAAGCGATCCTTCTTTTCATCGTAGTCAAAGGTACCCCCTGAGACTATCGGTACGAGTTTGTAAGTCCTTTAACCTGGTTAATTGGCTGTTGATTTCCAGCATTTTGCCTGTTCCTGCTAAGGTTTATAGTTGAGATTTGGAAAAGCGGCATTTTACATCAAATCACCTCTTTCTGTCATAAACACTAGCTGTCATCAGCGCGGGCACTAAGGCCCAGTTTGCAACGATGCAAATCCAGGCCGACTTGCTTACAATGCCCTCACTTTCATCCCTCGAACCACAGAGACCTACTGACAAGTCATGAAGATTGAAAATGCAGATATCAAATGGCTTGAATCCGGTCTGCCCTACTCTTCACTCTATGATGACATCTATCATTCCTGCGACGATGCCGCTGCCGAGAGTCGCCATATATTCATCGACGGCAATGATTTAAGCGAGCGCTGGGCAGAATCAGACAAGAATTCTCTGTTTACCATAGCGGAACTGGGCTTCGGTTCCGGACTAAACTTTCTCGAAACCTTGAAACTATGGCGAAGCTGTCCCGCCAAACCAGGAAGACTCAACTACCTCGGGTTTGAGAAACACCCTTTGACTCGTAATCAACTGCTAGAGACCTTCAAAGCCCATACCGACCTGCAACCGCTAATTACAGAGCTGCTCTCCTCCTATCCTCAAAACAGTGCGGGATGTCATCGCATACTGCTGGGCAAAGATGTTGTTTTGGATCTCTACTACGGCGATGCCCACCAACAGCTCACCACTCGTTATTGGGATCGATGCCCAGCTGTAGATAGTTGGTTTCTCGACGGCTTCACCCCAAACCAAAATCCAGATTTATGGAGTGAAGAATTATATTCAGCCATAGCAAAAAGCAGCAAGTCAGGTTCTAGCTTAAGCAGTTACAGTGTTGCCGGTCATGTCAGAAGAGGTTTGCAAGCAGTGGGCTTCGATGTGACTAGAAGCGAGGGCTTTAGTCGCAAACGGCATATGTTGCGGGCCAGATTTAATTCACCCACGGCCCCTGAAGAGAGTAGTAGCTCTAAACCTTGGTTTCGTTTGCCGGATTTCGAAATTAAAAATAAGAAAGTTGTCGTTATAGGTGCAGGACTAGCAGGATGTAGCACGGCATATAGTCTTGCCAAGCGTGGATGGCAGGTTGAGGTGTTAGAAAAAGCTGGAGATATCTGCGGGGGAGCCTCGGGAATACCGCAAATGGCTTTACGCAATCGATTCTTCCGAAAGCACATCCCCATGGCTGAGTTTTTCCTTCACAGTTTCCTGTTTGCCGCGAGGCAATATTCCAACCTGGCCAATGAACATGCTGCTTTTTCCTGGCAAGCCGGTGGCGTCCTGCAATTAGATGCTGCCGTCAATAAAGGTAAATCATTCGACTCTGCTACTTTGGAGGCTTTGTATCCAGAGGATGTACTGCGACGCGTCTCCTGTGATGAAGCCTCAGTCATGTCTGGAGCGCGATTAACCGGCGACGCATGGCTTCATGGTGAAGGTGGATGGTTACACCCGAAAAGCCTTTGCGAGGCTTACCTGGACCATCCAAATATCAAGCTAAGCCTGAATCACGAAGTACTCAAGCTTGAACATACCGACAATGAATGGAGAATTGATTCATCCGCTAAGGAACCGGTCCAAGCCGAGGTCGTGATACTTGCCACTAGCCATGACAGCGAAAAATTTACCCAGAGCTCTAGGTTCCCCCTTCAAAAAGTCAGAGGGCAGATCAGCCGTATCTCTCCCAGTCACCTGAGCGGGCAACTTAAGACGGTTATCAATGGAGAGAGGAGCGTGTTCCCTATCTTTGAAAATTTGCACACTGTTGCAGCCTCCTATTCCAATGACGCAAATTTGGAATCCAGGCCAATCGATAATCAAGAGAACATGGAATTACTAGCTCAAAACTTTCATGACCAGGGCTTTCTCGGCAATGAAGTTGATTCAGACCTTGTAGCGATACGATGTAATAGTGAAGATCATTTACCAATAATCGGCGCCGTACCCGACCATCAAGCGATGATGGAAATTTATTCGCCGCTTAGCCTGGATGCGAGCACATCCTTCCAGACGCCGGGAAAATATCTGCCCGGCTTATTTATTAATATTGCCCATGGCTCAAACGGCTTAGCCACTAGCAGTCTCGGCGCCGAATTTCTCGCCAGCCTAATAAATAGAGAAAATCTTCCAATAAGCAGAGAGATGGTTAACGATTTAAATCCAGCGAGATTTCTGATCAGAGACTTGAAAAAACAAAAGAAGAATTAAGCAGCTGCAGCCCAGCCAAAAAGAGTCAAAGAAGGCTTAAAGCAGGGATCAAAGAAAGCTCAAAGAGAGGCAAAAAAACTAGCGATTATAAAAAGCTTCAATAAGTCGAAAAAGAAGAACCCCATCTTCGGCGCCAGCGAGTTCGCGAATGGAATGCATGCCAAAACTTGCCAAGCCTATGTCCACCGTATCGACACCGATTCCCGAAGCCGTTATCGGGCCGATAGTACTGCCGCAAGCCATATCACTACGCATAACAAATGACTGATGGGGAATTCCTTCCTGCTCACAGATCGACTTAAATAATGCTACGGATCGACTATTGCTGGCGTATCGCTGATTGGCATTTATTTTAATGACAGGCCCAGAGTTCAATTGCGGCTTATGCTCTTCATCGTGCTTATCACTGAAATTTGGATGCACACCATGAGCATTGTCTACTGACAGTAATACAGATTGCCTAATTGTTCTTTCAAAATCATCAGCCCCGCCCAGCTCCGCGCTAATCATTCTCTCAAGCACCGACTTCAGAAATGGACCTTGAGCACCTGAGGTGGATGCACTACCCACTTCCTCATGATCATTACAAACCAAGAGACTGGCATGTTCATCGTTGCTATCTATTAGTGAGGTGCAGGAAATATAACAACTCAATAAATTATCGAGACGTGCCGAGGCTATGAATTGCTTATTCAATCCAACTAAAGCCGGTTCTTGCGTGTCGTAACAAAAAAGCTCATGGGAAAGCACTTTCTTTGGCTGACTGGTAAATTCAACAGCTGACTGACTACATATTTGCTCAAGCAAGAAAGCATCAAAGTCGAATTCTTCGTCGTTGTTCAGCTGAAGAACAAGCGGTGGCAATTCTTTTTGCTTATTTATTTTTCGCCCAGTGTTTGCTTCTCTATCCAGATGAATAGCGAGACTGGGAATGAAGGCTATAGGCTCTTTCAGATCAAGCAGGATTGATTGCAAGCTTCCGTCTTCGGCCAGGTAATCAACCCGCCCGGCTATAGAAAGATCTCTATCAAACCAGGGGTGAAGTAAGGCGCCGCCGTAAACTTCCACTCCCAATTGCAGGTAACCCTGCTTCTTGATAAGCGGAGTAGGTTTCACTTTAAGACAGGGACTATCGGTATGAGCTCCACTCAACCTGACACCGCTATCAGCGAGGGCTGACCTTCCTGTTCTGAAGGCTATTATTGCCGAGTCATTACGAACTACGTAGTAGGAGCAGCTTTTTTCAAGTTGCCAGGCTTTACTCTCGTCTAATCTGGAAAATCCAGCTTCTTCAAGCATCGCCGCGAGGTTCGCGACAGCATGGAAAGGAGTTGGGGACTGATGCAAAAATTGCAGCAACCCCTCATTGAAATCCTTCGAGTCCATAGCTTTCTTACTCATCTCAATACAATACTCTTAAGCAATAAACTCTAGCGAATTTCCAACAACTCAACATCAAAAATCAATGCTGAATTAGGCGGAATTGCTGGAGTAGGAGATTGTTCTCCATAAGCCAGGTTCGAAGGTAGGAAAAGGCGCCACTTGTCACCCACTTTCATCAACTGCAGGGCTTCAGTCCAACCAGAGATAACCTGACTTAGGCCAAATTGAGCGGGCTCGCCTCGATCAACAGAGCTATCGAATACCGTACCGTCGATAAGAGTGCCGTGATAATGAGCAAGTACCGAATTATCAGCAGTCGGTGAAGCACCACTCGCGTCACCCGATTCCAGAATCAGATATTGAAGACCTGACGCTAGAGTAACTACGCCGTCTTTCGCAGAATTTTCCTGAAGAAAGGAAGCACTGGCGGCTCTGGATTGCTCCAATGCTGCCTGAGCCTGACTCGCTAATCTTTCCTGAAAGATCTGCAGGGCCGCGAACATCTCTTCTTCGCTCAATTTGCTGTCGTCGTTTGCCGCATCCAACATGCCAACTATAAAAATGTCGAGATCGATTCCATCCAGCAAACCCTGGGCCACAAGATTCTGCCCTATGTTCACGCCTATTGAATAGGCAATGCGATTGTCTTCGTTTTCAAGATCTACATCTCCCTGCGCAAAGCTCTGGGCGGAAGCCATCAGGCCAAGCAATGCCGGAATCAGTACAATCTTGCGTATCATGGTATTCATAGGTATTTCCTTAGATTCATTGGACAATTACCGAGGAAAGGGTTTCAATCCTGCCTATGGTAAAGAGTTGGGCATACTAACTGGGAATATTGATAAATACCAGTGTGTTAGCCTCAATCTGGATATGCTTTCATCCCGGTTAGCAAATCTTATAAGACCACCATTAACCTAGCCGAGACACCCTGAGACGATTATGCCGCTGCAGAAAAGACACAGCTTTATTGCCAGACTCAACCCTTGCATACACTTACTAGGCAATCGACTACTAATTGCCTGCTCAATTGTCTTAATAACTGCAACAGCCTGCTCTCAGAAATTTACGATTTCATTGAATGATCAAGCCGTTTACGATCCCGACGGCAGACTTCTAAGCAGCCAACTGAGTGATCCTAATCTGCAGGGCTGTGCGAATTATGCCCTGAGCCAGCAAGAGCTGATGGGGATTGATCAACTTCCCGTTCTTTCCTGCGCCGACTCAGAAGTACGCACAATCGAAAATATAGGACAGCTATCCAGACTTCGCTTTCTCGACTTAGGAAACAACAACATAAGCAATATCACACCTCTGGAACAGCTGAATCAGTTATCGGGAATTAATCTGGCAAACAATCAGATTAGAGATGCCAGCCCTCTACTTAATATTCCAGCACTTAATTCTGCAAATCTTCTTGGGAATTTCGAAATTCCCTGTGAGCAGCTGCAAATTTTGAGAGAAAAACTGGGGGACAACCTGCAAGCTTCCTCTTCCTGCAGAAACTGATTTCCATGAACTCACATCAGTTAACCGGCACTCCACTGTGAAATCGAAATAGTTCATCGGGACTCGTGATTAACTCTCTCTCTTTTTCCAGAAACATATCCAGACTTTCTCCTATATCATTCTCACTATAGAGTGCAGCCAGGGAAAGGTAATCTTCATAGTGCCTGGACTCAGACTTAAGCAGGCTCTTGTAAAATTTCGCCAGGTCATCGTCTAGCAAGGGAATTAATGCAGCAAAGCGCTCACAGGATCGAGCCTCAATAATTGCCCCTATGATAAGAGTATCGATAAACTGCTTCTTCTCTTCTTGAGAAATCATTTCCCTCAAGCCTGAGGCATAGCGAGAAGGACTTATTCGCTTGTAGTCAATATTTCGCCGCTCCATGATTTCTACCACTTGCTGAAAATGCAGCAGCTCCTCTCTGGCAAGCTGGGACATTTTCTTCAATAACTCAGTTTTCCGCGTATGTCGGTACATCAAATTCATTGCCGTAGCCGCCGCTTTCTTCTCACAATTGGCGTGATCGATAAGTAATATATCCTGCTCATCAACAGCCTTTTCAAGCCAAGCTTGAGGAGTAGCACATGGAAGAAAGTCTAGAATATGGTCGATCATAAGTTGTGGGATGAGATATTAAATATGAGCTTGAGAGAGAAATAGCGGAGACCGCGACTCAGTGTCGAGTCTTATCCTTCTGCTCTTTGTTTTCTTTATTTGCTTTATCGATGTCGACAGCCATGGCTCCCTCAGCCTCGTCATCGACACCTGACTGACTAAGGGTATCAGCCTTAAGCTGTTTGGATGTCTTGGCCCCTAGCTGCTTGAGTGTCTCCACTCTCTTTACTAAATTTCCAGTACCTGAAACCAGCTTGTTTTGAGCATCAGTGAAGCTCTTCTTGCTGGAATCGATTTTTTTGCCAATATCATCTAGATCATCGACAAAGTTTACAAACTTGTCATAGAGGTTCCCTGCTTGCCGGGCAATCTCATTGGCGTTCTTGTTCTGCTGATCGAGACGCCACAAATTTTGAGCCAGCTTCAATGTCGTAAGCAGCATTGTTGGCCCGACAAATATGATGTTTTTTTCGAAAGCGTATTGAGAGAGTTCCGGGTCAAGCTGGTTCGCTTGAAGGTAAGCGGCTTCAATCGGCATGAATAGGAAAACATAATCCAGAGAATTAATCCCCGATAGCTTTTGATAATCTTTTGCTGACAGACCTTTAACGTGCAGGCGAATGGATTGCAGGTGTTGCTTCAGTAACTCCGCTCTCTCTTCTTCATCTTCAGAAGAGCAATAAGAATCCCAGGCTTTAAGAGAAACTTTGGAATCAATTATGATATCTCTGGACTCAGGCAAATGAACTATCACATCAGGCTGAGATCGAGAGCCATCATCCGCCTCGAGACTAACCTGAACTTCATACTCCCTACCCTTGCTTAATCCTGATTTCTCCAGCACAGATTCAAGCACCAATTCTCCCCAATTTCCCTGCGCCTTGTTATCGCCTTTAAGTGCATTGGTAAGGTTTACGGCGTCCATACTAATCTGGGCATTCAACTCACGAAGGGTTTCGATTTCCTTTCCTAGAGAAAACCTCTCCTTGGACTCCTTGTCGTAAGTTTCCTCAACTCGCTTCTCAAACTGGCTGATTTTTTCCTGCAGGGGGCTAAGGACCAATGAAAGGCTTTCTTTATTCTTGGCTTCGAACTTTTTACTTTTCTCGTCGAAAATCTCATTCGCCAAGTTCTTAAAGGCATCACCCAGCACTTGTTTCGACTCATCGATGATTTTTAATTTTTCCTGAAATTGTTTTTTTTCAAGATCCAGAGAAGTAGTCAAGCTGGCCTTTTCTTCCCTGACCAGTTGATAGTCATGCTTGAGTGCACTGTTGTCGGCTTCCAGCTGCTGGGCACGTTGCTGGAGAGATTCTACTTCAGCCTCTCTGGCTAATAGCTTTTCTTGATGGGAAACTTCAGAGAGTTTTAATTTTTGAGATTGGCGGATTAGATAGATAACAATGGCAGCAGCAACGAGAGCCACTATGCCAACGGGTATGAGAATTTCGCTATTCATTTATCGCTCAACCTCAATACTTTTCCCGAGTATTTGAAAACGTAAATCGACATAGTTATCGATAACTATCGATAGTTATCTAAAGCAATCAAGGCTATCCAAGATTATCGTTAATGACCTGCAGAAGCTCTGCTGTTAGCTGGCTCAGATCTGATGAAGAATCTATCGCTGTAGCTTCTACACTGATGATGCCTCCTGATTCCTGAAACCTAACCACAAAATCTTGCTCTTCAACGGCTGCTTCATTTTCTGAGCCACCGAAAAGCCTTCCAATAAAACCTGTGTCTTCCTCATCGTCTTCGATTCCGGAAAAACGTACATTGTAGTAGCGCTCATCTCGATCAGTTTCCAGAATGGCAATGTCCGCCTCTTCGATTGCCTGTCTTACTTGAACCCATGCCCTATTAAAGTCCATGCGCAGGGTCAGTAGCTGACCGCCCTGTTCCGAATCAATAATGTTTGCCTTGCGTTCAGCCTCAATGCTTCCTGCCAGTAAACTCGCAGAAGAAGCCTGGTAGACATCATTTCTATCAGCCAGATACTGAGACAAGTTGGTCATTATCTGATTTTCTCTTTCTCCGGAATTTGACGCTTCTGGCCAAGTAAGAATTATAGGCTCAGGTTCGCTACGCAGATCTTCCATATGCAGAATATAGATTTCTGAATAGCCTGAATGCAGACCGGGCTCAATAGTAACTCGATATTTGTGGCGCATTTCCTGATCGCTATCTACCTCCAGCCAGGACGTTTCCATTGTTCCAGTTCCTGGATTCTCATAATCAAGAATCACCTGAAGCTGAGTCCAGAAATCCCGAACCAGTGGCCATACCTGACCAGGGGTGGCGTCGATCACAACCCACTCCTTATCTCCCAGATTCTGGATAATCACACCTTCCTGGCGTCGTGTTTCAAGCGGCGTAGGTAGAGGAATCTCTTCAAACGCTGTTGCTGTGCTGGAAATCTGAGCAGGGACGACATAAAGCTGATCCAGAGTATAGCTATCCAGATCCTCGGGAACTGACATTATCGGAGTTACTGGAGCCTTAGCATACTCATCGGAGCGATCTGGAAACATTCCATCGTCTCCCATCAAATAGTTACAGCCTTGAAGAGCTACGGCTAGCAAGGCAACGGACAATATTCTAATCATTAATAAATTCCTGAGTGTTAGGCCACATCGGACAGTACAATTCCTGCCGCTGTTAGTGCCTCGCTTACTTGGAGTTGGAACTTGCTATCAAGTTCCACAAGTGGCAATCGAATTCCACTACCGATTAAACCCATTTGAGCCATAGCCCACTTAACGGGAACCGGATTTCCCTCAAGAAAAAGATTCTGATGCAGCGACATCAACTTATCATCAATTGCTTGAGCGGCCGCTTCTTCACCGGCAAGTGCGAGACTGCACATTTGTGACATCATCATCGGCGCCACATTCGCAGTAACAGATATCGTGCCCAGGGCACCGGCCATCATCAAAGGCAGAGTAATGGCATCCTCCCCACTATAGACCGCCAATCTGTCGCCACACTTTCGAACTAGTTCAATTCCCCTCGGTATATCTCCAGTTGCATCTTTTATCGCTACAACATTTTCGAGGTCTGCCAACCTGTCCACAGTCTCCAGAGACAAGTCACAGGCTGTTCTACCTGGAACGTTATAAAGAATTTGAGGAATATCTACGCCTTTGGCCAGCACTTTAAAATGCTGATAGAGACCTTCCTGAGAAGGGCGATTGTAATATGGAGCTACCAACAATGCCGCATCGGCACCGTTTTGCCGCGCAGACTCAGTAAAATAAAGCGCTTCCTGTGTGTTGTTGGAGCCGGTTCCGGCTATTACCGGAACCCTCCCTTTTACCTGATCGACACAATGGCCTACCAGGTCACAGTGCTCCTCGGTACTGAGAGTAGCAGACTCTCCTGTTGTGCCAACGATCACCACACCATGAGTGCCTGATTCAATATGCCATTCCAGCAATTTGTTAAGGGCAGGCAAATCCAGCGAACCGTCATCATGCATCGGGGTCACTATCGCTACAATGCTGCCACGAATCTCTTTAGACATTACATTTCCAGTGTTTAATCAAGCCGCTGACTTTAGCACATTGCGGCTTTTCGAACCTAAGTAAAACAAGCATAAAGCTAGGCATCATCGGCTTCGGCGACGGGTTCTCGATTTATTCTCTCGCTATTGAGGGTTTGTACCCGACCAGGCCATGAATTAATAATAGCCTTGATGAGGGTCGCCAGTGGTATGGCAAAAAACACACCCGCCAGCCCCCAAATTCCGCCGAATACCAATACCGCTGAAATGATCGCTACCGGGTGCAGATTAACCGCCTCGGAAAAAATTACCGGCACCAGAACATTGCCGTCCAGCATTTGCAAAATACCGTAGGCGATGAGCACTGTATAAAATTCACCCCCTATTCCCCACTGCACATAGGCCACGGCCGCCACCGGGATGGTAATTACTGTTGCACCGATGTAGGGCACGATTACAGAGAGCCCCACCAGAACTGACAGCAGCAAGGCGTAGTTAATTCCCAATATTACAAACAACACATAGCTGGCACTGCCAACAACAAATATTTCAAGGGCCTTACCTCGAATGTAATTGGATATTTGCTGATCCATCTCTCGCCATATCTGACTCATCATGGGACGATTACGCGGAAGAAAATTACCCGCCCAAAGTACAAGCTCCGACTGATCCTTCATCATGAAGAAGACCAGAATAGGCACCAGAACAATAAAAATAATCCAGCCAAAAATGCTGGGGATACTAGCGAGCGAGTATTGGAGAACCGACTGACCGTAGCCGCCCAACTCTCCACGGATGCCGACTATAAATTCTTGAATCTGCTGCTCGGAAAACAGATTAGGGTAATTCTCCGGTAACAACATCAGCGAACCTTGCCACTGACTGATCAGGTTGGGCAGTTCTGAGGCAAGCCTTTGTAGCTGCTCCCATGCGCTTGGCAACAGAACCAGCAACATTAAAATGAACACACCAAAAAACAGGATATATACAAGAACAAAAGCCAGTCTCGGCGACAAATTGTATTTAAGAAGGATATTGACCAGACCCTGCATCAGATAGGCAATGATCACGGAAGTGATCAAGGGCGCTAACATTCCTCCTAGAAAGAGAAGCACGCCCAAACCGACGACTAACAAGATCATCAAAATGATTGATTCTTCGTCGTGAAAATAACGATCTAGAAAATCGTTAAGCAATTTCTTCATTTCCAGAATTCTCCGCTCTTGCTGTCAGGACCGCTGCTAGCCTTTTTTAATCCAGTAAAAATAGGCGCTGTCGTCTTTCTGAAAATCCAGAATCTGGTGATCACTTTGCTCAACAAAAAGATGGAAGTCTCTCTCTGAACCGGGATCTGTCGCCGCTACCTTTAATATCTGCTGGGACTCCATATTATTCAGTGCCAGCTTGGCTTTGAGCAGAGGCATTGGACATTCCAAGCCCTTCAAATCCAGTTCTATATCTACATGCATTGTCATTCCGGCATTTTAGCAATTCGAGGCGGTGTTCGCCTCCTTTCTGTGCATCTTGTCCTCATCTTCCCAATGGGTCTTCAAACCGCTTCAGCGGCTCTGTCTAACGCCACATTATGGTAATTCACCCCATTAGCCGAAGAAATTTTCCTAAATCGCTGTCTTAGCTAGTGGGTTTCTATATATATGGACATGTGCATGTCCATGAAGAGGCCCTAAACACAGGGTAACTAGCTAAAGCATCGGCAAGCCAGTTTCATGGAAATATGCTACTCTCGGCTGAAGAACCAGGTATATATTTATGCGCCAGCACGGCTTACACACAGCAACAGGGCTATTTTTAGGACTGCTATCCATAGTCTCGATATCGGCTTATGGTCAGCCTGCACTGCCGTCTTTGGGTGATCGCATTTCCGGTACTGTTTCTCTGGATGAGGAATACGATATGGGGCAGCGGTTTCTCTCCCAAATTCGTCGTAGTACACCGGCAATTCCAGACGCCCTGCTGAACTCATACTTGGAAACTCTCACCTACAAACTGGCATCCCGCAGCCAGCTGAAAGATCACCGCCTTTCATTCGTCATAATCGACAGCGAACAACTCAATGCCTTTGCCGCCCCTGGTGGAATAATAGGCGTAAACACCGGCTTGTTTCTCAATGCCCAGAGCGAAGCAGAATTCGCCTCGGTGATGGCCCACGAGATTGCCCACGTAAGCCAACGTCACTTCGCCAGGTCAGTGGATGAAGCTCAGGCTGGAAGAATCCCCCAAATGGGAGCGCTTCTAGCCAGCGTATTAATCATGGCAACATCTGATGGCG
Source organism: Gammaproteobacteria bacterium (assembly GCA_018661465.1). Taxonomy (GTDB): domain Bacteria; phylum Pseudomonadota; class Gammaproteobacteria; order Pseudomonadales; family Pseudohongiellaceae; genus UBA9145. The sequence continues at coordinate 93,959 of JABJIC010000018.1, read as the reverse complement.
GCCATGGTGTAGCCGCAGTCACCGCAGCCCAGGGTCTTTCCGTAGACAACCAATTACGTTTCAGTAGAAGCAACGAAGCGGAAGCCGACAGAGTTGGCCAGGATACGATGTACAGAGCAGGGTTCGATCCCGACGGTATGTCTTCTCTGTTTGAAAGGCTTGCTGCCATTAATCGATTCGGTCGTCGACCACCTGAATTCCTATTAACTCACCCGGTAACTGAGTCTCGAATTTCCGATGCCAGGGCTCGCGCCTATCGTTATCCTGGCAAAGACTACTACGCCAATCTCGAATATCAGGTCATGCGTGCCCGGGTAGTCGCACATTATGCCGTTAACAAGTCCGCTCTGGTAAACGAGTATCGTCAACTACTGGAAGATAGCTCTAGCCCTTTTACTCTCGATGTTAATCGTTACGCACTTGCCGTCGCCTACTATGAAAACGAGCAATATAACTTGGCAAGCCAAACTCTGACTCCCCTTCTGGACAAAGATCCCAATCGCATAAGCTATGCTGTCACCCAAGCTGAGATTCTCACCGCACAAAATGAGCCGGGTCAGTCACTAAATTTCTTACAGCGGCATCTGGAGATCAATCCTGATAATCACCCTCTCACCATGGCGGCTGTCGATGCCCTGACCGAGGCGCGATCCTATGGTGAAGCGGCACAGCTGATGGAGAGACACATTCAACAGCGACCTAACGATGACCAACTCTGGTTCCGCCTGTCAGAAACTCAGGGACAAGCTGGGAATATCAGCGAGGTTCACAAGGCAAGAGCAGAATATTTTCGATTGCTAGGAGACTATCTAAGTTCAAGACAGCAACTGCAGTTCGCGTTACGCATTGAAACCGAAAACGGTGCTGCACCAGCTGAAGCTGCCAGACTTCGCCAGAGAATAAGAGAAGTAGAAGAATTAGCCCGTGAACAACGAGGCTAGGAAAAAAGCTTAGGGAAGAGATTAGAAACGAGAAGCTTGCGGACAATGCCTGGATAAGTTTTAGGCCTTACCCTTCACCTTGATCTGTAGTTCTGCAGCAAAATCCAACATACGCTGAAGCGGGATCATGGCTTTCTTTGCCAATTCTGCGTCCACTTCAATTTCATTGCTATCCGTCTTTAGAGAATGATAAAGATTCTCTAACGTATTCATACCCATCCAAGGACAGTTAGCACAGCTACGACAGGTAGCATCATTTCCCGCCGTTGGCGCAACGATGAAATTCTTATCCGGAGCTACTTGTTGCAACTTATGAAAAATCCCCTGATCAGTTGCAACGATTATGTCTTTATTGGGCAGATCTCGAGCAGCATTAATAATTTGAGTTGTAGAGCCAATATGGTCCGCAATTTCCAGCACCGCGTCAGGTGATTCCGGGTGAGCCAAGATAGCGGCGTCCGGATACATCTGCAGCATATCCTTCAAGCCTCGAGCCTTAAATTCTTCATGAACAATACAAGCTGCATCCCAAAGCAGCATGTCTGCCCCGGTTACTTTTTGAATATATGATCCAAGGTGTCGATCAGGCGCCCATAGCACTTTCTCACCCTGCTCCATTAGATGCTCAACCACATCAAGCGCAATACTCGAAGTTACCACCCAATCAGAGCGCGCCTTCACAGCCGCAGAGGTATTTGCATAGACCACGACAGTGCGGTCTGGATGTTGGTCACAAAATGCTGAAAACTTATCGATAGGACAGGCAATATCCAGTGAGCAGGTGGCTTCAATAGTCGGCATCAATACTTTCTTCTGCGGACTAAGAATCTTCGCAGACTCACCCATAAACCGAACTCCGGCTACCACCAGAGTTTCCCCATCACAATCTCGACCAAAACGCGCCATTTCCAAACTGTCGCCGACAAAGCCGCCAGTTTCCTCAGCGAGGTCCTGCAGTACTGAATCGGTATAGTAGTGAGCAACAAGTCGCGCGTTCTTCGACTTAAGCAATTCCTTAATCAAAGAAATATAACGCGCTGTTTCCGCCTCGCTCATCTGAGGTGGGCAAATCGCTTTATCTAAATAATTGCGCACCAGGTCAGTATCCGCAGCTAAGCGATCATCTGTTTCTGGTGTTTCTACTTCACTCATGAATATTCTCATGCCGATTTGACGAAGGCGTAGTTTATCACAGGGATTGGGATTGTTATGAATGGGGCGGTGTAGTGTTATTTTTAACTACTGAGGGAAATGACAGCTATCGTTCAGTCTAGTGTTCTTTTCTGTAGCTGGGCGGGAGGGGGTTGGATAGCTTCCTTCGTGACACGCTCGAGCACATCCATGTGGCGCTTCGCTGAGGCCGTCCCTGGCCTCAGAGAGTCACTCAGGAAACTATCCAACCCCCTCCCTCATAGTGTGGAAGGTAGAAGATTCTTTCAGCATACAACCCTAACCAGCTCACACGGCAGAACCAGCCGTCTGGCTGGTAATCCCCTACCCCAAACACGTCCACCATCAATACGCAGATGCAAATAGGATCCGATTTGAATAAGTAACGAAACATCCGGTTTCAAGGAGAGTTTGGCTGTGTTTCTGGACGGCTCTCTTCGGCCATGGACGGCCGAAGCGAAGCGCCACATGGATGTGCTCGAGCGTGCCGGTAAGAAGCACAGCCAGACTCTCCAACAAAACCAAAAAGTATAACGCGACAGCACCAGCCCGAAGGCTGGCAACAAAAGAACACAAGGAGAAAAAGAAAATGGTGGGGCGTGTGCGACTCGAACGCACGACCAATTGGTTAAAAGCCAACTGCTCTACCGACTGAGCTAACGCCCCAAGAAAGGCCGACATAGTACTATCAAAATAAAAAAAGACAAGTCATGCCGCGTATTTTTTAACATAGAAATGCCTGATCAGGCATTTTTCTTACTGATATCGGGTTGGATCATCCACACCGGCATCTTTAAAGCCCTTCAAACGCAATCGACAGCTGTCACATCGAGCACATGCCCTGCCCTCTGCGTCAGCTTGATAACAGGACACTGTTAGTCCGTAATTCACTCCCAATCGAGTCCCACTGCGAATAATTTCTGCCTTACTCAGGTCTATCAGGGGAGTCATGAGGGTGATGGGCTTACCTTCAACTCCCGCCTTGGTAGCAAGATTCATTAATTGTTGAAAAGCGGCGATGTATTCTGGCCGGCAATCCGGGTAACCCGAGTAATCCAAGGCATTGACACCTATATAGATAGCTTGAGCATCCACTACTTCTGCCCATGCCAATGCGTAGGAAAGAAACACTGTATTTCGAGCCGGCACATAGGTGACAGGAATGCCTTTCGTCTCAGTCTCTGGAACCTCGATGCTATCGTCGGTTAGAGCTGAACCACCGATCTCGGACATATTAAGAGCAATTGTCTTGTGTTCTATTACTTTCGCTTTGGTGGATATTTCTTTTGCGGCATCCAACTCACTGCTTGAGCGCTGGCCATAATTGAAACTTAGCGCATAACACTCATGGTCATGTTCCCTGGCAATGGCAAGACAAGTTGCCGAATCCAATCCCCCTGAAACTAGTACGACAGCCTTCTTCTTCATATATCGAATCTCAATTAAGAGCGAATCTATCGTCCGCTCTCATTTCCCCAAATTTGCTTATGCATCTGCAGCTGCATTCTTACTGGCAAATGATCTTGTAAAACCCAGCTAGCCAGATCAGCTGTGTTTAGTTCATCGAATGAAGGAGAAAAAAGCACTTCTTCCACCCTGTTGCTCAAGTCATATTGCATGAGCTTCGCTTTAGACCATTCGTAATCAGCTCGATCACAGATGACAAATTTAATTTGATCAATGGCTTTTAACAAAGGAATGTTGTCGAAATCATTCCTGTCACACTCCGCAGATCCAGGTGTCTTTAGATCCATAACTATCGACACACGCTCATCGATATCAGATATTGGCATCGCACCGCCGGTTTCAAGTGAAACTTCATAGCCTTTATCACAGAGTCGAGCTAATAGTTTTTTGCAGTTAGCTTGTGCCAATGGCTCTCCACCGGTAACAGTTACTAATTTACAATTATGCTTGGCAATATCTTCTTCAATTGCTTCCAACTCTAAAACATTTCCACCCTCAAAAGCGTATTCAGTATCACAATACTGACATCGAAGTGGGCAACCGGTAAGCCTTACAAATACCGTGGGAATGCCCGCAGTCTTTGCCTCCCCCTGTAGAGAGTAGAATATTTCAGTGATTCGTAATGTGTTGGCGTTCGCCATATGTTGTCCGATCCTCACTTTCTAAGTAAGGAACATATTAAGAGTATTGAAGTGAATTAATCTAGAGAGAGAAGCCGGGTATCTGCCAGATTGGCGACACCTGTATTCGGAAATCTTCTTTTAATGTCTGTCAGCAGTGTTCGCGCCTGGGGAATATTACCCATACCTTGATATGCTAAACCCAAACCGTACATGGCGTCAGGAAGTTTTGGCGAATCGGTATACTGATTCAAAATAATTTCGTAAGAGTCGCGGGCTTCTTCGTATCTGTTTAGATAGAGATATGCCTGCCCTTTCCAGTAATACGCATTGGTTACGAAACGACCTTGAGGATAAATACTTAGGTACTGATCAAATTCAGCAACCGATCGATCAAAGTTGCTATTGATTACTGAATCATAGGCCATTTGATAGAGTTGCTGCTCACTTAATACCGCCGGCTGAAGAGTGCCTCTTCCGCCACTTCTTGAAATCGGAGCTCGACTGTTAGTAGATGAACTCGATGTAGGGTTGTTGTTAAGAGATGAACTGCTAAGAGATGAATTGTTATTCAACGCACCGATGCTGGTATCCGTAGCGGCCGACGTCGCTGGAAAATTACTGGCAGATGAGCTTCCGGATATTCCTCTGCTGGCCGGGATGTTCCCATTAATTCCCGTTTCGTTATTGATACTAGCGTCAGGGGTGGTAATTGGTGTTGTAGCTACATTGCTTACAGTAGAAGCACCCGACTCAAGTGAAGACAAGCGCTCATCAGTATTGGTATAGCGGCTTAGTGAATCTCTCTGCAGTTTGCGTATCTCAAACCCTTGTTCTTCTACCAAACCACGCAAGGCCATAACCTCAGCCTGTAACTGGCGATTTTGATCAAGCAGCAAAGATAAGGCGTCGTTGTTAGAGCCAGAGTTAGAGCCAGAGTTTGAACCAGAGGATTGACTTGATTGTTGACCCGGTGAGAATCCGCGGGATTCCACAACCGAGCCAGTACCCTGTGCGGCTGCTGCCGTGCTATATAAAGTTACAATAATGCTAATACAAAATGTGTAATGAACTTTATTGGCTGCAGCCTTCAGGATTTTATTCATAAAATTTATCGACCGACTATTTCAACTCGACGATTTCTAGAGTAAGCATTTTCACTTGAACCGCTCTGAGCTGGGCGCTCTTCGCCATAGCTCACTACTTCAATCTGGCTACGTGAAGCCCCATTAACGATTAAGTAGTTAAGAATGCCGTTGGCACGACGCTCAGCCAGGGCAAGGTTATATTCGCGAGTTCCACGCTCATCTGCATGGCCTTCAAGGCGAATGCGCTTGCTAGGACTGGATGCTAGGTCGCGAGCATGAAAAGTTAGTGTATTGCGATCTTCTGTCTTAAATTCGGCTATGTCGAAATCGAAATAGAACACAGTCTGCCTTAGTGCATTCTGTGCACGAATTTCTTCCTGCGACAGTTGCCCGCTGTTTGAGCCTGCACTAGAGCGAGCAGAAGAACCGCTGCTATTCGCACTGGACGAAGAGCCTTCAGAACCGGACATATCGCCTTCAGTGTCGCTAGTTGAGCTACATGCCGCCAGGACAAATAGGGAAATGACCATAAGGCCCATTTTTAGTATTTTATGTGTTTGCTTTGCCACTTGCAGTCCTCCAAAAGACTTTTATCGTTATCTTGAATTCTATATCGGCACTTATTGATTCTTTATTGGTGTTATTCGAGCTTAATTAAAGAACGGAGACCACGATGGCTCCCGCACGTCGCCCTGCGTGGATGGTAAACGGAACTTCACGCGGCCGTCAATGGATACGGCATCTAACACCCCTCTTCCCGCGAACTTAGTGGCATACATAATCATGCTGCCATTGGGTGCCACGCTGGGTGATTCATCCAGCGAGGTATCGGTGAGGGTAATCACCCGCAGGGTCTCTATATTGAGTATAGCAATCTGATAGTTAGGGCTTTGTCGGGTTTCCCGACGAACATGCACTAAATTCACTCCATCAGGCAAAAATGCTGCTTTCATGCACTGAAAGCAGTCATAGGTTAAGCGTTCGACGTCATAGGAGTTTGCCCCTAATTCCATCTGATAGATCTGGGGCTGACCTGTACGATCAGACATGAAGACAATAGAGCGCCCATCTGTGCTCCAGCTAGGCTCAGTATCGATCAGGGGGTGCTCGGTAACCCGCATCAATTCGTTAGTGTTGAGATCTTGAACGTATATGTCCGGGCTACCATCCTTCGAGAGCACCATGGCCAGCTTGCTGCCATCCGGCGACCATACTGGTGAGCTATTGATATTGGGGTAGTTGGTAATTTGTGACCTCTGCCCGGTGGCGATGTTCTGGATGTAGATTCGCGGCAGATCGGTTTCGAAAGAGACATAGGCTACGTCTTGGCCATTGGGAGACCAGCTTGGCGACATGATGGGTTCAGGTGATTCCAATAGCACTTGGGCTCGCTGACCGTCATAGTCTGCCTTTTCCAAACGGAAAATAGACTCTGTAGGAGAGATAAACTCGGACACGATGTAGAGAATCTCTGTAGTAAAGGCTCCCCGCGTGCCGGTGACTGATTCAAAAACCACATTACTGATCTCATGACCAATATCACGCAATTGAGTCACACTGCCTGTAAGAACCTCGCCTGCCAGCTTGACCTGTCTGTTTATGTCGAAAAATTCATATTGAACCTGCACCAATTGACTTCCTGGGGCGCGATTAATCTTTCCAACTAATAAATAGTCCTGAGCAAGGATGTCCCAATCACGATAGAAAACCTGGGATTCATCATGGGGAGTCGCAATCATATTGGACAGAGAAAGCGAGCGAAATTCACCAACCTGCTCAAGGTCAGCGCGGACGATATCATCAACATCCTCACTGAGCACACCACTGCCTTCCCAGGAAAATGGAACGATGGCTATGGGAATTGGATTATCTACGCCCTGAGTAATCTGAATACTTAATTCAGCAGTGGCAGAAACTGATAAAAGGCACAAAAATGCACCTACGATGACAGCACGTATTCTCAATTCAGTAAGTCCTCTGGTTGGAAGATCAGAGACAAAGTTCTGAAATTCTGGTTAAACACATTAATCGGCAGTGTAGTTAATTCTCTGAACGGTGCAGCTCCGTATACGGCATTCTCTGCCGACCTATCAAATGCCGGGTCGCCACTGGATTCAGTAATAGTTGCGCCGAGCAAATCGCCATTGGGCAGCATGCTTATTTGCACCACTACTCGCATCCCATTTCTGGCACTCGGCGGTCGTGACCACTGCTCCTGTACTAGTTGTTGAATTAATGCGGTAGCGCTCTGCACTAATTCGAATTCTGTTCTTGCGGCTTCAACCGCCGCGGCCTCATTGGCAGCATCTTGTTGCTGCCGAATCCTTTCGGTTTCCTGCTGACGCCTTTGTGTTTCTGCCTGATCCCGTTGACGCTGTTCCTCCGCCAGACGATCTCTCTCTCGTTGTTGCAACTCCAGCCTTTCTGTTTCTGTTCGTTGCCGCTCTAGTTCTTGCTGTCTTTCCAGTGCCTCTCGCTCTAAGAGCAAAGTACGTTCGCGATCAGCTTCTTGCTCTCTTCGCTGTTGCTCCGCTGCTTCCTGCTGTTCTCTCTCTAGCTGTTGCTGCCGTTGAGTTTCTTCTTCCCTGACCCGACGCTGATCTTCCTGACGTTGGACTCTTTGCTGCTCGATGATTCGTTCATTCCGATCCTGCGGATTTTCATCGATAAAAAGCGCTTTGATAACTGTCGGTTGAATCAACTCTAAAGTGTCGGGATTATAATTACCCTGAAAGTACACCAGACCCGCAAGCAAAATACTGTGAAATGCAACAGCAACTATTACCGATATAGGGTAACCGTTATAGATCACCAAATTGTTAAATGCGCCGGTCGATGGGCTACTGGCTGTATGTGTCATTAACTTGCCCTTTGCGACCGATGCTAGAGGCTACTCAGTGGCTGCGTAATAAAATTGGGATTCGAAACCCCAGCTTGCTGCAGCGTAGTTATCAGAGTAATCATCGCTCCCCAATTGGCTTCGGTGTCACCTTCCAGCATTACCTGAATACTGGGATTAGCACTGACAATCCTACTCACTTGCAAACCAACCGTTTCCAGAGTTACCGACTGACGCTCATCGCCTGTGGCACCAATACTCAGGAAATACTCTCCATTAGACGTAATAGAGACCACTAAAGTTTCAAGATTTTCGTCGACTTGTAGAGGCTCGTTGTTCGCTTCCGGAAGGTCAACTTCAATACCTTGATTAAGCAAAGGTGCAGTCACCATAAACACAATAAGCAGAACAAGCATCACGTCGATATAAGGCACGACATTGATTTCGCTCATGGGCCTGCGTTTTTTGCGGACCATTAATTCCATGATTTAGTATTCCTGATCACAACGCACTAGCTCGTGTGAATCTGACGGTGAAGGATACTGGAAAACTCATCACTAAAAGTAATATAGCTGCTTGATACGGAATCCACTGTGGAGGTGTATCTGTTATATGCCACTACTGCTGGAATAGCTGCAAACAAACCCAAGCCTGTAGCAAAAAGTGCTTCGGCAATATTTGGCGCAACTACTTGAAGAGTTGCCTGTGCCTGAGTCGCCAGGCCTATAAATGCGTTCATAATGCCAATTACCGTTCCAAGCAGACCGATATAGGGCGAAACAGATCCTACGGTTGCCAGAAAAGACAGGTGCTTTTCCAGCTTCTCTTCTTCTCTGGCATAAGCAACACGCATCGCTCGCTGCGCACCTTCCATAATAGCTTCAGCATCCACAGAGGCTTGTTGCCGCAGTCTCATGAATTCTTTAAAACCTGCTCGAAAGATATTCTCCATTCCGACGACAGGAATGTTCTCTTTCTGCATTTGGGAGCCTTCTTTATATAGCTGACTAAGATCCATGCCAGACCAGAAGCGCTGCTCAAAACTAAGCACTCCCTTGGAGGCAGACGAAAGTACCATCCAGCGCTGCACAATCATCACCCAGGAGATTATCGACAACAGCAAAAGTATCAGCATTACGATTTGAACTGGAATACTTGCTTCCAGAATCAGCTGTATGACGCTTATCTGCTCATTCACGTTTTAACACTCCGAACTTCTTTGTTATTTGTTTACATATCTGAGACAACAGAATCCCGCTGAAAATCCATTACTTCAAAGTGTATATTCGGCCAAAATGAAAAATAGTTTTGTGAAATGGCATTTAACTAGCCAAAAGTAACTACCTGGAGATAAATAAGGGTAAATAGCTGATGAATTGTGGCGAGATTATGCCCACAACCGTTTTAGGGAGAAATTTAGTCTTCCGCCTGGTTTTGCTCTTGGTTTTCTTCTGTAAGCTCCTGCTGAGAGAACATATCAGTTAATGAATCTGAAGGCTTAATACCAAAATGTCGATAGGCAAATTGAGTAACAACTCGGCCACGGGGAGTTCGCATGATGAAACCTTGTTGAATCAGATAAGGCTCCAGAACATCTTCTATAGTATCTCTCTCTTCACTTATGGCCGCGGCCAGGCTATCGATGCCAACAGGACCGCCCTCGAATTTTTCTATCATGGTCATCAATAGACGCCGATCCATGTGATCAAATCCATTTTTATCAATACTGAGCATATCCAAAGCGAGGCCTGCAGAATGCAGATTTACCAAGCCGTCAGCTTTAACTTCTGAATAATCTCTAACCCGACGCAATAATCGATTTGCTATTCGCGGAGTTCCTCTGGAACGTCGAGCAATTTCTGTTGCACCTTCTTCATCTATACCGGTACCCATAATATTTGCAGAACGACTCACTATGCTGCTCAGCTCTTCCACCGAGTAAAACTCCAGACGTTGGATAATACCGAAACGGTCTCTCAAAGGTGAGGTTAACAAACCCGCTCTGGTGGTAGCACCAACCAGTGTAAACGGAGGTAAATCCAGCTTTATTGATCTTGCCGCCGGCCCTTCTCCGATCATGATGTCCAACTGATAATCTTCCATTGCCGGATAAAGAATTTCTTCGATAGCCGGACTCAGGCGGTGAATTTCGTCGATAAACAACACATCGCCTTCTTCGAGATTGGTCAGCATAGCTGCCAGGTCACCTGCCTTTTCCAGAACAGGACCTGAAGTTGTTTTGATGGCAACGTCGAGCTCATGGGCAATAATGTTCGCCAATGTAGTCTTGCCCAAGCCAGGAGGACCGAAGACCAGAGTATGATCTAGCGGCTCATTGCGATTGCGTGCAGCGCTGATGAAAATATCCATCTGCTCTTTCACTACTTGCTGACCCACGTAGTCGGCAAGACGCAGAGGTCGGATTGCCCGATCCTGATTGTCTTCCATTGCCGACCCACTGCCGTCGATTAGTCTTTCTTCTTCCATACTCATAATCTATGTAATGTCATCAGACAGTTTTATGCCATGCTTTTCAATGCTTGCCGAATCAGCTCTTCGCTATCTTGCAGATCCGAATGTTGTTTAAGCACCAGCGCAATAGCATGAGCCGCTTGCTGGGGCTTATAGCCTAAGCTTACCAAAGCAGTCTCGGCATCTTTACTAATACCTGCGCCGGATACAGAAGATACAGCTGAGCCACCTTCCTCTGCCGAACTATCCCAGTCACCTAATCGATCGCGCATTTCCACGATCAATCTTTCAGCAGTCTTCTTACCTATGCCCGGCATATTCACCAGCGCATTAATATCATTGCCACGAACCGTTCGAACAAAATCATCGGCTTCCATTCCGGACAAAATACCAAGCGCCATCTTAGGGCCAACACCATTCACTTTAATCAGTGAACGGAACATTGATTTGTCTTTGGCGTCGTAAAACCCGTAGAGTAGTTGGGCATCTTCTCTGACGACGAAATGGGTGTGGAGAATTAATTCTTTGCCAAGTTCAGGTAATTGATACAGCGTACTCATCGGCACCTGTACTTCATAATAGATACCACCCACATCTATTTGAACTTCCGGGGGGTTTTTCTCAACAAGAATACCGCGAATCTTTCCTATCACCTGAATCTCTTCCTGCTAAATGATTTTGCCCCGGCCATGCGAATCAAGCTTGTTTGAGTATTTGCATGACAGATAGCAACCGCCAAAGCGTCGGCCGCATCTTCAGCTATGTTATCACTTATGGACAACAGAGCTTTAACCATATGTTGTACCTGAGTCTTGTCGGCACCGCCTGACCCTACAACAGCCTGTTTTACCTTTCGCGCGGAATATTCTTCCACTGGCAAATCGTGAGATAGGCAGGCAACCATGGCACTGCCGCGTGCCTGTCCAAGTTTCAAAGCAGATGCTGCATTCTTGCCCATGAAGATATCCTCAACTGCAGCTTGTTGGGGAGAGTGACGTTCAATTACCTCACAAAGACTTTGGAAGATGATTTTCAGTCGTTCAGGCTGGGAAGGTGTGGCTGTGCGAATACATCCGCAATCCACATATTCGAGTTTGTTACCGACAGAGTTGATCAGGCCATAACCTGTAATTCGAGAACCGGGATCAATACCCAGAATTATGGCCATCGGTATTCCTTATTTATTGGCTGAAAAGCCCAAGCTAAATTCAGTAGCTAGCTCAAAGCTGACCGGCGATCTCGTCGGAAATATTGGCATTGGAGTAAACGTTTTGCACATCATCGAGATCTTCCATGAGCTCAACCAAACCAAGCAGTGTTTGAGCCCCTTCGAGATCTAGCTCTGCTTCAGTGGAAGCCAGCATTGTCATCTCAGCACTCTCTGCCTCAAGACCGGCAGTTTTTAATGCATCTTGTACAGCACCAAAAGTTTCCAAAGTCGTCATTACATCTATAGAACCATCGTCACCGGTGACCACATCATGAGCGCCAGCATCCAGTGCCAGCTCAAGAACTTGGTCTTCGTCGGCTCCCGAGGCAAAATGTATGACCCCGGTCTTCTCGAATAGATAGGCAACCGAGCCATTAGTACCCAGTGTTCCGCCATATTTAGTAAAAGCGTGACGAACCTCGGCAACCGTTCGATTTTTGTTATCAGTAAGGGTTTCTACCAGAACCGCAACACCGCCGGGGCCATAGCCTTCGTAAGTGAGCTCTTCGAGGTTATCGTTCTCAGCAGTTCCTGCACCACGAGCAACAGCCCGGTCGATAGTATCCCGAGTCATATTGGCGCCCAGGGCTTTATCGACAACTGCTCTCAAACGGGGGTTATCGTCTGCGTTGCCACCACCAGCCTTGGCGGCGACAGTCAGTTCACGAATTATCTTGGTAAATACCTTGCCACGCTTGGCGTCCTGCCCTGCCTTGCGATGCTTTATATTGGCCCATTTGCTGTGACCCGCCATACAAACCTCTCGTCGGCCGCTTTGTTCGCAGCACTCTTTATCTCTTATCCCTGTTCTTGCTTCTCACTACCCACTATTCAATCGGGATACTGCCTGGCTTAAGAGCAATTAGTAGCCTGACTAGCTAGTACAACCGACGGAGCAGGCGACTATAAGTTAGGAAGCTTCTTCAGTACCCACTGCTGCCTGAGCCTCTTCAGCTTTGGGTTGCTCTCTCAGTCGAATATTAAGTTCACGCAACTGCTTGGCCGAAACCGCACCCGGCGCATCAGTTAATGGACAGGCCGCTGACTGAGTCTTAGGAAAAGCGATGACGTCACGAATCGAACTGGCACCAGTCATCAACATAATCAATCGATCCAGACCGAAGGCAATACCGCCATGGGGAGGACAGCCGTAGCTTAATGCTTCCAGCAGAAAACCGAATTTTTCAGCGGCTTCCTCTTCACCGATACCCAATACTTCAAATACAGAGCGCTGCATTTCTGGCTTGTTAATACGAATCGAACCACCACCAAGCTCGGTACCATTGAGTACCATGTCATACGCTCGGGATAAGGCCGCTTGTGGATCTGCGGCTAATTGCTTGGAGTCACAGGAAGGCGCTGTAAACGGATGGTGCAGTGACGTCAGGCTGCCATCGCTAGCAGTTTCAAACATGGGAAAGTCTACTACCCATAGCGGCGCCCAGCCCTCTCTTACCTGGCCAAGATCCTCAGCGACTTTAATACGCAATGCACCAATCGCTTCATTTACAACCTTTGCTTTGTCTGCACCGAAGAAAATAATATCTCCTGTTTCGGCACCAAGGGTTTTCATCAGGGTAGTAACGACATCTTCAGGCATAAATTTCAGTATTGGAGATTGCAAACCTTCCAGACCCGCCGAAATGTCGTTTACCTTTACCCAAGCCAAGCCTTTGGCGCCATATATGCCGACAAATTTTGTGTAAGCGTCGATTACTTTACGACTGATACTGGCACCCTGAGGAACTCGCAAGGCGACTACTCGACTTGCGGGATCGTTAGCTGGCCCACTAAATACTTTGAAATCAACGGATTTCATTAAGTCGGCTATATCCACTAATTCGAGGTCAATTCTTAAATCAGGTTTATCCGAACCGTAACGGTTCATGGCTTCAGCATGTGCCATCCGCGGGAATTCGCCGAGATCTACATCCAGGTGAGTCATGAAGACTTCCCGAATCAACTGCTCCATTACGGCCATGATCTTATCTTCATCCATGAATGAAGTTTCTACATCAATCTGGGTAAATTCCGGCTGACGATCGGCTCGAAGGTCCTCATCCCTAAAACATTTGGCAATCTGGTAGTAACGATCCATGCCAGCTGCCATCAGTATCTGCTTGAAAAGCTGAGGCGACTGGGGAAGAGCGAAGAACCTGTTGGGGTGAGTTCGGCTTGGAACAAGATAGTCGCGAGCCCCTTCCGGGGTAGCTTTTGTCAGCAGCGGCGTCTCAATATCCAGAAACCCATGGTTATCCAGGAAATTTCTTACAGTGTTTGTTACTTTCGAGCGAAACCTGAGCCGCTCCGCCATCTCAGGACGGCGTAGGTCTATATAGCGGTAATGCAGACGTATATCTTCACCGACTTCAGTATGCTCATCCAATTGGATTGGTGGGGTATTAGCGGCATTGAGTACTTCAAGCTTCTTACCAAGAACTTCGATCTTGCCCGTAGGCATGTCATTATTTACAGTTCCTTCCGGACGCAATCGCACTATGCCGGTTACCTTGATAACAAACTCATTACGAACGCTTTCTGCAGTTGCAAAGCTGTCTTCAATGTCCGGGTCGTAAACCACCTGGGCAATTCCCTCTCGGTCTCGCACGTCGAGAAAGATCACTCCACCGTGATCCCGGCGCCGATGAACCCAGCCACAGAGTTCCACTTCCTGGTCAACGAAGGATTCGTTGAGTTCACCGCAATAGTTACTGCGCATATCTAATTCCTGTTTAATCAAATGAAGTGAGTCAATGCCCACTGTTCTATATATAGGGTCTGTTACAAAATTTTCGCTACGAATAAGCCTAAATCAGCTATTATTTTCCGGCCGTCGACTTCTCCGGTGACGTTTTACTCTTGCTGTCAGTATTGCTTTTGGGCTTGTCCTTAGACGGCTTTGAGCCGGAATCCTTTGCAGAACTATTCGAAGCTGAATCCGATTCAGCTAATTGCTTCTTGTTGCCGGTCTTGAAATCAGTTTCGTACCAGCCACCACCTTTAAGCCGGAAACTCGCAGCTGAAATTAACTTATTCAGCTCTGCTTTTTCACATTTGGGGCAGTCTTTTAGCGGCTTATCGCTTATTTTCTGCAATGCTTCAAGCTTATGGCCACAGCTATTACATTGATATTCGTATATTGGCATCTCAGGTTTCAATTCCGTTCTGACGGCATTTAGCCGCTAAAAACCGCGAATTATACCTTATATCGGAAAATCCTCGCACCCCGAATATGAAGCATTTTTTTATCTGTATAAGAAATACTAGGCACATAGCCCAGGCAGTAACAGATGCTTCAATATCATCACAGGGATATGGATCATTGAAAAACACCGAAGCAGAGGAAGCTGAAACCAAACATATTTAAACACTGGAGTTCAGGCGCTGGAATTTCAATTAGGGCTAATACTGTAATTTCCATAAAGGCTAATTGACCTTTTTATAAAGGTCCTTCCCCGACTCAATTTTTGGGAGTAGTTTTTATCGTTCATAGCAGTATTTCTCTGTCAAGACATTGACAAGGAATTGCTGGATTATTATTTAGAGAGGAGCTGTGGATGGTTACCATTTTACTCGATAAATTACGAATCGGAATGAATAATTGCTTGATCAAGGAATTATGCAAACTAATGTACTCATTTTCACAGAATTACTTGCTAGCGCATGACGAATGATTTATAAATACACCCCCTGAGAAGCGGCAAAGGAATCTGTTTCCAACTAGTTAATAAATTAGTACAAAAAGCAGGTATCCAAGTAACTTCTTAACTATTTTTCGATGAGCTGATTAGCTGAATTCCTTAACTGGAATTGCATAACAGAAAGGTAATATTCTGAAGACTAATTAGTTTCTTTTAATACAACACATACACACTAAATAAAGAGAACGGGCATGGCTGTAAAGAAATCAACAAAGAAAGCTGCTGCAAAAAAGACTGCTGCGGCACCAAAAAGAAAGACTCCAGCAATTCAAAAGAAATTTACCAAGACTGAAATTCTTAACGAAATTTCTGCCAACACTGAGCTAAGCAAAAAAGAAGTTGCTTCAGTATTGGACGAACTGGGAATTCTAATCGAACGTCACGTGAAGAAGCGCGCTGTTGGTGAATTCACCCTGCCAGGACTTCTTAAGATTAAGTCGGTAGTTCGTCCAGCTCGACCTGCTAGAAAGAATGTACCTAATCCTTTCCGACCTGGAGAGATGATGGACATCCCAAGAAAGGGAGCGACAACCCGAGTTAAGGTTCTGCCACTTAAGAAACTGAAAGAATTTGCCCTATAGAGCAATACTCAGTTTTTGAAGAACTTGAAAGGCAGCCTTGGGCTGCCTTTCTTTTATGTGTTTTTTAAATATTATTTAGTTACAAACAGGATTTTCCATGCGAGCCAGTAGATATTTAATAGCGACGGTTAAGGAGACCCCTTCGGACGCTGAAATTATCAGCCATCAACTCATGTTACGAGCCGGACTAGTCCGAAAACTCGCTAGTGGACTGTATACCTGGTTGCCGCTAGGGCTTCGTGTACTAAGCAAAGTAAGCCAAGTAGTACGTGAAGAAATGGATAAATCCGGCGCTATGGAAGTTATCATGCCTGTTGTGCAACCTGCTGAATTATGGGAAGAATCAGGTCGCTGGCCAACCATGGGGCACGAGTTACTGCGCTTCAAGGATCGACACGATAGGGATTTCTGCCTCGGCCCAACACACGAAGAAGTGATTACCGACCTGATAAGAAATGAATACAGCAGTTATAAACAGCTGCCAGCAATTTTTTATCAGATCCAGACCAAATTTCGAGATGAAAGGCGACCACGATTCGGCGTGATGCGTGCGCGCGAATTTACTATGAAGGATGCTTATTCATTTCACGCAAGCCAAGATTGTCTCGATGAAACCTATAAAATAATGCATCAGACTTATTGCAATATATTCAGTCGACTTGGCATGGAATTTAGACCAGTTATTGCTGACTCCGGCAATATTGGCGGCAGTACTTCACACGAGTTTCATGTGCTGGCTGACTCTGGCGAAGATGAAATCGTCTTCAGTAGCGACAGCGACTATGCTGCCAATATTGAACTCGCCGAGGGAGATATTCCTGCCAAGGCTCAATCTGACAAAAGCGACAAAGCAACTTGTGAAACTGTCGATACTGGCGACGCCAAAACCATTGAAGAGGTTTCTGACCTTCTTAATAGAAGCAGTGACACACTAATTAAGACTCTACTTGTTCACGCCTGCAATGATGATGGAGAACGAACAGAAGATCTCATAGCCCTACTTCTTCGCGGAGACCAGGAGTTAAACGAAACCAAGGCTAGCAAAATTCCAGGCATCTCCTCTCCCATCGAATTTGCCAGTGATGAATCCATAGAAAAAGCCATAGGCTGCCCTCCTGGATGCTTAGGCCCTGTGAGCTTAAAAATCAGAACTGTTGCCGATCATAGCGTAGTCGACCTACAGAATTTTGTATGCGGCGCTAATCAGCAAAGTCACCACTTGCTGAACGCAAACTGGAACGAGCAATGTAAATACGATGAAGTTGCCGACATCCGAAAGGTTCAGGAAGGAGATATCAGCCCTGACGGTAAAGGAACTCTGTCTATAAAGCGCGGTATCGAGGTTGGTCATATCTTTCAGTTGGGCACCAAATATACCGAGTCCATGAAAGCTTCGGTCTTGAATGTGAATGGTAAAGCAGTGCTGATGACCATGGGTTGTTATGGCATTGGTGTAACCCGAATCGTTGCTGCCTGCATCGAACAAAACAATGACAAACAGGGAATCATCTGGCCGGAAAACATCGCTCCGTTCCATTTGGTTATTGTTCAAATCGATGCTCAAAAATCTGAAACAGTATCCGAAATCTCGGAGGCACTGTATGTAAAGGCGCAGACACTGGGCATGGAAGTATTGCTGGATGACAGAGACAAAAAAACCAGCCCCGGAGTCAAATTCGCTGATTCTGAATTAATGGGTATCCCACATCGACTCGTTGTATCTCCTCGCTCGCTGGCCGACGGCGTCATCGAGTACAAGAGAAGAGGCGAAGATGAAAAGCAGCTTATCGACAAGGATATGAGCTTGGAGTTTCTCAACAGCATCGTTTCGAGTGAATAGATTAGAGAAGAGAAAAAAGTTTAGAGAAATCAGGTAAAGTCAGCCTATGGCTATCCAATTCGAGCGACTGCAGAAGCGGACCGACAGTATCCGCAGGGTAGTGAATCGCTTTCTATGGCAGCAGAATATCGATGGGCTGCCTCTCTGGCGTCGATTCCTGGTGCGAAGCTGTCAAATCACTATCGCTATTATTCGTGACTTGATTCAGGGCCAGCTCTCTCTTCGCGCCATGAGCCTGGTGTTTACTACGGTCATAGGTTTCTTCCCCCTCCTCGCACTGGTCTTTGCAATACTCAAGGGACTAGGAGTCCATAATGCTCTGGAACCGAGCCTGCTGGCCTTGTTGCAGCCATTGGGAGAGCGGGCTAATGAGTTTACTGCCGAGATATTAAGCTATGTGGATGCAATTCAGGTTGAGCTGATAGGCATAACCAGTATGGGCCTCTTGCTGTATATCGTCATGGAGATGATGCACAAGATTGAGTCTTCATTTAACTATATCTGGGCCGTAAAACGAGGCCGCTCCTTCTCCAGCAGAGTTAGCGAATATTTGTTTGCCGTAATTGTCAGCCCATTACTGCTATTCCTTTCTATTAGTATTACTTCTTCGGTTAATACCAATCTGTTTCAGAGTTTTCTGGAAAACCTGAGTTACGGCGTAGTGCTAATCGAAATTCTGGCTTTCCTTGCCCCTGTTTTGCTTATGTCACTGGCATTCGCCTTTGCCTATGGTTTCTTGCCCAACACTCGCGTGCAATTTAGCTCTG
Source organism: Gammaproteobacteria bacterium (assembly GCA_018661465.1). Classification (GTDB taxonomy): domain Bacteria; phylum Pseudomonadota; class Gammaproteobacteria; order Pseudomonadales; family Pseudohongiellaceae; genus UBA9145. The sequence continues at coordinate 75,263 of JABJIC010000018.1, read as the reverse complement.
CGTTCATCGGCGGCCTTGTAACAACTATTATCTGGAAACTGATGGGCTCGGTTTTTCAGGGGTTTTTCGTTTCTTCTGCTCGGGAATCAATTTATCTCGCATTCGCAACGGTCGTGGCGGTGATGTTTTTCGCCTACATTGGCTGGCTGGTTGCATTAATTGGCAGCAGCATCGCCTTCTATCATCAAAACCCCGCCAAGACTCGAACGGGAAGAGGACCGAGTAAGCTCAGCATCTCTCAGCAGGAAGAATTGAGTCTCTCCATTGCCTCAATCATTATCAATCGTTTCATAGATGGCAAAGAGCCCCTGAGTGAAGACGAGCTCGCTGAGACTATAAGCAGCAATCCGGTTGATATAGAACACTCATTGGATACACTGGAATCAATAGCGCTAATTACCCATACCAGTGATGAACCTGTTCGGTATTTACCTTTGAAATCAGTTAAAGACTGTACTCTTGTAGATATCTGGAGAGCTTTGCGCAACCATGAAGCTGACAAACTAAGTGAAAAGTCTGATTCAGAAGACTTATTAAAAATTAAGCAGTTTCATAAGGAACTGGACGCTATAATCGATAGAGAAATGGGAAAGAAAAAGTTCACCGACAAGATTTAGTGTCGCTAATACCCAGAATCACAAAACTCGGGGAGGCTCAATGGCCGACATAAAGATTTACCATAACCCTAATTGCTCGAAATCAAGAGCCACATTAGCTTTGCTGGAAGAAAACGATGTTAGTCCAGAAATTGTTTATTATCTGGAAACACCTCCCAGCCGCGATGAACTAAAGTCCTTGCTGACTAAACTGGGGCTTGGTATTCGCGACCTGGTCCGAAGCAATGAGGCAGAGTTCGGCGAACTAGGCTTGGATAATGAGTCACTAAGTGAAGAAATTATTTTTGATTATGTCACGGAACACCCAAACCTGATGCAAAGACCAATCGTGGTTAAAGGTGAGCGCGCCATCATCGGTCGCCCACCTGAAAACGTGCTTGATCTTATCTGACACAGTAAATCGATCCTCACAACGAATTAACGGAGTGTTTTTTGAGCGATAAATATATATTAGTGCTGTATTACAGCCGCTACGGTGCCACAGAGAAGATGGCCAAGTTGATCGGCCGTGGTGTTGAACAAGAAACAGGTATGGAAGCAAGGATACGCACAGTGCCGGCAGTCTCTGCAAATACAGAAACTACCGAAGCTGAAGTTCCCGCCGACGGCGCTATCTATTGCAGCGAAGAAGATTTGCGAGGCTGTTCGGGTTTAATAATGGGCAGCCCCACCCGATTTGGGAATATGGCAGCGGCACTCAAATTCTTTCTCGATGGAACTGGCGCCGCTTGGGCATCAGGTGCCTTAATCGATAAACCCTTCGCCGCTTTCACCTCTACAGCCTCTTTACATGGTGGCCAGGAAAGTACTCTGTTAACCATGGCGATACCGCTAATTCACCACGGCATGATTTATTGCGGCATCCCCTATTCCGAGACGGCGTTGAACACAACAAGCAGTGGCGGAACTCCATACGGTGCCAGCCATCTTGCCGGAGCGAACGCCAGTAACGACATTAGCGATGACGAAAGTACTCTATGCATAGCTCTGGGCAAAAGAATTGCACGGCTTTCCACGGCATTGTCGAGCTAATAAGAAACCTATGAAAACAAGTGAATTACCAACGAGCCTGCAAAGGCTTAGGCTAGCGACCTTGGTCACCTACTACGGCCTAATACTCTCGTTTCTATTGAGTACTTTCTTTGTCTTTGACGAAATTCGTCTATCCAGTATCGTTATCTGGTTATTACAAATACTGCCACTTCTGCTTTTCGCCAGAGGTCTGTATGTAGCATATCTTCGCAGTTATGCTTGGATGAGTTTCGTTGTTCTGCTGTATTTTATCCAGGGAGTGATGATGGCTTACGATGCTGAGCGATTGTGGCTGGGTTTAATCGAAGTGCTGTTCTGTGTCTTTCTGTTTCTATTCCTGATCTTATTCATACGAGAGTATCGCAAGCATTATCAAGTTCCTCTCTAGACTACTCTCTATTTTAACTCCTGAAGCATTCTCTTAAACCGCTTACCAGCCAAGTGTTGACTTAACCAACGGTACAGTTAGTTTTCGCTTCTGCACAAGCGAACTCTTATCCAACTCATCGAGTATGTCCATTAACGCTTGTACGCTTCGCTCTGCACGCAACAGAATAAAGTCTGCCACCGAATCGCTTAAATCCATGCCCCTATTCCTTGCTCTTAGCTGCAGCGCAAGAATTTTTTCTTCATCAGTCAGCGAAACCAACTGGAGAATCAGCCCCGATTGCAATCTGGAATGAAGGTCCGCCAGGTCGATATCCAAAACCTGGGGCGAGGAATTTGCAGCTATCAGTAATTTGGCATCACTGTCTTTGATACTATTAAATGCCGTAAAAAGAGCCGCCTCCCATTCAGCGTCGCCCGCTATTTCTTGAATATCATCAATGCATACCAAAGAAAGACTGTTAGCTCCTTGTAAAATTTGCGAGGACAGGCTTTCCTTTTCCTTCATAGGAAGATATATCGCTCCGCGGCTTTGCTCTGCGGCTTGATGACATGCTGCCTGGAGAAGATGAGTTAAGCCTGGAGAACTGTTACCCCAGATATACACAAATTGCTCGCTACCTGAATATTGTAGATACTCCACTGCTTGTTGATTCTCAAAACCAATCAGAAAGTTTTCGAAGGTGGCGTCATCATCCAGACCAACACCTAAAGTTAATTGGTTTGAAATAGGAAGAGATGAATTCAAATCGGATACCGACATTGGCTATCGAGTCCAGCGATAATGCAGGAGCGGATCATCACCGAAAACATTCGAAGACGAAGAAATTGGCAATAGGTCTCTATCCAAATCAATCAGCTCCGATAATTGCCTGCTGTCTCCAAGTAGATCAAGCTGAAGATCAAGCCTATCCCCGTCAAGTGCAGCCGTGCTGACATTCTCAACTACAGCCAGTCCTCTCACATAGTTGAGTAACGCAGAATAGGCGGTCAGGTCCCCAACGCCATCCACTCGAAGTCTCACAACTTGCGCGCTAGCAGCCTCAGGCTCGAAGGCAAAATAGGAAGACAATTGACTGGTGATGCGATCCAGGGGCTGATTGATGTAGGATTCAAGCTCCTCATCGAATCCATCGAAGACCTCAGACTCTTGCTGAAAGATAAACTGCCACAGACCAACCAGCTCTCCTCCTGCGGTAAAATGAAGCCTGCCAGAAAGAATACTGTCAGCCCCATATCGCTCGCTCGCCGTAGTGATAGCATCCTGATCCAGTGTCCAGATGATATCTTCCGATAAGCTGCGGCGATCCTCAAAGTCCAATAAGGGAAAAATAATTGGAAGCCCTCTATTGCTCGCGAACCCTTGCATAATCTCAATGATCTCTGGATTGCTATCCGCCGTTAGAAAGCTTCGATTTCCAGCTGCGTCCTGCAAGACCATCCATACAAGTACACTGGGCCGGTTGCTATCCCATACCGGTATATTCGCTTGCACCAGCAACTCATCTATAAGGCTGGAGGCGAAATCAACATTGATATATCGCTGCTCTAAAAACTCTGCGGCTACTGGAGCATCAGGCTCCCCATCATCCAGCACAGGATCGACTACGGAACCCGGATCAGCAATTGGCAGCTGGTCTTGCGCTCCATCTCCGTTTTCATCTACTTCAATTTCGGATCTGACTAGCTCACTGGAATAACTAATGCCTTCGACGTAGTTTTGGGCATCCGCTAAGGCACGCTCTATTGCCGGAATCTCCAGGGATCTCCTATCTCCGCTAACCTTGAGTATCACTGCAGCCAGTGCCTCCCCAAAGGCGCGATTACGCTCCGCATCACTCTCGTTAGTGACTGGAACTTGATGGCTGTACAAGTCAGTTATCTGCAGCGCAGAACCAGACGGCAACATTCCGAAGAACAGCATAATCACCAGCGTTAACTGTGTCGTCCGCCAAAAGGTCGTATTTGAAAGGAATTTTTTGTGCACAATGCTCATTGGCAGGGATAATACTGTATATCCCTACCTCGGGCATAGGGTGAGACAATCAGAATCCAAATTCGCGTTTTTTTTCACTGACTAGGCTGTCGCTTCTTGATAAAATAGCGCCCTTCTCGAGCTACATATTCCCTTCCAGACTCTTAAGGATTTAGCAAATGGCATTCGATGGTGAGCAGAACGAAAACACTTCAGCAGAATCTTTAAGTTATCGTGATGCCGGCGTCGATATCGATGCCGGAAATGCTCTGGTAGAGAAGCTCAAGTCGGTCACTCGCAAGACCAACAGACCAGAAGTCATGTCAGAATTGGGTGGGTTTGGTGCTCTCTGTGAAATCCCCAGCGGTTATACACAGCCCGTTCTGGTTTCTGCAACGGATGGAGTAGGCACCAAACTGAAGCTGGCGATGATGATGGGCAAGCACGACACTATAGGCATAGACCTGGTGGCGATGTGCGTCAATGACCTCATTGTCTGTGGTGGTGAGCCCTTATTTTTCCTGGACTACTATGCGACTGGTGGACTCAATATTGAAACCGCAACCAGCGTCGTTAGCGGAATCGGTGCCGGCTGTGAGCTCGCTGGCTGCGCCTTGATAGGCGGTGAAACCGCCGAAATGCCGGGCATGTACTCCGGTGAAGATTATGACCTGGCTGGCTTCTCAGTTGGTGTAGTTGAAAAATCAAAAATTATCGACCAGAGCAAGGTTAAAATTGGAGATTGCCTTATCGGTCTTAGCTCGTCCGGGCCTCACTCCAATGGCTATTCCCTCATTCGCAAGATAATTGAAGTAAGCGGTGCCGATCTCGCCCAGCCTTTTGCCGATAGCACTCTGGGTGAGACCCTGCTCACTCCTACCAAGATCTATGTGAAAGCCATTGCCGAATTAGCAGAGTCAGTGGAGATAAATGCCCTGGCCCACATTACCGGTGGCGGCATAACCGAAAACCTGCCACGGGTACTTCCAGAAAATGCCCAGGCCACCATCGATTTACAGTCCTGGTCACGACCGGAAATCTTCAATTGGCTGCAGCAAAAAGGCAATGTAGAAGACATGGAGATGTATCGCACTTTCAATTGCGGCCTCGGCATGATTATTTGTGTTGCCCCTGACTCTGCTCAGAAGGCACTTGATATCCTGAATCGAGAATCTCAACAAGCATTTCTGGTCGGCAGCATAAGTGCCAAGGACAATGAAGATGACGAATCAGTGGTCTTAACAGGAAGGTGAACATAGGATGCAGCTTACCCATTGTTCCGTCCTTGTATTAATTTCCGGAAACGGCAGCAATCTCCAGGCCATTATTGACGATAGCATCCACTCCAATTACAAGGTGTGCCGCGTTATCTGTAACAAGGCAGATGCCTATGGCCTCACTCGTGCTGCGCAGGCCGGCATTCCTTCCACCGTCATCGACCACCGCGATTATGGCTCTCGAGAAGACTTTGATTCCGCATTGATAGACCTTATTGATCAGGAACAGGTAGACCTCATTGTTCTGGCAGGTTTTATGCGAATTCTCAGTCCCAAATTTGTTAAGCACTATGCTGGCAAAGTACTTAACATTCACCCGTCCCTGCTACCTGCCTATACTGGCACCGATACCCACCAGCGCGTATTAGACGCTGGCGAAAAAGAACATGGCGTTTCTGTGCACTTTGTTACTGAAGAGCTCGATGGAGGTCCGGTTATTGCGCAGGAAAAGATTAGTGTTGAGAAGAACGATACTGCGGACACGCTGGCGGATAAAGTGCACATCAAGGAACACATTATCTATCCCAAAGTGATTTCATGGTTCGCCGCTGGCAGAATAAAAATGGAATCCAATAAGGCTGTGATGGATCACGAGCCGCTACCTGCCACGGGTATCGAAGTCCATCCAAACTAGTCTTGGACTCCAAGCAGACTTACTGATTACCCTAGGACTTGGCGGAACCTGCGGAATCCAAATCTGCCTCGTCGCCTTCTGAGGAATCTGACTCTTGCGTCGCTTCCGGTTTGGAATCGGCATCCGCTGTTGATGATTTTCTTTGCAGAGAATACTTTCTTACTTTTTCTACCAGTGTTGTTCGAGGAATATTCAAACGATCTGCTGCTCGAGCTACAACTCCGCCACAATCCTTGAGCGCCTTCTCGATTAAATCCTTCTCCAGTCTGGCGAGATATTCTTTCAAATCCAGACTTTGGGGTGGCAACATGGTTGATTCTGTTTTTGTGCTGTCTACCTCTTCCTCAACATTCCCCAAACCCAATTTTTCATCGGGGCCTTTATTGAGAGGTCGGAAATTTTCTGGCAATTCATTCAAGCCGACAATTCCGTGTGGATACAAAATCGCCATTCGTTCGATGAGATTTGCCAATTCCCGAACATTGCCCGGCCAGGAATATTTTCTCAGGGATGTAATAGCCGCGGAGTTAAAACGAACTGATCCGCGGTTCTCTGTTTCCATAATTGAGATCAATTCGTTGAGCAACAAAGGAATATCAGCGCCTCTTTCCCTAAGTGGCGGCATCTCGATAGGAAAAACATTCAGCCGATAATAGAGATCCTGCCTGAAATCTCCCTGCTCTATCATTACTTCGAGGTCTTTGTGGGTTGCGGCCAAAATACGTACATCACTTTTTATGGTAGTTACTCCACCTACTCGTTCAAAACTTCTTTCCTGCAATACCCTCAGCATTTTTACTTGCATGCTCAGAGGCATATCGCCAATCTCATCAAGAAACAGTGTGCCTCCCTCAGCTAATTCAAATCGACCTATTCGCGCAGCTACAGCTCCTGTAAACGCTCCTTTCTCGTGGCCAAATAATTCACTTTCGAGCAACTCTCTTGGAATAGCACCGCAGTTAATAGGAACAAAAGGTTTCTCTGCCCGGGAAGAATTAAGATGAAGGTTTCGAGCGATTACTTCTTTTCCTGTTCCCGATTCACCCGTGATCAACACGCTAACTTCTTTATTCGCGACCTGCCCCATCATATATCGCACTTGCTGCACCGCATCGCTTTCACCGACAAGAGAACGAAACATGGAGTAATCACGAACCCCTTCATAATTTCTTAGGCGATTGAAATGCTCATGAAAGACTTTCGCCTTGTGAAGTGCGTCCAGCAGAGGTTGATAGCTGAGGTTTACCGGTAGGATCGCCGTAATTCGGCTAAGCAAATCCTCGTTTAGCGACCCCGAAATGGGATGCTCGCCTACCAATACGTAGGGAACTGCTGCCTCCCACTGATAGAGTTCATCCAGCAATTTTTCCAGAGGTGTATGGGTGCATTTGCCGATAAGAGCAACTGTGGCTTCGTCGTTCAACTCTCCAGCCACAGAAACTACACGCTGCCAATTATCGGAGTGTGCACTTATGGTAGATTCGCCGAGAAAGGATAGTACGGTTTCTAAATTTTGACTCGATTCCGGGTCGTCATCGATGAGCAGTATTCGGGAGGTTTCGGACATAGATCATCAAGAATTCAGAAGCAAGTTTAGCGCTCAATTAGACCCGCTCACCTTCAATTAGTCAATCTATCGAGGCTTACTTTTAGACGAGCCTGGGGCTTGCCACCATATTGAGTTGATTGAGACCTTTCCTGAGTTTGTTTAGATTTGCTGGCACCTGCAAAAGCCGAACAACCAAAGTCGAATCGCTCACATCCCTTAGCCTTACTGTGAAGGATTCCCTGCCATATCAGCGCATTCATAACCGGCTTTTGGGGGGCTGCTGGCAGAATATCACCGAAAACAAAGTGTGCCGTTTTCTCCGTATGTACGAAGAGAGAACTGGATACCAATTCACCTTGGTATCTCGCCTGAATCAGAAAACCCATTCCCTCGCGAATCAGGCTTTCATAGACTCTCTTGTTATGAAGAATGGTATTACTGTCATTTCCTTTAGACTCAACAAATAATCTATCCACTTCCGTTTGCTTCAACTTGTTAAAACGCCTACCTGAAACTATATCTATAGACAAAGATCGTAGCCCCCAATCCACTCGTGAGCGGCAATCTTCATTCATATTACTATAGAGTGCTTCTTGCGATTGAGTGAGATCGATAATTTGCGCGCTTTGAACGGTAGGAACCGCGCCGCGCTGAAGAAGTAACTGAGTAACCGGCGACATAATTCCGTGACTAACCGGGTCCAGATAATCCAGAGAATCCGGTTGAATCTCTTCAATTAACTGATTGATGTGCTGCTGAAGCAAGCGAATTGATTCTGGCTCAAAATTATTTGACGGTGTTTGCAGTGAAGACTGATTCACGTGACTGCTAGCCTCAGCGCCAAAATAACCCACACACTTGCGCCCATGTTCATCCACATGACTTGTCAGGCTGCAGGCAAATACTGGCTCATCTGCTGCCATTACCAAAAACGAGCGATCTTTATACTCGAGTTTTGAATGCGATCGCTCATGCCTTCTTTGCATTTGCAGATACATTGGATTCTGCACAGGATCATTTGCATACAGCATGTTCCAGTACTGAAAGAACCTTGTGTCATTCGATTCGATAACGCAGTGCATATTTTTGTTTTTCTCGTTAAGGCCTTTGTCTAAGTTCAATTAACAGTTCACAGCTAATAATTCTGAATAACTTATATGAACCACCTTAGTTTGACATCGAGCTTACTAATATTATCCAACCCTTGTGTAAAGATTGGCTCGCTCTGTACAAAGATTCAGCTGGCATTTTTTGTCAAACAATCAACGTCCTCTTACAAAACAATCAGCGACGCTTTTTTCCGAGCCTCAAGAGTGTAGCGAGAACGTTAAAATGTCGACTTCTTTTACGGGACGGTGCGGGTAAAAATAGCCAGAATCAGCCCAAGCCATTGATACATATGGGCTAGTTATACTGGTGCCCGCACAATCCTTTGCCGGGATCAATTTTCGTTTAACGGGTAAGAATCTATTAAAACTTTGAATTTAGACCTGCGCTCAATAATCTTGTGAACCACTTCTCATTCGATGCCATGAACTTCGTGCTATTTTCGATTCGGGAAGATTGTGTGCTTGCGATCGCTTCTTCCCGGAAATACACTTCAGTTTCCTGCAATCATTGGCTCAAACTATGACCGACTGGGATTACCCTTCTCCTTTTCAATTCGAGATAACTGTTCAAGCAAGTGATATTGATGGCATGGGCCACACAAATAACGCCTGTTATGTTGTCTGGTGTGAGCAGACTGCCTGGGCACATTCTGAAAGCCTTGGCCTAAGCGTTTTAGATTATCAACAGCTCGATCGGGGTGTTGCCATTAACAAGGCCCAATACGACTATTACCTACCGACATTCGAAAATGACCAGTTAATAGCATCAACCTGGCTAACTTCATGTGATGGGAAATTACGATTGGAACGCCGGTTTCAATTTGTAAATGCCCGCACGGAGCAAATAGTACTGCGAGGACATTGGCAGTTGATTTGTGTTGCATTGAGCACCGGCAAGGCCACCAGATTTCCTCAGGAGTTTATAGATATTTACGGCGGAGCTGTTGTAGCAAAATCAGTAACTTAGCCCGTCGCTCCAGTACACCAGCAGATCAAATCAGCTGATTAATTTTCATATATTTCAAATGCTTAAGCTGTCTCGCGGCATTTATTCATGCCCCTTAAACATGACTCCCTTAGCTCCCCAAACCGCTTAAAGATATTCAATCAACAGTCGTTATAAATTAGACCCGCTGAAGAACCAGCCCTTTTTATCAGGGTTGGAAGCTTTGGAAAAAACGCGATTTCGATGGCTAACAAGGCCTCGAAGCCGCTCTATCCAAGCTACCCTTCTAGAACCAGCAAAACGGGAAGTGGGGATTTTCCCCAGCCCCATAACGGATATGAGTGCTTTTAGTGAAGAATTCACCACCTAATCTTAATCAGCAGAAATCAAACCCTGCAAAGAACTCTGTAGTGGCGCGATTTAGCAGTGCCAGGGATTCAGCGGCCCAGCGAAGACAGCTGGAAGGCGAGATATCCCTGGAAGCTCTGAAATCACAGGTCGATATGGAAAAGCTGGAGACTATCATCCGGCAATCCCCCGATATCAATGCCTCACGGGTGGTTAGTCTTCATCACCGCATTGAAGCAGGTGAATATGAGATCGATCCTGCTCGTGTCGCTGAAAAGCTGTTCGCCTTTGAAACCAGTATTGATGTAGCCAGCGGTGATGAAACAAGAGATGAATAGCTTTAGGGAATAAAACACCCAGAGCTCAGTCAGTTCGAGGACTTAAGAGCCATTCGCAGCAGGGGCTCAATACTGAATTGGAGGGTCCAGGCTAGCCAAACTATCGAGATCTTCCAGCGTGTCTATATCTCGTAGCGGCGGAAGCAAGCAATAGTCGATACCCTCGCTCCTTATATATGCAAGTGTCTCCTCTAGAACGCCACTTGACCCCCAGCTGATATTTTGAAAAATCCCGGGAATACTCCTGTTCAAGCCGATCAATACGTAACCGCCATCCTCTGCAGGACCTAGAACTACTCTGGCAACTCCGTCTTTTGCCTGATTAAGCTGAAAAAGCGCATCCTCTAGATACTTATAATCCATTGCCGGGCAATCCGTTCCAATCAATATTAGGTTCTCAGCCCCATTTCTCTCCAAAACCTCTGCAACGGTGAAGCTCATCTTAGCTCCCAGGCCCCCGTCACATTGAGAGTATATATCCCTTTTATTACAAACAGATAGAAAGTATTTATTATCTACATTCGAGGAAACCCAAAGCTCTACCTTAGCCAGCGCAGAGGACCTACAACAGGTAACAATCCGAGTTGCCATTCTCTTATAAAGGCCCAGAGCCGTATCATCTCCAATATCTGCAGCAAGGCGAGTTTTAACGGCTCCCAAAACAGGCTCTCTGGCAAATATCGCGATACGGGATTGGGGGAATTTGCATCTCTTTGGCGGGTAATACATTGCCGACAGCGATTCCGGCGATGAACCCAGGAAGTATCGCAGCCTTAGCAGCCACATCTGCATCACTGTTGATATAAGGCCGTTCTCGCGCCAACGGCGTGCCGATGTGCGTACCGGGCTGGAAATAGCCATAGCGGCCGACCGACCTCGTAACAGCTTGCTGATAGCTACATCCTCCATCAGCGGTAAGGCAGGGAATCCCCCAACGTCGAGAAAAAGGCCTCTCTTCACGAACAATGCCTGGTCTCCGGTGCAAACAGCGGTGATTCTTGATCGCCGATTCATCATCCAGGAGATTAGCCTATACGGCCAGCCGTCATCAGCTAGTTCAACATCAAACCAACCCCACTCCGCCTGCTTGCAGGCATCGCGGATAAGAGTGTCTGCTGACTCTGGCAAGATCGTATCAATATGCAGAAAGAGTAATATGTCCCCTGATGCCAGTTCGGCACCGCGGTTCATCTGAGAAGAGCGCCCTGGTGGGGCTATATCGACATAGTCAACTAGCCCAGCCAGGCCGGACGGGCTACCGTCGCTGCTTCCTCCGTCTATTAGCAAAACCTCATGCCCAGCGCTCCGATACACCTGGAGGCGCTCCAGCTGCGGCCCTACAAGTCTTTTCTCATTCAATACTGGAAGAATAAAGCTGATCTTTTCTACAGCTACTTCTTGCTTCTTCTGCTCTTTCAATGTCGCTGCTCAGCTGTGAATTATGGGTTTAGGCGCGCAGACTGCATCTTAGCCTTTTCTGGAGTGGATTCTGACTATCTTTAAGGTTTAGCTCTGTCACAGCCATATTCTATTGAAGATTGCTCAAGATGTGACCGGGGACGCACAATGCCAGAATAAGGGGAATATCCTTGTACTGTGTGCCTGTTGGATTTTGTGTTTGGGGTAGAAGCAATAAAAATACCCCTTTCAGGTTCTTATATAAGGGAAGCTGTTGGATTTTAATACGCGGCCGATATTAGCCGTGTATCAAGACAAAGCCTTAAATTCAGAGTGTTTCAGCTATCGTTCAGCTTGCCGATAGCAATCTGTACATCTGCCATAGAACGGGTGGAATATTAAATTGGACGCAAAAAACTTTTACATCGTAGCTACAGCACCTGACGAACCCAGTTTGCAGGTGAAAATATCTGGCCCCTATCTTACCGAGCAGGCTGCCAAGGCCGATCTATCGGCTGCGATAGACGAGGCTCTGGATATTGACCCCAGCGCCAAACGCTATGATTACAGCATAGATAAAGTAGAAAGCCGCAAGCCAGGTGTTATCCAACACATGGCATCTCACGCCTAGCCCAGCCTCTCACAGAGGTGTACACTACCTAGAGTAATGGAAGAAACCTTTCATTGATTTCCTACTTATAGCAGAGTTTTGGAATGATTTAGAGAAATGGATATTCCAATACAAAGAGTGACTCATTGCTGTCTATAATAGTCATAACAGCAGTACCTGGGGTACGACCGACTACCACTTTGACCTGTAGACAAACATAGATCGATAGAGAGGTTCTTTTGAAAAAACTAAGCGCGCTCCACCACATCAGCATTATCGAATCCCGCGGCACAAACTGTGCATGGGTGAGAATCAAGTACAACGATAAGAGCTTTCAACAGTCATTCCCTTTCAAGAAGTTTGGCGGCAAGAATAAAGCCATTGCTGCTGCCAAAAAGAAACGGGATATTGAAGGCAAGAAAATTTACGGTGCAAATTGGCCCTACGCCAAATTCAGCCCAAGAAAAGTATCCCCTCTTAATAGCTCTGGAGAAATTGGCGTGAGCTATTCGGAGAAGGACCATTCATGGGTTGCAACTTGGCAAGAAGGTAAAGGCGCTCGCCGGAAGCAAAAAAATGCTTACTTCTCAATTAACAAATATGGTGATGAGAAGGCAAAGCAATTGGCGATTAAGGCAAGGCGCAGTGCTGTTAGAGCAAACCGTATAGCATAAGACCGAAAAAAAAGCGGAAGGGTTGTGGCCCTTCCGCCTTAACGGTCTCTCCCTTGTGAATCTCCGCAGGGGGATGCAGAGACATCTTCAAGACTTTGATCAAATCAGTAACGGCCTACTTTCAGTCCAGTTAACTTCTAAGCCAAGTGATTTTAACTTTTCTCATGCCTACTGATTTTTACTCTCTCTTTTACTGCTGCCTGCAACATACAGCTATGACTTTTTGCCTGCCTCATCGAGAATTTTCCGAATACGTTTACTTTCCTCAGTACTGAGACCGCGATAATCCAAAAGCGCCATCATAAGCTTCTCTGGATCTCCACCGCAGGCTTTATCAACCATATCTACCACTCTCTCACCGAGGCTCTCTTCTCTCGGAACAGTAGCCTCATATAAATAACTACGTCCAACCGCGCGATAGACTAACCAGCCTTTTTCTCTTATGCGCTCCATCAATGTGCGCACCGTATTCCTCGCAATAGGCCTTTGCTTATTCAATATCTCGGTTACTTCGAGCACCCCGACCTCTCCCTGATCCCAGATTATCTCCATGATTTCTCTTTCACCGCGAGAGAGGGGTGTTTTGTTTGCAATGACCACTGCTTTTACGCTCCTTAAATAGTTAGTGTGCTATTTGCGTTCAATCTTTCTATCTCAAACTGTCTAACTTGATCAGCAGAAAAATCTATAGCATCAATCTCAGGATCGATATCAATATTGATATCCAATTCCAGAATTTCCAGACTATCTAACTCTATCTCCAGTGATTTTCTGATGCTCAACTCAAGCGCCTCGACATCGATAGCCTCAAGGCTGCGTAATGCGGTCTGCAGTGCTTGTCTGGTGATTAGGTTTATCTGTTCGCTGTCGATACCCTCAACCACAGTCTCTTCATCGAGCTCAGCAAGATTGGAACGAAGCTCATCCATTGATTCGCGAATTGAACCGCCGATATCCGCATCTTCCAACTCTTGCTCTACTTGAGCCCGAACATCTTCCAGGTCAATAGCAAGTTCAACTGAGTGCTCTCGGAGCTCTCTCACCATTTCTCTGGCTTCTATGTCAATGCGCTGCGCTTCTACACCCATGCGTAGAGCACGAATATCTATGTCTGCATTTATTGCAGCTTCATCATTGATTCGAGCAATTTCTATCTCCGTGCGTTGAATGTCAGCATGCATGCGTTCGACGTCAGCTTCCATACGCCTAGCATCCGCTTCCATTATTTCAGCAGCTGACTCAAGAGCAAGGGCATTCATTTCCAACGCCTCTTGCTGTTCAGCCAATTCCCTATCCTGTGCTGTAAGCGCTGCGCTATTTACATTTTCTGCCGCACCAACCTGACAGGCGGCCAAAAGTATTGAAAGAGATACTAATGTGCCCTGTACTAAATGATTTCTAGGTTTGCTAAGTTTCATAGTCTTTTCCCTTCGCTCACTCAAGAGCTCAATGATTCGTTGTTCAAGTTTCCATTCACTTCCTATCATCCCCATTGCTAACGGAACCTGAGCGGTTCTCAAATTATTGTTTGGTGACATTGCCAGGTTAGCTTGCATAGCGCTCACGCTGAGCAAGACTTCCCCATATTCCAGAGCTTGTTGTTGGGACAACACATAGTTGTCGCAAATTTCTTCCCGGGAAATTGAAATCATTCTGTCCATGATATGCACTAGAGGATGAAACCAGAATAGAGCCAAAAGAAACTTTTGAATCAGATTCTTAAGCGCATCATATCGCTCAACGTGGGCCATCTCATGAAGCAACACCGCGCGAAGCTCGGTATGACCTAGCTGCGACACAAACCCTTCAGGCAGTAACAGAGTGGAACTTATATACCCCATCACTACAGGGCTACTTACCTCACGTGACAGTGCAATTCCAACTTGTTTGTAATTCAATGAAATACCTTCAAGGCACTGATCAACTTTCTCTTGTTCACCAGCGGGCAAATCTCTTGACCGAGCAGCAAGCTGTTTAAGCTTTTGAAAGCTCCGTACCAGGCCAAGACTTTGGAGACAGAAGCCCGCGAACCATAAAAGAGAAATCTGTAGACTGAAGGACAGGCCAACAAACCATTGCCAGAGAAGGAACGCCTTCGACTCGGAATCTGCAAGTAGGGTCGCAACGGAAGGAAGATTAACCGGCAAGTATTCTGTATACACAGCCTGTAGTGCCTGCCCGAAGTGAATGGTACCTTCTGGTTCCGTGCTCCAATATTCACCATTTGATGCACTCGACTCTTTAGCTGCAGCTGCAAACTCCAAGCCAGTTGCCGAATTTGAAGTCGATGTTTGGAATGAGGAATCTTCGATTGGCAAATAGACCAGCGACTGCTCTCCAGCCTGAAACAGCAAGGAAAACCCAAGTAAAATCGGCAGGGATAACATGGCGGAGTATAAGATTGCATAACGCGCCGCTGCGCTGTTCTTAAATTTCTTGGCGAAGAGAATGGCAAAGCTAGCCATCAAACTTAGCTGAATAAGCACATTCAGCAGTAAGAAGCTTCCATCTATATTAAGTAGTTCGAAAAACCCAAACATTGGTTCCAACCTCATAGTAGTTTGTCGACTTACGCTTCTGGATGTTTCTTTTCATACTCTAAAGATGCTCAAAGTTGCGCCTTTAGATGCATGTCCCGAACCGTTTAAAACTACATTTGTAGTTATGATGGCTACAAATGTAGTTTATGTCAACTTATTTTCTCGCCTAAATTGCTTACTGGCAAGACTGCACTCTTCGTTAATGAAGGATATGACGCAGGGTAAAGGGATTTAGTTACGTAAAAAGTCCAGAAAACGTGAATGTAATCTGAAGGAAAGGTCTTCCAGTTGGTAAAGGTAGCGAAACTTACAGTTTACTGCAGACTTTCAACAGCTGAAGAATTCCAGATTTTACTGCTATCCAGAACAGAGGTGTAAATGAGATTTGCGTCGAAATTCAGACGATCGACACCGAACACTTCAAACAAAGCTTCGAAGCTGGGATCATTTCCACCACCTTCAGAACCAATAGCCTGATCCAGTTCTAGCAGCATATCTGGATTAACTACTGCTTGTGCGGTATGCATTAGACCTGCATCTCGCATACCAGCAATCATTACTATCTGAGTCTCGCTGCCTGCAGGGAAAGTGGCAAACATGCCATAGTCGCGAAAGGCTTCACCCTCTTCTGGCAGGCCTGCATCACTTGTGTAGTACTCCAAAGTTTTGGTATTAAATAGCTCATCGTAGCTACGGCCTATCCGCAAACTGGATGCGGCGAATGTCATATCACTCAGCTTTTCCAGGGCACTTAGATAACCTATATAAACGATATGATTACTTCGGATATCAGAGGTGGTCAGGTCGGACATCATGGTAATGCCAACCCCCTTCCCGCTCCCGTAAAGAACAGGAGCAATACTAGCTAATGCAAAAGCGCTCCCTTCCGGCATATAGGAAAGGTCTAAATCGAGATAGTTTTCACTTCTCTCACTATCACTATCATTCTCGTTGTCACTGAAATGCAGGTCTTCAAGATCTCTTCGGGAATTGACATCAAACTCTCGAACCATTCTTGCGATATTGCCGTTGGAATTTAGCTCGCCGAAAATGTAGTAATCTCCCATAACAAGCAGTATGGGTTTATCATCAGTGAGAACAGTGCCCCATACCGAGCTTTGCAATATTTGCTGAGTTTCCAAATTTAAGGTTTGCTCATTGTCAGTAGTTAGGTATGTAATATTCGCCGCAAGCAGCAGCACGACCGCAACTAAAAGCAAGTTCGTTAGCCTCGACTTGAACAAGCCTGTGTTTGCAACGGCAGATGACAAGGGGATTTCTTTTTTAAGCGCCGCAATAGTGTACTGCCCTTTAGGTATGACAATGCGACAGTCACTCTGAACCTCATTGCTTTCAAAATAATTGTCCAGCTTCTTACGAAGCTGGTGCACATAGACCCGCACTGCGGAATCAGCAGAAACATCGAAATCTTCAGGCTTGCCCAACCCATTGATAGCTAGCTCCAGCTCTCTTGGTGAATATCCTTCAATTGAGCACTTCACCAAATACCTTAACAATTCCACATAGTGACGGGAGCGCCCCAACACGCCGCTGCTAATGATTCTCTCGCATAGCTCATTCAATTCACTTGAGCTATATGCCTCTTCTGTTGAGAGATAGATATACGAGTTAGTGTCCTGGGTAGTCATATGTGGTTTTTCAAAACCTGAGAATTATCGAGAACATACACCCATCCGATTAGAATGGGCTCATGTTAAGCAGCTGGCATTTTACACCAACAACGGACGCAACCCCACTGAAGCCGCAGCCAACAGCCTAGCTCAAGGCTGCCTCAGCATATCTACGGGAACAATCCCGTATATCAAGCGGCCAGGCTTGGGTCTCTTGATCAAAGACTTGTTTGTCTTTGGCATATAGCGCCCTCACAGCCTCTTCAAAACCAGGCAAATCCCCCGCCATGGCATACATGAAGCGATTCGCACTATCTTGAGATTGGCGAATCATCTCATCGGCAGCCCCGGCCTTGCGAGATTCTTCAATCAATCGCCGTAAAGCAGCTGACGCGCCACCCCGCTGGGTATCCAACCATTCCCAGTGCCTGGGCAAGAGAGTCACCTCGCGGCCGATGACGCCCAGTTTTGGACGCCCTCTGCCTTTTTTCGGCATAGGGTTCTTTGCAGCCTCACTGCCCGCGTCTTCTTTTCCTCCAGCAGTCTCAGTGGCCCCATAGCGTTGACGAACATCGCTTTCAGACCCAGAGAGATCCAAGTCTATTTGCTTTCCATTTCTTAAATTAAAAAATGAGATACTTTCTTTAGCTGATTGATTTAACTGATTTTTTATATCAACAGCTATTTCCTGCAACGGACCCGATGCGAGTAGCTCCTGCGCCCTGAATGCATAGTATTTGTCTGTGGTTTTCATCACTTCCTGCCTTTTATATGGCTTCTTGCCTAAATACGTCATCTTATTTACCAAGGTAATATTTAATTATACCTTGGTAATAATAGATAGCAAGTTTGCGGAAGAATGGATTTTTCAGCGTTTGATGATCAGAGGTTTTAGCTTGTCGCTGTATTCCACATTACCCTCAGTCACGTATTTTTCATGATTTTGCTCAACGCAACTCAGGTCATACAGGTAATTCACCATGGTGCCACAGGACTGCGTTCTGCCCTTCTCGCTCATATCCGCCGCAGTGTGTAACTGGAAAATTTTGGCACCGTTACCAAGGTGGAATCGGGAAACTGGATCCGCTGGGTATTTCCCCTTCTTGGCCTGCAATAAGTAATTGAATACCAGCCGCTTAATGGCGTCACCGTTCTCATGAATTGAATCATCGGTTTCCGGCATGGAGCGTATGACGGCTTTCAAGGTCTTCAGTTCCTCAAGCTCATCATCCGACTCTTGGCTGAGCCAGCGATGAAAGCCGGGTATTGGCGAAAGAGTGACAAATTGGGTAATTGAAGGAAACTCGGCTTGAAGTTCATTGACTACTTGCTTTATAAGAAAATTTCCAAAAGTAATATTCTTTAGACCTGGCTGACAGTTGCTGATGCTGTAGAACGTCGCTGTCGTAAACTTACTGGGATCTACATCGCCCTCGGCGGTATCCTCTAATATGGAATTAATCGATCCCGGCACTTCATCGCTTAGGGCAACCTCAACAAATATAAGCGGCTCATCAGTTAGCGCTGGATGAAAAAATGCAAAGCACCGCCGGTTTGGCGGATCAATACGGCGCCGTAGGTCATCCCAGTCTTTAATCTCGTGAACAGCCTCATAACGAATAATCCTCTCGAGGATCGCTGCCGAGGTTGACCAGTTAATAGTTTGTAGTACGAGAAATCCACGACCGAACCAGGAAGTAAAAAGCCTAACAAATGTTTCATCAACTGAGCGTAGCTCGGGGTTATCTCGAGTAAAGCGAATCAGGTCTGTACGCATACTTACCAGATCATGAGTTGCCCCAGGAGTTTGGTTTAGCCTTCGAAGCAATTCATGGCGGCGTGGCTCGGCTGCTCGAGAAAGTCGATTCAGGTTCGCGCTGGTAGATTCAGCAGAGTAATCCTCATAAGCCAGCTTTATGGATTCTTCATTGGCATTGAAGTGTTGCTCGAGGTTCATAAAGAAGGCCAATTTGGAATCATCATCTAAATCGCTATACAGATCCAACAGCTCTCTTGCAGCAATTGCCGCCGAAACCTCACCAGTATTGCCCATGAGCTTTTCAAGCAACTCATCCATAGTGGGTGGCGTATTGCCGACAAAGAGGCCTCGCTGGACTTTAACCAGACCTGACAAAAAATCCTGAAATTTACCAAATGCCATAGGACTAAGAACCTCGCTATAGAGCGCTTCCGGAGTAAAACAATGAGTATAACGCAAAGCAAACTTGCGCACTCATATTGTCAACAATACTGTTGTATTTTGGCTGTATTTGGACAATAATGCACACAATATTTCAATATTGTTGACATAATTACAGATGGACGTAGAAACACCTGCCAAAGCCGCCACTCTTTCTGACTCAGTCTTCGCTCAATTACGCACGGCGATTGTAAAAGGAGAGCTAGCACCAGGCAGTAAGGTCAACGAACCCCAATTAAGCAAACAATACGGAATTTCACGCGGCCCTCTTCGCGAAGCGATTCGCCGCCTGGAAGGCTGTAAATTAGTAGAGATCAAGCCCAATTCCGGGGCTAAAGTTATTTCTCTAAATAAAGTGCAAGCTATTGAAATATATGAAATAAGAGAATCACTGGAAGGCCTAGCCTGTCGTTTGGCCGCCAGTAAGGCCAGCGCTGAGGACTGTGCTCGTCTGCGCCAGTTACTGGCAAATCACGAAGCCCAGATCCAATCCGAGAACGGCCGACTCTATTACCAGAAGGAAGGCGATTTGGACTTTCATTATCTTATTGTCAGCCTCAGCGGTAATGATCGTCTGTTTAAACTTCTCTGCGACGAACTCTATCACCTGCTGCGATTGTACAGGGTGCAGACCAGCAGCGGCCCATCCCGTCCCGAGCAGGCATTTAAAGAGCACCACCAAATCGTTGATGCCCTGGAAAATAATGATTGTGAGTTAGCCGAACTGCTGATGAAGCGCCATATTAGCGGCGCCAGAAAGACCCTGATGAGTCAGCTAGAACAAATTGACTAATAGCTGCTAAGAACAATAGCGAGAATATGTTAAATCTATATATTTCAAATTATTAGACGTATTACCTAAGGAGTTTTATATGAAAAGCCCATCCCCGGGAGCCAAGTTCAGGCAAGCCTTGGAAGACAATAAACCGCTGCAGATTGTTGGCACGATAAACGCCTATTGCGCGATGTTAGCGGAAGATGCCGGCCATAAAGCCATATATCTGTCAGGTGGCGGCGTAGCCAACGCTTCCTATGGCCTGCCAGACTTAGGGATAACCAGTCTCAATGATGTTGTCGCCGATGTGGAGCGCATCTGTAATGCCACAGACATTCCTTTGCTGGTGGATATCGATACCGGCTGGGGCGGCGCATTTAACATCGCCAGATCCATCAAAGCCATGGAGAATGCGGGCGCAGCAGCGGTACATATAGAAGACCAGGTATCTCAGAAGCGATGCGGCCACCGCCCAAACAAGGCGATTGTGAGCCAAAGTGAGATGGCTGATAGAGTCAAAGCCGCCGCCGACGCCAAGACTGACTCGGACTTTGTCATCATGGCCCGTACCGATGCGCTGGCTGTAGAAGGAATGGATTCCGCTATCGAGCGTGCCATTGCCTGCGTTGAGGCCGGTGCAGACGCCATTTTCCCTGAAGCTATGCTGGAACTGGACCAATACCGCCAATTCGTAGACGCTGTCAAAGTACCTGTTTTGGCTAATATCACTGAATTTGGACATACACCCCTGTTTAACTGCGAGGAATTAGCAGAGAACGGCGTCGGCATGGTGCTATATCCGCTTAGCGCCTTTCGAGCTATGAGTAGAGCAGCCCTGGATGTCTATCAGGCCATCGCAATCAATGGCGACCAGAAAGCTGTGCTGGACAAAATGCAGCCACGAATGGAACTCTATGAAGTATTGGGCTATCACGCTTACGAGCAAAAACTGGACGCCTTATTCGACTCAGAAGATCAGTAAGAAATTTTATAACTATAAATATCAGTAAATTATACTACTTTATTAATTCATAACATGAATATAGCTTGGCAGAGACACTGCTGCCAAGCTGAGACACTAAACGGAGTATCACATGGCAGAGAAAAAACTAGGCGGAGCAGGCTTACGGGGCCAGGTAGCCGGAGAAACAGCGCTATGCACTGTTGGCAAGACTGGCACAGGACTTACTTATCGCGGCTTTGACATCAGCGTCTTGGCGGAAAATGCTAAATTCGAAGAAGTTGCCTACCTTCTACTAAAAGGCAAATTACCCAATCAGGCTGAGCTTGATGAATATGTAAGTAAAATCAAATCATTACGGGCACTTCCTCAAGAGCTAAAAGATGTCCTGGAACGCATTCCTGCAACTGCTCACCCAATGGATGTGATGCGAACCGGCTGTTCGATGCTGGGAAATCTGGAGATAGAGGAAGATTTTTCACAACAGGATGAGGTCATCGACCGCCTACTGGCGGCCTTCCCCTCCATCATCTGCTATTGGTATATGTTCTCCCACAAGGGTGAACGCATCGAAACCGCTCTGGATGATGACTCAATTGGCGGACATTTCTTGCACATGCTGGGAGGCGAAGCCCCTAGCGAGCTGTTTACCCAGGTAATGAACGTTTCCCTAATTCTCTATGCAGAACATGAGTTTAACGCATCAACCTTCAGCGCTAGAGTATGTGCTTCTACACTCTCTGACATGCATTCCTGCATCACTGGCGCTATCGGCACCCTACGCGGACCTCTCCACGGGGGCGCAAACGAGGCCGCCATGGATATGATTCAAAACTGGAGCAGCGCCGACGAGGCCGAGAAAGAGATCCTCGCCATGCTTGAGCGAAAAGACAAGATCATGGGCTTTGGACACGCCATCTACACCGAATCCGACCCTCGCAACACCATCATCAAGCAATGGTCCGAGAAACTGGCCGAACTGGTGGGTGATTCAACGCTCTACCCGGTATCCGTGCGCTGCGAAGAAGTCATGTGGCGGGAGAAGAAGCTATTCTGTAATGCGGACTTCTTTCACGCCTCCGCCTATCACTTCATGGATATCCCAACCAAGCTGTTTACACCGATATTCGTGATGTCGCGGCTCACAGGCTGGGCTGCCCATGTTAAAGAGCAACGGGCTAATAACCGCATTATTCGCCCTAGTGCGGACTATACGGGACCCGAAACCTCTGATTGGGTGGATATTGCGGACCGCTAAACCTGCAATGGACTATCCGGGGTCTGGATTGTTATCAGGAGAGTAAGATAGCGCGGTAATATTTTGACTAATTACTTTATATATATACTATATTTAACTGTTTTATAAGGATTTTAAAGTGTCACAAAATGTTGAACAAAATACCCGGCCTGAGCCGGATCAGGTGCTCGTTGATATCGCGGATTACGTCTGTGACTACGAGATAAATTCAGACGAAGCCTTTGATACAGCGCGTAATTGCCTCATGGACACCCTGGGCTGCGGATTGCTGGCTCTACGCTTTCCTGAATGCACTAAATTGCTCGGTCCTCTGGTTGAAGGAACTACAGTACCCAACGGTGCTCGAGTACCAGGCACCCAATATCGTCTGGATCCGGTGAAAGCCGCATGGGATATAGGCTGCATCATTCGCTGGCTAGACTACAACGATACCTGGCTCGCCGCAGAATGGGGCCACCCTTCGGACAACCTGGGAGCAATTCTGGCGGTAGCTGATTTTCTATCACAGCAGAATGTCGCGGCCGGCAAAGCGCCGCTAACAATGAAGGACGTGCTAACAGCAATGATTAAAGCTCATGAAATTCAAGGGGTTATCGCCTTGGAGAATAGCTTTAACCGTGTTGGCCTATGTCACGTTCTCTTGGTTCGCGTCGCTTCTACCGCCGTCGCTACCAAAATGCTCGGAGGAAGCCGAGAACAGATCATCGACGCCCTATCACAAGCCTGGTTAGACGGCTCCAGCCTTCGAACCTATCGCCACTCCCCAAATGCCGGGCCCCGCAAGTCCTGGGCTGCAGGAGATGCAACATCGCGGGCAGTAAGGTTGGCTGATTTCACACTACGAGGAGAGATAGGTTACCCAAGCGTGCTTACCGCACCTACCTGGGGCTTTTATGACGTTTCCTTTAATGGAAAACCTTTAGAATTTACAAGGGATTATGAAAGTTATGTAATGGAAAACATTCTATTTAAGATCTCTTTTCCTGCTGAGTTTCATTCGCAGACAGCTGCCGAGGCGGCAGTAAGATTACACCCTCAAGTTAAAGACAGATTGGATGATATCGAGAAGATCGTTATTCACACCCACGAATCGGCAATTCGCATCATTAGCAAGGTTGGACCACTAAACAACCCTGCCGATCGCGATCACTGCCTGCAGTATATGACCGCCGTGCCGCTGGCATTTGGCGATCTGGTTGCAGAGGACTATGAAGACGATTTTCATGCCAACAACCCCATAATCGACCAATTACGGGAGAAAATGGAGATTCATGAGAACCCAACCTATACAAAAGAGTATTTGGAGCCAGAGAAACGCTCTATCGCCAATGCTCTCCAGGTGTATTTCAAGGACGGGAACTCCACGGATAAGGTCGAGATAGACTACCCTGTGGGTCACAGACGTCGTCGCGAAGAAGGAATTCCTCTGCTAGAGGACAAATTCAAGGCTAATCTGGCGACTCGGTTCCCGGCGAAACGCTGTGCTGAGATTTTCGAGCTTTGCAAAGACCAGAAGCGACTTGAACAGACAGCAGTGAATGAATTTATGGATCTGCTTGTAATCTAATCAGGTCCAATTAACTAGAAAAGCGACCGGTGGCACGCCCAATGATTATGGACAGTGAATGAAACTAATGAATAGCTCACTTTTTATCTCTATTGCGTTTGTCACCGGCTCGCTAATCCCGCTGCAACTGGTATTCAATGCCCAATTGGGCTCAGTTACACGTAGCCCCTATTCCGCCGGCCTTTTGATAATGATCGTTGGTTTCATCACTATGTCACTGGTCGTGCTGGTGATGCGCCCTACTTTCCCAAGCGTTAGCGAACTGACTGCCGCTCCCCCAACAGCGTTTTTAGGCGGAGTGATAGCCTCGATCTACATGGTCGCAATAATTTTTGTATCACCTAAATTGGGAGTTGGCTTAACTACGGCATTGATACTCTGTGGTCAGCTTGTCATGGCACTGGCACTCGATCATTTTGGCGCTTTTGGTAATCCGCAAATTTCACTAAACATGTGGCGAGTGAGTGGCGTTCTGTTAATGCTTGCCGGGGTTTATGTAATTAAAACTCACTAAGAGCTAGCCCTACTTTCTTTCGCTTCTAAAAAGCCATACATACTAGAATAACGGGGATAGCTTAGATCTAAATTATCTTTTCTGCTTCAAGCCCTTATTTACCTGAGCAAATCTCTTTTTGAACGCTCGATTCTCTAGCAGCTTCTTAGAGTGAGTTCTTCAAGCGAAATCTAAGTTACTCTTGTTTTTTCTAGTCATTTCTTGCGCCCTTCACCTGCTTTTGTTTCATCTCATTCTTTTCCCATTTTTGACTCAACCTCTCTAACTTTTATTCAGGAAGCTTCAACAACGAATGGCATCGGCTTTACTTATCACCACAGCATCCTTGTAAATAATTTCAATGCCCCCATATTATATTTTGTAGCAGGTGCTCATAAGAGATTTGCTATATGCCTGATCAAATAGATAGGCAGGGATCACTGATATCAAACTATCAGTTTAATTAACCATATTGCTTGGAAGCAAAAAGCTTCCTATAAGGATATGAACTATGCGTAATTTCGATTTTTCACCACTGTACCGATCAACCATTGGCTTCGATCACTTGTCATCCCTACTGGATGCTGCGAACCGGAGCGACACCAATCAACCTGCTTATCCTCCTTACAATATTGAACTGTTGGATAAAGATAAATATCAGATAATCATGGCTATTGCCGGCTTTGCAGAAGAAGAGCTGGAACTACATTCTGAGAAACAAACACTCACAGTGAAGGGAAAAAAGGCAGCACCTGAAGAAGATCAACGAAACTATCTACACCAGGGTATTGCCGCAAGGAATTTCGAGCGCCGCTTTCAGTTAGCCGATCATGTAGAAGTAACCGGTGCTAGCCTTGCCAACGGCATTCTATATATCGACCTGGTCCGTGTAATTCCCGAGGCAATGAAGCCTAAGCGAATTCCTATTGGCGATAATACGGCAGCCCTAATAGATGTGAGTAAACAGAGCGCCGCATAGACACCTCTCCTCCTTGAGAGCTAGCCGCGGCGTCATCACTTGATGGGCTGCGGCTTTTTTATCTGCTTCTGTATATTCATTGCTATTTGCTAACAGTGATATCTTGTTTCGCTATATCTGATTTCTCTATATTTGATTTTTATACAGACAAATGCCAAGAAATTAATTTCACTCGATGTAAACCAAATAGTATTAAGCGGCGTTATAGATAGCACAACTCGTAAATACGGCCCTCTAGAAGATAAGCGTAGTATTTTCCGAGAATGAACAAAGGGAACGTAAAAATGACTACTTTAACTACAAGCATGCGACATCTGATTAGCTCGCTCTCACACTATATGTGTGTAAGATTTAAATTTCGTAGCTATATGCTAAACATTTCACCGGAATTTACTATCAGCGAGAAATGTCACCAGGAATATTGTTCGGCACACTGCTAATTCGCAGCGCCAACATAACAGAATATCTCTCGGATACGCATTGCGCGTTTCCATGCCTCTCCCTAGAGGCACTTTTGGGGCTGAGAACACTTCGCGTTTTCAGCCCCTTTTCTTTTCAGTCCTTGTCCTTTTGTTCCCCGTTCTTTTTTAGCCCGCCTTTTTTAGTCCAGGATGTGAACCACCAAACCACTCTTAAGCTTGGGTTCAAACCAGGTAGATTTGGGAGGCATAACTTCATTCGCATCAGCTATTGCCATAAGACTTTCTATTGACGTTGCAAACAAGGCAAAGGCTGCTGCCCATTGCCCAGAGTCTACCCTCTTTTCCAATTCTTCAAGGCCGCGTATGCCTCCTATAAAATCAACTCGCTTGTCCGTACGCTGATCATGGATATCCAACATGGGGGAGAAAACTGCATCTTGAAGAATACTTACATCAAGACTGCTTACCGGGTCAGTATCATCTATTCGAGACTGCAATTTCTCATTAACGCTCAGTGAGTACCACTTACCTTCGAGGTAAAGACCAAACTGTCTGGCCGTTTTAGGTTTTGCTGTTGCCAGTTCAACTTCTTCAATATTGAAGTCCTGGGAAATCTTTTCCAGAAAAGCTTTAGGCTCGGAGCCGTTCAGATCTTTCACAACACGGTTGTAATCGAGAATTTGCATCTGGTTGTGAGGAAATAAAACCGTAAGAAAATAGTTATATGGCTCTTCTCCGGAGTGAGAGTCATTCCTCTTCTGATGTAAATGTCTCACTCTGGAAGCCGCCGCTGATCGATGGTGCCCGTCTGCAACGTAGAGACATTCCAATTCATTAAAGGCAGTTTCGATAGACGCAGCCAATGCCAGATCCTCAATAACCCAAAACACATGGCCAGTACCGTCCTCGGCGACAAAATCGTATTCCGGTGTCGTAGCTGTTACCTGAGCAATCATTTCATCAATGGACTCGTTCGCTTTGTATGTCAGAAACACCGGACCTACTTGAGCTCCTAGCGCGTCCATGTGATCGACACGATCGTCTTCTTTCTCTGGGCGCGTGAATTCATGCTTCTTAATCAGGTCATTCTCGTACGCCTCAACAGATGCTGCAGCTACCAATCCGTATTGCTCATGATCGCCCATTACCTGCTTGTATACATACAACTTATCTTCACCGTCCTGTACCAAGGTGCCTTCCGAGATAAATCTATCCAGATTCTCCTTACCTTTGTCATACACGGACTGATCGTGAACATCTACAGATGACTCAACATCTATCTCTGGCTTATTAATGTGGAGAAAACTGAAAGGCTTGCCTTTAGCTAACTCGAAAGCTTCTTCCCGGTTTAAGACGTCATAGGGATGGGAGGCGACTTTAGCTGCCAATTCACGAGTCGGGCGAAGGCCGCGGAAGGGTCTGATCAATTTCATTTTGTAAGTAGTTCCATTGTGGTGCTGCGTTAGTCAGGGTGCGTAGAATGGTATTGTCGCATTTTCCTGTAACTTACGAAATTGATGATTTTGTATTAGAGGGCCCTACTAGCAAGTCAACACAATATCCTGTGGCAATTACCAGTCTATGGAGCTTTTCTTGGTGGGACGTTATTTTAGGTCGGGACCACATGGTTTTCTGAGAGCGATGCGCTTCTCTATAGCCTTGCGGATATCCAAGGATTGAAAGCCCCTCGACTCCAAAAATCGCAGTACGCGCCGGTGTTCTTTTGAGCCGAACTCTACAACACCACCCACACCCAGTTTTTTATCAAGCAAGGCCTTCAACATAGTTAGCCAGTCGCTGTCGTCCGGGTAGAGATGCTGATCAATAGTGCTCTCATCAACCCTGCGAGCGCCCAGATCTGCCTTGATATGATTGTAGGCAAAACCTCGAGTCTTCCGATAGCGTACATAGGCTTCGGCGAAACGCTCGTCTGACTGCAGATTGTCCTTTTGCAACTGAGCTAGAACTTCGCATATCAGCTCCTGATCGGTATCAGGAAATTTTTTGCTTAGCTTTTGCGTTAATTCGTAGGAAGAGTGTTCCCGACGAGCCAAATAGTCCATTGCGGCTCGCCGGAGAACGGGGACATCGGGAAGATTATCTTGCGGAGTTTCTATTTTCGAAATGCTTATGAAGCTTCCTTGTTTTTAGCATCTGCCAATACCACTACATCGTCATTGGCCGGTGCTACATCTTCATCGTTATCTGCTTCGGCTCCGAGCAACTGAGCTCGAATTCCGGTTTCAATCTCAACAGCAATTTCCGGGTTTTCTTCAAGATACAGAGCAACATTCTTTTTACCCTGCCCTATCTTTTCGCCCTTGTAGGCATACCAGGCGCCGGACTTCTCGATTAGGTTCTGCTTCACCCCAAGATCGATAACTTCACCCAGGTGATGAATACCCTTGCCATACATGATTTGAAATTCAGTTTGCCTGAATGGAGGAGCAACCTTGTTTTTCACAACCTTCACACGAGTCTCGTTACCCACCACTTCATCACCATCCTTGATGGAGCCGATGCGGCGAATATCCAATCTCACAGAGGAATAGAATTTAAGTGCATTACCACCGGTAGTAGTTTCGGGCGAACCGAACATGACACCGATCTTCATGCGAATCTGGTTAATAAAGATCACCAGCGTATTTGAGTTTTTGATATTACCAGTCATCTTACGCAAGGCCTGAGACATTAAACGTGCCTGCAGCCCCATATGGGTATCACCCATATCGCCTTCTATTTCAGCCTTCGGTGTAAGCGCTGCGACGGAATCGATCACCACCACATCGAGAGCGCCTGAACGCACAACCATGTCGCAGATTTCCAGAGCCTGCTCACCGGTGTCCGGCTGGCTGACCAAAAGATTATCCACGTCTACACCAAGGTTCTCTGCATAAATCGGGTCAAGAGCATGCTCGGCATCGATAAAGGCGCAGCTACCACCGGCTTTCTGTGCTTCGGCAATAACCTGAAGTGTTAATGTGGTTTTACCCGAAGATTCAGGGCCATAAATTTCGACTACCCTGCCTCTGGGCAGGCCGCCTATACCTAGCGCAACATCCAGGCCGAGAGAACCGGTGGAGATAGCGGGAATGGCTACGCGGTCGGTGTCACCGAGGCGCATCATGGAACCTTTACCGAATTGTCTTTCGATTTGAGAAAGGGCTGCTGCCAGTGCTTTTTCTTTATTGCTGTTATCTTCGATCATAGTTGTATCCTTGATTATTTAATCCACAACTGATGCTGGTTCCGTGAGTAATGCAGTTGTTCTTGTTTTCCCAGCGTGCTTCCTTAGCTTGCTGAGCTTTAAATAGTAGTCTGTCCCCAACTACTTGCTAAACTTTTTATCAAACCTTGTTAAATTCTCTATCAAGCCTTTTATCTGCTTGCCTGTTATCCCAAGCCCTCTTAATAGTCCTATAAAGAGATCCTGGCAATGTTTGGTGGCTCGAACTCGATGCTCTCTGATGACCATCGATGGACCCATCAGAGTAGCATCGAGTTCAGCCATAATTGATTTGAGTATCTTAGCCTCGGTCTTTCTTTAAACTCTTTCGAATTCCTTTAAAATTCGGAGGCCTTCCTTCGATTCAGCAAATCACTGTATATACAGACAGTGCTAATTTAAACAAAATATTACTGTATATACAACCAGTATATTGGCAAAAAATCAAAATCCTTTAGTTTTTTTTCATCCCTCCCTTGACGCTCTTCCCGAGCCCGCTAGTTCACTAGCAGAAGGGTTCCATGGAGAGCCGCTTCTACCGTAGCCAGTCTCACTGCCTCACGATCACCGCTGAATTGAAAGCACTGGGCCAGGGACTTGTCTTCCCATTGCCAGGCTATCCATACCGTGCCAACAGGCTTGTCATCGCTGCCGCCGTCAGGGCCGGCTATACCGCTAACCGCCACAGCAACATTGGCCCGACTATTAGCGATAGCTCCGCGAGTCATAGCCAATACGGTCTCTTCACTCACGGCTCCAGGGCCATCAATTTCAAAAATCTCAGGAGGAACGGACAATAATCTCTGCTTGGCTTCATTCGAATAAGTTACAAAGCCGGTATCGAACCACTGAGAACTTCCGGAAATAGCAGTGAGACATTGTGATATCCAACCACCGGTGCAGGATTCGGCTGTGGACATAATCAGTTTTTTCGAGAGGAGTGTATTGGCCAGTTTTTCAACGAGGTTTGAAACAGTTTTCGAAGGAGAAGGCACCATAGGGTTATAGTAGCCGCTCCTGCTGAATGGGGACACTATATTTTTGAATCCAAGATCAATCCCCTGAAACTAGTAAAGCACGCCTACCAGGCATTGTTAGCTCAGCTACGCTTGCCTAACTATTTTGGCTTTGAAAAGGTAGCGCCGCCATCAAACCTTAAGCCACTCCGAGTTGTGATAACGCCGTCTGCTTTTTTGAGGTAGAATTTGATTCCTTAGTCAAACGCAAACAGCAGTAACAACTTGGCCGACGCACAAACCCATACCCCGATGATGCAGCAATTTCTGCGCATCAAAGCTCAGCATCAAGACAGTCTCTTGTTCTATCGCATGGGTGACTTCTATGAGTTGTTTTTTGACGACGCCAAATCTGCTGCTGACATCCTTGATATCACCCTGACTGCTCGCGGCAAAGCCGCCGGCGAACCCATCCCCATGTGCGGCATTCCTTACCACGCAGCGGACCGATATCTGGCCAAGCTTGTAGAGGCCGGAGTCTCCGTTGCTATCTGCGAACAAATCGGCGACCCAGCAACCAGCAAAGGACCAGTTGAGCGACAGGTGGTCAGAATTATCACGCCCGGAACAGTCAGCGATGAAGCCTTGCTGGATGAGCGCCGAGATAATTGCCTGCTGGCCATTAGTGCCAATAGCAAAAACATCGCAGACAGTGACAAGCGAGAATATGGAATTTCCCACATGAATATCAGCAGTGGCCGATTCGTCTTATGCGAACTCACCGGGCTTGAAGCACTGATAGCAGAAGTCGAACGCATAAAGCCCGCCGAGATCCTTTTGCAGGATGAGTTGACTGAAGTTGAATCCAGTCTGAATCATCCAGCCAAACGCAGGCGCCCGATTTGGGAATTTGAATTAGATAATGGCATTCGTACCCTCACTGAACATTTCAATACCAAGGACCTAAGTGCCTTTGGCTGCGAAGAATTACATATCGCACTGCAGGCAGCCTCTTGCCTGCTCCAATACGCGAGAGAAACACAGAAATCAGAACTGCCGCACATTCAGGGTATACAGGTAGAACAACAGGAAGACAGTGTGATTTTAGATGCTGCCAGCCGCCGAAACCTGGAGTTGGATACTAATCTCTCCGGCGGTCGGGACAACACGCTTCTCTCTGTTATGGATCGCTGCGCCACCGCCATGGGCAGCAGGTTATTAAACCGATGGATCAATCGGCCTCTCAGAGACCGACAGCAATTACAGAATCGTCAGCAATCCGTTGCCGGGCTTATCTCCGACTATCGATTTGAGAAAATATCTGAAGTATTAAGCAACATTGGTGACCTCGAACGCATTCTGGCAAGACTGGCGCTGCGCTCTGCTCGCCCGAGAGATCTAGCCAAGCTCCGCGATGGCCTGACCCTGCTTCCCGATCTTCAATCCCATCTTAGCCTCGTTGAATCGGAGCACGCGGGATTATTGTCTACTCAGGTTTCAGTTTTTCCTCAGCAAGTGGAGTTGCTGAACCGGGCTATCGAGGAAAACCCTCCCGTAGTGATACGTGAAGGTGGAGTCATCGCCGAAGGTTTCGATGATGAACTGGATGACCTGCGCAACCTGAGCAGTAATGCCGGTCAGTATCTGGTGGACCTCGAGCTGCGTGAAAAAGAAAGAACGGGGCTGGGCACGCTCAAAGTAGGATACAACCGAGTACATGGCTACTACATAGAAATAAGTAAAGGTCAGGCTGGCATCGAATTGCCCGCCGAGTACATCCGTCGCCAAACTCTTAAGAATGCCGAACGATTTATTACTCCAGAGCTAAAAGAATTCGAGGACAAGGTTTTAAGCGCCCGCAGCAAATCCCTGGCTCGAGAGAAAGCACTCTATGACACCCTGATTGAAGATCTTGCTACGGAGCTTGCTGCATTGATTGCCAGTGCCGAAGCGATAGCCGAAGTTGATGTATTGAATAATTTTGCAGAGCGAGCAACTAATCTGCAGTACTGCCAACCTGAATTGACTGACGAGCCTGGAATTGAAATCGCTGCTGGCCGACACCCGGTAGTGGAAAAAGTAACAGTCGAGAATTTCGTCGCCAATGACCTCTGCCTGAATCAACAACAGAAGATGATGATCATTACCGGCCCTAATATGGGCGGTAAGTCTACCTACATGAGACAGACAGCTTTAATTTGCCTGCTGGCACTATGCGGCAGCTATGTTCCCGCTGATTCTGTTCGACTCGGGCCTATCGATCGGATATTCACTCGCATAGGTTCATCAGACGACCTTGCCGGCGGTCGCTCAACCTTCATGGTAGAAATGACCGAGACTGCGAATATTCTGCACAATGCCACCTCCAGCAGCCTGGTATTAATGGATGAAATTGGCCGAGGTACCAGCACCTTCGACGGCCTGTCTCTGGCTTGGGCCGCTGCCGTATATATCGCTCAGCAGCAGGCATATACATTATTTGCCACCCACTATTTCGAACTCACCAGCCTGCCTGATGATTACGACAATATAATCAATGTCCATCTGGATGCGGTGGAGCATGATAGTGGCATCGTATTTCTGCATTCTGTTAAGTCAGGTCCAGCCAATCAGAGCTATGGGCTGCAGGTTGCTCAGCTCGCCGGCATCCCTCGTGCTGTAATTGATAGTGCCCGTGACAAACTGCATCAACTGGAGTCTGAAAGCCATGGAACCCAGCCCAAATCTCCAGCGCCGACACGAGTCGCAACTGAACCCTTTCAAGGTGAAATGTTTAACAGCGCTCCCCATCCTGCGGTAGAGACTCTGCAGCGGCTCAACCCTGATGACATCACCGCAAAAGAAGCCCTTAGCATCCTCTACGACCTGAAGAAGAAAAGCTCCAGCTGAGTGAGAATCTGCCGAAAAAAACTGGTAGAATGCTCCGCGCTGGAACATCGACAGATTCGATCCCAGCCACAGCCATAAACCCGCCCTATCAGTACATAAGTCAGGGTATTTAGAGAAAGAAGTTTGGAGACAAGATGACGTTCATAGTAGGTGATAATTGTATACGCTGTAAGCACACTGACTGTGTTGAAGTTTGTCCGGTAGATTGCTTCTATGAAGGACCAAACTTCCTGGTAATTCATCCCGACGAATGTATCGACTGCGCCTTGTGTGAACCCGAATGCCCCGTAGACGCTATTTACGCC
Organism: Gammaproteobacteria bacterium; assembly: GCA_018661465.1. GTDB lineage: Bacteria > Pseudomonadota > Gammaproteobacteria > Pseudomonadales > Pseudohongiellaceae > UBA9145. The sequence continues at coordinate 42,167 of JABJIC010000018.1, read as the reverse complement.
GAAGACGAGATACCGGAGGATCAAGCAGAATTTTTGCAACTCAATGCGGATCTTGCAGAAAACTGGCCGAATATTACCGAAAAGAAAGATCCTCTTCCCGAAGCTGAAGAGTGGACTGACAAGCCTAATAAACTGCAATACCTGGAGCGGTAACGCTATCCAGCATAGCTAAGCCTTGTCTTAACAACTTTAGGCTTAACGACTCTTAGCTTAACGACCAGGTAAGAACCTGATGGGATCCACGGAGTTCCCATCTTCTCGAATCTCGAAGTGCAGCATATCCTCCCCAGCCGGGCTCTGACCAATCTCGGCAATCTTATCTCCAGCCCTGACCCGACTACCTTCACTCACCAGCATCACACTATTATGAGCATAGGCACTAAGATATCTGTCGCTGTGGCGGATAATAATCAGGTCCCCTGTGCCCTGTATGCCACGACCTGAATAAACCACGTCTCCATCTCCGGCTGCTAATACCGGCTCTCCGCTACTACCACTAATATCCAAACCTTTACTACTGCCTGTTCCGAATGCACGCATCACGCGACCTCGATGGGGCCATTGCCATCGTAATTCCCGGTTTGTGCTACTACTAATTGGCTGACGCAGAACCCCGCCCGAAGAGGTGTTACTACCCTGGGCGCGAGCAACGGAATCATTTCCAACAGCCGTACCCAGATTACTATTGCTAACCCTCGATGAAGACTGAGTAATATTATTAATATCCAGACTTAACTGCTGGTCCACAAAAATCGTATAGGGTGGACGCAAACCGTTAGCCAAAGCGAGCGATCTAAAATCCAGGTCGTATTCAAAAGCAATGGAAAATAATGTGTCACCAGAACGAACTCGATGACTGCCTGGCGCTGAATTTCCGCTGGATGAATTCGAGCCTGAAGCAGGTGTAACTACTGCCCTGCTTCGAGTAATCCTGTCTGATGTGGCTGGGGAGGAGGATGAAGCTGCAGCTGAAGACGATGATGAAACCCGCACTGGACTGTCAGGTGAACGAAAGTTGCTGTCAGGGGTCGAGCTATCGACAATAATTGGAGCCCTGAGCTGTTGCTCTTCACCCTGCTCCAGAATGGGCGCTTGATAACCACCGCCACAAGCCTGTAGAAAAAGTAACGTTAGCAAGAAAATGAGAAACATACGCACACGCGTTAGTGTGGGACTCATTAAGAACCCCGAACTAAAACATTGTGAACGTGCAAATCTCATCATACTAATTCTCTAGATCTTGACTGCTAATCTTCCCAATACCTGTCTACTCGCTACTTAACTTTTTGCTATCTACTTTTTACTATCTATTTTGTTAACTGTTCTTTTTGTTTTCTAAATTTCTGCTATCGAACACCCAATGCAATAAAGTAACCGCAGCGATGCCTGCAATCAGACAAATTATCCCGCTCACCAACATCGCATCATCGCCAGTAAGAGCTTCGTAATTAAACGGAGAAACTTTTACTATTTGTACCCTGGCCTCTTCTATAGGACCAGTGTAAAAGGCAGGGGTATGCTGCCACGGCCAGAGTACGACAACGGATCCCACTAACATGCCAGTGATACCGCCATAGCTAAGCTGATGATGTTTGAGAAGCAACCAGGAAAGAAACCGGGAAAAAGCCATTATGCCGATGGCGCAACCTGAAACAAATACCAAAATATATGGCAAGTTAAAGTCAGTAAGTGCGCCGAGTATAAACTCATAAACCCCTAACAATATTAGAATAAACGCGCCCGAAAGCCCGGGCAAAATCATCGCGCTAATGGCAATCATGCCGCTAAAAAAAACATAGGTATAGCTCAAGTCTGCTTCTCTCGGACTTACAAAACTAATAGCTATAGCCAATGCCAAGCCAAAAACCATAGCCATCAGGTTTTGAATGCGTGCCAGCTCAAATTGATTCTTGAGCAACCAACATGATGCCAGCACCAAACCTATAAAGAACATCATCAATGGTGGAAAATAGTTTTCGAGCAAAAAAAGCACACTATTAGCTGACAGCAAAAGTCCGCTTAAAATTCCAAGAAATAAAACAGTGAGGAAATTTCCATTAACGTGGCTCCATGCTTTGGCAAAATTCCCACTAAGCAAAAGCTTACACGCCCGCAGATCAACGGAACGAATAGAGTGAACCAGTTTGTCGTAGATGTTGCTTATGACAGCAATAGTTCCACCGGACACGCCGGGCACCGAATCACCCAAGCCCATTGCCATGCCTTTCAGAAAGAGACTAACTCCGACTGATTGCGAATCCTCGCTTGAGGGCGTGGAATCCAAACCGGACATGAATATTCCTCCGCTCAGCGACGCTGAACTTAGTGTTGCAACTGACCTACAAGAAGCGGTACGAAGCGAACCGCTTCTAACACTTCAGATTTAAATTTATCCCCTTGTCGAGTAATGAGATGCAGCTCTTGCTGATCACCACCAACAGGAATCACCAATCGTCCCCCTTCATTAAGTTGCCGGAGCAAGCTTTCGGGAATCTGTTGGGGAGCGGCCGTGGTAATAATCGCATCGAATGGCCCCTTCTCTTCCCAGCCATTACTGCCATCTCCAAATTTAAATTCGATGTTTCTAAGACCAATAAGTTTCAAATTCTTTTTCGCACGATCCAATAAAGGTCTAATTCGCTCTACCGTGTACACAGATTTCGCGAGTCGCGCCATAACGGAGGTCTGGTAACCACAGCCGGTGCCAATCTCAAGCACCTTATCAACCGGCCCGCTCTTAATAATGGCTTCTGTCATTCGCGCAACAACGTAGGGCTGGGAAATAGTCTGGTTATGACCAATGGGCAAGGCGACATCTTCATAAGCTCGATGAGAAAGCGCTTCGTCCAGAAAGATATGCCTGGGAGTGGAGCGGATCACATCCAATACTTCCATGCTGCTAATGCCCTGGTCCATCAAGCGGCCTAGAAGGCGCTCGCGAGTACGCTGGGAAGTCATGCCAATTCCACTCAAATTCTTTTTGCTATTCAATGCTGTCTAGCTCCTGCTTACCGCCGCTAACTCACTATTTTTAGTATGACAGAGCTCTCGCAGCAGACTGCTTGCATAGGCCCCTCTAGGTAATGTGAATTCCAGAATTAAATCCCGGGTTCCATTCAAATCTCCATCCTGCCAGTCCCATTTAAGGTCAGCCGGCCTGAAGCGAAAGGACCGTCTTGACGCCTTTAGGCCAAAGAATTTCAGACCCTCCAGCAGAATTGGATATTCTTTACACACTGCATCTTCAATATCGGCTGATTTGCCGCTGCTTACATACCTTTCTTTCGATTCAATGATTCCTGGCAGCAGGCCGGTAATATGGATGTCGAAGCTATCCAGACGCTGTTGCATCTCCTCGTCCCACATCAGCCCCTCATCCAACAGAAAGCAGCGATTGCTGCCGTCCAGATTTAGCACATCACCTTGTAGATATTGAGCCCAGTTACTCAGTTCGAGCCGGTGGGATAGCTGAAGATTAAAAAGATAGGATCTGGCAGCAGAAAACAACATGCCGTTTCGATTATTCCTACCTCTGCCTTGTCGCCCACGACGTCTTCCCCGCTGCTGCGCTGAAGCATTCTCCTGTTTCGCTCCTCCACTCTCCTGTTGCGCTCCGCTTGGGCCAGGCAATGCCGACTCCATCAGCTCCCAGACTTGCTGGAGGTTACTGTAATCCCAGCCGAAGCGCTGTGGCCCGAAGTAATTCGGCACCCCTTGAGTTGATATGTTTTCCAGCCTTGTCTCCCAGACCTTAGTTGACAGATCCTGGAGCGCCTGCCCGTCCTCGGTGCAATCCCGCAGTCGGATAACAAAGTGATTAGCCCGATGGCTACCAATTTTGATCTTGCGGGAGTTTCGACTGTTCTCCAGAACCTTGAGGGATTCGTTTTCTATACTCGCCAGCAGTTTCTCATCACTGTCTTCACCGGCAGGGAGCTGTACGCTGAACCACTGACTGGTTATAGCGCGTCTATCTTTCAAGCCGCCATAGCCAATAGCAGATGAATCAACTTTAAATAACTCTCGAAGATGTCTTACTAGCTGCGCGGTGGTAATGTCAGTTTTTTGGATGCGAATGCATAGGTGCTCGCCATTTCCGCTTAGAGGAAAACCCAGCTCCTCATCGACGATAAAATCAACGCAGGAATGTTTAAGAATCGCCTGGCCGCTTGGTTCGCCATTGGCAAAGAGAAGTGAATCAAATGATTTGAATTTTTCTTGGGTATCAGTCATTGCTGACTAACAGAGTCACGGCGTGGCAAGCCAAGCCTTCTTCACGACCAATGGGCCCAAGACCTTCAGTAGTTGTTGCCTTCAGGTTCACTCTGTCATCTGGTATTGATAACAGGTCTGCAATTTTCGCAACCATCAGCTTTCGATAGTCTGAAAGTTTTGGCACCTGAGCGACAACCGTGACATCGATATTCACTACCTGCATGTTTTTCGACAACAGCAAGTCTAGAACCATAGATAACAATTCGACACTGGATATACCGGCATATTTCTCATCTGTATCCGGAAAATGTTCTCCAATATCACCCGCGCCGATAGCGCCAAGAAGCGCATCACAGATCGCATGTAAAACCAGATCGCCGTCAGAATGTGCAAGCAAGCTGCGCTTCTCATCCAGCGTAACGCCAGCTAACACCAAAGGTTTGTTCTCATCGAACTGATCAGCGAATCTGTGCACATCGTATCCATGACCTATTCGCATATTACTCATTGCCTGGCTCCTTATTCGCTGAGGGCTTTTCATTCGCTGATGGCCTTTCATTCGCTGACTGCTCTGCACGAGAGCTCTCCTGCGACTGAAGAATCGCGGCTGCAAGAATCAAATCTGACTCGTGAGTAATCTTGATATTGTCCTTGTTCCCCATCACCATTAACGGGGTATGCCCCATTCGCTCCATTGCAGCAGACTCATCCGTCACCGTCTCACTATTAGAAATCAAATCTTCTATAGCATTTCTTAGCATTTCAAAACGAAACATCTGAGGAGTTAAGGCATTTCGATAACTACTTCGCGCTATTGTGGCTACAATATTATCGCCGCTATCAATCTGCTTAAGCGTATTGTCAATAGAAGAACCTAACAAACCACCTACGTCATGTTTATCCAGACTATCGATTAGCTTTTGTATATCTTCGACACGAACGCACGGACGTACCGCATCATGTACCAGCACCCAGTCTTCGCTCTTTGCTTCGGTGAAAATATGATTGAGCCCATTCAGCACTGATTGATAACGCTCATCTCCGCCAATACATGTGCTGACACGAGAATCATTCTCCCTCTCCATTCCCAATAAATGCCAATGCTCATCTTGCGGATGCAACACTACAACCACCTTCGTTATGGCGCTAACAGCTAACAATCGTTCCAGGGTGTGTCTAATTACAGGTTTCGCATCTGCTACAGCATCAACTCCAGCAGTTAGTTCTGGCAAAGGAAGGTATTGTTTGGGTGTATTCGATCCCATGCGGCGACCGATGCCAGCGGCTGGCAATATAGCCCAGATTGTCATATTGAAGTCTTCTTTGTTGAAAGAACACCCTGCTAAATCAGGGCCAAAAATCTAAATCCTGGGTCGCTAGTTATTCGTTGGCTGTATTTTTCAGCAGAATCATGTAGAAAGTTTCGCCCTTACCGATCATGCCTAACTCTGAGCGCGCCCTTTCCTCAACAGCCTCGGTGCCGCTCTTAAGATCCAGCACTTCGATCTCAACCAAGCGGTTTCGATCTATCAAGCCATCATTATTACTACGCTGAGCCTCAAGTTCGGCTTCCACCAGATTCAAACTGCGCACACTGTCATCTCCCAGCCATAGCTGGTATTGCAGTGTCAGCAAAAGAAAGCCGAGGAAGCCAAAAAATATTTTCATGTAGTAATCAAGCCCTGTCCTGAAAAAAGCGTCCCGATAAGGCGACCATGTCCAGACGGCTAAATACTAGCCGGTGAAACGGGCGAACTCCTTCAAGCCGTTGTAAACCGAGCTACTGCCCAGTTCTTCCTCAATGCGTAATAGTCGATTGTACTTAGCCACCCGGTCAGATCGACACAGGGAGCCTGTCTTTATCTGTCCGGCTCCGATAGCAACCGCCAGATCAGCAATTGTCGTATCTTCCGTCTCGCCAGAGCGATGGGAAATCACTACCGTATAATCGGCTGCTTTGGCCATATTAATAGCGGCCAGCGTCTCGGTTAGCGTGCCTATCTGGTTAAATTTGATAAGAATGGAATTGGCGATGCTTTCATCAATTCCACGCTGCAGAATACTTGTGTTGGTAACGAACAAATCATCACCCACTAACTGAACTTTATCGCCTATTTGGGCTGATAATTTAGCCCATCCATCCCAATCACTCTCATCCATGCCGTCTTCGATTGAAAGAATTGGATAATTTTCACTCAACCCCTGCAAATAATCGGCAAATTGGGCTGAATCATAGCTCTTTCCCTCTCCTTTTAGCTCATATTTGCCGTTTTCGTAAAATTCAGAAGCGGCGCAATCCAGAGCAAGATGCACATCAACACCAGGCTTGAGACCCGCTATTTCCACAGCCTGCATGATTGCATCGAGAGCCGCGGCATTAGAAGGTAAATTCGGGGCAAAACCGCCCTCATCCCCAACAGCGGTGCTTAATCCCTGCTTGGACAACACGGATTTTAGAGAATGGAAAATCTCGGTGCCATATCTGAGAGCCTCCGAGAAGCTCTCTGCACCAGTTGGCTGGACCATAAACTCTTGAATATCCACGTTATTATCAGCGTGTTCACCCCCATTGACGATATTCATCATTGGCACTGGCAAAGAATAAGCTGACTGCTTGCCATCGAGGCCGGCGATATGAGCGTACAGAGGAACACCTGCTTCAAGCGCTGCCGCCTTGGCGCAGGCCAAAGACACCGCCAATATGGCGTTAGCTCCGAGCTTTGATTTGTTTTCTGTGCCGTCCAGGTCCAACATTATCTGGTCTATGGCTTCTTGTTCCGCCGCATTCTGCCCTATCAATGCACCCTGAATATCAATATTGACGTTGTGAACCGCTTGCAAGACTCCCTTTCCCAGATATCTGGAAGGATCCTTGTCTCGCAGCTCCAGAGCCTCACGAGAACCCGTGGAAGCCCCTGACGGAGCGCAAGCTGAACCTATTTTGCCACTTTCAAGCACAACATCGGCTTCAATTGTTGGGTTGCCCCGAGAATCCAAAATCTCGCGAGCCTTGATATTTTTAATTGCTGCCATTTCAATGCCTTATATTTGTATATTAAAGTTATATCTTAAGCTTAAACTAATAAGTAAAACGAGGAATTACTAAGCCGTATCAAGAACCGGCAGGGTTTTTATCAAATCGTCCAGCGCCTTCATTTGCTGCACAAACGACTTGAGGCTGGATAAGCGCAGAGCGCAAGGACCATCACAAAGAGCCTTATCTGGATCCGGATGGGCCTCAATAAACAGACCCGCAATGCCTTGGGAAAGACCCGCCAGGGAAAGCGCCGTGACATCGGCACGACGACCGTCTGCTGCATTGGGCAAACCGCCAGGTTTTTGCAGCGCGTGGGTAGCATCGAACATCAGCGGATAGCCGAATTTCTTCATCACCGAGAAGCCCAACATATCGACCACCAGGTTGTTATAACCGAAGCTGCTGCCCCTCTCGCACAAAATCAGCTTGTCATTACCTGCGGATTCGAACTTTTTGAGGATATGCTCCATTTCCTGAGGCGCCAGGAATTGAGCTTTCTTGATATTAATAACAGCACCACTTTCCGCCATAGCCACAACAAGGTCGGTCTGACGGGAGAGGAAAGCCGGCAACTGAATGATATCCGCCACTTCACTAGCGGCTGCCACCTGAGCAACTTCATGCACGTCGGTGATAATGGGAACTGAAAACTGCTGTTTGATCTCCGATAGGATAGCCAGACCTTCATCAAGCCCTGGGCCACGGAATGAGTTTACAGACGAGCGATTGGCCTTGTCGAATGAGGCCTTGAATACATAGGGAACGCCAAGCTGCGAGGCTACTTCTACAAACTCCTCAGCAACTGTCATTGCCGTCTCACGACTCTCCAGTACATTCATACCGCCAAAGAGAACGAAGGGCTGATCATTACCGATGCTGATATCTGCAACTTGTATTTGCTTGTTTGTCATTAAGGTCCCGCTCTTAGTTCCTTGCTTAAGTTCTTTACTAAACGGAAGCCTTAAGCCTGAGCCGCATTAGGCTGCTCTTCGCTTGCTGCACTGCAGTTTATCGCTGCTTGAATAAAACCAGTAAACAGAGGATGCCCATCTCGAGGCGTTGAAGTGAACTCAGGATGAAACTGACATCCAACAAACCAGGGGTGGTCTGGTATTTCAATGACTTCTACCAACATACCGTCTTCGGATTTTCCGACCAGTTTCATGCCAGCCTCCGTCAGTACATCTCTATAGTTATTATTGAATTCATAACGATGACGATGTCGCTCAGTAATTTCTTCACTGCCATAACATTCATAGGTGGTGGAGTTCTTATCAACAATGCATTTCTGGGCGCCAAGGCGCATGGTCCCGCCAAGGTCAGAATCTTCATTTCGAGTCTCGGTAGTACCGCTTGCCGTTGTCCATTCACTGATCAGGCCAATTACTGGATTCTTCGTCTCTGCATCAAACTCTGTACTGTGAGCTCCTTCGAGACCGGCTACATTTCGCGCATATTCAATTACGGCCACCTGCAATCCAAGGCAAATACCTAAATAGGGAATCTTGTTTTCACGGGCATACTGAACGGCAGCGATCTTTCCTTCTACACCTCGTTCACCGAATCCACCTGGAACCAATATCGCATCCTGTCCCGTCAGAACCTCAACACCCTTGTCCAGAACTTCAGTGGAATCGATATAGGTGATATTCACTTTGGTGCGAGTCTTTATCCCTGCGTGGATGATTGCTTCATTGAGGGACTTGTACGCGTCCAGAAGCTCCATGTACTTACCCACCATCGCAAGGTTTACCTCTCCCTCAGGATGGAGATGGGCGTCCACTACTCCATGCCATTCAGAGAGGTCAGCCGGCGGACAGTCCAGGTGTAATTTTTTAACGACAATATCATCGAGACCGGCGGCACCCAGAATGGATGGGATGCGGTAAATAGAGTCAGTATCCGGCAGAGAAACAACAGCTGGCACATCAACGTTAGTGAAGAGAGCAATTTTCTTGCGCGAAGACTCGTCGATCTCCTGGGTAGACCGGCACACCAGAATATCTGGCTGAATACCGATAGATCTAAGTTCTTTGACTGAGTGCTGGGTAGGCTTTGTCTTGGTCTCGCCTGCTGTACTGATATAGGGCACTAGTGTGAGATGAAGGAATAGCGTTCTATCCAAACCCAACTCCACTCTTAGTTGACGTATGGCCTCCAGAAATGGCTGGGATTCGATATCACCTACCGTGCCACCAATTTCCACCAGTGCCACGTCAGCATCACCTGCACCATGTTTTACACGACGCTTAATTTCATCTGTAATATGAGGGATGACCTGGATAGTTGCTCCGAGGTAATCTCCCCGCCGCTCTCGATCCAGCACTTCCTGATAAACCTTACCAGTAGTGAAATTGTTTTTTTGTAACATCGTGGTGCGACTGAAACGCTCGTAGTGACCGAGGTCCAAATCAGTTTCGGCACCATCTTCGGTGACGAACACCTCGCCATGTTGAAACGGACTCATAGTCCCGGGATCCACATTTATATAGGGATCGAGTTTCATCATAGTGACGTTTAAGCCGCGGGCTTCAAGAATTGCCGCGAGTGAAGCTGAGGTAATGCCTTTACCAAGTGAGGAAACAACACCACCGGTAATAAAGATATAACGAGTCATTTGAGTCCCATCTCAATGATGCGAATTAGCCGTGCGCCAATCCTTTGCAGATGGAGTTACAGCCTACCAGAAGCCCCTGTTGACCACAATCTGAATTGCGCTGAATTGTCTTTTATTTCACAGATAGTTACTAGATTAGCTTAGGGAATAATTATGAGATTGACTAGGACGCTGACTAAGGCACCAACTAAGAAAGCCCTGTGACCAACAAACGAGGTTTTTCCCACTCCACCCGCCAGCCTTTCTCACCCTCTTCAGCTTGGTATCCCTCGGCAACACCAATGCCGGGAATGCAAACCAGTTCATCGCCACAGAACAGCAAGGGAATCCGAGAACGCAGCCAGGGCTCCACATGATGTTCATATAATATTTTCTTCAAAAGTTTGCGTGGCCGCCCGGACAAGTGGCAACTTTCCCCACCTTGACGGTAGCGAATATTCAAAGTCACGCTCTTTTCAGCCGACAACCCAAGCCCCGTTTCAAGTGCTGAAATTAAACGGCCATTACCCTGCAGAGAGAATTCCTGAGGCTCGCTTAAACGCCACTGCAAATCCTGATCAACAGCGGTAGTCAGCGAATCGTTTCTCACCGCAAACAGGCTGCCTCTAAAGCGCAACAAAGCATAGCCTTCGCCCTCCAGTCTGGCTGTATCTTCCGCCGCGGCAAGAACTTCCAGACTGAGTTGACGCAAGCGATTCCAGCCAAGGTCAGGCAGCCCGAGAGTAGATAACCAGAAGCGCAGAAGATTGCGCCGCCTGGGATCATCAAGCTTCATTACTTCATCCACTTTCAAACCAGTCGCATTTTCATTGAGACAGGAATTAAGGTCGATCTCTGCCAAGGCCTGTTGCAGAGCGAGAGATTCCGACTCCAGAGCGACAGTCTTACTCCAGCTTTCTCTGTAAGAGGGCCAGCGTTCTTCAACCATGGGCAGTAGCGTATGGCGGCAGTAGTTTCTATCGAAATTCTGGTCTGTGTTGGAGACATCTTCAACCCATTCCAGATCATTCTCTTGAGCATAGGAAAGCAGCTCTGCTCGATCAAATTGCAGCATGGGTCGCACTAAACAGCCCATTCCCAGTGCTCTTGAGGCTGGTATCCCACTGAGACCTAAAGCACCCGCTCCGCGCATTAGCCTCAATAAAAGGGTTTCCATCTGGTCGTCTCGGTGATGGGCTTGTAGCAGCACTGTGCTCGGGCCCATCAAGCCATCGAAGACTTCATAGCGGGCAATTCGTGCTGCGTTCTCGATACCTCTTTTTACGGTACCCTTTTCGGCACCCCTCTTCTCCATACCTGTCTTTTCGGAACTACTGTCAGTTTCCGGAATATTCAGATCCACGCTATGACAGGAGATAGGGACATCAAGTTTGTTGCATAAGTTCATACAAAAACTTTGCCAGCTGTCCGCTTCTTTCTGAAGGCCGTGATTGATATGAACTGCAGCGATCTCGTTCTTTAGCTTTCCCTGCTGGCGTAACACAGAAAGCCCATGCAATAGCACAACCGAATCCAAGCCTCCGCTAAGCGCAACAAGTAATTGCTGATCCTTCTCTGCCGAAGGCAAAAGAGAATGCAGCGCGGATAACAGTGAGTCGAGACTAAAAGTCATGATGGTATTTCAAGCGAATTGAAAACGGTTTTCCCATTAAGATCGGGAATGCTATTAAGGGTATCTATGTATCGAGGCTAGCTATTGAGACCGAAGCTCATTAATCGCTGATAACGACGGTCTACCAGCTCATCTATATCGACTGCACATAGCCGGTCGAGCTGCTCTATCAAAGCGGCCTTAACGCTGGCAGCAGTGGCCGCGACATCGCGATGGGCGCCGCCGAGAGGCTCAGGTATTGTATGGTCAACAATGCCAAGTTCTTCCAGACGTTTTGAAGTCACTCCCATAGCTTCAGCAGCTGCCGAGGCATATTCTGATGACTTCCAAAGAATGGTTGCACAGCCTTCTGGCGTGATTACTGTATAAGTTGAATACTGCAACATATTCAATTGATCCGAGACTCCAATAGCTATCGCTCCACCGGAGTTTGCTTCCCCGGTAACGGTTGCTATGAGGGGAGTGCGAACCCGCGACATCATCGCCATATTTTCAGCAATCGCTTCATTAATCCCGCGCTCTTCGGCATCTATTCCTGGATAGGCGCCAGGTGTATCTATAAAACTTAAAACAGGTAGCTTGTACTGTTCGGCCAGTCGCACCAGTCGCCGAGCCTTTCTATAACCTTCCGGGCGAGGCATGCCGAAATTGTGTCGTACTTTATCCTTTGTGCCGCGACCCTTTTGATGGCCGATAACTACAACAGGACGATCATCAATCTTGGCCAAGCCACCTATCAGGGCTTGGTCATCTGCAAACAATCTATCGCCATGCAACTCATCGAAGTCGGTAAAGATTAGTTCGAGGTAGTCCAGGGTATATGGACGCAGTGGATGTCTTGCCAACTGGGAAATCTGCCAGGACGATAGGTTCGTATAAATCTTCTCGGTGAGCTTGGTGCTCTTGTCCTTGAGATTCTGAATTTCTTCAGTGATATTCAGTTCGTTGTCGCTACCGACTAATCTGAGTTCACTAATCTTTGCTTCCAGCTCTGCAATAGGCTGCTCAAAATCGAGATAATTCGGATCCATACCCTGTCCAGTAAGCCCCGGGAAAAATATCGGGGAAATCGTTCACCTGTTTTAAATCACGAACTAACTTTCAAAAGCTATCGCAAAACAAGCATCTTAATGTTTATCGGCTGTTCGCCTGTGGTTTTAACTCTCAGGAGCCTTAAATCACATACCTTTATGTGCGTGATCCCTGTTCGCCTTCCCACTTCAGCTTTAGTAACCCAAAACAACCTTATCTTTACCGTATTCCAGACGGAGGCGTTGAATCAAGTCATCGCTAGGTGTAACCAGCCATTCCTGACCCAACATTATACACCCTATGGAGTCGGAGCGACGATACCTTATAAGAACCTTGCAACCACTGCCAGTATCCACAGGAGCCACGGAATTAGCCATGCCAGGCGGGTTCAGACCCGGCGGACGAATACCGGGTGGATAGTCACCTGCCACTGCTTGCAGAGGCTCCGCCGCCTCTTCTGACTGAGAATGTAAGAGATATGGATTGAGAATATTTTCCAATGCCTCAGTGAAGCCACTATGCAGCCGATTCTGGTCAAGATGCAGATTAAGCTGCCTCGCACGCTGCTGCCGTGCCTGAGAGAGCGTCTTCACATCCTTCGCCCGACCGCGCATACCACCGCTGTAGTCGTCGATACTCACTGAACACTCAACCACCAGGATCACATCGGGCTGAATAAGATCTCTAAATTTTTCGTATTCCTTGGCAAACAGAGAGACTTCGAAGCGGCCACTCCGATCATCCAGGGTAAGAAACGCGATAGTATCTCCCGCCTTACTTTTCATAGTACGAACACCGTAGAGAAGCCCTGCTACAAGCTGAGGTGCTCTTTCGGGTCGCAGTTCAGCCAGACGGTTGCGAGTAATGTGAGCCAGCTCCGGCAAGAACTCATCGATTGGATGTCCTGACAGATACAAGCCGAGAGCTTCTTTCTCTGCACTCAGCCTGTGCTGTTCCGCCCAGGGCCGAACATTAAGCTCTGCTTTGTCCTCTTCCACTGAACCGGTACCTTCCGGCGCTATCTCGCCGAATAGGTCAGCTACGCCGCTGGCTTCGTTGCGGGAAGACTGTTCTGCAGCCTGCATCGCCTGCGGCATTATTGCCGATAGCTTTGCGCGTGACAGGTCGGTGTCTCCCGCTACCATATGATCGAGAGCGCCCGCCTTCACCATAGCTTCCATAGTACGTTTGTTAACACTTTGAGAATCAACCCGCTGGCAAATGTCCAGGATACTGGTGAATGGACCATCTTCCCTTGCTGCCAGAATGCTCCCTACTGGACCTTCACCCAGTCCTTTGATGGAACCAAGTCCGTAGACGATCTCACCCTCATCATTCACGGTAAAATTGAACTGCCCTAGGTTAATATCTGGCGGTACGATTTTGAGCTTCATGGAACGACATTCATCGACCAGCGTAACGATCTTATCGGTGTTTTGCATATCAGCAGACAGCACCGCTGCCATAAAAAATGCCGGATAATGATGCTTCAGCCATGCTGTTTGATACGACACAAGAGCATAAGCCGCGGAGTGAGACTTGTTAAATCCGTATCCCGCGAATTTTTCCATCAAATCGAATATGGAACCCGCTAAGTCAGAATCGATATCCCTCGCTACCGCACCATCAACAAACAAGGTGCGCTGCTTGGCCATTACCGCTGGGTCTTTCTTACCCATTGCCTTACGTAGAATGTCTGCACCGCCAAGAGTGTACTCACCCAGGACTTGGGCGATCTGCATCACCTGTTCCTGATAGAGGATGACTCCGTAGGTATTTGAGAGCACAGGCTCTAGCTCGGGGTGGGGATAGATTACTTTGGTTCGACCGTGCTTACGGTCAATAAAGTCATCAACCATTCCCGACTGAAGAGGGCCGGGTCTGAACAATGCTACAAGTGCAATTATATCTTCAAAGCAATTTGGAACCAGCTTCTTGATCAGCTCCTTCATGCCACGGGACTCAAGCTGAAATACCGCTGTCGTCTCGCCCTTCTGTAATAATTTATAGACTCCCTCATCTCCTAGAGGAAGGTCATTTATATCGACTTTGGATTCTTCGTCAGCAGCCCGCTCGTTAATCATCTTCACTGCCCAATCGATGATGGTAAGCGTACGCAGGCCGAGGAAGTCAAATTTCACCAGCCCGGCAGTTTCCACATCATTCTTGTCGAATTGGGTAACCAGGCCTTCACCTGATTCATCACAGTAAAGCGGAGTAAAGTCAGTCAGACGAGTTGGTGCTATTACTACGCCCCCGGCGTGCTTGCCCACATTACGCGTGATGCCTTCGAGTTTATAAGCCATCTCCATGATTTCCTGAGCATCCTCATCGCCGCTCACGAATTCACCCAGTAAAGGCTCATCTTCGAATGCCTGCTTCAGAGTAATGCCGGGCACAAAGGGAATCAGTTTGGAAATCTTGTCCGCCAGCATGTAGGGTTTCCCCTGCACCCGAGCAACATCTCGCACCACCGCTTTAGCAGCCATGGTACCGAAGGTAATAATTTGCGATACAGCATCCTTTCCATAGAGTTCAGCCACGTGCTGAATAACTCTATCCCGTCCTTCCATGCAAAAATCCACGTCGAAATCCGGCATGGAAACACGCTCGGGGTTGAGGAAGCGCTCGAATAGCAGGTCATACTTGAGTGGGTCCAAATCTGTAATACCCAAGACATAAGCGACTATGGACCCCGCTCCGGAACCACGACCTGGGCCCACGGGAATATCGTTATCTTTTGACCACTGAATAAATTCCATCACAATCAGAAAATAACCGGGAAAGCCCATCTGGTTAATAATGGTTAACTCAAACTCCAGCCTCTCCCAGTAAGCTTTGGCGGCGTCTACGTTACTGTGATCGTCTCCAAAGATAACCGCCAATCGCTTATTGAGTCCCTCTGTACTAAGCTCTGACAAATACTCTTCAATTCCCATACCGTCGGGGATTGGATAGTTTGGCAAATGGGGCTTACCTAACTCAAGTGTCAGGTTGCAGCGCTTCACAATCTCCACTGAATTCTCTATGGCTTCAGGAATATCGGAAAACAACTCCTGCATCTCGTCTGCACTTCGCAGGTATTGCTGCTCTGTGTAATCACGAGGTCGGCGTGGATCGTCCAGACTTCGTCCGCCGTTGATACAGACCCTCACTTCGTGAGCTTCGAAATCATCTCTATCCAGAAAGCGCACATCATTGGTCGCTACTACAGGGCAGCCACATGCCGAAGCCAACGCCACCGCAGCATCGATATAGTCCTCCTCAAAGTTGCGCCCTACTCTCTGCAACTCAATATAAAAGCTGTCAGGAAATATCTCGCACCAGCGCCCCAATAATTCTCTAGCTTGAGCTTCTTCACCAGCCAGCAAGGCCGTACCAATATCACTGTGTTGTGCTCCGGATATAGCAATTAGGCCTTCGCTAAATTCCGCCAGATTTTTTTTGGATATTTCG
The DNA here is from genome assembly GCA_018661465.1 of Gammaproteobacteria bacterium. GTDB lineage: Bacteria > Pseudomonadota > Gammaproteobacteria > Pseudomonadales > Pseudohongiellaceae > UBA9145. Next base: position 26,198 of record JABJIC010000018.1, on the reverse strand, counting down.
GGAACACCGTGACTAGGGTTTTCCGTATACAGATCAGAAATCAATCGGGTGAGATTCAAATAGCCCTGATGATTCTTAACCAGCAAGACCAATCGCGTTTGCCCGGCTTCATCACTGATCAGCACATCGCAACCACATATTGGCTTTATTCCGGACTTCATTGATCCGCTATAGAATTTGATCAGGCCGAACATGTTCGCCAGGTCGGTAATTGCCACCGCCGGCATGGAGAGGTCTTGCAGTCGGGAGAGAAGAGGCTTGATGGTCACCAGACCATCGTTAATGGAGAACTCGGTGTGTAATCGCAGATGAGCAAAGGACATTGGCGATGGGTTCTCAGACATTAATTCTTTGTAACCGTTGTTGTTTTAAAAGAGGAATTATTGCTGATAAATATACTCTTTTTTGAAGCTGTTTTCTTTGGTTTTTTGGATTGATTTTGATGAGGTGATGATTGGGCCGGAGCGGGATATCCGCTTCCGTGACACGCCGTGAATACGCCCAGAACCCACTCACTTCCTAGCTGCTGGTAAAGAACATTTCATTCCGATGAGTTACTCTTCACCTTCTGGAGGAATAAGGCTCGGCGCCCACATCCATGTGAGAACCCACTACTCGCTATTTTAGAAATTAAATAGGGCTCTCTCTTATACGTCTCACCGATACTCCTGGAGGAACAAAGACGGTCACTCCTTCGGACATCCCACTCCGACCCTACAACTTCAGTGACCTGTTCGAAAAAAAACGACCAACCATCAGAATTCTAGGAAGAGGCTGCTAGACCTGAGTTAGTGCCAGTCAGACCATGATTTCACTTGAGCGGGAAATCAGAGTAAGCGAGGACATGTCTGAGCGATCATGCCTGCCGCAACAAATTAGTTAATACGAATTCCCTTCATTCTCGGGCTGACTAAGCTTTCTTACAAAAGAGCGAGTTCCGCAGCGCTGATTTCCCGCCCAAGTGAATGGTCGGCACTAACTCAGGTCTAGCAGCCTCTTCCGGCCAGATTACGAACAGTGCGTACTCAATGAATTCAATCCAGCAATCGAGCCACCGGTCCAAACGAACGTCGATGAATTTCACATGGACCTAAGGACTCAAGCGCCGCCAAATGAACAGGTGTCGGATAGCCTTTGTGTTGAGCAAAGCCGTAACCTGGAAAGCTTTCTTCAAAAGCAATCATTTCGCGATCGCGCGTTACTTTGGCGAGGACTGAGGCTGCAGCTATTGCCTGTATACGAGAGTCGCCCTTAATTACCGCCTCCGCTTGATAGTCCCAGACGGGTAGACGGTTACCGTCGACATAGACATATTCAGGCTGGGGATCGAGGGCAGTCACTGCCCTGCGCATTGCTAAGAGGCTGGCTTGAAGGATGTTGATATTATCTATCTCTGCAACCGTCGCTCGCGCCACAGCATAGGCGATAGCGTATTCCTGTATGAGAGGAAAACAGTCTTCACGTTTGGACTCGGACAACTTCTTTGAATCGTTTAATCCCGGAATAGGACGTGCCGGATCGAGGATTACTGCGGCGGCAACGACATCTCCGGCGAGAGGGCCTCGCCCTACTTCATCGGTTCCAGCTATGAGGGTGAAGCCAGTCTGGGGCTCTTCCCAATCGTGCTTGCCTGCCATTTAGCTTGCAGCCTTTTTGGCCGGCTCTTTTGCTGAATCGGCTGCGGCTTCAACCATTTTGCTGATCGCGGCGGCTCCCTGTTTTGAGGCATCGAGGCGAATACTTCGATGGATGGTATCGAATTCTTCAAGCATGGCGCTGTGATCATCTTTGCCACTCATATGTCGAAGGATCTCAGTCTTGAGAACGTCGGCATTGAGATCGTTTTGCAGATACTCGGGAACCAGTAATTTTCTTGCCAGCAAATTGGGCAATGCTACGTGGGGAATCTTTAATATTCTGGAGGCTATGGCATAGGTAAGGGATGCAATTTTGTAGCCGACTACCATGGGGCGTTTCAGTAGCATTGCTTCGAGGGTAGCGGTGCCAGATGCCAGCACAATGTAATCAGCTGCACTAATCGCGAGATGAGAATCACTCACTAACTGGAACTGACTATCAGGAAAAATATTGGCATTTCGTAGCAATGCTTCGATTCGTGATTTTGAGGCGTCGCTACTAAAGGGAATAATGAATTTGAGTTGTGGGTATTCTTCGAGGGCTGCAATTGCTGCTTCCAGAAAGACTGAGCCTAGCCGTTTAATCTCTCCGCCACGACTTCCGGGCATTAGCGCAACTACGGCATCACTTTCTTTTAATCCAAGCTCTACTCTACTGCTCAGCTTGTTGTCTTCGAAGCCTATATCATCGGCCAGTGGATGACCTACGCAGTGAACTGGAATTTCATGTTCAATATAGATATCTGTCTCAAAGGGGAACAGGGTGAGCATAAGGTCGATGGCTCGTTTTATCTTATGAATTCGCCCTTCACGGTATGCCCACACACTGGGGCTGACGTATTGAACTGTCTTAATACCTTCGAGTTTTAACTCTGCTGCAAGGCGCAGATTGAAATCAGGGGCATCTACACCGATGAATGCAACTGGGCGATGCTCAATGAAGTATTCCCGCAAGCGTTTCTTAATGGCAAATAGCTCGGGCAAGCGACCAAGTGGCTCGACAAAGCCCATTACTGAGAGTCGATCTATGTCAGCAAGAGATTCGCAGCCTTGTGCTTCCATGTCGGCTCCACCGATGCCGACAAATTTTGCGTCTGGATAGATTTCCTTTAGCGCAGCTATCAAGCCCGCTCCGAGAACATCTCCGGATTTTTCACCGGCAACAATGCCGAATAATGGTGCTTTCTTCATAGAAAATTCAATGGAGCCATGTGTAGACAGGCTGAATTCTAACCTTGATCCGGCTTGAATGCAGGCATGTGGTTTCGACGTGGGCTTTTTGACTTAAGCCGAGTGCTAGCGATGTATGCCTTTAGCAGAACTTTCAAGAGAGTCCACCAGGGTATTTAGTTGATCGCATTCTTGGCTAAGAGCTTTGATCTGCTCTATAGCTTCTTTTAGTGAGTGTCCGCGAAGATAGATTATCTTGAATGCTTCGCGAATCTTGCCAATGGCATTCTTGTCAAAACCTCGGCGCTCGAGACCAATTTTATTAATGCTTCGCACAGCCGCTGGCTGGCCGCTAACGATAATATAGGCAGGCACATCATTGGTAATATGTGTGACTCCACCAACCATGGCATGGGAACCAATCTTTAGAAACTGATTCACCCCTGAATAGCCGCCCAGTATGGCCCAGTCACCAATTTCGACATGACCCGATATACTCGCGTTATTCGCAAAGATGGTATTGTCGCCAACGATGCAATCATGGGCCACATGCACATATGGCATCATCAGGTTATTACTACCGATCCTGGTATACCCGCCAGCAACTCCAGTACCACGATGTATATTGGAACCTTCACGAATAATATTATTGTCACCGATTTCCAGCCAGACTTCTTCGCCTTCAAATTTTTTGTCCGCAGGGTCTTCACCAACTGAACTGAATTGGAAGATACGATTGTTCTTGCCGATTTTAGTATTACAGCGAATTACAACTTGAGACTCCAGTACGGTACCGGAATCGATAGTGACATTGGGCCCGATAATACACCATGGACCGATTGTTACGTCCTCGGCAATCTCAGCCGAAGGATCTATTCTGGAACTGGAATCAATCGACATCCACTTCTCTCTCAGCACACATAATAGTCATAGATCCGACTAGCTCATCACCCACGGAAGCACGGGATTCAAATTTATAGATGCCCCGCTTATTGGTGATTATTGTCGCTTCCAGAACGAGCTGATCGCCGGGTACAACTGGACGTCTCAGGCGAACGTTGTCCGCACCCACAAAATAATAGAGATAACCGTCTTTGGGCTTCTTTTCCTGACTCTTGAAACCGAGCACGCCAGCGGCCTGTGCCAGAGCTTCGATAATTAGCACTCCAGGCATAATTGGCTGTTCTGGAAAATGACCTTCGAAGAATGGCTCATTTACTGTCACATTCTTATAGGCCTTGATGTACTTACCCATTTCCATTTCGACTACTCTATCCACTAACAGGAATGGGTAGCGCTGTGGTAAGTATTCTTTTATTTCTTCAACATCTAATAGCATGATAATTCTCTTGATCATTTAGCCGGAAATCTGAAACCAGATCACATCAGGCACCAATTCATTCTATGGTTTATCGGTAGACTTCTCTAATTCTTTCAATCTCTTCGCAATACTATCCAATTGCTGGAATCTGATGGCGTTGCGCTTCCAATCAGAGGTTTTCTGTTGAGGAGTGCCCGACGTATACACTCCCGGCTCAGAGATGGACTGATTAATACAGGCAAGTGCGCCGATATGCACCTTATCGACAATTTTAAGATGACCAATTATCCCAACACCCCCGCCTACTATGCAGTATTTACCTATAGTGGTACTTCCACCTACGCCAGAACAGCCGCAAAGCATGGTGTGGTCGCCAATCTTGACGTTATGGGCCACTTGCACCTGATTATCCATCTTCACGCCATTGCCGATCACAGTATCTTCAATGGCTCCGCGGTCAATCGTAGTATTTGCCCCAATTTCAACATCATCACCAATGACTACACCGCCTAACTGATGAATCTTTACCGACGCTGCGCCGTCAAAGGCAAAGCCAAAACCATCGGCACCGATTACGGCCCCGCTGTGAATTATAACGTTCTCACCAATACTAACTTTGTGATAGATCGAGACTCCGTTATAGAGTTTCGCATTTTTTTCTATGCTGGAAGACTCACCGATATAACTACCGACACCAATTACAGAATTAGCACCAATGCTCACTCCTGCCTCTATTACAACATTCGCAGCAACTGAAACATTCTCGCCCAGCTGTGCAGACTCATGAATGATTGCGCTTTCATGAATGGCACCCTGGCTTTCACTGGAAGCAAGTTCCGCAAACAATCCGGTAGCCTTAGCGAAACTAACATAAGGCGCGGGGGAAATAAGTTTATTGCCAGGGCAGCTCTCGGCAAACTTTTCACTAATAATTATTGCCGATGCCTTGCAGGAGGAAAGTTGATCTGTATAGAAGGGATTACTTAGAAAGCTTAGCTGACCAGGAGCGGCACCATTCAAAGTGCCGAGTCCGTGAATCTCACACTGAGGATCGCCGAGTAATTCAACCTCCAAAAAATCGGCAATCTCTTTCAGTGTGTAGCTGTGTTTATGTGTCACGTGACACTAACCTATACCAACAGAAGCCTATTGAGCAGCTTGTGAGGATTCATTTAATTTTGCAGTCACTTTGGCGGTGATATCCAGCACTGGCGCAAAATAAGGTATGGAATCTGAATTAACAATCAGGTCATAACCGCCTTCGGCTACAACATCGGTTACCGCCGCGGCAAGTTCTGGCTGCATGCTTTCCAGGAATTCCTGATTCTTTGCTTGCAGCGCAGTCTGCACTCTTTCTTGAATCAACTGAAGTTGAACTTGCAGGTTTTGTGCATCTGAATTAATTCGGGTCTTTTCTGAATCTGTTAATACAGCTTCGTCTTTCTGAAAGCGTTCTGCCAATGCTTGCAATTCCTCATTGAGTTCTTGCGCTCTAGCCTCATCAACACTGAACTCTTGCTCAAGCTCTTCTTGCACAACTTGAGCAGCATCGGAATTAAACAAAGCCTGCAAAGCATTCAACACACCAATTTTGGTATCTTGCGCGAAAGCACCCTGAGAAATCAGGACAAGACTTATACAAGCAACGAATGTTCTAAAAATTTTCACGTAATATCTCCAAATAAACCGAACTGCCAATCTCGAACTATCAATATAGTTGTTTCTGCAATTCTACTTCAAACTTAGCCCTGTAGGGCTAAATACATTTTTACTAAAACCCCAATCAAAAACCATTTCCAACCGTGAAGTCAAATGACTTGGTGTCATCCCCTTCTTTTCCAAATGGTGCCGCCAGATACATCGTCAGAGGGCCAAAAGGTGAAAGATAAGTGACGCTTATTCCTGCTGAATACCTGAACTCGCCTAAATCAAAATCAGAGCAATTCTTAAGAAGCGCCTGTCTCTCGGAACAATTAGAAGAGAACACATTTCCCGCATCAATAAAGAATGCCGATCTCACTCGACTGGTATCATCCATAAAAGGGACTGGGAACAGTAATTCCAGGGTAACTGTGGCCAGTATATTACCACCAAAACTGTCATAATCCTTATCCAGATAGAAATTTTCTACTGCTAGTGCAATATCTTGATTGCCATTGGCATCCAACACCTGATCGCCGTTTTCATCGAATAATGGCGTAGTTCTGTAACCGAATTCATTTGCGCGCCCTTGCGCAAAACCATCTTCAGTCCGTAGGATATTGCCGTCTTCATCTTTAAGCAGAGACACACCTCCTTCGGTCAGATAGCGCGCTCCCGCGGTACTCTCGGGTCCAAGACTGTTTTCTTCGAATCCCCTCAGTACGCCCGCTGAGCTTAAACCGCCCGCGAAGAAATTATTGAAAAAAGGCAGCTCCTCAGTATCGCCATAACCTATGCCATAGCCCAAGTTGGTGCGCAGCCCAAGCACCCATGAACGATCACGGGTTACCGGCCAATAAATCTGGTTTGAATAATTGAGCCTGGCATATTGCAAATCACTACCTGGCAATGTGACCTCTAATCCCAGAGTATGGAGGGAACCGGCGGTAGCCATTTGCCCCCTGTTGAGCGTATTTCGGAACCAGTTACCAGTTAAAGAATAGTTGTCGAAAGTATCGCCAAATTTGTCAACGAAGCCAGGGTCAGTATTTTGCTGCAATTGATCGGCACGTAGATCCGCCACACTACCCAATACAGAATCTACTACTGGGCCCTCAAAAGGATTGCCGTTAGCCGGGGAGATTACATAACTATCAACTCCATCGAAAAGTATCGGGCTTGAAATTATTTCTTGAACCGAGCCCAATCCCGCGCTCAATTCTGTGTGCGTATAACTAACATCAAAGCCCAAGGCTTCAATCTCACTCAGCGGATAACTGAAGCTTGCAGAGCCACCAAATGAGGCTGTATTAAAACTTGAAACGTTAAACGGAGAGTCGATCTCGCGAGCAAATAGATTGAATCCGCGACTTACTCCGTCCGGAGTAAAATAGGGATCCACATACTGAAAGTTAAGCCCCTTCTGAAATCGGCTCTTGTTAATGCCAATTCCAACCGTTCTTCCGGTTCCCAGAAAATTTTGTGCTTGCAAACTACTGCTGATGAAAAAGTTTCCACCACCGCCAGTTCCCACCTGAAATTGTACGGCTCCGAAACTTTGCTCTATTACAGAATAATTAACATCGATCTGATCCGTAGTGCTGGGAACCTCTTCGGTTTCCACTTCAACCGTTTCGAAATACCCTAAACGCTCCAGACGAACCTTGGATTGCTCAATCTGCAAACTGGAAGCTGGCGCACTTTCCAGCTGGCGCATTTCTCGACGCATAACATCATCTGCTGTCGAAATGTTTCCCGAATAACTGATTCGATTTACATAGGTACGATTGCCAGGAACAATAAAGAAGGTGACGTCGACAGTCTCTTCGTCTTCATTAACTTCCGGTACGCCAGTGGCTTCGGCAAATGCATATCCCAGATTTCCAAGAAATTGCACCATGAATTCTTCAGTAGCCGTTACCAGGCCCTGAGAAAAAGTTTCACCAGGGCGCACGAAAATTGCTGCACGTAGCAGTGTTTCAGCGTCTACCAAATCTCCAGCAAGGTCTACCTCGTTAATGGTGTAGAGCTCACCCTCATTGAGGTTAATGGTGATATACACTTCTTTGCGATCAGGCGTTATGGAAATAGGTGTGGATTCTATATTGAATTCCACATACCCATTGTCGAGATAAAATGACTCTAGTCGCTCAAGATCCCCAGTAAATTGCTCTCTGGAATATCGATCACGCTGACTAAGAAACATAAACCAGGGTTTGGTTCCAAGCTCTAACAATGACAGTAAATCTTCTTCAGGGAATGCTTCGTTGCCGACAATATTGATGTGACGAATTCGTGATTCCTCGCCCTCATTAATAGTCAAACTAATCGCAACTCTATTACGCGGCAATTCCTCAACTTCAATTTCTACAGCAGCACCGTAACGACCTCGAGAAGAATAGACTTCCTGGATACCTTGTTGAATTAATTCAAGTGCAGCACGGGTAAATATCTGACCCTCGGCAATATCGGCGCTCGCCATATTGTCGATAATGTCTTCAGTTTCGAGAACGCTGTTTCCTTCGATAGTAATCTCTGCAACCGAAGGACGCTCCAAGACAGTAATCACCAAAATATTTCCTTCTCTGGCAACTTCGATTTCATCGAAGTACTCAGACTCGGAAAGTTCACGAATAATCTGTGCGGGAACACCTTCGGAGACCGTATCACCAATACCAACTGGTAACAGGTTATAGATAATGCCCGGCGAAATACGCTGATAGCCATCGACGATGATGTCAGCGATTGTGAAATCCTGTGCGTAGAGGGATTTGGAAAAACCAAAAGCCACCAGCAAACAAAAAACTGCTTTATTCATTTGTAATGCATTCTCAATTTATTGTGTTACGTGGCGGCGAGCTGATTAATAAATTCTTCTTAGAGAAATCGATTCACGTCATTATATATGGCTAACATCATGATGCCCGAAATCATCAGCAACCCCAGTTGCAAACCCCAAGCCTGTACTCTTTCCGGTACTGGTCGGCGAATTACCGCTTCGATTGCGTAGTACAACAAATGTCCACCATCCAAAACAGGTATCGGCATCAAATTAAGCACTCCCAAAGAAATACTTAATAGAGCCAGAAACCCCAAATAAACTTCCAAGCCGTAGGTTGCCGTTTCTCCTGCCACCTGAGCTATTGTTATCGGCCCATTAATATTCTTTACAGAAATAAGGCCAACTACCATTTTCTTGACAGACGCCAGAACAAAAACGGACATGTCCCAGGTTTCCTTCATCGCCGGCTGTACCGCCGTGAAGACATTGTATTCCAAAGACCGCCACCTATCGGCTGGCAGTATTTCCCGCAAGGTGGACTGCTTCACATAAGCGCCGATAGTGCCTATGTCCTGACCATTTTCAGCGGCGGTACGTTCTGGTATCAACACCAGACCGGTATTTCCGTCACTTCGTTCGACAACCACATCCAGCGCGAGTTCCGGATTCGCTCGGATTACATCAACCCAGTGATCCCAGCTAGTAATCGCCTCACCATTTACCGAAACGATCTCATCATCAGCCTGCAACCCGCCGCGCTCTGCTGCGCCTCCGGCGATCACGCTTGCGATAGCAGCCGGCAGCTCAAAACGAACAATGCCCAGGTTCCTTAGAGGGTCTGGCTCTACTTCATCGCCCATCCATGCGCTAATTGGCAGCCGCAGCTCTCTATTTGTGGACGAATCTGTAGGATCAATTGTGAGGGACAATTCTCCGCTTTCACCCATACGAGACAGCATCTGAATAGTCACTTGCTGCCAAATCATCGTAGGCTCACCGTCTACCGCGATGATTTCATCCCCAAGCCGCAGCCCGGCATCTTCCGCTATAGAGTCCTCGATGATATTGCTGATTACCGGTGCCACTCCGGTTACGCCATAAGCAATATTAATTAGCCAAAATATAAAAATTGCCAGTATGAAATTTGCGACTGGGCCCGCCGCCACAATTGCCATGCGTTGCCACAAGGATTTGCTGGCAAAGGAGAGATGTTGCTGACTAGCAGGAACTTCACTGGCGGTGGTTACTGTGGTGTCTTCCTGACCCAGCATTTTTACGTAACCACCAAGAGGTATGGGGGCTAACACGTACTCAACGCCGTCCTTACCGATCCAGGTTTTAGCTGCCTTTCCGAATCCTATGGAAAAGCGGAGTACTTTTACCCCACAACGCCGCGCCACCCAGAAATGCCCGAATTCATGGATGGTAACCAGGATGCCCAAGGTCACAATGAGGGCAAGCCCGTTGATAAGAAATTCCAGTATCATTTTGATTTAACGTCGCTGATTCATAGAAGAGGCAGAGGGCTTGTTTCCCCTGCTCTTTTTCTCAGCAGAAATCCTTTAATATCAATTCATTAGCTAATGCGCGTGCCTGCGCGTCGACGCCACGAATAATAGCGAGAGATGGTGTTGCTTCACAAGGTATTTTCGCCCCTACAGCCCTAATAATTAAGGGAATCGAGGCAAAAGAGATATCTCCAGCCAAAAATGCCGCAACCGCCACTTCATTAGCCGCATTTAGCACCGCTGGAGCAGTTCCGCCTTGCTCTGCAGCTTCCATACCGGCTTGCAGACAGGGGAATCGCTGTAAATCAGCCTTATAGAACTGAAGCGGCTCTTCGTTGACCAATTCAAGACTGTTGGCGCCAGACTCAATGCGTTCTGGCCAGGCTAGACCATTCGCTATGGGAACCCTCATATCTGGAGCCGCCATTTGTGCCAGGACCGAACCGTCCCGATAATGCACCATGGAGTGGATAATGCTCTGGGGATGGATTACTACCTCCACCCTATCAGCAGCCAGACCAAATAAGTGACAGGCCTCAATGAATTCCAAACCTTTATTCATCATTGTGGCTGAATCCACCGAAATCTTCTGACCCATGGACCATTTGGGGTGTTTGCAGGCCTGCTCTGGAGTAATGTCAGCAAATTTATCGAGATCGGTGGTCAGAAATGGGCCGCCGGAGGCCGTCAATACCAGTTTGTCTACAAAGCGAGTCTGGCTTTTACTTAGACCTTCTTCTACATGAGGCAGACACTGGAAAATTGCATTGTGCTCGCTGTCGATAGGAAGCAAAGTGGCACCTGAGGTTTTCACCGCTTCCATCAGCAGATTACCGGTCATAACCAATGGTTCTTTATTAGCCAGTAGAACCTTCTTCCCTGCCTTAACCGCAGCAAGGGTTGACTCCAGTCCAGCGGCACCAACAATGGCTGCCATCACAATTGATGATCCCTGATCGGCAGCAACACTCAGCAGAGACTCCTCCCCAGTGAGCAGCTCTGTTTCAAGCTCGCTTTCGCTCAACAGCTTCGCCATCAATTCCGCCGCTTTAAGGTCACTTACTACAGCGTAACGGGGCTTAAATTTGAGGCACTGCTTAAAGAGAAGATCAACATTTTGGTGAGCACTCAATGAATGAATTTCATATTGAGGATTCTGCTCGACCACGGCTAGCGTGCTACAACCAATTGAGCCAGTTGATCCAAGAATTGTTAGTGTATTGGAACTCATTCTATTTGTTTTCTCATCTGATCCATTTCAGAACCATCAATGACCATTGCTCACATATTCAATACGAGCATCAGTGTTAGAACAAACGCCGGAGTGGCAGCCATCAAGCCATCAATCCTGTCCAGCATTCCGCCGTGACCAGGCAATATCGCACCGCTGTCTTTAATTCCCTGGTTGCGTTTAAGCATGCTCTCAACCAGGTCCCCAATAACACTAAAGAAGCACAGCAGGATCATAAGCAGCAGTAATAAGCCGATTTGAAATATTGTCAACGGCTCAACATAAGTGTGTAAACCCCAGATAAACCCAACACCAACCAACATGCACACAGCAAGACCTCCCCACACTCCTTCCCAGGATTTTTTGGGGCTCAGGTTTGGAGCAAGTTTCTTTGAACCAAAATTCACGCCGACAAAATAGGCGCCTACATCCACTGCAGCAACCAGAATCACTAAAGCAAGCAGGTAGTGTCCGGTTGGATCAAGATACTTCAGAGTGAGCAAACCTACCCATGTTGGCAGCAGAGCAAATATACCCATCACCGCAATTTTCGACTCATCATTCCACAGGGACTTATTATCAGGAAAGCCGACTAGCATAAACAATGATAACACCCAAAATATCAAACCCAGGATCAGTAACATCGAAACTCGAAGCTCATCTAGAGATAATGCTTCGGGATTAATTCCTAACAAAAAGAATATGCCGAGCTCCATGGCGGCAAGCGTAGCAAGATAAGGCAGCTTACCTGAAACTCCGGTCAGACCGATAAATCCAGCCCACTCCCACGCGGCAATCAAAACCAGCAGAGCAAGTAAGACCGAGAACTGAAAAGCCGAGAGAAATATTGTAATCGCGACAAACGCGAACAAAAGTACCAAAGCAGTAATGATTCTTTGCAATAACATTACTTATCATTCCCCTTTGATACGAGTTCATCGGAAGAGTTACCTTCGTCCTGATTATGTCCGCCGAAACGCCGCTGCCGACTTGAATAATTATCAAGCGCTAGTTGAAATTGCTCATCGTTAAAATCGGGCCAATAGCATTCTGTAAAATAAAACTCAGTGTAGGCAAATTGCCAAAGCAAAAAATTGCTAATACGGCGCTCACCGCCAGTCCTTATGCAAAGGTCTGGATCAGGAAACTCACTAAGGCTTGTAAATCGGTGCAGCATTTCCCCATCTATTTTCGACCCATCCAGCTCTTTACTCACAACTTTCTCAGCAATCAATTTGGCAGCATTGGCAATATCCCAACGACCACCATAGTCCGCGGCAATAATTATTGTTGTGCCGGTATTGGCCTGGGTGAGCTTTTCCACGTCAGCCATATTAGATTGTAGCTTTTCAGAGAACCCTGAGCGGTTGCCTATAAATTTCAAACGAACGTTTTTTTCATGCAACTGATTGATTTCTTTACGCTTTAAAACGGAAAGAAACAGCGCCATTAGGCCCCTAACCTCTTTAATCGGGCGCACCCAGTTCTCGCTACTGAAAGCAAAAAGGGTGAGATAGGGAATATTTCGCGATACACAGGAGTTAGCAACTTCCAGTGCCGCTTCGGCACCGTGTCGATGGCCAGACTTAGGGGCGAGATTTCTTCCCTGTGCCCAGCGATTATTGCCATCCATTATGATGGCTATATGCTGCGGGAATTCAGATTCAGAGTCAGGCGTCATACTGGATATTATCGTACCTATGCCACCTGATTAATAGCAGGAAATAAAACTGGGAAACAAGATACTTCTTATATGGAAAGCAGATCCGTCTCTTTATGCTGGTAGGTCGAATCGACAAGCGCAATATACTTATCAGTGAGCTTCTGAACCTGATCCTCAGCCTTACGCTGCTCGTCTTCGCTAATCTCTTTTTCTTTTTCAAGATCTTTGAAGTCGGAATTTCCATCTCTTCGGATATTTCTGATAGCTACTCGACAATTCTCAGCTTCCTGCTTTGCCTGTTTCGTATATTCCTTGCGAGTTTCTTCAGTGAGGGGTGGCATGGGAACACGGATAGTGTCTCCATTGTTAGAAGGGTTAAGCCCGAGATTAGATTTCATGATGGCTTTTTCTATTTCAGAGATCATTGGCTTCTCCCAGGGAGAAATCAGCAATGAACGCCCTTCTTCTACATTAACGTTAGCTAACTGACTTAAAGGAGTGTCGGTTCCATAGTAGGAAACCATCACCGAATCCAGAATACTGGGATGGGCGCGACCAGTTCTAATTTTTTTGAAAGCTTCTTCCAGCGAAGCAACGCTTTTTTGCATGCGTTCTTCAGCATCAGTAATGATTTCATTTATCATATTTTACTCCGCCTTATTTGCCAGAACTTAAGCAGTTCCAGATTTTACTCAATACCAAATTTCACTCAATACCAAATTTCACTCAATAAGAGTTCCGTCCTGCTTACCCATTACATTATTCAGTAACGCGCCCGGCTTATTCATATTAAATACTTTTATTGGAACTTCATGATCGCGACTGAGACAGATCGCCGTTAGATCCATAACTCCAAGCTTCTTCTCAATAACATCATCAAAGCTAAGCTTTTCGAACTTAATTGCATTCGGATCTTTTTCAGGGTCAGCTGAATAAACGCCATCCACTTTTGTGGCCTTGAGTATTAGGTCAGCATCTATTTCGATACCACGTAAACAAGCCGCAGTGTCAGTAGTAAAAAAGGGGTTGCCTGTTCCGGCTGAGAAAATAACGACATCGCCAGAGTTGAGGTGACGAATTGCTGTACGTCGATCGTAATGCTCAACAACACCGCTCATTGGTATTGCTGACATTACTCGAGTCGGGATATTAGCTCTCTCTAGTGCGTCGCGCATGGCGAGAGCATTCATAACAGTAGCAAGCATGCCCATGTGGTCGCCGGTAACCCTTTCCATGCCTGCCGCGCTTAATGCCGCGCCGCGGAAAAGATTACCACCACCTATAACCATACCAATCTGAACGCCTAGCCCTACTAACTGACCTACTTCAACCGCCATTCTATCCAGCACTTTAGGATCAATACCGAAATCGGCATCACCGGTCAGTGCCTCACCGCTAAGCTTCAAGAGTATGCGATTGTACTTACGTTCCTGTTTTGGCATTGCTACCTTCTTCGCTTGGGTTTCTTAAGTGTTACCTGCCGCCTGTTGTGCTACTTCTTCGGCAAAGTCGATTTCTTCTTTCTCGATGCCTTCGCCAACTTCGTAGCGTACGAATTTAACAATATCGGCACCAGCTTCTTTTAAAAGATTGGCAATTGTTGTGTCCGGGTCCTTAACGAATGCTTGCTCCATTAAGCTTACTTCAGCAACGTACTTTCGCAATCTTCCACTAATCATCTTCTCAATGATTTCTTCAGGCTTCCCGCTCTCGCGTGCCTGTGCAGCGTAAATTTCTGATTCCTTTGCCAGCACATCTTCGGGAACGTCCTCAGCGCGAACCACCATAGGATTCACGGCCGCGATATGCATTGCTACATCTCTGGCCAAAGCTGCATCACCACCCGTAATGGAGATCAATACACCAATTCGACTATTGCTGTGAACATAGCTCTCAACGATGCCTTTGTTTGCATCTTCAAATTTCAGTCGCTCAATGCGGCGAACATTACAGTTTTCACCAATTTTCTGAACCAGCGCCTGACGTGTATCCTCAAGGCCCGCATCCAGCAATGCCTGTACATCAGCTTCTTTATTTTCGTAGGCTTGCTCAAGAACTGTATCTACAAAGGCAAGAAAATTACTATCTCGTGCTGCGAAATCAGTTTCACTGTTCACTTCTACAACTACGCCATAATTGCCATCGGCAGCAATCTTGGTAACTACTACGCCTTCGGCAGCAACGCGGCTAGCTTTCTTAGCCGCCTTCATTCCGCTCGCCTTACGCAGATCTTCAATCGCCTTATCCATATCGCCATCGGCTGCGCTTAGAGCCTTCTTGCAATCCATCATGCCCAAGCCGGTTCTTTCACGTAACTCTTTCACCATGCCTGCAGTAATATTTGCCATCTCTTTATATTCCTTCTATCTAATCTGTTCGAACTTTTGTTTTAAGAACAAAATTCTCGATTCGTTCCTGTAAAAAGGGGGCTATTCGCCCCCTTCTACGTTTCATCTACTAAAACTAACAGCACAAGACATGTCTGCCAGAAATATTGCTATTCGCTATCAGCGGAGTCAGCTGCTGCCTTCTTCTTGGCTGGAGCTTTCTTTTTCGCTGGAGCTTTTTTCTTTGCTGGAGCTTTTTTCGCAGCGGGAGCCTTCTTCTTGGCTGGAGCCTTCTTTGCAGCTGGAGCCTTCTTTGCAGCTGGAGCAGCTTCAGGTTCAGCTTTAGCTTCGACCTTGGCTTCAACTTCAACAACGGCTTCTTCAACTACTTCCGCAGCAGCTTCCACTTCCGGCTCAGCTTTCTCTTCAGCTACTTCTTCAGCCTTGGCTTCAGCAGGAGCTTCTGCAGTCTTTTCTTCACCTGCCTCGGCTGGTGCTTCATCATCAACTTCGATGAATTCGCTTTCTACTCCGCCATTCTGGCCTCGACCTTCAACACATGCATCGGCTACAGAACCAACGTATAGCTGAATTGCGCGAATTGCATCGTCGTTTCCTGGAATGATGTGGTTAATACCATCTGGATTCGAATTTGTATCAACAATGCCAATTACAGGAATTCTGAGGTTATTAGCTTCGGTTACTGCGATGCGCTCGTGATCTACATCGACTACGAACAGGGCATCAGGTAATCCACCCATGTCCTTAATACCACCGATACTGCGCTCAAGTTTTTCCTTGGCGCGGGTACGCATAAGCGCTTCTTTCTTGGTTAATCTGCCTAGAGTGCCATCCACTTCCTGCTGCTCAAGCTCTTTAAGACGCTTGATTGAGCCACGAATGGTCTTGTAGTTAGTCAACATACCGCCGAGCCAGCGATGATTAACATAAGGCATGCCAGCGCGTTCGGCTTCCTCTTTGATAATCTTACCCGCCGCACGCTTGGTTCCAACAAACAAGATTTTCTTCTTCTTGCTCGCCATATCCGTAATCTCTTCCAAAGCCGTATTCATGGCTGGAACAGTGTGCTCGAGGTTGATGATATGAATTTTGTTGCGCGAGCCAAATATAAATGGCTCCATTTTTGGATTCCAGTAGCGACACTGGTGCCCGAAATGAACTCCAGCTTGGAGCATCTCTTTCATACTTACAGTCATGTTATTTCCTTAGTTTCGGGTTAGGTCTTCCATATACCCCATGGATCAACCAATTCAGAGAAATTCCTTAGAATTTCACAAAGAGGCACCCAGATCTCATGTGACGGTATATGTGCGACGTTTAGTTAATATTTACTGCGAATTTTTCGACCCCATACGGGACTACATCGAAAACGCGCCGCTTTATACCATATACAGGCCCCCACGAAAAGAAAATCTGTGTTTTTTGAGCATATATCCGGGCTAATGCCGATGCCTCGGTAAAGCAGGTAATTCGCCACCTCTGCCTTGTTATTGCAGGATTCGCTGCATTACAATAACGAGCTTTTGAAGCACCTGACATATACCACTCGATAAACCTGTTACTAATTAAAAAGAAAATTCGGTAAACACCGCAAGGAAGCCACTAGTATGGGACTCCAATGACCATAACTATCAAGACCGCTGACGATATCTCCAAAATGCGTATTGCCGGAAAACTGGCTGCACAAGTTCTGGAAATGATCGGCCCCCATGTCCAGCCAGGAGTAAGCACCGGCGAGCTGGATCGCATCTGCCACGACTTCATAGTCAATGAGCAGAAGGCTATCCCCGCCCCGCTTAACTACAATGGCTTTCCCAAGTCTATCTGTACATCACTTAACAACGTGATCTGCCACGGTATTCCTAGCGATGGCAAGTTATTGAAATCAGGGGATATTATCAATATCGATATCACCGTAATAAAGGACGGCTTTCATGGAGACACCAGCAAGATGTTTTGCGTCGGTGACACTCCCGACCATGCCAAACGATTAATCAGGGTTACCCAGGAATGTCTCTATAAAGCGATCGAAATCGTCCGACCCGGAACTACATTGGGAGATATTGGGGCTATCATCCAGCAGCATGGTGAAGCCAACAACTATTCTATCGTTCGCGAATATTGTGGCCATGGCATCGGTCGCATATTCCATGAAGAACCCCAGGTTCTGCATTTCGGAAAAGCAGGCACCGGCACACCCATTGTCGAAGGCATGACTTTTACCATTGAGCCCATGCTCAATGCCGGCACTCGCTACACCAAGTTATCAAAAAGTGATGGCTGGACAGTTACTACTAAGGATCGTCGACTCTCTGCACAGTGGGAACATACGCTTGCGGTCACTGCGGATGGCTGTGAAGTGATGACGGTTCGATCTGATGAGCAACTGTGACCCAGGACAATGACACAGTAGCCCCTTCTGAACCTGTAGAAGGCGGGCATGGCTCTCTTATCGATCCTGCCCATTTAGAGAACCAACTCGCTACCGCCACCAACAAGATTGCGGTTTTTCGTACGGTACTAAGTCAAGCCAATGACATTCTCGATTCCCGATACCGGCGCAATGAGAATATTAGCGAAATCGTAGAGCAGCGCGCCCAGGCTGTAGATCAAATTCTCAAGCTTGCCTGGCAGCAACAGCAATGGCCAAACCCCGGTGATATTAGTCTTGTAGCTGTCGGCGGCTATGGCCGTGGCGAGCTGCTACCTCACTCTGATATCGACTTATTGATACTCACTCGCTCCAGTAGGCATGCCAAATATAAAGACTGCATCAGTGCCTTCCTCACACTGTTGTGGGACATCGGTCTTGAGATTGGCCAGAGTGTTCGCTCCATCAAACAATGCAAGCAGGAAGCCATCAAGGACATCACAGTGGCTACCGCCCTGATGGAGTCCAGAACCTTGGCGGGGCCTGGTGACTTGCAACAGGAAATGTACCGCATCACTACAGCCAAGCGAGTTTGGCCTAGTAAGAAATTCCTGCGGGCAAAATGGGATGAGCAAATTGCGCGCCATGAAAAATATCACGATATCGATTATGCCCTTGAGCCCAATGTCAAAACCTCCCCCGGAGGCTTACGTGACATTCAAACTATCGCCTGGGTAGCCAAGCGGCATTTTGACGCCAGTTCATTTAACGACCTGGTGAAGCTCGGCTTTCTTCAGGAATCTGAAGAAGCGATGATTAATAAAGGGCAGCAGTTTCTGTGGAAATTGCGCTATGGGCTGCACCTGCTCGAAGGTCGCCGCGAAGACCGATTACTGTTCGACAAGCAAAGAGAGCTGGCAAAATTATTCGAATATGAAGACGACGACAACAGCCTCGGCGTCGAGAAACTGATGCAACAGTATTACCGCGCAGTTGCAAATCTTCGAGAGCTCAATGATGTTTTATTGCAGCATCTTGACGAGGCCATTCTGCGCGAAGGTGAAAGAGTAAGAATTGAGCCTCTTAATAATCGCTTCCAGATAAACAATGGATACATCGAAGTATGTTCTGGGAATGTATTTGAGCGAACTCCTTTCGCTATCCTGGAGATGTTTGTTCTTCTCGCCCAGAACCCTCAGATCGAAGGGATCAGAGCGTCCACCATTCGCTTGTTACGGGACAATCGTCGATTGATTGACGATGAATTTCGACTTGATATTCGAAACACTTCTCTGTTTATGGAGTTGCTGCGTTCACCCCACCGCTTAACTTTTCAACTACGACGCATGTCTCGATACGGAATCCTCGGACGCTATCTTCCGGAGTTCGGAAAGATCAAGGGGCAGATGCAACATGATCTATTTCATATTTACACTGTCGATGCTCACACCCTTCAAGTGGTGGAGAATATGCGTACATTTAACCGCCCCCATGAGAGAGAGAATTACCCGCTCGCTTCTAAAATAGTAAGTAATTTACCCAAGATTGAATTGTTATACATTGCCGGCCTGTATCACGACATTGCCAAGGGGCGCGGCGGCAATCATTCAACTTTAGGCATGGTAGACGCTAAGAATTTTTGTGAACGGCATCAACTCAGCACCTGGGACGGAAAACTGGTGACCTGGCTCGTCGACAAGCACCTGATTATGTCAATGACCGCTCAGAGAAAAGATATTTCAGACCCTGACGTCATTCTTGAGTTTGCCAAGATCGTCGGCGATAAACTTCATCTTGATTATCTTTATGCAATGACCGTTGCTGATATTAGGGCCACCAATCCGGAGATGTGGAATAGCTGGCGAGCCACACTGATGCGCCAGCTTTATCAAAATACGGCAAGAGTGCTGAGGCAGGGCCTGGAAAACCCGGTTAACCGAGCCGAAAGAATCGCAGACAAGAAAGAATCTGCTTCAGGAAAACTGGCTGAACTTAATATCCCCGCTGACATAATTGCAAAAATCTGGAGCAAGGTCAGTGACGAATATTTTGTGCGAGAGTCTGCCAGCAATATAGCCTGGCACACGGAGGTAGTCGCAGAATTTGATGGCGAAGGCGCCCTGGTTTCCATCAGAGACATCAGTGAGAATAGCGCAGAAGGCGCGACACAGATATTCATCTATACCAGCAATAGCAATTACCTTTTTGCTAACTGTACAGCCGTCTTCGAGAAGCTCAATCTTAATATCCAGGGAGCCAGGATATTTACCTCGGCAGATGACCACTGTATGGATACTTTTACTGTACTGGAGAGTAACGGCCAACGTGTCGGAGACAACAGCAAGCGAATTGAAGAAATTAAGTCATCTCTCATCAGGCAACTCGCAGTGGGAGGACAGCCAAGCAGCCCAGCAAACATTCGACTGACTCGCAAAGACAAATATTTTAGCAATCGAATTGAAACTGCCGTGATCAATTCAACAAACAAGGACTATACGACTCTGGAAATTAACTGCCCGGACCAGCCTGGGATTCTTGCATCTATCGGAAAGGTATTTGCCGAGAAGGACATAATTTTGAAAGATGCCCGCATCACCACATTAGGTGAAAGAGTTGAGGACTTATTTTTCATTACCGACCAGGATGGAGCGTTATTGGAAGATTCAGATAGAGCGGATGAATTGCAGGAAGCAATCCATTCCGAGTTAGAAAGCCGACTAAGCACTTAAGCCACTAACGCAAACAAAACAGAAGCAGACGAACAAGGAACTCCCTCGTGACTACCCTCTACGGCATACCCAATTGTGATACGATCAAGCGCTGCAAAAAGTGGCTAGATGATCATCACATCGAGTACGAATTCCACGATTATAAGAAACAGCAATGCCCTGAGGAACTGATTATCACTTTCCTTACGCATTTCGACTACAAGGATTTGATCAATACCCGAGGCACTACCTGGAGAAAGTTACCAGACGCCGTTAAAAACTCTGTTACGGAAAAAATTGCCATCAGCCTGATGCAGGAACAACCCTCGATGATCAAGAGACCGATAATCGAAACAAGTAAAACTTGGTTACTCGGCTATAATGAGCAAAAAATGACTGAGGTATTCCTCAAGTAGAAAACTTCTGTAGTCATAGACAGCCCGCTAGAGAGTGCTAAACACAGGAAACAACAATGACTAGCTCGAATGTACACAGTATCGGCTTTGGACTGGCCACCGAAAACTCAAAAGGGGAAATCATAGAGGTGTTTTATCCTCAGCCCCTGCTTGCACCCTCAGAGACTTTGATGGAAGCCATAACGGCGGTTTGCAAGACAGAGGATGGCGGCAACGGTGTTGTCCTGCTGGATTCCTCTCTTCTGGCAAATTTACAGAGCGCTCTTTCCGCTGCCAATCAAGCGGAACTTGCGAGCGTTCTCGATAAATTCTCCATCAGTAGCAAGACGGCCATATTTTGTATACTGAAAGAAGATTCAGCTCCTGCAAATGTTGCGGAAGCCTATTTAAAACTGCATCTGCTTTCCCATAGATTGGTTAAACCTCACGGCGTCAACCTTGATGGTTTATTTGCCGTTTTACACAATCTCGCATGGACCAATCGTGGTGCTATTGATTTGGAAGATCTGCCCCAGGTTCAGCTTGATGCACGACTGAATGATGAACTATTGGAAATCATGTCCGTGGATAAGTTTCCAAAGATGAGCAACTATGTAATGCCAAAAGGTGTTCGCATTGCACACACGGCCAGGGTTCGTCTGGGCGCCTACTTAGGCGAAGGCACCACTGTCATGCACGAAGGCTTTGTGAATTTTAATGCGGGGACAGAGGGCCCAGCGATGATCGAGGGGCGCATCTCCGCCGGAGTTATGGTTGGCGCCAATAGTGACCTTGGCGGCGGCTGCAGCACAATGGGAACCCTCTCCGGTGGTGGCAAGACAATTATCACTGTTGGCAATAATTGCTTAATAGGCGCGAATGCAGGAATAGGTATTCCCCTTGCCGATGGCTGCATCGTGGAAGCCGGGCTATATGTTACAGCAGGAACCAAACTGGATTTGCGTGACAACACCGGCAAGCACATCAAAACCTGCAAGGCTGTCGAATTAAGCGGCGTGGAGAATTTGTTGTTTAGACGTAACTCTCTCTCCGGCGGAGTTGAATGCGTGCCGCTTAAATCATCAGTCAGTCTTAATGCAGAATTGCATGGCCATAACTAAGTTATTCTTAGGCTGGTCATTTAAAAACTTTTAAGAAACTACAGTTACTGAAGAAGATACCATGTCATCCACTCTCGACTTAGCCAGACAATTAATTCAACAGCCTTCCGTTACACCGGAAGACTGTGGCTGCCAGCAACTAATGGCCGACAGACTATCTCCTCTGGGTTTTAGCATCGAGTCCCTTCCATTTGCTGACGTCAGCAATTTGTGGGCGATTCTCGGCGATGATGGCCCTCTGTTTGTCTTTGCCGGCCATACCGATGTGGTTCCTCCAGGTCCTGAGACAGAGTGGCAATTCCCTCCCTTTGCTGCAACGGTACATGAAGGAATGCTAATTGGGCGAGGAGCCGCGGACATGAAAGGTTCGCTGGCAGCGATGATAACCGCCGTAGAAGCTTTTCTTTCTTCGAAACCCGCCCTGAAGGCTCGGATCGCATTTCTCATTACCAGTGACGAAGAAGGTATCGCCATCAATGGCACCCGCAAAGTGATGGAGACGTTGAAGCAGCGCGGTACCGATATCGATTACTGCCTAGTTGGCGAACCCAGCAGCGCAGAAACAGTTGGGGACTCCATCAAAATAGGTCGTCGAGGGTCACTTAGCGGTCAGCTGAAGGTAAAAGGGATTCAGGGGCACGTCGCTTACCCCCAATTGGCATCCAATCCGATTCACAGTGCTCTGCCTGCATTAGGGAGACTGTGTTCACGACAGTGGGACCAGGGCAATGACTCTTTCCCCCCGACCAGTTTTCAGATTTCCAACATCAATGCCGGAACCGGCGCAAACAATGTTATCCCAGAGCAATTGAAAGTGGATTTCAACTTCCGTTACTCCACCGAAACTAATGCAGAAGCGATACAGAAATCTGTACACGAGGAACTGGACAAAGACGGCATCGAATATGACATTCAGTGGCATCTCTCTGGTGAACCATTTCTGACTTCTCGCGGAATACTGATTGATACGGTGAGCGATGCGATACGAGACATATGCAAGATCGAGGTTGAACTATCTACGGCGGGTGGCACTTCCGATGGGCGCTTCATTGCGCCTACTGGCACTGAGCTCGTGGAACTGGGTCCTTGTAATGCCACTATTCACAAAATAAATGAAAGTGTTGCCGTCTCTGAGCTCGACACTCTTTCTCAAATTTACCAGCGCGTTCTAGAAAAGCTACTAAGCTGATAAGTTTTCCAAAATACACGCCTCAGGTCACTAAGTAGACATCGTATCGGCTACTGCTTCCCTTAAACTGAATATCCGGTTTTTCCCCTCCGAGGAAAGAAGACAATTTTGCACGCTTCACAACGATGCGCTTTTTTGCCAGCGTCCTCGCTTTACCCAACCAATCAAGACTCTCATCATCACTACCCAGCAACTTCTGTAGTGCGAACATCTCTTTCTTTACCTTAGCGCTCTTAGACCTAACTGGGAACATCGGGTCAAGATATACAACATCATATTTGTCCATTACACCTTCGGACTGAAGAAAATCATCGTTGCGCAAGTGCATTCTTGCTATGCGCTGCCGAATTGTTTGTGATTCCTTCGCCGCTCTCTCAATACCATCAACCAGCAACTTGTAAACAATCGGCGAACGTTCAAGCATCGCCAACTCACATCCCATACTAGCTAATAGATATGCATCCTTTCCCAATCCAGCCGTCGCATCCAGTACCGAGGGCAGAACTGAACCTTTCAACCCCACCGCCTTCGCTATATTTTGAGTCTTGCCTTTATCTTGAACGCGATAATTTAACTTCGCATCCGCAAAATCCACATGAGTGGAGGTGAAGCTGTTCCCATCTTTGACTATGAGGCATAAACCACAGGGCTTAATCTGAAGATAACAATCAGCTGCACTAGCAAGCTCTTCGTTGTTAGCGAACCCTTCACTATTGGCAAGAAGTTTGAGATTCAATTCATTGGCAAGAGCCTTTTCTTCTTCGCTGGCCTCAACGCCCTGCTGATACAAAACTATTGCTGCTTCTGATACGGAACTCATACCAGCCAGACACCGATAAGGAGCAGACCCAACACCATTCTATACAGCACAAAAGGTAGAAAACCGATTCGTTCAATGAGTTGCAGGAAATAATGAATACAGAGATAGGCAACTGCCGCCGAGAGCAATATGGAATAGATAAGCACTGGCCATTGGATTGCAACTGTCTCTGCGCTAATCAGGTCTGCCCCTCTCAGCAATCCGCTCGCCATGATTATTGGGATGGATAACAAAAAGGAAAATCGAGCGGCTTCTTTTCGATCAAGATGGCAAAAAAGTGCTGCTGTCATAGTTACTCCCGAACGAGAGGTCCCAGGAATCAATGCCAAAGCCTGAGCAAGCCCGATAAAAATGACGGCTTTCCAGCTCAAGTCGTCCATGCTTCGTTCTTCTTTGCTGCCACGGTCGGCCCAGAAAAGTAAGCCAGCGAACAGCCACGAAGCTGCGGCGATTATTGGTAAGGAGCGCGCATACTGCTCTACATAGTTGCCAAGCAAGAGCCCGGCAAGACCGGCAGGAATAGTTGCAACGAAGAGCATCCATGCCAAACGTGAATCAGAGCTATGCCTCTGGGAAAAGATGCTGCCTAGCCAGGCATGCAACAATCGGGTCACATCCCGCTGGAAGAAAATAAGTACTGCCGCCAAAGATCCAATATGAACGGCGACATCAAAAGTCAGACCCTGATCTTCCCAACCAAATAACAGAGTCGGCAAAATAAGATGGCCAGACGAAGAGATTGGCAGGAATTCTGTAAATCCCTGTAGTATTGCCAGAAAACTGACCTGAAAATAATCCAGGTTCAAAATCGACTCCTTACTCTGTTTTCAAGATCGTTTTCTAGAACGATCTTTAGGACCAGCTTTAAGACACTCACTTAGCTGTAATCCAATTCTTCTTTGACGTAATTCGGTCTCAGCTCAGCCCCAACGACTGTTTCATTCAACCCGAGCTTTATGTTCGCTAGAGCCAGCAAATCGTCTAGAGTGGTCTCTACTGAAACAATTTCAAGCTCACAGTGTGGTGCTAATTGCCCATGTAAGGGACAATCCTCAGTCCAGGCATCGCCAGAGGCAGCGATTTGGGAAATATTAGCCATCTCTTCTGGGATTATTATATTTTCTGGCAAACTTACCTGCTCCATTCCAAGCAAACTTACTCCAGATGTTTCCGATTTTTGGAAGGCGCCAAAATAAACTTCGCCCTCCCGCGCTAGTTCACATATCACGGCAGAATCGACTGGAGAAGTCTCTCCCAACTTACGAAAAACAGCTGCCGCTTTAGCAACAAGGTTGGATACAGGAATCAAAGGTATGTTTTTTGTCATACTCAGGCCTTGAGCTACCGCTATGCCTATTCTCAATCCCGTAAACGAACCTGGGCCAGCCATTACAGAAATCCCATCCAATTCATCCAACATTAGCTTATGTTCTGACAAAAGCTCGGTAATCATAGGCAATATGCGTTGTGCTGATTGCCTCTGGGCGTCACTTTTGCGAAAGGATGTACGCTCCGAACTCTGTAATGCCACCGAGCAAATCGGTCCAGAGGTATCTATTGCGAGGATATTTTGCATATGCGTACTTTACCGCTTTGCCCTGACAAGGGCTAAGTTTCGGGCATAAAAAAATCCCCATTGATTATCTCAACAGGGATTTCCGGAGAGTTGAGCATAAATCCCACCATCTATGAGCGGTCAACCGAGATGGTGGGGCATGGCTATGCTCTACCCAGCTGGCTTACTTCCGCTTTCGCGTAGCCTTCTTTCTTGCTGGGGCCTTTTTCTTTACAGCTTTCTTCTTTGCAGCCTTCTTACGGGCTGGAGCCTTACGCTTGGCAGCTTTCTTCTTAGCTGGCTTACGCTTAGCTACTTTCTTCTTCGCTTTCTTCTTAGCAGCCTTCTTCTTGGCTGGCTTGCGCTTAGCTACCTTCTTCTTCGCTTTCTTCTTGGCAGCTTTCTTCTTAGCCGGCTTACGCTTAGCTACTTTCTTCTTCGCTTTCTTCTTAGCAGCCTTCTTCTTAGCTGGCTTGCGCTTCACTGCCTTCTTCTTAGCAGCTTTCTTCTTAGCCGGCTTACGCTTAGCTACTTTCTTCTTCGCTTTCTTCTTAGCAGCCTTCTTCTTGGCTGGCTTGCGCTTAACTGTCTTCTTCTTAGCTTTTTTCTTAGCAGCCTTCTTCTTAGCCGGCTTACGCTTAGCTACTTTCTTCTTCGCTTTCTTCTTAGCAGCCTTCTTCTTGGCTGGCTTGCGCTTAGCTACCTTCTTCTTCGCTTTCTTCTTAGCAGCCTTTTTCT
>JABJIC010000001.1 GCA_018661465.1 Gammaproteobacteria bacterium | reverse complement strand
GGTGCTAGGTTGAAGACGCAGTGGGTAGTTAGCCCAGCATTTCCGCGCTAACCATTCGTAGTTAGTACCTAATAAAAAAGCACAGGAAAATCATATTTCGATGAGTATCGAAGTGCGTGTTTTCGTGCATTCAAAAAACAAGGAGCACTAATATGAAGTCCATTTTTATCGCACTTATACTTGTATTCTCTTCCTCCACTTTCGCACAAGTAGTTTCTGTGAATGTGTATCAACCTACGGCTGGTGGAGCGCCCCAGCTTACTCAAAGTTTTCGTGAAGCAAGGGATATCATTCAGGCGTCTGGCGCACAGGTCGCTATTAGTAATGACCTAAGCGGTACGTTTCGTTTCGCTGTTATCCACGATAGTTGGGAAGCCTACGGTGAATGGTTCGCAGCTCTACAAACCAATGGAGCTTTTGGCGCATTTCAGGGCAGAGTATCGAGAGAAGCTGCATCTGTTCAGACTGACAATATCCGGCTGCGCACCATTGAATCAGCAGCGCCAGGCGGTGGACCCGGAGCGGTTACTCAAATAACGGTGTGGGAAGTTACTACCTCCACTATGGCGCGATTGCTTCAGGCAGGCCGAGATTCAAAAGTTATTCACGAAAAAGAAGGATCGGCAGTGTCAGTCTATGCTAACGGAAACAATAGAATGTATTACCTGCAGCGCTACGACAATATGGCAGCTTGGGGCAAAGCCCAAGACACGCCAAATTCCGCAGAGTTCAACGCGTACATGCAATCTCTAGCGGCTGAGGGGAACGGAGATCTCGGCGCAGTGGTAGTTGATTCATTTACCAGTATTAGTCTCTAAGTTCACTAGTAGCTAAAGCGAACTATAAAGGGAGAGCGAGGAGTTGATATGGCTTCTTTCTCTCCCTTTTCAATTTCCCTACGCCACGCATCAGAAAATCTAGCAGCACCTAAATTCAATCTGTTAGACTCAATCGCAATGACCCCAAGCCATTTATTCCCCAGATAAATC
The DNA here is from genome assembly GCA_018661465.1 of Gammaproteobacteria bacterium. Taxonomy (GTDB): domain Bacteria; phylum Pseudomonadota; class Gammaproteobacteria; order Pseudomonadales; family Pseudohongiellaceae; genus UBA9145. The sequence goes on along the minus strand of JABJIC010000001.1, from coordinate 25,947 downwards.
TTGTAATGCAGGCTATTCTCGCTGTCGCCGTGTTTGCTGTGTTTATTGTTCTTCGAAGATAAATGTTGGTTCACCCACTGAGTTCCTAACAAGTGGGCTACTAATTGGTCGGTCACAAACTATTTGGTCATCAGTTGCCAGGACATTAGATTGGAAGATTTTGATTTTATAATTATTGGAGCAGGTTCTGCAGGCTGTGTATTGGCCAACAGAATTTCAGCCAATCCAGAACATCGTGTTCTGTTAGTGGAAGCCGGTGGTAGCGACAAAAATATATTGGTGCAAATGCCTACAGCCTTGTCCTATCCCATGGCGATGGACCGATTCAATTGGGGTTATCACTCAGAACCAGAGCCCGGCTTGGATGGCCGGCGCATCAGTTGTCCACGAGGAAAAGGACTGGGAGGCACCTCAACAATAAACGGTATGGTTTACGTGCGTGGTAATGCCCATGATTTTGAAGAATGGGAAGCATTGGGCGCACAGGGCTGGGGATACCGCGAATGCTTGCCTTACTTCAAGCGTGCTGAATCCTGGGTTGGAGGAGGGGATGGCTATCGCGGTGAAGATGGCCCTCTTGCCGTGTGTGCTGGCAATGAGATGCGTTTGAATCCTTTGTACCAAACTTTTATTGATGCCGGAGTCGAAGCAGGTTACCCCGCAACCAGCGATTACAATGGTGAGCGCCAGGAAGGTTTCGGCCCCATGCACATGACGGTGCGCGATGGAGTGCGCGAGTCTACCGCGCGTGCTTACCTGCAACCGGTAATACATCGGTCCAATCTCAAGGTCATCACTAAGGCGCTGGTTCAACGAATAGAGGTAGAGAATGGTCGTGCTGTCGGCATAACATTCGAACGTGCTGGCAAAGTAACAACTGTAAAAGCGCGACAAGAAGTAATTGTCGCAGCCGGTGCCATAGCCTCACCCATGTTGCTGCAACATTCCGGTATTGGTAGCGCGGAAACTTTGGAAGAGGCTGGGGTAAAGTGTGTTCACTCGCTTCCCGGTGTTGGGGAAAACCTCCAAGATCACTTGGAAGTGTATTTTCAGTTTCACTGCAAGCAGCCCGTAAGTTTGAATTCAAAGCTCGGTTTGATTAGCAAAGGCTTAATAGGTGCCAGGTGGCTTTTATTTAAGGACGGGCTGGGTGCCAGCAATCATTTCGAATCTTGTGCCTTTATACGCTCGCGCAGCGGTTTAAAATCTCCCGACATCCAATATCACTTCCTGCCAGCGGCTATGCGCTACGACGGAACGCCTTCCATCGACGGGCATGGATTTCAGGTACACGTGGGACCGAACAAACCCAAGAGTCGAGGTCGAGTAAGAATCACCAGTGCTGATCCAACAGCGCCGCCCAGTATTTTATTTAATTATTACCAGCATGAAGATGATATTGAAGCCTGGCGTCAGTGTATCCGTCTGACGCGGGAGATCATGAATCAACCGGCTATGGACAGTTATCGTGGGGAAGAGATTCAACCAGGGGTTGATGTAAACACCGACGCCGAGATTGATGAATGGGTGAAACAGAATATTGAAAGTGCATACCATCCTGCCGGAACTTGCAGGATGGGTTCGGCCGAAGATGCGCTTGCCGTTGTCGACAAAGATTGTAAGGTGCATGGCTTGAATGGTTTGAGAGTAGTGGACGCCTCGGTATTTCCAAGCTTACCCAATGGCAATATCAATGCGCCAGTGATCATGGTGGCGGAGAAAATTGCTGACGTGATTCTGGGTAAGACTTCTCTGCCGGCAGAAGAAGTTGATATAGGTGTACCCAGAGATTGGGAAAGCAGCCAGCGAGAGGGAGTTCCGGTGCGATAAAGAGGGGAGGAGTAATAAATGATGATATCTCCGTCCCCTTTATCTTGGGTTCCCCCGCCTTGCTCAGTAGTCTTCGACTAGGAGTTGGTTTGAGTCAGGGTAGTAAGGTAATCTAGCTTGAGCGTTTCGGGCTGACAAACCCTAAATTACGCGAGAGCCAATTCAAAACAATAAACAATAAAAATAAGAGAGGACAGGCTATGCCAGCTCTGAGATTCAGTTCTAATAAATCATTTTCCATCCGGTCGCTGGTCGCGCTTGCCATGTTTTTACTTTGTTCAGCCGCCTTCGCCCAGCAACCACCTCCACCTCCTGGTGCATACGACGCTGCCCCTTACTTGGGGCAGGTGCGCAATACCTATGTTTACGGTGATATTTGGGAACGCCCCGGTCTGTCGGCCCGAGACCGCAGCATGATTACTGTCGCTGTGAATCAGGCACTCTATGCTACCTACGAGCTTCGTCTGCACATGGGGCGGGCACTGGATAACGGTGTTACTCAGGCCGAGATATCGGAGATCATTGCGCATACTCTGTGGTACTCGGGTTTCCCAACAGGAGTAAATGCCGCCAGGGTGGCAGCAGAAGTCTTTGCGGAGCGGGGCCTGCCTGCGAGCCCTCCTGGTGCTTCTTCGCGACAGCCACCGGTGGATCCTGAGCTTGAGTTTCCCGGTGCATTCCAGCAAACACCATACCTGCGGGATTTACTTAATCAGGTGGTCTACGCCGAAACCTGGAAGCGCGCGGAGCTGTCGCCCCGTGACCGAAGTATGATCACGGTTGCTGTGGGTACTGCCATGTATGCATCAAGCGAAGTGAGCTATCACGTAGGTCGAGCGTTAGATAATGGTGTAACTCAGGAAGAGATTGCAGAAATAATTACTCACGTAACATTTTACTCCGGCTTTCCTACCGGGGTGAATGCGGCGCGAGTTACCGCAGAAGTTTTGGAATCCAGATGCTTGCCGCTTGGCGATGGACGATTCCCCGCGGCTCCCTATCTCGACGAGTTAATCGGCGGCTTGGTCTATGGTGAAACTTGGACCCGTGAACAATTGTCGGCCCGTGATCGCAGCCTGGCAACCATCGCCGTGACGCTTTCTAATTACCAGACCGATCAACTAAGAGTGCATTTGAACAGGGGATTGGATAATGGACTAACTACACAGGAAATCTCGGAGTTGATCGCCCAGGTGACTTTGTACTCAGGATTTCCTACGGGGGTTAACGCTTCCCGAACTTTTGCGGAGGTGTTGCAGGAACGGGGAATGCCGTTGCCTGATTAAGGTCGAAATTTAGAGTGGGGGAACAATGCCAAACTTGGGCGGGGGAGTTGGTCTGTTCCCTTTTCAACTCGCAGTTTCAACTCGCAGTTTCAACTCGCCGTTTCAACTTTCCATTTCAACTTTCCATTTCAACTTTCCATTTCAACTACGACCCAAACCGATATCTCAGCTTCACCGCCACTGAATCCACAATTCTGTTGTTCCAGCTTTGCTCGAACAGATCCTGAAAAGTAAACAGGCTGTCTCTCGGTAGATTGCTACCTCGGGTATACACCACAAACAGATCGGACAGCGGCGCAATCTCCCAGCGATAACGTGCCTGAAAAGTCAGGCGAGAGATGACGAAGTCATCGGGGGTGTCATCCGGGTTGGCAATCGCGTGCAGATGTTCGCGCTGGTTTGGATTGACCTGGAAGAACTTATCCTCGAATGCCTTAAGTGCAGTCCATTGGGTGCTGAAACGTATCTGCTGCTTTGCGGTGATGAAGTAATTCATCTCCAGTCGTGGCGCCCATTGATGGGATTCGAAGCTGGTGTAGTTGCCATCGCCTTTGTGCACCAGCAAGGCTTCTTCGTCGGTGTAGCGCAGGCTCAGGTCGATGGAGAACCGATCGTTTGGCCGCCAGGCCGCACCTGCACTGGTGGTAATGCTGGCTTTTCCAAGATCGCCTTGTCTCGATCTGATGCCGACGCTGTAAGCGATTTCCTTTGCGCGGTCGGTGCTGTAATCAAGGTTCCCGCCCCAGCGTTCCGGGATTTTGAAGTCCCCCGTGCCACGTCCAAGACGGTCATCGGTCCTAGGAGGGAAATAACTCATACCAAAGGCGAAAGTGTTGCTGTCCAGGTAGGTATAGTTACGATCCAGAAACCACCCGAATCGTACCGGCTGTCCCTCGGTGTTCCATTCGTTAGAAAAACGAAAGCTGGTAAATCGCTGCCGCAATCCAGGCACGTCAGATTCATTCTTCGAATAGTTGTAGCTGAGGTTCATCTGATCGTTACGGGACAGGAAACCGAGTTCATTCATGTCGAAAGTGTCGTCGATATAGGTAGCATTGACGCTGTGTTGCACGCCACGTTCGGGACGGTAGCTGACATCGCCGAGGAATCCGGCACCGGTTACGTCATCGACATCGCTGTGCATCAGTTGCCCGTCAATAATCCATTTGTTGTCCCGTGAAAAATAATGCATGTCGATGGCATTCACAGTGGAGTCTACATAGGAAGCACTCAGGTTGGTTCCCATCCAGCCGATGGCTCGTCTTCCTCCACTTTGGGTGTCTTCGTAAAGGAGTCGGGCAATGGAAAAATCTCGACCCTTAGCCTGCAGATTAATCTCAGTGCCGTCATCGAGATTTCCTCGCACTTGCGAGTCGTCTTCTGATGCCAGCAAGGTGCCATAGCGCAAGTTACCGTTCTGCCCTGTAAATTTGAAGGCACCAAGCAGATCGCTGGGACGGCTGAGATCGGTAGCGATGACGTTCACATCGTCTGGCACGTCAAAACGAGCGGCGCCACCTATGCGCCTGGTATTTAGTAAGGAAATAGGACCTCCAGGACCGCCCCCTCTTCCGGAAGAGCGGGGTGAGGTATTAAATATGTCCTGTCCCTCTAAGAAGAAGGCGCGCTTTTCTGGAAAGAACGTTTCAAAAGCGGTGAGGTTAACCACCACATCGTCGGACTCGACGGTTCCAAAATCCGGATTCAGCGTTGCAGACAACTGAGTGTTGGTTGTTGGTCGCCAGTAGACATCGGTACCTACCTTGTTCTCTGTGTCGTTTTTGATGCCGTCGAACACCGAGGAGACGAAAGGATAGAAAGTCAGTTGCCGGCGCGGTTCAATATCTTGTAGCTCATATTTCTCGAAACCTGACAGATAGATGTTTTGAGTAGTTGGCAGTGGAGGGCTGCTCCATCGCTCGCCGCCCAAGTGTCCTATCTCGCGCTCGAAGGCCAGGCCAATGCGGCGCACGCCGTCGGCTGCTGGCAGTGTCATCATCGACCAGGGCACATAAAATTCGGCGCTCCAGCCTTCATCGATAGCCTGAGTACGGCCATCCCATGAGCCGTCCCACTGCAGGTTCGATATGCGCTCGGGTAGCAAAGACATATCGGTCATGGAGTCGCCAAGATTCAACCTGATACGGTATCCGTACAGGCCATCGCCGGAAGCATCGATCAGTACCTCGATGCCATCTCGAGGCAGACGAAAATCCCGGGTAGTCATGCGGGCTACTAGCGTTTCCGGCGGCTGAAAATTAATGATGCCGACATAGATCCCATCCTCGGTATAGAAGAAGCGGGCATGGGTTTCATAGGGAGGTTCGGCCAAGGTGTCGGGCTCGATCACCTTCATGCCCTGAATAACGGGAAGGTCCTGCCAGACCGCCTCGTCGACAAAACCGTCGAGGACGATATTCGCCTGATCCTGCTCGATGCGGGTTAACTGGGGCAGAGATTGTTGGGCGAACAGGGGAGATGATAGAGGAAACGATAGAAGCAACAAAAGTGCCGACAGAACAATACGGGTAATAACACTGCGCAGGGAACTGGTCATAAAACTCTCTACAAGCGTGCGATCCATCGCTTTCTTTTCAATGAAGCGAGTACCACCTGGTTTCTCGCATATTCTTGATTAATGGACTATAGCTCAACGGTATAGAGACAGGGCATTCAGCAACAATTCGTTGCAAAATGGCAGGAGCCAATGAAAGGGGTCAATATGATGCGCGCTAGAAAGCAGGAGAGGATATTCGCTTAGTTTCCTGTATATTCACTTAAGCCCAAGTATTCAATATGTTCACTTTTTGGCGCCTCCACAAGGAGAATAAAAATGAGAACCCCCTTATTCCTACTGATAGTCAGCCTAACCGCCGCCAGTGCCACAGCCCAAGAATACATCGTTCCCAAAACCGAGTGGGGCGTACCAAACTTTCATGGCGTATGGCGACACGCAACAATTATGCCTTTCGAGAGACCGGTAGAACTGGCTGAGAAACGTGCGTATACCGAAGAAGAGGCCCTTGGTCTTGAAGGTGCGGTACAGCAGAAATTCGATGAAGCTAATGAACCGCTGAGTCCTGATCGCGCTCCTCCGGAAGTAGGTACAGCTCTTCCCAGCCTCGGCAATTACGATCTATTCTGGCGCGAGGATGCCAAGTTTATTCCCACTATCGACGGCGAATTTCGTACCTCTGCAATAACCTATCCTAACAATGGCCGTATGCCTGAGCGTGTAGCAGGGTTCAGCGATAGCTTGCGTGCACAACGAGCTCGCCAACCCAGGAGTAGTGACGGTCCAGAGGGTCGCGGTCTGGGTGAGCGTTGTTTGTTGAATGGCAATTTCGGCAGTCCGGTTATGCGGCCTAGTATCTACAATAGTCTTCTGACATTTAATCAGTCGCCGGGGTATATCAGCATAACTACTGAAATGGCGCACGATACCCGCATTGTAAAAATTACTGACGAACACAATTCAGCAGCAGCGGCCCATAGAAAATGGATGGGCGATTCAATAGGGCGCTGGGAAGGGGAAACACTGATTGTGGAAACCAAGTACTTTAATAGCTGGCAAACAATGTATGGCATACCAACAGATAATCTCACTGTCATCGAAACCTTTAGAAGGGATTCCAACAACAAAATGATTTATGGATTCACAGTGAATGACCCAACGGTATTCACCTCTGAGTTTTCTGGAGAATACGCACTATCGAGAATTGACGAAGAGATTTACGAGTATGCTTGTCACGAAGGCAATTATGGAATGACGGGAATCTTGGGCGGCGCGCGGCGTCTTGAGCAGCTTGGTTTAGAACCTTAACTTTGCAGGCAATCTAGACCAAAAATGTTCGCATTAGAAAATCGCCCACGACATAAATCTGAATAAAAAAATTATCCCAATCCTGATGCCGGACTTCCAGTTTCCAAGCAATGAGCTAATGCCAGCCAAAATTGGTGAACTACAAAATCACAACGGCGTTAGTTATTCCCATGAGTTCTTCCATGCCACTATCGACAAAATCATGGGCTATTTGGATTAACACTATAGAAAGGGGTCGAAGGATGCTGGCTTCGACCCCTTCAAACTTGAGACAAGTCAGCGTTTAAATTGCGGGGTAAATCTGCTGACAACGATATATCTTGTCTTCAGTTATTCGCGATCGGGCGGCTTGCACGCTAGCAAATGCGTCCTGTGCCCAGCCTTCCCCCGTGATTGCGTCGAGAGCTGCTCCCAATCTGGCAAGTGACGACGAAACAGCTATTACCGCCAGTAAATCCGACGTGTTACCAGAGCCTACTTCCTGCTGCACCATCAGGGTTAAATCTGCGAAACCATTGGCCCGGGCCGTACTCTCCAGAGCGCCAATTGCGTCGATGTATGCCTGAGGATTCTCGGCGCGAACATAAAGGTTACGAGTTGCCCAGGTCGCCAACGCTGGTCCGTTATAGGGTCGAATGATCTGTGCTTGCCTGGAACCGACCAGTTCGCGATAAGGTGCCAAATTAGCGACAAAGCTTGCGAAAGCGGGATCGTTGAATTGAGTGTCATAACTCGCCAGTGCCGTTTCCAAGGAATTGCTAAAGTTAAACACCAGTGATTCACCTGGAACTCCACCGCTCACTGCCTGACAGAATCCAGCGAGGTTGGCATTGAGTACGGCAAAAAGCTGAGAGTTTTCCTTCAAGGCGGCTACATAACCTGGAATGTCAGAAACGACGACATCAGTCGTGCCCATGACGCCACCCAGTGCGGCGGGGTTGACCGGTTCTTGTGCAGCAGTTTCAAGTGACACTGTCACAGAGAACACGAAGGCCAGTAATAGTTTGAATTTATTCATTCTTATTGCTCCTGTTAGTTGTTGTAATATCCAGAGCACTACTGGCATGAGCTATCACCAACTACGCACAATGTTAGGTATAGCAAATTTTAATCAAAGATAGAACTGTGGAATAGTTAACGACAGGAATTAGGAGGCCGAAGTAAAAGTACTTTCTGCTGAGAAAAGGGGTTAATGAAAAGAGGGCAAAAGAAAAAATGCAGTAGTTTTGGGAAGGGCTATTGGAAAGTGGAGACTAGGACGCGGGGTAAAAGTTGAGCCTATATGTTACGTAGTTGTTTTTGGTCTAGATCCGTAGCTGGTAAAACACCTAATCTGAATCCAACAATTCGTTGACTGCCCTATACGCTTCATTAATCGCACCGTCTGTGTGGGGGCTTGCGGATGCATCGGCATTGGCAATGGCTATTCGTCCAAGCCGCTGTCGACCCACAACCGCTGGCCGCTGCGCCGTGGTGCTGTAGGCCCACTCGTCCGGGTCCGACAGGGGATTGTAGGAATAAGTATAGCCGTGTGGCCATCGATTGACTGTTATGCCCAGGATATCTTTCTCATCGTCAAAGCCGGAAGAACCGAGAACACGTGATAATTTATCGCGGATCTGTAATTCAAATTCGTCGAATGAGGTGGTCAACATTTTGTTGCGGCCAACAAGGTGCTGCTCACGGCGGTTAAGCCCTTGACCGGGGGCATCAAAATAGGCCGACATTCTAACCACTATTGGCTCATCAGGATTGCGAGTAGTGCTGTAGTCGCCCATGGACAATGAAGCCTGCAGCGACGTTCTGGAAAAGGTAAAACCCGGCGCGGTTACGCCGGAAATCCCTGCCTCGACAAAAGAGCGCCAATTCGACACCAATACTCCGCAGTACATAAGCGGTGATTTCACCCCATAGGCCAATGCCTGTTTCTGCGGGGCTGGAATCTCCGGACAAAGATAGGGAATCACCGTGTTCCAACAGGCCATGACTACATTCTTGCTCTTAACCGAGAGCGCCTGACCACCAACAACATAACTGGTTTGCACTTGCTGCTCATTAAGATGGCGCACATTGGTAACGGTGCTATTCAAACGAACTCGGCAATCATTGTTGGCGTTGTCCAGTTGTTGGTAATTCACGGCGGCGGTGATTATATCCTCCGCGTCTTGCCCGGTTACGGCACCTGGAATCAATGAGCGCACAAGTAATCGGGTAATAGTGGCGTTGCCATCCGGGAAGTACATGTCAGGATCGCCAGCTCCAGCCCGCTGCGCATTCTCTCTGCCGTGTTGCCCGCCTGGCTCGTTCGCTAACAAGTTAGGTGGCAAGTCTTCAAGCGTGAGCCCTTCGAATCCTGGGTAGCCGCTGTCGCGAAAATAGATGGCAGGGATCGCATCAGGGCCTACTACGAATGAGCCATGAAACGAAGCCTGGAACAGTTTCACCACATCCGGGTGGCATTTGACGATGTTAAGCAGGAAATGCTCATAACTCATATGACCGAGCTGTTCGCGAGTCTCTTGCGCACTTAGACCCTCGAAATAATTTTCTTTGCTTTCATAGAGCCGAATGGCATCTCGTTTCGCCTGATCATTTAGCGGCGATTGGGCAATGGATTCACGGATGGGCTGTCGATTAAAACCCACAACCAATTTGTCAGCACCGAAGGATTCACGGTCAAAGAATGTGCTGCTCATTAGCCCCATATCGCGATAAAAGGAAAACATGTCACGATTCTTTTCGAAGTAACGGGTGCGATCGATACCCAGCTCCCACAATAGACCGGCTGCCACCGTGCTGTACTGCGAGGGAGCTTCAACGTTTAGCGTGCCGCCATTAACCAGATGCATGCGGCCGTCATGCCAGAATTCATTTCGCTTGGCATGACCACCAAAATCATCATGATTGTCGAGCAGAAGAATACGGGAATCGGGGCCGTGTTGTTTCCTGTAGAAATACGCCGCCGACAGCCCGCTAATACCCGCGCCGACAATGACCAAATCGTATTCCGGTTCCCCGCTGTCTTGATATTGCCAGGCCTCGCCGTCGCGCAATTCATGTGCATTTTCGAAAGAACCGGCGTGGCTGCCGCGCAAGCCCTGAATAGTGGGTGGGTAGTAATCCGGAGAAATTAGCGAAGGATTAAGTTCGCCCTGGGCGATAGCTTCCAGCGGTGAGAGTGCTGTCCCAGCGGCCAGACTAACCGCGCAGCCATTTAGAAAATCGCGGCGGCTAAGATGTCCCTGAGCTTTGTTGCGCTTGTTTTTATTCAACGGCTTTGACCTGTTTTGCTTGGATTGTCTGATAAAGCATGGGGCTTAGCAAGCAATGCTATGTCCTTCGTTAGTAGGCCAGTGAATAGGCTTCCCGTCTCGGATCGTTTGCGGAAAATGCCTCGAATCCAGCTCTCCTTAGCGGACATTTAGGCCGAGACCCCTGCTGTGCTAGACTCTCCCGTTAATTGAACAATAAAACCGGAGCCCAGACATGGGTAAACTGTTAGACGAATTAAAGAGGCGTAAGGTCTTCAGAGTGGCTGCGGTTTCCGCCGTTCTGGTTCTATTAGCCGTGGGATCTCAAATTCCAGATCGCTTTACTATTTATGCGCAAACCAACGTCGCTGATTCTCCTGCGGGATTGATTGAGCTATGGGAGTCTGGACAGACGGCGTTTGGCCAATACGTGACAGGAGTCCCTTTTACGGTTGAGACGGGCCGCGAACTCGCCGCGAATCCACTATTGGACTATGCCTTTCTAAATCTTGAACAAGACTACAATATAAACTCGGCTCTTGACCTGGCCCAGGGTCTGCAAAGTGGGACAGAAGGCACCGCGATGGAGTTACTGGTTCGTATTCCGCCTATGTCTGAAGACGGTGTGGAAACTTCGCGGGCGCGAGTCAAAGAGCTCCTTGCCATGGGAGCGGATGGTGTGGTGTTCCCGCATGTGCGCAGTGCCGAGGAGGCACGCATGACGGTTTCGTTCTTCGAAGACGTCAACGTTTGGTCCCCCGCTAACCCAGATGGTGACATCGTTGTAATGCTTATGCTCGAAACTCCCGAGGTATTTGCTGAGCTTGAGGAAATTGCAAATATTCCAAATTACAGCTCGTTGGCCTGCGGAATCGGCAGTCTGACTAACGCCTTGGGTGGTGACCGAGGGGCTGCCGAGAAAATGAATCTTGAGGTTTTGGCGCATAGTCAGCGTGTAGGAATGGCAGATATGATTACCGCCAATACTGAATCGGTAGCGCGTCGTGTAAACCAGGGCTTTCTTGGTTTACTGGTGTACGGTCCCACGGCGAATGAAGTCATTCGATTGGGTAGGGCTGCAGCTGGTCGCTAGCTTTATGCATCAAAGAGTGTTCTCGTAAAATATTGCTGCTTAAGGTCTACACCAGCCTTGAGCAATACCATTCGGGAATGTTAGTCCGGTGCTTTGGCTCCGCAAACGTAACTTATTATAGAAAGCAGCTTGTCGAAGTAGACCGGAGCAAGAAATGACGTTTCAATTCAGACGCAGCGGGCCAAGCCAACTCGCAGGTGCATACAGATTTCATACCTTCTTTTATATGGTGCTTATCGCGGGTGTTTCTGCCGGCGTGGTGAATTTATCAAGTCCCGCCAGCGCGGCTAGCTTGTCCGAGGTGGAGCTATCGGAGTTAGAACAAAGAGGTGAATATCTGACAGCGGCGGGCAACTGTATGAGCTGCCATACCAATGGCGACGATAAACCGTTTGCAGGTGGGCTTGAGTTTGATACACCATTTGGAACGATATATTCGACAAACATTACTTCCGATCCAGAGGCCGGCATTGGTCAGTGGAGCCTTGAAGATTTTACCAACGCGGTGAGGCATGGCGAAGCACCGGACGGTAAACACCTATATCCTGTTTTCCCCTATACCTCGTATGCGAAAGTCAGTGACGAGGATATCGCGGCTATTTACGCCTACCTCAAGACCATCGCGCCCGTGAAGTCTACGCCACCGGAGAATGATCTTAGCTTCCCGTACAGCCAGCGCTGGACCTCGGGTCTTTGGAAGGCGATGTACCACGACGATGGCCCCTTTGAACCGCAGCCGGGGCAATCGGCCCAGTGGAACCGCGGCGCCTATTTGGTTGAAGGTTTGGGCCACTGCAGCATGTGCCATACGCCGCGGAATTTCATGGGCGCAAACGATAGTGGTCTTGCAATGACAGGTGGAACCTACATGACTCGCGTCGAGGGGAAGCTATCGGCCTGGTCAGCGCCTAACCTTACTTCAGCGGATGTCGGCCTGGCGATGTGGACTGTCGACGATATTGCGGATTATCTGAAACTCGGCGTTAGCCATCGCGCTGGCGTGTTCGGGCCCATGAACGAAGTGGTGGTGAATAGCACTCGACATCTGTCGACAGAAGACGTGCGTGCGATGGCCGTGTACTTGAAGAGCTTGCCGGCTAATTCTCAGGACGGCGGTGAGCCCGCAACAGCGGATGTCTTACGGGCTGGTTCGATACAGTACGACATTCATTGTGGCAGCTGCCATTTACCGACGGGTGAAGGATCGCCAGAGCAGGGCCCCCCGTTGATTGGAAGTCCTGTGGTTCTGGACATGGATCCGGCGTCGCTGATTAATATCACCTTATACGGGGCTCAAACTCCGCATATTTCCCCATCGGATGAATGGGCGTCGAGGGCATGGATACTTATGGATCCTTTCGACAATATATTGGACGATGAACAGGTGGCGGATCTACTAAGTTTTATACGCGGGACGTGGGGACATGAGGCAGGAGCAGTCACCCCGGAACAGGTCGCGGAGCAGCGCTAACTGATGCCGGGGCATTGACAAGTTAAAACTAGAATCCAGAAAATACACGAATTCTATTTGTTATAACGTCACTGCTATTTTCCGAGCCGCAAAGGCACGCTGTCTAAAATAGGGATAATTACTGTTCATGGTAAAGTTAGATTGCTGACGAGGGTTTAGCGCAAAGGGTTTGTTTATGGGACGATCGATACAGATGTTTGAACAATGTTTTAGCAGCGCGTTTCGCCCGATTGCGAAGGGTGTGAAGAGTGCGATGGGTTTGTTGGCATTGTGCGCGCTTGTTGCCTGCTCGCCACCGGATCCTGAGCCCGAAAGCGCAGGAACCCATGCGCTCACCAAGCTAATTACGGCTGAGCAGTATAGCAATTCCTTGTCCTACATTTTTGGTCCTGGCATTGACGCGCAAGTGCAATTTGCGCCGGTGGCGCGCAATGAAGGACTGCTCGCGAACAGTTTGGCCACCGCCGGTGTAAGCGGCGGGCAAGTCCAGACTATCCAGAGTGTTGCCTCCAGCGTGGCCAAGCAGGTCGTGGATGTCGAGAATCGTCAACACCTTGTTGCCTGCCGCCCTGAGTCGATTGATGGGCCGGATAATGCTTGCGCGACGCAGTTTGTGTCGAAGGTAGGCCGCCTTTTGTTCAGACGCGCGCTGAGTGATGACGAAATTGCGACATACGTTGAGTACGCCAGTGCCGCTGCCCTGGAATTGGATGGCAAGGAGTCAGAGGACGAGGAGCTGGATGGTTTTTACGCCGGCCTTCAAGTTGTGCTCGAAGGCTTGTTGCTCCATCCCGAAGTGCTTTTTATTATGGAGAGCGCCGAGCCCGACCCCAACAACTCCGAGCAACTGCGCCTTGACGCTTATTCGCTCGCCTCACGGCTAAGCTTTTTCCTTTGGAATGCAAGTCCGGATGATGAATTACTGGCGGCGGCAGAAAGCGGTGACCTGCAATCCCCTGGTGGTGTTGAGCGGGCCGTTGACAGGATGTTGGAGAGCCCGCGCTTGGTCGATGGGATGAGGGCCTTCTTCGATGACATGCTCATTTTCGATGAGTTCAAGACACTGTCCAAGGACCCCACTATTTACCCGCAGTTCACAAGTGTGACGGCGCAAGATGCGCGGGAGCAAACCCTGCGCACGATCATCGATCACACACTCAACCAGGGCAAAGACTATCGTGATCTGTTTACATCACGCTCGACCTATATGTCTCCAGCCCTGGCAATTTTATACGGTGTGCCCGCACAACCTGGTTGGACCCCTTACACATTCACAGATGACAGCCCGCGCGCGGGTCTGCTTACGCAGGTGAGCTTTCTGGCGTTGACTTCACATCCCGGCCGCAGTTCTGTGACGCTACGGGGTATGGCGCTGCGGGAGCGGTTGTTGTGCCAGACAGTTCCAGAACCACCTCCGGGAATCGATTTTTCTGTTGTGACGAACCCCGATGCGGACTACCCGACGCAGCGTCTGCGCGTAGCGGCACACCTTGAAACACCCTCTTGCGCCGGCTGCCATAGGATTACAGACTTAATTGGTTTATCGTTAGAGCAATTTGACGGTGCGGGCGGTTACCGGCTGACCGAAAATGGGGCGACAATAGATGCGACTGGCGCTCTGGATGGCATTGAGTTCGATGGAGCCATTGGTTTGGGTGAAGCGCTTAGTCAGAATCCGGAATTGCCACGATGTCTCGTGCGGCGTGTTTACAGTTACGCCACCGGTGGGCCGCCGGAAAGCGATGCCCGTCTCGCACTTAACTACTTTAACGAGGAATTTGCCGCTCAAGGTTACCAGTTGCGAAACCTTTTGCGCACAATCGCTCTGAGCAATGCCTTCTCGCTGATCAAAACCAGTCCGAGCGAAGAATGAAGAATAGAGATTGTTAGCGATGGCCAGTTTACGCTACTGCAATGACTAGCTGGCGGCACAGTGGTGCACTTTTTAGAAACAAAAAGAAGAAACCTATAACATTTGTGAGGTAGGAGAAGCGTTGTGAGTAAGTGGAATAGAAGACGCGTTCTGAAGGGGATGGTGAGAGGTGTGGGAGTGACAGTAGCGCTTCCTCTTCTTGACTACTTTCTAAACGGCAATGGCACTGCAATGGCACAGGGGGCACCGATGCCCGTGCGTTTCGGAACCTGGGGCTACGGCCTTGGCGGAACCGGAAAGCTGTTTGTGCCTGAGCAGACAGGGCAAAATTACGCGTTGCCCGAAGAGCTCTCCTCTTGGGCGCCAATACAAGATGACGTCAATCTGTTCACGAACGGACACGCCTTTCCGGACGCTTCACCGAACCGAAACCATTACACTGGCTGGGTGGTTTCGAGAACGGGCATTGCACCGGCGGCCGGTTCAGGGACGTCAGAGACAATCGATCTGACCGTCGCCAAAAAGATTGGCGGCGCCACGCGTTTTACTAACCTTACCGCGACGGCGACTGCCGATGCGCGCGACACCTATAGCTACTACAACTCCTCCACGCCCAATGCCCCAGAGTGGTCACCCTTGTCTTTTTACAAACGTTTGTTTGGGATCGACTTTCAGGATCCGAATGCAGACGAATTCGAGCAGGATCCACAAGTGATCGCTCGCCGCAGTGTTCTGTCCGGCATCATGGATCAGGAGCGCTCACTGATGAATACGGTGGGCGTCGCGGACCGGGAGCGACTCGATCAGTATTTTACTGGCTTGCGTCAGTTGGAGCTGCAGTTTGAGCAACGTCTCACCAAGCCCGAACCGATTGCCAGTTGCGCGCCCCCGGGTCGGGCGCCGGTTGATGTGGCCATGGACCAGTCAACAGAATCGATTAAGCTTCGCCATCAAATGATGGCCGAACTGATGGCTATGGCCGTTGCCTGCGATCAAACCCGTGTTTTCAACATGACGTATTCGGCGGCGTTTGCTTCTACTATTAGACCGGGCTACGACAAGCCGCACCACACGTGCACACACGAAGAACCCGTTCACGAGGAGCTTGGTTACCAAGAGAACGCTTCCTATTTCACTCGACGTGCAATGGAGTCTTGGGTGGATTTCGTGGAGGTGTTTAAAAAGATTCCCGAGGGAGATGGGACACTGCTGGATAATGTCCTGATTCTTGGTACTACAGACGTGGGTTACGCTCGGACGCATTCGGTTGATGGCATGTCGGTATTCCTGGCCGGTCGCGCGGGTGGCAAGGTTAAGACCGGCAACCATATCGATTTGAATGGTGGCTCGGTTGCCCAGGTGGGTTTTACGGCCTTGAGAACCATGGGGGTGGACACGCCATCGTGGGGCACCTTGAGCAATGAGTCCTCTGAAGTGATCAGCGATGTGCTGGTCTAAGCTGGAGGAAGCTGGAGGAAGCAGGAGAGAGTCGGGCTATATGAGCATTTTAGGAAACACACAGTATGCACCTGAATAATTTTTTGGCTGTTGTTTTTGTTGCCGCCATTGTGGCTTTGGTAAGCACTGCAAGTGCTGCCGCCGACACGCCAAGCGATACGATGTATTGGCAATCAGCGGCCAGTGGCGCACAGGAAGCCTACTTTGAAGAAGAACTGCCGCCAGGTATTCAGGTGGTGGCGACTGCCCTGGATGGTCCTGTGTACGCCGATGCTAATGGGCGCACATTGTATAGATGGCCACTGAGAGCGCTGCGAAACGGTTCAACTGGTGACAGAAAGGACGGACCTTCCAATTGCACGGACGAGGTTCTTCGCACTGAGGTCGGTTTCATGAGTCCGTACCCAGCCGGCTTGGTTCTGCCCTATGCCGAACAGGGCGTGAGCTGTACGCAAGTTTGGCCGCCGGTGCTCGCATCCGACGATGCGGTGGAGATGGGCAAATGGAGCCTTGCCGATCGAGCGGATGGCTCCAAGCAATGGGCCTATGATGGTTTTCCCCTGTATAGCTCTCATCTTGATAAAAAGGCAGGGGACGTACTGGGCGGCACAAAAATTGGGTCGGGAGGTGATGGCGGGGTCGTTCGCGTGCCAGCGGGGCCGCTACCCGATATTCCACCTGGATTTAAAGTGCTTGGCAGTAGCACCGGACGACTGCTCGTGAATGGCGATGACTACTCGGTCTACAGTTGGGACGGAGATGAAGCTAATATCTCGAACTGTGTTGAAGAATGTTTAAACAGTTGGACTCCCGTCCGCGCACCGCAGGTTTCAGCAGATAGCGGTGACTGGACAATCATCAAACATCCCTCGGGGATTAATCAATGGGCCTTCAGATCCAGGCCGCTTTATACCCATAACAACGATTCGCGAAGCCGCAGCTTCGACGGTAGCGATGTGCCGGGTTGGAGTAATGTTTACACGCAACGAGCGGTGACCCCGCCCGATGAGTTCACTGTGCAAGATGCGGCCTTTGGTGGCCAGGTTCTGGCAGACAGTCGTGGCAGAACGATTTACCTTTACAACTGCCGGGACGATTCCGTTGCACAGCTCGCTTGCGATCACCCAGACGCGGCTCAGGATTATCGTCTGGCGATATGCGGCAATGGTGACCCTGAGGTGTGTCGTGAGACGTTTCCGTATGTTGTCGCGGAGGCCGATGCATCGAGCGAGAGTAGTCTATGGAGCGTGATGTTGATCGATCCGAACACAGGCCGTCGTGTGGGAGAGAGTGCCACAGCGAGTGCCGCAGCGAACGGAGACGGAGAGGGCGCGCTACCTGTTTGGGCATACAACCAAAGGCCGGTATACACCTACGGTGGTGATCAAACACCCGGCGAAACCAGAGGCGATAGTTTCGGCGAGTTTCTGGGACGCCGCAATGGCTACAAAGCATTCGTATTAAGAGACGTTTTTCAAAATCTCCATTTTCGACGCTGAGTGCGATAAAACCGCAATCCGCGAAAGGCCAAAGCGAGATAGAGACAAATGATAAGCGAGAAAGCGAGATAAAAAGTGGAGAGATTATTCATGTCACAAAATAGGACTGCTATCAAAGCACGAAAGCTGCGCACTCTCGCACTATGTATCACCACGTTGGCGGCCGCCAGTGCGGCGACTGCCCAGCCGTATCAACAAGATGGCCGAATCGGTTACGTGCTGACTGAAAGGCATTGGGCAATCCATGAAACTGAAGCGAAGACAGAGTGTCCTCAAGGTATGAACAGCCGAGGCTCGCGCGACCTGTTCGCGGAACAATTCCCAGAGGGTGGTGACGGAGAACGTACAGTCGTTGATACCAGGCTCATGATTGAGGGCTATCAGTATCATACTAATACAGCGACGACAGACATATATGATTCCTTACCTTTTTATGAGGCACAGGGGGATGTTTCCTACGGCCTGAATCTCGATGGTGAAGTTAGCGCTGATGATTTCAAGAACTCGGCCGGTGAAGAGGGAATAGATAACCAACTATACCGTGCACTCGGTTGTATTGCGGGTTACCGCAAAGACGGCCCGTATTGGTTTTTCGAAAACGATTTCATGATTAACAATGGTTATAACCGCTGGATGATCGAGCTGTCGGGTGTGGATGATCTCGTCAATGACGATGAGGTAACCGTCACTACTTACCGAGGACTCGATAAGCTCTTCACTGACGCCACTGGCGAAGGTTTTATCGCTGGTGGCACGCAACGAGTTGATGCCCGCTGGGGACAAAGCTTCGTTGAGGAGGTTAAAGGAAGGATCAAAGATGGTGTGCTGACCACTGAGCCCATTACCCAGGCAAAAATCCCATGGTCACAGCCCGGAGTGAGTGATGGTTACCACATTTTTAAGGATCTCCAACTTCAGCTCACGCTAACGTCGCAGGTGGCGCAAGGCCTGATGGCAGGATATGTTGATGTTGAGCAATTCAATCACCGGTTCCGAACTAACTGGTCTTCGCATCACCAGAACTACGGTCAAAGCGCCTCGGCATCGGAGTACGCAGCGCTGAAACGGTTGGCGGATGCGTATCCTGATCCCGAGACCGGTGCCAACACGGCTATATCCGGGGCGGTTGAGGTGACTCTTACTCAGGTTTATATCGTGCATCCTGATGAGTAAGAAATTTCATCACAGGGTGTGGCGGGGGGAGTTGGTCTAGAGTCCTATCTATTTGATATATATGAAATAACTTCGGTTCAGTTATTGTCAGTGTTACAGGCGATGTTACTATGATTTCCTACTTGAAAAACATCTGAACCCCCGTCCAACGAGGTTTTTTACCGTCCAAATATGAAGATAAATAGTTTTCTGGCCTGGGAAAGTAACAGCGATTCAATCAATATTTTCATTTGATTTCAAATTCAACTTGATCGTATGAAATCCAATTGGAATCAGTGAAAGGATCACTTCCAGTAACTGTTAACAATCCATGAATTGTGTAATTCCCTCCTGGCAAATCTGTAGGTGTAGCAATATTGACTAATTCTATGTTCTCCGTTTGATCTAATTCCTTTGCGCCATAGTGCTTGATAAGTTGGTTAATTTCACCAAGAGTAGAATTTGTATCTATAGATTGGAACTGCCCATCTGGAAACTGAACAACTATATAGATGTCAGCTTGTCCGTAACCGGCAAAATGGAAATCTAACTTGAATGGTGCGCCAGAAGTAAATTCAACAGAATTGAGTGACAACTTAATTTCACCGATTCCCTGGTTGCCTACAAGCTCATTTTGAAGACCTATACACTCATTCGTAACAGCGGGTATGCTATTACCATTGGGTAAATTTTCCAAGTAATAAACTAGTGCTTCTATTTCAGCATTACTTAAATGAGTGGTTTTTCCATGTAGATTTTGCAGCTTACTATTTGTAAGCAAATCATTCAAAGATGCAGCTGAACCATCATGAAGGTATGGGGCTGAAGTTGATAGGTTTAAGAGCATTGGTGTATCAAAGCTGAAACCTTTGGACTCGAGGGCACTTGTACCTGTGCCTACATTGTGAGTTAGTTGATCCGTATAAACGGATGGGATATGACAGCTAGAGCAGCTTGCTTCCGTGCTAGAAAAAACACTTTCTCCTAAGTCAAAAACACTTCTATTCAACTCTGAAAACTCTGTGACTTGGGTTCTAAAGTCAAGACTTAGCATGTAGTTCGCCAAATCATCTAAGTCTGCTGACCTTCCGCTATTGGGTGGCCCTAAGTTGCATGCTGGATCACAATTATCCTCGCCTTCTGCGAGACCAGTTCCAGCCTGTATGTTTCTGATTGTTAACTCTACATCCTGTAACTCATTAAGATCCCCTGACCAATGAAAAGGGCTGGTAGACGACAATCCAAGGAGGCTTGGTGTATTCCTTGGGCCATCAGAAAAGAACCACGTTCTACCATCATGTTCTCCATCAAAATGGCAGGTAGCACAGGAGATCCATTGGTCTCTTGCCAAGTCAGTTCGGTTAGAGCTATTAAAAATAACCTTTCCTTTATGAATTGGGTCTTCTTTGTCAATTATGGTGGATTCGATTTCATTTATTACAACCAACTCACTTGTATCAATTATGCTTACTGTCCCATCCAGTGTGTTATTCACATAGAGGAAATTCTCATCGGGAGAAAGGGCTAGACCTCTTGGGTTTGAACCGACCTCAAGATGAGCCATATTTGAACCTGTTTCGGTATTGAAAATAGAGATATCGTTACTGGCAGCATTGGCAACAAATAGTGCACCAGATGACATCAATTCGGCGTCGATGGGCAAACCGACAGGCTGGTCTATAATGTCCAAAAACTCCCTGTCAGACGAACGTATCCGTCTTTCTTCCAAGTCCAAGACAGACACAACTGGGAAGACCGTATTGTCAAAGATCAATGCCTGGTTTGTAGAATTCGATAGTGTGTGAGGTAGAAAAGCCTTTTTCCCATCCAGGCTAATTTCAAGGGATTGTGAAATATTCGCTGTCCCGATGTTCGAAATATTTTCGATAACACTCATTATTTCTGTATTGACTACACTGACTGATCCAGAAAAAAAGTGAGTTACGTAGAGCAGTTGATTGTCCAGATCCAGCGTGAGTCCTTTTGGGGCTCTGTCTACTTCTATATCAAACAGACGCTTCATCGTGTTCTGAGAAATAACCGAGATGGAGTTTGAACCCTGATTTGATACATAGATAAAGCGGTCGTCAGCAACTATACCAAACGGATCACTTCCTAAGTTTACGCATCCCAAATTGGATTGAGACTCCATGCCGAGGATTGACAGAGAATTATCGTCTCTATTGGTTACGAATAGATATTCACTGTTATGTGAAAAAGACACTGCTTGTGGCGCTCGTCCCACTTCAAGTTCGATTGCTTCAGTAATTCCATCAAGAGAAAGAAGACTAACCGAGTCAGTGTGGATATTGACATTTACTAACAACTCTCCGGTTTCACTAACAATAATCGAGGAGCTCTTTTTCGTACTAGCCAATGTCGCTTCGGAGAAAGTTGCAAGCAGTAAAGTCAGTATTCCGAGCTGTAGCGAGTAGTTCGACATCAATTAGGTCCTATCAGTTGATCAGAAAAGACTGCTCTGTGATTGATGCCCAGTTTGAAGGTTCTAGCACATTAGCACCAGCCTCAGTGACTATGGCAAAGACCTTGTAATTTCCTGAGGCTATATCCGAAGGGAGAGTGGTATTAATTACCGGATATACAATTTCTCCGGAGTGCGACGTGCCACTTACAAAGGGGATTACCTGATTGATCAAACTTATACTGAATGGTTCTCGAGATAGAGTGACAAAACTCTCATCAGGTAATTGTATGGCTATGTAAATATCAGCTAAATCACTTTTTGTCTTGGATAGAGTAAGTACGATATTTAGGTTATCGCCGGCTTCTAATGAGGCATGATTGACCGTAACCTCCGATTCAGAGATAAGGGGGTAGAATGGATCGAGAGCATAGAGAGTCTCCCCTTGAAGAAGGAGCTGTCTTGCGACATGAGCAGTTTTGCCTTCACTATCTATCCCGCTTAGCAAGAAGCTCATCGTTACCGTATCTACACCTGTTCTCCCATCATCATCTGATAAATCAAGATTAGGGAAATCTTGATTCAATGCGATAGCATCATATTCATAAGATAAAGAACTGTTTTCTGACTGTTCAAGCAGGAAGCCAGGCATCACTGTGGATTGATGAAGACTTGTTAAAGTGAACCCTTCAGGCTGTTGAAAATCGATATTTATTTCTTGGGTTCCAGGACTATATTCTGCTTCTCTGGCCATAGAAGCTGGAATTATATTTGTGAACTTGTTCACTGCATAAAAACTGAAGCGCCCGTTATCTGAGCCAAGAATATCCCCGGTAGGGAATGGCTGTTCGACAGGTCCAGAGGAAGTATCGCCATCGTATGAAACGCTGGCCTCCACTCTCCAAACTCCGGTTTCATTAATTGTGAAATCGGACTCTGAAAAATAGAAGTAACCAACTTTATTTGCCCGTCCAGAAATTAGCCGCTCAACGCCTGAAGGTGAAATGATGCTGATCTCGACTATGCCGGGAAGTGTAGGAGCTATTTGACCCGAGAATGTAGCCAGGTCACCAATTTCTAAGATTGAGCCAGCTCTGATACCGGTAAGATGAATGAACATATCAACGGCTTCACCTTTTAAAGCAAAAAGTGCCCCCCCGTCAGGGCCGCCAGAAGCTCCTTGAAATGGCGGCGTTACTCTTCCGCCCACTGGTTCTGAATCGGGTAACAAAACGAAAAGAGAAGCGTATGCGCCATAGTAGTAGTAATTCTCACTGGGTGCTCTAAAGACTGAGCCAACAAACTGGAATTTAAAATCATTTGTCAGGTCACCGTTATAGCCATTTCCGAGTTGATAATTGTAAGCATCATCAAAGCGCCAATATCCATTTTCAAATGCGCTTTCTGAGATCATTTCTCTAACTCTAACTCCTGGCCTGGCCGCACCTATATATGAGTACCCCCAGTAATTGTTGTCAGAACTTTTCCACGCTGGGCTGAGGCTGCTATCGGAAGAAGAGAAAAGAGGGATCTCTCCAATATTGATCCGATAATCAAACCCCCAAGTTATGGAATTAAACTGGCTTTGTGAGCTGTGAATCTCAGCTCTTGGCTGCGTTAAGGATGTGAGTTCACCATCTAAATCTTGTAAGGTGGCTGCAGGAACGTCGGCAATATTACGTGGCTCATTTCTAATTTCCTCCATCCACATTACATCCCCTGATTGATAAGGATACTCAAGATGCACGCCGACTTCATCATCATCCCCGAGGAAAAGCCATTGAGAATTGCTTCCACCGCCATCGAATCCGCGACTGCCATGTGTGATTATTCGTGAGTTGGGCGTTTCCACTATACTTCCCCAAGTGCTACTACCCATCCATAGCGCTCCAAATTCATCCACATAGCTTGCCGTATAGTCCACTCTGTACTCACCCGGTTCTTCAAATAGGATTGTTGGCTCGGTAGAGGAGAAATATCCATAGGAATTAGCTTTGCCTGCCAACGTATTCACATTGACATTTTCCTTATTGGAAAACGGGTAGTGCATAACTTGCACTTCAATTGTAGCAGGTACACCGGGTTGAACTACTAAAGCAGGAGAAAAAGCATCGCCAACTTCAAAAGGAGTGCTCGGGAATACCCCTTCTTCTAGATCGAGCGTTTTGGCTACCCATATCTCATAGTTACCACCGATATCGTATATGTTCCCAAAGACATCCTGAATTGAACCAGATAGCTCAACACTGTGAAGCCCGTATTGGTCAAAACCGATCTTGAATCTATCATCTAGTGTGCTAAGGCCGAAGTATTGAGTTGGATTGTTGCTCGCTCTTGAAAGAGGAGAGCCAGTGAGGCTCGAGACAGCTTGATAAAATGGGCTTTTGAATGCAGCCGAACCCAAATCTGTTTTTGTTCCATCAGGCTTTATGATCTCGATAGCAAGCTGACCGGAAGGGAATTGAAAATTTACTGTAGGTGGACTTGGTGTACCCTTATTTCCAGCGCTAATCATTGGTATAAATGGTTCGAGATTGTAAGTAAATTTCCCGCCACTCTTTGCGTCAACCATCGGCAATATAAATTCTTTTGAGTTTGTAACAAGATGGCCAGCTATGCCGAAACGGCCCTTATCTTGAGCACTAGTTACACCCCTAGACCCCTGGCTAAAATCGTTTAAGCCAACAACTGATGAGAGTCTGGGTGTAGCTACTTCTCCCACAACAATCTGGCTTACCCAGCCGGTCTGTCCCTGTCCAGCGAAGTACCTGTCATTAACGAAATAGGTTGCTTCAATATCTTCGTAGTACAAATCGTCAAAATCCGGAACATTTGACGTAGCCTCCAAAACTAAAATATAGATGCCTTGTGGAAGATTATCCGGGAGTTCATAGTCTGAACTCCAGCCTGCACTGGCCCTTCTTGCATTATCTGCATCACTGAGTTTTGCAGTGAAGTTACCGATTTTAACGGAGTCAATTGAGCGCCTACGCTCAATTGGCAGTCCGCTAGGCGTCAGGACATGTGACATTGCCTCAGGATGAGGTCGTTCTTGATTGCCGTCTTCGTCAAATATTCTCTGTAGATATAGATTGCCATTAACCTCGATATCATTTATTTGCATCATTGATAAGTTGCGGGTGTATAAGGCAAGCTCACCACTGATTGAGCCTGTATCACCAGCTTCCCAAGTCCTGTTCGAGATGCTGCCAGATATCCATAAACTGGTGCTTGATTTCTGCCCTACATCTTGAATTTCAGTGAAACCCGTAGATTGTTGCTGAGACCCTAGGCTAATTGTAGTTGCAAAGCCTCCTTGTAATTCGTCCAAAATTGGAGAGCGAGTCAGTGTCGCGGCCATTAGACTGTGAAAGTATGAGTGCGTTATACCTTGCGTATTTTGGTGAACTGCGATGTTCGTGCCGGGAGGAGCGAAGATCTCAGCTGCAAAGCTGCCCTCAGCAGTTGCTTCATCAACAATGTATTGACCGGTCTGTAGATTTACTAGCACTAACGTCGCATTTGGAAGAGTTGCTCTGGAATTTCCTGTAACTGTGGCCACTCCGAATTCATTAATGGATTCAACTTGAATCAATGTTGCGTCGGGAGGCGTGTCGACATATGCAGGTGATGTTGTGAAGCTATTTGCGTACGTATTGGAAGCTAGAATGGCACAAGCAAGAGCAAAGTTAATGGCTGCGGTTTTTGTTCTTATTCTACGGAGCATATCTATTCCTGTCAGTTAGTCTGAATCTTTGACTTGAGGCTTAGTGAACTCAAACGTACAGGAAAACCATGACAAAAACCAAAATTGCAGCGTTGCCATGAAGTCCGTGAACAAAAGATCGGCGGGGGGAATTGAACCAAAGGCATAATATACTAATAAATGGTGCTATTATCTATTCAGCATTTTATTCTTGGACTTAATATTGGACTTCCCAACATTGCTATCAAAGAAGCAATGCATGAAATCGTAGCAATTAAAATCTTATTCACGCTAAACTGAAGTTTATGTAATTTAATTAAATTCTGCCGTAAAGTATTTGTGAAAATAATTAGTAAGCCTCATATCTATGCGTACTTATTCCTACTGCTTATTTCACTAGCTGGAGGGTCCCATGCTCAGATACCACAACCTGAGCGTGATGCTCTTATGGCTTTATACAACTCAACTGGCGGTGCTGACTGGTCGAATAGCACGGGTTGGATGGGAGCAGCTGGCACGGAATGTGACTGGTATGGGATTACTTGTTTAAATGGGAGCGTGACCGAGCTTCGACTTAGCGGCAATTCTCTTAGTGGCAGTATCCCTTCTGAGCTGGGGAGGCTGACAAACTTAACTACCCTTGATCTAGCGTTTAATTCCCTCAGTGGAAGTATTCCCTCTGAGCTGGGTAATTTGACGAACTTAACGGATCTTTTCCTTGATATTAATTCCCTCAGTGGAAATATTCCCTCTGAGCTGGGGAATCTTACAAACTTAGCTTATCTATACCTTAATAATAACACCCTCACCGGCAGTATCCCCTCTGAGCTGGGTAATCTGACGAACTTAATAGGCCTCCCTCTTTACAATAATTCCCTCACTGGGAGCATCCCTCCTGAACTGGGCAATCTGTCAATGCTGAGTAGCCTTCATCTGGGCAGAAATTCCCTTAGTGGAAGTATCCCCTCTGAGCTGGGGAATCTGACAAACTTAACCAACCTTAGCCTTGACGAAAATCGTCTAAGTGGCGTTATTCCTCCTGAGCTGGGTAATCTGACGAACTTAACAGGCATGTATCTTCAG
>JABJIC010000002.1 GCA_018661465.1 Gammaproteobacteria bacterium | reverse complement strand
C
Organism: Gammaproteobacteria bacterium; assembly: GCA_018661465.1. Classification (GTDB taxonomy): domain Bacteria; phylum Pseudomonadota; class Gammaproteobacteria; order Pseudomonadales; family Pseudohongiellaceae; genus UBA9145. Next base: position 151,769 of record JABJIC010000002.1, on the reverse strand, counting down.
AACAACCAGCTGGGCTGATTCCAGCTTAAACTCTGGACTGAAATTGGGCCTTTTCTTGCGTGTCATATTGTCACCTAATTGTAGGAAATGCATAATAGCACCTCTATTTAGGTGGCCAAATTAACTATGCCACTACAGTCCGGGCTTTTTAAAAATACATCCATTAACGTTCTTTTTTTACTTAAAGCGTTCAGTTAATCGAGCGTGGATGAGATTTCATCCTTAATTTCATCTACAGATGCAACGCCATTTACCTTTGCTACGCGAACAGATACCCCTGATGATTGACGAGCCTGATAAAAATCCACCAAGGGTTTGGTTTGCTCATGGTACAGAGACAAGCGGTTTCTAATTGTTTCTTCGCTATCGTCAGCTCGCTGAATAAGATCTTCTCCAGTGACATCATCCTTGCCCTGTTCTTTTGGCGGGTTGTATTCAGTATGATATACACGCCCCGAATCCAGATGAACTCTGCGACCTCCCAGTCGTTTTACAATTTCATTGTCAGCGACATCAATCTCTAACACCACATCGATATCAACACCCGCATCCACCATAGCCTCGGCTTGAGGAATGGTTCTTGGAAAGCCATCAAACAAAAACCCGGAAGCGCAATCGTCTTGCTGAATTCTTTCTTTGACCAAAGCAATTATGATCTCATCTGTCACCAGGCCGCCGGAAGCCATAACCTGCTCAACTTGCATACCCAATTCGGATTTTGCCTTAACAGCTGCTCGCAACATATCTCCTGTGGAAATCTGGGGGATACCAAATTTCTCAGTTACAAATTGCGCCTGGGTACCTTTACCAGCTCCTGGTGCACCCAATAAAATAATTCTCATCAATAACTCCTGTTTCTATCTTTTCCAGTTGCATGCGCTAATTACTGCACACAAAGCGATTTACTTACTTAATTTGGCCAGATTCCATAAGCTATCCAATTCTTCGAGATTGGACTCTTGCACTGTCTTGCCTTCCTTACGCAATGCGGCTTCAATCCATGCAAAACGATCCACAAAGCGGGCATTCGCTGAACGAAGGGCTAGCTCAGGTTCAACCGAGCTGTGACGAGCAAGGTTTATGGCCGAGAATAGGATATCTCCCAGTTCATCACTTATATGTTCGGCATCTTCAGCGGCTAACGCTTCTTCAAACTCAGCGATCTCTTCTTTCAGTTTATCTAATACCGGTTTAATGTCTTTCCAGTCGAAACCTACTCCCGCCGCACGTTTTTGCAGCTTACGTGCTCGCTCCATAGCAGGCAAGGCTCGAGGAACGTCATCCAGTATACCTTGAGGTATGTCATCCTTATTTTGAGAGTGACCAGCACCAGCTTTAATACTGCCCTTCTTACGCTTCTCTTCCTTTTCTTCTGCTTTAATTGCTTCCCAATTCAATACCACCTGTTCTGCAGAAATATTTTGTTCTTTCCCAAATTGGCTTACGTCTCTTTCAGGAAAAACATGGGGGTGTCTGCGAACCAGCTTATCCGTTATTGCCGCCGCTACATCATCAAAATTGAACAAGCCCTGCTCTTTAGCAATTTGCGCATAAAAAACCACTTGAAACAATAAGTCACCCAGCTCGTCTTCAAGTTCCACCATGTCATCGCTCTCGATGGCATCTGCAACTTCATAGGCTTCTTCCAGGGTGTAAGGCAGGAGAGATTTTATCGTTTGCTTAAGATCCCAGGGGCAACCATGCTGCTGATCTCTCAACATGGTCATTAAATCCACCAATTTATCAATGGATGCTTTGTCACTGTAGTTTGTTTTAGTCATCGATGTCACTGCTCGTCACTATTGGTCACTGCAAGCTTCTTTGTTCTATTTGCTTTTCTTATCCTTAACAAATTCAGCCATTGATTCAACATGACTGGTGTGGGGAAACATATCCATAACCCCCGCTGATTTCAATGTGTAACCTGTTTTAATAAACTCAGCGGTATCTCTGGCTAGAGTTGCCGGATTACAGGAAATATACACAATTTTTTCAGCACCAAGCTTGGCAATCTGGTGAATTATTTCAATGGCGCCCGAACGCGGCGGGTCTAAAACTATCTTTGTGAAATTTTCTGAAGACCAGAGCTTATCCTCAATACTCTGAAAGAGATCCGCCGCATAGAAGCTAACATTCTTCAGATTATTCAGCGCTGCGTTTTCAGAACCGCGCTTAACCATTTCCTCGCTGCCTTCTACGCCTATTACTTGCTTGCAACGACTCGCCAATGGCAGTGTAAAGTTACCCAAACCACAGAACAGGTCGAGCACTACATCATCTTTATTAAGGTCCAGCAGAGAAAGTGCCTTGCTGATGATTTTCCGGTTAATACCGGCGTTAATTTGAGTGAAGTCCGTGGGGTGAAAACTAAACCTCAAGTCAAACTCAGGCAAATGATAATAAAGCCGCTCTTCCCCTTCTATCGGATAGATTTTATGAACAGTATCCATCCCTCCAGGTTGGAGATAGATTTCGATACTGTGTTCTTCGGCGAAACCTCGTAGAGATTTCAAATCATCTTCATTCAAGGCTTTAAGATGACGAAAGATCAAGGCAACTTGCAGCTTGCCTGCTATTGCAATCTCCCCTTCTGCTGCATTAGATTGATCACCTACAGACTGCTCACCTACAGCCACCTCAATTTGAGGAATGAGTAATGCGCCACCCAGTTTGCTGATCAAATCGCGAAGCGGCTTGATCAAGCAGGCTACTTCTTCCACTAGAACCTTGCAGTCATCCATTTCAGTGATGAAGTTACTGTATTTTTCTCTGAAACCGACTAGCGCACCACCTTTCTTGGTAACCATACGAACTGCGAGTCGAGCCTTGCGGCGATAGTGGTACTGAGCGTCTTTCAGCAAAGGTAATAGCTCGAAGGAGCCTGCCTGCAAACCAGCTGAGCGCTGTAATTGTTCAAGCAATACAGATTGTTTGAATTCGATCTGGGCATCGGGGTTCATATGCTGCAGTGAACAGCCGCCGCATTTGCCAGCGAGCTGACAAACAGGATCGATACGATCATCGGCTCTCGATAACAGTTCCACGGCACGCAATTCATCGAATTTACCTCGACGCCTCACATAAGCCGCGCTTAGCTTTTCGCCAGCTAATGCCCCATCTACAAAAGCGACCTTTCCTTCGATGTGAGCGATCCCCCTGCCTTCATGGCTGAGAGAAGTAATATCCAGCTCAACGGGTTCACTGGGGAGTTTATTTCGTCTGGTCCTGCGTCTACTCATGAATAGTAATAATCCGGGATATGTTTATCGGGGGTTTGATTAGTCTTAAGGCTGAAATAATTAAGCCGTATCTGATTTTGTCCAGAACCTGGCTACAACCGCGTTTTCGCTAGGAGGGTTCGTCATTTGCTTTAAATACGCCGGTGGAAAGGTAGCGGTCTCCACGATCACAAATAATGGCGACTATTGTCGCATTGCTTAGCTGCTTCGACAGCTCCAAGGCGGCAAAAACAGCTCCACCTGAGGAAACGCCACAGAAAATGCCTTCCTGCGTAGCAAGGTTTTTCATAACTCGTTCAGCATCTTTCTGATCCACATCCATGACCTGATCGACTCTATCTCGATCAAAAATCGCCGGCAGGTACTCCTCAGACCAACGACGAATTCCAGGAATACGAGAGCCGTCCTTGGGCTGTAGGCCAACAATTTCAATTTCGGGGTTTTGCTCCTTCAGATACCTGGACACTCCCATGATTGTACCAGTGGTGCCCATTGAGCTGACGAAGTGGGTGATGCCGCCTTTCGTATCTCGCCAGATCTCGGGGCCGGTGTGCACATAGTGCGCATTGGGATTGTCCTGATTAGCAAACTGATCGAGTACTTTTCCCTCTCCTTCATTCTGCATCTTGTGAGCGAGGTCTCTTGCGCCTTCCATACCCTCCGACTCAGTGACAGAGATCAGAATTGCACCATAGGCAGTCATCGAGGCTTTGCGTTCATCACTCATATTGTCTGGCATGATGAGAACAAGGCGATAGCCCTTAACCGCTGCCACCATCGCCAGAGCAATACCGGTATTGCCGCTGGTGGCTTCTATCAATGTATCACCGGGTTTGATATCCCCCCGAAGCTCGGCCTGGAGAATCATATTTAGGGCGGGCCTGTCCTTGACGGAACCAGCTGGATTATCCCCTTCAAGTTTCACCAATACAGTATTACTGGTTTCGCCAGGCAGTCGTTGCAGCCTCACCAGAGGGGTATTGCCTATTTGATTCTCGATAGTGGAATAAGACATGGTGTATTAGTTTCTTCTGCAAAAGCGAAAAATTCTACACTTTATCCGCAGGCGGCGAAAGCTGGAGACTGTTCAGGCTTATTCCTGAGCTTGCTCACTGGAAACAAATAGACTTCGACTCATTAATGGCTTTTCCCCAAGGTGGGCGTTCAGGGCGAGGCGCAGAAGCCGTTTAGCCGCTCTTGATGCGTCTGAATCATCGAGCTGCAATTGCTGAATGGCCTGAATATGTTCACCGAGGAACAATCGAGTATTACTTCCACCTACTGAAGTGCCACCATGGGAACTCTCCTGACTTAGTTCAAAACCAATATCAGGTGTGAAACGATAGCTTTTCGCGGACTCGATGGGTTCGTGGCTATGGCAATCAGACTCCAGATTAATACCATAACCCAATTCCGAAAGTAGAGAGAGTTCGAAGCGACGCAATACTATCTCGATATTCTCGTCACCCTGCAAAGAAACCAGAGCATCCTGATAACTTTTATATAAGGACTTATGTTCAACATGGTTAAGCATTAAGCGAGTAAGCAATTCATTGATATATAAACCGCTGAAGAGTCTCTGGCCCTCAAGATTAATAGCCGCATGCCCACTCTCAATACCCGTCACTGTTTTCATGTCGCCCTTTCCCGAAAACGAAACCAGAAGCGGATGAAACAGCTGCAACAAGGATCGGTATTTTGATTTGGCGCTTCGAGCACCCTTCGCTACTGTTCTTACCCTGCCGTAATCAATGGTAAAAAAGTCCACCAGCAAGCTGGTGTTCTGAAAAGCATGCCGATGTAAAACATAGGCTGGTTGTAGGTGAACACGGGATTCCATGATTCAGGCTTAATCTATATAGCCGAGGCTCTGCAGGGCTCGTTCATCATCAGCCCAGCCCGACTTAACTTTTACCCAGAGATTGAGCATTACTTTTGACTCAAATGTTTTTTCCATGTCCTCTCTAGCAGAACTGCCAATTTGTTTGAGGCGCTCACCATCCTTGCCAATAATGATTCGTTTCTGCCCTTTCTTATCCACAAGAATTAATCCATGTATGTGGAGCACAGAACCGACCTGTTCATATTTTTCAATTTCCACAGTTATTTCATAGGGTATTTCTTCACCCAACTGTCGAGTTACTTTTTCTCTGATTAGTTCAGCCGCTAAAAAACGTGAACTCCTGTCGGTTATCTGATCTTCTGGAAACAGAAAAGGACTCACGGGTAAAAAACTATTCACCGTGGTTTCGATGACATCAAGATTATGTCCACCTAGGGCCGAGACTGGAATGATTTCGGCAAAATCACGTTTGGCTGAAAGCTCGCCAATGTGAGGGAGTAATTTTTCCTTGTCTTTGATTAAGTCGATCTTGTTTATCAACAAAATCACTGGAACAGTGGTGTTTTCCAAAAGCTTCAACACCAAGTCATCGGTGTCGTTCCAGACAAAACGCTCCACAACAAACAAGATCAGGTCAACATCCTTAACCGCGCTGGCGACGGTTTCGTTCATCGCCCTGTTAAGCGCTTTATCGTGTTTCCCGTGAAGCCCAGGCGTATCTACAAAAATGCATTGAGTATGCTCATCACTGTTGATTCCAAGAATCCTGTGCCGGGTTGTCTGCGGTTTTCTCGAGGTGATGCTTATCTTCTGCCGAAGCAGATGGTTCAATAGAGTTGACTTGCCCACATTGGGTCGGCCAACGATTGCCACCAGGCCGCAACGGGTTTTCTGTTGATCTTCTACATCACTCAAGGAGTCTCTCCGAGTTCTTTCAATGTATGCATAGCGGCTTCTTGTTCAGCCTCTCGTTTGCTGCTGCCACTGCCTTGTTGAAGTGTATTCAGCGATGTTATCTGGCAGGAAACTTTAAATATCTGTTCATGAGCAGCGCCGTTAACTTCCGTCACTTCATAGTGTGGCAGAGGTAAAGATTTCGATTGCATCAATTCTTGCAATCTAGTCTTGCTGTCTTTTTGCTGCTGTAATTTTTGTTCCAGATCATTGCCGGTTTGCAGTGCCGCAGCAAACCAATTGTTAACAAATTTTATGCAAGCCGATATACCTGCGTCCAGATAGACCGAAGCAATTAGAGCCTCCACACTATCGGCGAGAATTGAATCTCTCTCATTGCCACCGCTTTTTGATTCTCCACTACCAAGCCTTAGATGATCACCTAACCGCATCTCCCTGGCTATAGCTGCCAGAGAGGCATTGTTCACAATACTGGAACGCATGCGACTCAACTCACCTTCCGTGGCTGAGGGATGCTGTTGGTACAAGGAATCGGACACAATGAAACCAAGAAGCGAATCGCCGAGAAATTCTAATCGCTCGTTGTGATTTTTCTCGGCGCTTCGGTGAGTTAGGGCCAGTTCTAACAACCCCAGATCAGAAAATTGGTAATTGAGATTATCTTGGAGTTTGTCTAACTCGTTTGCCATTTACTGCAAGACGGTATCGAATTTAGCGACAACATCTAGGTTTGCTACTAGTTCAACTCGACGCTCATAGGCTATGGTGATGATAGCTTTATCGTTCTCTGTGCGCTTTGTTATATCGCTCAGGTCGAACCCAGAGATGCTATTGATACGAAGAGAGTTGGCTACTCTTTCTCTGATCTGCGAAATAGTCATCGAGTTTGCCTGGCCGTTCTCAATCAGCTCTTCACAGATGCCAGCGATCAAGTTGTGATCCACATAGAATGGAGCAACCTTCAGACCTCCGATTAAGAAGCTCGCTATAAGAACGAATAGCATAAGTATTCCAAACTTGGAGGCGCCCCGCTGGTGATGGAGATCTTTGTGCCTTAGCTGTTTCATAGTCTGTTCCATGGTGTGCCCCAATTCTTTATCTAACTCTCTGTTTTACATCGGTTGATGGCGGGATTTTTCCAGTAAATAGTGGCTAATTACACCAAAAGCTCTAACTGGGCAGGCATTGTAGTGAATAAATTCTGGAAATACCGCCAAGGCGATCACAGAGAAGCTTGAAAAACTACCTAATTGCTTGATTTCGTGAAAAGTTTGGCAGATGCAGGCCGGGTTCCTTATGCAACCACACGGCTATAGCCTTGCCAACGATATCCTTCTCCGGAACGGTGCCCCACTCTCGACTGTCGGCACTATTATCACGATTGTCACCCATCATGAAGTAATTTCCCGCCGGGATTACCCAGGTGGTTCTCGCTCTTTGTCTGGCAACTCCAGTTATATGCTGCGTTGCATGCTCGATACCGTTGATGGTTTCGGTGTGCAGGGTTCCCGGCAAATCACCAATACTGGTCTCGACAACGATGTCTTCCTCGTATTCTTCGCTAATCAAGTCCCCATTAACGTAAAGCCGTTTATTCTCATAGCGAATAGTGTCCCCAGGAAGTCCGATAACACGCTTGATGTAGTATTTGTCTTCGTGAGGCGGAAAGAACACCATCACCTCGCCTCGCTGAGGCTCGTCCACATCCATAATCTTGGTGCCAATAACAGGAAGGCGAACACCGTAGGCGTATTTATTGACCAGAATAAAATCACCGACTTCCAAGGTAGGAATCATCGAACCGGTGGGAATCTGAAAAGGCTCAATAAGAAATGAACGCAGGGCCAGCACCAGAAGCAGAACCGGAAAAAACGATTTCGCATATTCGATTACCAGGGGTTCTCGAGAAAGATCCGCGATAGCGGCTGAAATATCCTCTTCGCTTTTACCTTTGCCCTGACCTGCTTTAAAATCTTCAACAGCCTGCACTCGAGATTTCTTGGCCAACAAGGAATCCAACAGCCACAGCAGCCCGCAAAAGGCGACAAGGCTTAATAGCACAGCTGAAAAATCGACATTCATATTCTAATTCTACTCTTAACTCTATTTTCTTAAGTCTAGCTTTCTAGCTCATGACACTAGCTATCTACTTTCAACACAGCAAGAAAGGCTTCCTGTGGAACTTCAACGTTGCCCACTTGCTTCATCCGCTTCTTGCCTGCCTTCTGCTTTTCCAGCAATTTTTTCTTACGAGTAATATCACCACCGTAGCACTTCGCAGTAACGTTCTTGCGCAGAGCCTTAACAGTTTGCCTCGATATTATCTGACCACCAAGAGCTGCTTGTATAGCCACATCGTACAGCTGCCTCGGAATCAACTCCTTCATCTTTTCTACCAGTGCCCGGCCTTTGGACTGAGCATGATCTCTATGTACGATAAGAGCCAGCGCGTCCACCCTGTCGCCGTTAATCAATACATCCAAACGTACCAGGGGAGATGTTTCAAACCTGGTGAAATGATAGTCCAGTGAGGCATAACCCCGACTGGTGGATTTTAGTTTGTCGAAGAAATCCAGTACTACTTCATTCATCGGCAATTCATAGCTCAACGATACCTGCTTGCCGACAAATTGCATGTCTTTTTGGACCCCCCTTCTCAGCTCACAAAGGGTAATCACATTACCCAAGTGTTCCTGCGGAACCAGAATATTTGCCAGAACAATTGGCTCTCGAGTTTCTTCGATGGACGTTACGGCAGGTAGACGAGAAGGACTATCAACCTTCATTGTCTCGCCGCTGGTGAGAACGACCTCATAAACCACTGTAGGTGCGGTGGTTATAAGTGAGAGATTGTATTCCCTCTCAAGTCGCTCCTGAATAATCTCCATGTGCAACATGCCGAGAAAGCCGCAGCGAAATCCAAATCCCAAGGCATCGGAATTTTCCGGTTCGTATTGCAGGGATGCATCGTTGAGAGTGAGCTTGGCCAAGGCATCGCGAAAATTCTCAAAATCGTCTGATGAAACCGGAAAAAGCCCCGCATAAACCTGAGGTTGAATAGTTCTGAATCCTTCCAGGGCTTCTACTTCGGGAGTGCTAGCAAGGGTTAGCGTGTCGCCCACCGGCGCGCCATGAATATCTTTGATTCCTGCTACGATGAAACCAACTTCGCCGGCAGCCAGCACGCCAGTTTCGTTTCGCTTTGGAGTAAACACTCCAATACTGTCCACCATGTGTGCTTTGCCAAGGGTTTTGGCGATAATCTTGTCGCCCTTGCGCAAAGTTCCTGACATCACCCGCACCAGTGAAACAACACCTAGATAATTATCAAACCAGGAATCGATAATCAGCGCACTAAGGTCGGCGTCGCGATCACCTTCCGGCGCAGGAACCTTGTGAATAATTTCTTCGAGAATTTCCTTAACACCCAGGCCGGTTTTTGCGCTGGCGCATACCGCTTCCGAGGCATCAATTCCAATAATTTCTTCTATCTCGGTTCGCACCAGCTCAGGTTCTGCTTGCGGCAGATCCATCTTGTTGAGCACGGGTATTACTTCGAGGCCTTGCTCGATTGCGGTGTAACAAGTTGCTACTGATTGGGCTTCAACACCCTGCCCGGCATCCACTACCAACAAAGCACCTTCACAGGCTGCTAGGGACCGTGATACTTCATAGGTAAAATCCACATGTCCCGGGGTGTCGATAAAGTTTAATTGGTAGCGTTTACCGTCATCGGCATCATAGTAAAGAGTGACACTCTGGGCCTTGATGGTGATGCCCCGCTCTCGCTCGATATCCAAGCTATCAAGAATCTGGGAATCCATTTCTCTATCACTCAAACCTCCGCACATCTGAATAAAACGGTCAGCCAGCGTGGACTTACCATGGTCGATATGGGCGATGATTGAAAAATTTCGAATGTGGCTTAGATCAGTCACGGGATGAATTTCACTTCTGTTGATTGTTGCGGGAACCAGTATTTGGAAGTCAGCGGCTATAATTCGACGCTGAAAAAATAAGGACGCAAGTCTACAGCATATCTGAAGCAGTGTCAGGATTTGGCACTGCTTCAGAAGAACTTAAAAGAGGATTTAAAACCAGAGACTGGGGGCTACGGGGATAGCTCCAGAGGAATGGTAGATCCTTGACCTTCCCTGATGATACGAATAGATACGAAACCGGTTTCGGGAAGATTACTGGCCACTCGTGCGAAAGCATCGGTACTTTCAATATCTTCAAAATTTAGAGTAACAATGACATCGCCCTCTCGAAGACCTGCATCTTTTCCCGGCCCGTCACTCAGCTCGGCAATGCGTACGCCGGTAATCCCAGCCACCTGTCGAGTTTCATCGCTCAATTCAGCGACTCTGAACCCCAGCGGATTACTGGATTTGCGAGGCGCTTGAGGTTCGATGACAGCCACTACGTTAGTCGGGGAGCTGCCAAGCACGACTGTCAGTTGCTCAATCTCACCATTGCGATAGAGTCGGACATCGGCTCTGGTGTCGGGCTGATATTGCCCTACATAGAATGGCAGGTCAGTGAAATGACCGATATCGTGGCCATTAAACTCGAGGATAATGTCTTCGTTTTGAATTCCAGCATCGGCTGCCGGACTGCTAGGCAACACATCATCTACGAATGCGCCTCTTGGACGCTCCATGTTGAAGATTTCTGCCAGGGCGTAATCCACTTCTCTCATACGCACTCCCAGCAAACCTCGATTAACAACGCCTGATTCCCGCAATTGTGAAATCACGTTAGTTGCGACATTGCTGGGAATGGAAAAAGAGATTCCGTTAGAACCGCCTGTGCTACTTAGAATTTGAGAATTGATACCAATGACTTCACCTGAGAGATTGAACAGTGGTCCGCCGGAATTTCCCTGGTTGATTGCCACGTCAGTCTGAATGAATGACATATAGTTATAAGTCGAACGCCCGGGCATTGATCTCCCTTTCGCGCTGACAATTCCTGCGGCGGCCGAGAACTCCAAACCAAAAGGTGAGCCAATAGCTAATACCCAGTCTCCCACCCGAAGCACATCGGAATCGCCAAATTCAACAAAAGGAAGATCCTCAGCATCCAGTTTTAATAGCGCCAGATCGGAAGGTTCATCCAGACCTATAACTTTTGCATCGAATACCCTACGGTCATTGAGATGAACCTGAATTTCGTCGGCACCCGCAACCACATGGTTGTTGGTGATGATGTAGCCATCGTCAGAGATTATGAATCCAGAACCTACGGCACCGCGTTGACGCCTCTCTGGAATATTTTCCAAATCAAATTCTTCTTGTCCGGGATTAAGACGACGCAGCAAATCTTCGATTTCGTCATCACCCAGAGGCGACACCTCGATATTGCTCACTGTGGAAATCTCTACAATACTCGGCGCATTGAGTTCCACCAGATCAGCGAAATTTGGTAATTCAGCGGCCTGTGAAATACTCGCCATAAGCATAAATTGCAGGGATAGGATTGCACTGAGATAAGTGACAATTCGGCTGCGATACAACAATTTCATAGCATCATCCAATATTCAATTAGTTCAAGAGAGACCACTTGTGGGTCTACAGGCTATGAGCTTCGGGGCCCAAAGCGATTTGATCAGGAAATCAAGAAAAGTACTTTAGCACAGGGCTGCCGCTTTCTGACAGTATCAGACACGGCAAATACGCGAAGGCTTGACCGCAAAAAAGAAAGGGATGAAATCAGGTTTTTGGCTTTGGGCCTAATCTTTGGCTTGCAGCTCGTTTACCAAGCGGTAGAGTGGTGAATCCTGGATATGTTCTATACGTACCGGCTCTTCTTCATCGAATGTCATGCTCTCGATGTAATCTCTCAGACGTTGTTGAGCGAGAGGGTCTACTTCAGTGGTCTCAGTGTCAGCCACCAGGGTTAATGTTGCAGAAGCTGAATCAATACCCTCAGCTACCTGTGCCGGCGCGAAACTATTATCTGCGCCATTATCTAGAGCGGTTTGAATAGCAAAGGTAAATACCAGTGCCACGGATGCAGCTACAGCAAGCTTCGCCATTCCCTGCTGCCAGTTAAACTTCGCCGCCGGGGCTACCGGAACAGCTTCCAGATCAATTTTCTCGGCAATGCGTTTGCTGAGCTCCGAGCTCACCGGTAAGGCTGAATCCTGTATCGCAGATTGCACCAGGTTGTAGCGCTCCCAGGTATCAAGAAGGTCTTGATGCTGGTCTTGGTCAGGCTCACTCGACTTAAGAATTCGGCGTATTTCCAGATCATCAGCCTCGTTATCGAGCATGGCCGATAAAGATTCCTTACTACGCTCATCAAGTTGACTCATTCAGTACCTCTTTTCCTACTCTCAATGCCTACTAACTAGTGTATTTATACTAGCTATGTCTATCAGACCGTTATTTATTCATTTAATTCATTCTGTTCAGCACTTTTTTTGAAAGTGCACATTTTCCAACTTACTGCTTTAAATAGCTTCGCGAATTTTCTTGTCGATGGCCTCTCGTGCCCTGAAAATCCGTGATCTGACGGTGCCAACCGGGCAATCCATCACTTCTGTAATATCTTCGTAGCTCAGACCCGAGAACTCCCTAAGGGTAAACGCCGTTCTCAAATCCTCCGGTAAATCTTCTATCGCCCTATCAATAATCTGTTTTAGCTTTTCCGTAGCCAGATTGCTCTCCGGATTGTCTATCTCCCTGAGCACGCCGCCCCCATCACTGAGTTCGGCCTCTTCTACTTCAACATCACTTGCCGGAGGTCTTCGGTTCCGGGAAACCAAATGATTCTTGGCTGTGTTCACCGCTATTCGATAGAGCCAAGTGTAAAAAGCACTATCACCGCGAAACAGAGGCAGTGCCCTGTAGGCTTTGATAAATGCTTCCTGGCACACATCCTCTGCTTCATGCGGATCACGAACAAATCGTGAAATCAGCGCTGAAACCCGATGCTGATAGCGTAATACCAACAGATTGAAGGCGTTTTTATTACCGCTTAACACCCTTTCAACAAGCTGTTGATCGGTATCCTCTGACATTTGTTCCAACTCTCGTATCTACTTCCTGACTAAAACCGCTACTAGCGGATATTCCATGCGCATCTGGAACAAATGCTCTCATCCTCACTGATAGACCGCAATCGAGTGCAAAAGTTCTCAGAATCTATAAAATTATGACAGCTTTATTCTGATTCGGTGAATTACTGATAATTAAAATGCAGCGCCCTATTCGATCTATGAACTAATTATTATCTACAGATGAGCAAGATTAATGACAGTAACAAGTTGCCCACGATGCATTCACGTTAACATCTACTGATCTCCAAACCATAGAATTCACTTGAACTGCCAATATAAACCATATATATATCAATAAGTTATGAGCATTTCCTCAAACACAGCAGCGCCCTCTGTCGCTACGGAATACGACATCCTGATTATAGGCAGCGGTGCCGCAGGTCTGACCATGGCTCTGCGGACAGCTGACTTCGCTAAGGTTGCCGTTCTCAGCAAAGGCGACCTTAACCAGGGCGCAACGTTTTATGCTCAAGGCGGAATCGCCGCCGTCCTCGATGAAGAAGACAGCGTTGAATCCCATATTCAGGACACACTCTCAGCAGGTGTTGGGCTGTGCCATCCCGAGATGGTGGAATATATTGTTGCCCATAGCGCAGAGGCGGTGAGTTGGTTGGTGGATCAAGGCGTGCCGTTCACAACCAAGAGTAACCCGGAACAATCCTCGAACGCTTCAGACCCTGACGCCTTAAACCTCTCCTCACTCCATCTCACCCAAGAAGGTGGCCATAGTCACCGGCGAATCATCCATGCCACAGACGCCACGGGGAAGGCCGTATTCGAGACTCTTCAGAAGCGCGCACAGGACCACCCCTCCATCGATTTGATTGAGGGGTGTACCGCTGTAGATTTAGTGACACAAGCCTCAGAAACGTCCCCAGAGCGCTCCTGCGTGGGGGCTTATGTGCTGAATCAGCAAACTGACTCGGTTGAGCTGATAAAAGCCAAGTTTGTGGCCTTGGCAACCGGCGGCGCCAGCAAGGCCTATCTGTATACAACAAACCCCGACGGCGCCAGCGGCGACGGTATTGCCATGGCTTGGCGAGCCGGCTGTCGTGTCGCCAATATGGAATTCAATCAATTCCATCCAACCTGCCTCTACCACCCAAAGGCAAAGTCGTTTCTTATTACCGAAGCACTGCGCGGTGAGGGAGCCACTCTGGAGCTTCCAGACGGTACTCGGTTCATGGGCAACTTTGACCAGCGAGAAGAACTGGCGCCCAGAGATATCGTCGCCAGAGCAATCGATCATGAGATGAAACGCCTAGGCTGCGACTGCGTTTATCTGAATATCACTCATAAATCGGCTGAGTTTATTCGCGAACATTTTCCAACCATCCACAGCCGTTGCCTGGAATTCGGCATCGACATCACCACCGAGCGAATACCAGTTGTACCTGCTGCCCACTACACCTGTGGCGGCGTGGTAGTTAATAAACAAGGCGAAACCGACATTGCCAATCTCTATGCCATCGGCGAAACCAGCTTCACTGGACTCCACGGCGCCAATCGCATGGCCAGTAATTCACTGCTCGAATGTTTTGTAGTGGCATTCGGAGCAGCAGATGATATCCACAGCAAGATCGACCACACCGTTCTAAGCAGCGACATAGCGCCTTGGGACGAAAGCAGAGTCAGCAGCTCTGACAATGAAATCCTTGTGTCCCATAACTGGGATGAAATACGGCGCTGTATGTGGGACTTCGTCGGAATTGTTCGAACAAGTGAACGACTCCGCCGTGCCGAACGCCGAATTAACTTGCTCGGAGATGAGATCCAGGATTACTACACCAAGACAACCGTAACTAATGACATGCTGGAGCTGCGTAATCTGGCGCTGGTTTCGAGCTTGATAATTTCATGCGCATTAGCCCGAAAGGAAAGCCGAGGTTTACATTACACTCTCGACTTCCCTGAGTTGGAAGAGACCCTTACAGATACCATTCTCAGTCCTGACAGCAGTCAGTGAGTCTCGCGTAGGCTGGCTTCTTGCCAATTCTGTTCTATTAATAAATTCCATTCAATTAACTAGTTCAATTCAAATAATAAGTAGCGACGCAAGCGACGCCTGTCGGGCTCCGATAAGGAATCTGGCCACAGCGCAACGAAACGATGAGGATCGAAATATCTTGTCCAAGAAATGCTTGCCCCCTGCTTTCCACTAAAATCCAGAACGATCAACCACTCACTAAAATAGCTAATCCGAGAAAGTACTACCCTGGTTTCATTGCGCGGGTAAATAAGCCGGACATCAAGGTCATTAAAATGAATCGCTAGTAAAGAGTGTTTGCTGCGACCCAGCAAACGATTTAATTCGGCGAAAAAACAGAGACTAATAGCAGCGACCAGACCCATGGAGAGCAAGCCAGGCAGTGCGCTAAACTTTAAACCATAGAGTGTACCCAGATAAAAAATCAGCAAGATAGCGGCTTGTAAGCCAGAGCGACGGATAGACAATAGGAACAAAATAGCTGACTCAGAAAGAAGGCGTTGTTCAGCGCTGTAGACTAACCTTGCGGTAAGCCCTCACGATGACCTTTGCTAATATCTAAAGCCTAGTCTGCTTTTTTATTATGAGCGAGGATTCGCTGAATTATGGATTTGAATCGATCCTCAGAAGGCTCAAGCGTACCCATCAACCACGCAAAAAGATCCTGATCTTCTTCAGCAAGGAAATCGACATATAACACTTGATCTTGGTAATCCAGTGTATGGAATACTTGCCTGGCAAAAGGCACCAACAGTAAATCTAGCTCCAGCATACCTCGACGGCTATGCCAGAAGATTTTGTCTCTGTTGAATTCCTCCATCGGGACTTCCTTACTGGTTTTGAAAAGTAGTGCATTTCTTGTAGGGATTATGCGGAAATTTTAAATCAGTTGCGACTGCTGGGTACAGAAAAGCTGCTAACATGTGTCATCATCCCCTGAAACCGAAAACAGGCAAGCAAGCTAAGACATGAGCAATCGACATATCGATCTGAGCCATTATGAATTCGTCCGCGTAAGCGGTGTCGATGCCGTGACATTTCTGCAGGGGCAGCTTACGGCAGATCTGGATCAGCTGACGCAAGGAAACTGCCTGACATCTGCCCTGTGCAACCTCAAGGGACGAGTCATTGCCGATTTCAGGATCGCCCTGCGTGAGAGTGACTGTATTCTTCAAACCACAAGCGGGATGGCAGAAATTATCATCACTACCCTGTCTAAATATGCCGTGTTTTCCAAAGTGGAAATTGCCAGAGATGATTGCATTCATGCCTTCGGCATTTTGACAGAAGATGAGAGTCTGGATTCTCCTGCAGAAGACTTCGAGGAAACACCGCAGGAAGTGAATCAATACTCCCAGTCGGACAAGGGAATATTGCTCAAAATCGAGGGAGCCAGACGTTATGAGCTCTGGTCATTTGAGGCTGATAGTGGAGCGACTAGTACGGCAGCAGAGAAGAGTTCAGGCGCAGAAAATAACATGGCAGACTGGCATCGCGCAGATATCTTATCTGGTGTATTTCATGTTGATAGCGCACGAAGTGAAATGTACACACCGCAGCTGCTCAATTTCGACATCTCCGGTGTAGTGAACTTCGAAAAAGGTTGTTACACAGGTCAGGAAGTTGTCGCCCGAATGTTCTATCGAGGAAAAGCAAAGAAACGACTGTATCTGTTGAGCATCGCTAAAGAGAATATTACGGCGCCTACAAAATTGGAGATACTACGGGATGATAAATCTATGGAGCTGGACGTTCTTAGTGCTGAGAACGCCTCGGAACCAACAGGCGGAACTCTTATTTTGGCTATCGCGAAAACATCAATTGCGGAATCTGACGCCGGCTCAGTTACAAGTGGTGATATAGGTGAATGGGACGGGGTTCCAGTAACTCTACTGCCCCTGCCTTATCTAACAACAGAAGCCTAATCCTCTCCGTTCTTCTAGTTTAGTAAGCTACCCTTAACGCAGTAAGACTCCACCAGGCTTTCCATCACATTGAAATTCATGTTTTCCATCATCTGAATCAGATCGATACGCTGCTCAATTTCTTCTTCATCGATTTCCTCATGCTCGAGAATAAGCTTGTTGAGACGGATAGCATTTTGGATACCTATCAGGTAGATCAATGAATTGGACTGGGGGCCGGCTGCTCGTACGTGAACCGTATCGATAGAATATTGAGCCAGCTTGTCGAAGCACTCTCGACGGTCAGTAATACCTGTCGCAAATTCCAGAGGCACGAGGCCGCTACTAACGATATCCGCGTTCACCTCCGATGGCTCGTTGCGATAGTCATTCAAATTGACGACATCACCCATATCTAATTCCTTCCGTATTCGTTGTTATCGCTTTTGCTCGGATATCGCTTGCTGGGTTTTAACTGAACCCGATGTTCCGAGTGCTCCCTAAGAATTCATGGGATTGATTTTTATCGAAAACACACCCCGACGTCAATCTATTGATTTATATAAGATTTTTTTTTACTTCTTTCGATTTTACAATTACTGATAACTGAAAATTACAAGGGGGTTTCATTAATGAAACAGTGGTTTTAAGGGTGCTGGTATGGGGAGTTTGTAAGAGCTTTGTAGGAGTTCAAATATGGAACGGGGGTGGATTTTGAGGTGTTGCTTAGTTGATGTGGGAGGGTTTGTTGGGCGTTCTTACTTGAGTTGCGAGACAGGAGTGATTCAGTATTTAGCTGAGCTAAATACTTCACCCCGTTGGGGCAGCCTTCGGCTGTCTGCGGAGCTACGCTCCTTTGATTCGGGTTTTGGCTAAGCGAAAATCCTCACCCCTTCGGGGCGGCTTTCAGCCGTCTGCGCTGCTGGCGCAGCTTTCGAACCGCAATCTCTCAGCTCCTGTCCGGAGCACCAAAAAAAACCCGCTTAGGCGGGTTTACTTTTTTTTGGTGCCCCGGACAGGAGTCGAACCTGTGACCTGCCCCTTAGGAGGGGGCCGCGCTATCCAGCTGTGCCACCGGGGCCGCGCGGCGGGAGTATAGCATAGGGATTTCGCTCAATTAATGCTCAGTCGGAGCAAAAGATGAGCTAAAGATTAGATATATAAAGAGGACAGGAATGGAATCAAAAATGAGCTAATTGAACTGATGTGATTACTTGGTACTGAAGCGCTTGCAGGACTTGGCTAGTCGATGACCTGGAGATTGGCTGTTGCCAGTGTCGAGTTCTCAGGAACGGGGGCGTAGCGTTCTGCTTTTCTGTGGAAGGTGGTCTTGTTAAGGCCGAGAAGTCGAGCGGCTTCGCTCTTGTTGTTATGGCACACGCGCATAGCTTCTTCTATCAACATCTTCTCTATCAACATGTTCCAGCTACTAAGCTTGATATCGCTGGCTCGCAGTGCAAGTTTGGTCAGCACTGTCCACTTCAGCTTAAAGCGCAGATAGTCCCCTCTTTCATCAATCATCAATACCCAGACGAATAGAGTCGAAGCGAACGGCATGGCTAGAGCAGAAGACGAATTGAACCCAATGGCTCTAAACCCGATGACACCTACAGCAACGAGACACAGGGGAGCGATCGCCATTAGAGTGACACGACTGCGGTCTCTAATTTCACGAACCTTCGAATGACGAGACCGAATCAGCGTAACAAGAGCCAAGCCAACTACAGATAAGAGGTATAGAGAGAAAAGCGCATAAAGCGGCCCTTCTTCACTGATGATGGTGTATCCAACTTGGGAATACCCGGAAACAATCAGGCCCGAGGCATGAAGCACAACAAGAAGACCTGCTAAACCCGCAAATACAGAGGAGATCAATTTACCAGAGCTTATCTGGCAGACCCTCATGACAAGCATTACAACAGAGGCCCCTACTGCGTACATAGAGATCAGCACTCCGTCTACCATATAGCCTGAGAAAACAGTATCGCTGGCATAGGTGAGATAGCCCAGGAATTCGAAACAATTTTGGGCAATCAGTGCAATTACCAAAAGATTCAGCGCCGATGTCAGCGGAGAATCTGTAACTACCTGATATAAGATGATAATTTTGAATATCGCCGCTAGAAGCGCGATAAATCCAAAAATATAAAACATCTCCATAACGAACCCATTATGTTGAATTTAACTAAGCCACAAATATAACGGGTGCTCTAGGCAGAAGTAAACCCTCTATTTGTAAAAAGTGTGATCCGAATTTCCTTAAAGTGTGATGCCCATTTGACTAGCAACAATTCCACTGCCAGTGGACACGATGAACATCTTGTCCTTCTTCTTTAAACGGCCCGCGGACTCCAAAAGGTCCCAGGATACGGCGATACTTGCGCTAGTGAGGTTTCCCATATCCTTGTAAGTCGCAATGGATTTTTCTGAAGGCAGCTTGAAGAGAGAATTAAGATAGATATCGAATGGCCTCTTACCAACCTGATGGGGCAGCATAAAGTCGATATCATTTCTCTCCCAGCCCAGGCTATTCAGGGTTTTAGGCAGCATATGGCTCACCAGCTTGATAGTACGGCTACAAATCAGCCCCATTTTCATCGCGAACGAAGAATCTTCCCAATCCACATAGCACAATTTGCGCTGGCGCGAATCACACTCGGTGTTAATGAATTCAATGCCTTCCTCGTTATCACTTTGGCTCACGATGAACGCTCCACCTGCATCACCAACGGTGAAGGCTCCAATAGTGTCATTGATATCTCTCTCAGTGAGAATATCCTTATTGTATTGATCGGTAATAAAGTCGGTGCCCTTGCTGGCCCTCTCCCCCGTACACACCAGTGCATTGCGAATCTGACCGTTGCGAATCAGGGCATTGGCGGTTATCAACCCAGTTGATAGTCCGTGGCAGGCGTCAGCTTGATCCCAGCAAAATGGAGCATTAATACCAAGCTCATCAGCAATTTTGTGCGCTGTGGAGGGCTCGGTATAGTCGCTGGTCATGCCGCAGTAAAAAACGGCGTCTATTTCAGTATTACTTATTTCGGACTTGGCGAGGGCGGATTCAGCCGCTTTTATTGCAATATCGCCAGGCCGGATACTTCCCTGAACCTGCCTAACGGATGAAATGCCAAGGGCTGACTCAACCAGGTCGAAGGGTTTGTCGAAACGGTCGAAATGGGCATTAGCAAGCAAATCACGGGTGCTAACTTCATTTTCTCCAATATATGAGCCTACTGCATCAATTCTGGCTTTGATCATTTTTAATCCTCCTAACTCACTGGGTTAATGGGCTATTTCAAAGTGTTCCGTTATTGAAACGCCCTCAACTACGATTCTACTCCTGATTCGATAGCGAAGACCCGCCTTTTTTACGGGTATTAATAATTAGTAACTACTCTACTCTATCTACCTCTCTATTCTTAACAATGTGCTGATTATTGAAAGCCCTAATTTGCAAAAATCGTCATCAAATAGAGATGTATCTAGCAGTTTTGACCGAGCATTCCCAGACACGGTTAAGCTATCGGAGCTGCGGCGATCAACATGAGACAATACAGTTATTCTCTGAAGGAATACGTTAAAATTCCTCCCGTAACGAAATTCAGTTGCTTTGAAATTATAAGTCCATACATTAGATAAGGTTATTTGGAAAAGAAAGCAGTATGAACGATGAAATAAGCTGGGATTGCAGGCACTTCGACCAACTTGATAGCAATGAGCTCTACTGTATTTTGCAATTGAGGACCGAGGTTTTTGTACTCGAACAGGACTGTGTTTACCAAGACATGGACGGTATGGATCAGCAGGCCTATCACCTAAGTGGAACTGTGGACGGCCAGCTACGTTTCTATGCCCGTCTATTCCCACCCGGCATAAAATATCCACAAGCCTCTATTGGCAGAGTTATAAGCAGTGATGCTGCCCGTGGTAAGGGCTATGGCAGAGCACTTATGAACGCTGCCGTCGAGAATTGCATGCGGCTGTGGCCAGACAAGGACATCGCTATCTCAGCGCAACAACATTTGGAAGATTTTTATCAATCTGTCGGTTTCGAGACAGCTTCTGAGCCCTATATGGAAGACGGCATACCTCACATCCAAATGCGCAGAAATGCCCATGGCTAGCCCCAAACAATACACCGCTGAAATAGAATGCGCTAAGGCCAGGTTTACCTACAGTGAAAGCAAAGGCGAGAAAGTGATGATCTTATCAAATGGGAAACTGGCAAAGACGCTCACTGGAAAAGAGGCTGTAAAATTTCTCAGCAAGATCGACCAGCTAGCTAGCGAAGAACAGGCTCAGCTTTTGATGGCCAAGATCACAGGTCAATTTAAATTTGGCAATGAGCGTCAGGGGAAACTCTCAAAGAGTTAATGGATTTTACTGCTGAGTTTCTTCAAGTAGACTAGCGGCTTCATCAAACTGTTGTAAGGCAATCTGCCCTTGCTGTGGCTTCATCAAACTAATTCCAATCACCGCCAGTGACGCGAATACAAAACCTGGAACGATTTCATATAGATCAAATATTCCACCCTCCAGATTCGACCAAACAACCACTGTGACAGCACCGATTATCATTCCAACAATAGCTGCCATCGCCGTCATCTTGCGCCAGAAAAGAGAAAATACAATGACCGGCCCAAATGCGGCGCCGAATCCGGCCCAGGCATAGCTCACTAAATCCAGCACTCTACTTTCTCTATCACTGGCGATAAAGAGTGCTAAAACAGCTATTGCCACAACAGCGATTCGACTCACTAAAAGCAATTCCTTCTCGGAAGCTTTGGGCTTAATAAAAACACGATAGAAGTCTTCGCTAATCACCGAAGACGAGACCAGCAACTGAGAATCGATAGTCGACATAATCGCCGATAAGATTGCGGCAGTAATAATTCCTGCCACCCAAGGATTAAACAGGCTCTGACTAAGCACGATAAAAACTGTTTCAGGATTAGCTAGCGGTTGATCCGCGAAATACGCGATGCCGGCAAGACCGGTAGTAACGGATCCGCATAATACGATCAGCATCCAAACCATAGCTATTCGCCGCGCAGGCCTTATCTTTTGGGCATTCTCCACCGCCATAAAGCGAGCCAAAATATGTGGCTGACCGACGTATCCAAGTCCCCAGGCCAGCAAGCTAAGCAGACCGATCGCGGTCATATTACTAAAAAGTGCCGTACTGTCAGGGTTCGCCGCCTGCATTTGAGACCAGACAGCATCAATCCCTCCAGCACCGGATATTACAGAAATCGGAGCAATCAACAGCGCCAACAACATTAAAATTGCCTGAATAGCATCAGTCCAGACTACGGCAAGAAAACCACCAACAAAAGTGTATGCCACGATTATGAAAGCACCTGACAATAGAGCGACGTTATAATCCAGCCCAAAACTATTTTCGAAAAGAATAGCACCGCCCACCAATCCTGATGCTGTATAAAAAGTGAAGAAGAGAAGAATTACGAATGCTGATAGAAGTCTGAGTACCCGAGTTTTATCCTGAAAACGATTCTCAAAATAATCGGGAAGTGTCAGTGAATTATTTGCGTGGGAACTATAAATTCTCAGCGGCTTCGCGACAAAAAGCCAGTTAAGGTAGGCCCCAATAAGTAAACCTATCCCAATCCATATCTCGCTTATACCAGAAAGATAAATAGCGCCAGGTAGCCCTAATAAAAGCCAGCCGCTCATATCTGAAGCACCAACACTTAGCGCCGTGACTACCGACCCCAGCTTTCTCCCACCCAAAATATAATCATCAAGACTATGGGTGCGCCTGTAAGCCATCAGCCCAAGAAAGAGCACTAACAACAAATAGGCGGTAAAGGTTATTAATAGAGGAGCAGTTGCATTCATTGGGGCATGCTAAGCCAAGCACGGAACAAATCAAAGTGAATAGTCGTTTCTCTCTGCATTCACCTCAGACAGATACTCCACAAACTCCCAATCGAGTCCATTGCCGTCAATATAGTAAACCCGCCGACGATGAGGATGGCTGTTCAAGGAGCTGTTATCAGCCGCTTCATATCCAGCAGCAGAGAGACGAGCCATCAGCGCTTCCACATCCTCTACTACCATGCCGATATGGCGGAGCTCCTCCATGGTTGCTGCTCCTTTACGTTCAGTAAGCGCGATATAGCAATTCGAATTGCCGATGTGTGCCCATTGACCGAAAGTCTCGCTCAGCTCACCTCCTCTACGGCTGAATTCTGGAAGTGCAACCGCCATAAACTCCTCTGTTTTCGCTATGGAATCCACATTTAGATGTATATGTTCAAGTATTTGCATTACTATTTACCTCGCAAGTTGATTATCAGCCTATTACTAAAGTGTTTAATTTACTATATTGGCGAATATAGATGAATATTTAATTAAAGTAAATACTTTGTTTAAGCAGCCGATACTTAAAGAACGCCATTAGACAGTCGGGGACCAGGAATGGAGCTCTCAAAAAGCCAGCATACGATCATGTTTCGCCTCAAAACCAGAGGCCCGCAATCCGTAAAAATCCTGTCTAAACAACTAGATATGACTACCATGGGGGCACGCCAACACCTAAACGACCTGGAACAACAGGGCTATGTGTCCCAGACCCGAGAAGAAAAACAGACCAGAGGACGGCCGGTACATCTATGGAAACTCACCGAGAAAGGTCATTCGCAGTTTCCTGATTCCCATTCTCAGATCGCTGTGGAGCTAATTGACGTCATTCGATCCACCTTGGGAGAAGAAGACCTGGAGCGAATCATTGACAGCCGTGGCGAGTTGCAACGATCACAATACCAACAGGAACTGGATCAACAGGGTGAAGACATACAAGACCGTATTGCACGACTTGCAGAGATCAGAAGCGAGGAAGGCTATATGGCGGAAGTTCGCTTGCTTCCAGACGGCTGGCTGCTTATCGAGAACCACTGCCCTATTTGCTCCGCCGCCAAACAATGCCAGAATTTCTGCAAATCAGAATTATGGATTTTCCAGCAGTTATTCCAGGGAACCGCCGATGTCAGCCGAACAGACTATCTATTAGACGGCGCCCGTCGCTGCGCTTACAAAATTCGCCGTTTATAGCTTGGAGATGAATTCCTCTCCCCGTCACCTGGAAGAGTTAGCCTGCAGAAACTGGTACAATTCACATTCACACGCGGTCTATTGTCACGCCTTTTGTGAGCACTACTGTTAGTGCTCTTGTTAGCACCTCTTAATACAACAGGTATGAGTACTCCAGGTTGGAATAATTCATGAAAAGTCATACTTTCCGACTCTCACTGATCGTAGCCGTGGTTGCCGTCCTGATTCTCACCCTAAGCCCAAAAGTAATTGGAATTGGTATTCAGAGCTCCACCATCGACAATATTCTGAATCTGATACCGCCGGAAGCCGAGAGTGAGTTTGAAATTACTCAACAATCTCTGAGCAGCGGCTGGTTTCAGAGTGAATCATCTCTCGAACTTGTCTATACACCGATAGGCAGCGAGGCTATTGCTCTCGAATTCGATTTACAAATTGATCACGGCCCGCTGCTGATGACTACAGACGGCCCGAAGTTTGGCCTTGCCTATGCCAATATCACTCCCCACCTACGTAACAACGCATTCGACCTGGTTGTCGCGGACCTGCCTTTCGAATTGCCAGCTATTGCACTGGATCTAATTGCGGGATTTGACCAGTCATTACTAATTGAGCTGGAAGTATCACCGGTTAATTACTCCGGTGCAGATGGTGAAGTAGTGTTTGGTGGTCTTACTAGTTCATTCAAATCAGATTCTGATCTGTCCGCTGATTTTGAGATCCTAATGGGCCAGCTTCGAGCTAACGAAAATAGCGCCAGGTTAAACTTTAATATCTCAGGCCTGGAAATCAACACCGAGACCGAAGAAATTAGTAATGTATTGGCGCCTAGCAAGGCTAGTTTCCATATTCCAGTGATCGAGAGTAGCTCACCCTACCCTCTTCGTATTGCAAATTTCTCCAGCAACACATCTCTTTCAAACTTAGGCGGCAGCAATGAGCAATTAAGTTTTGAGCAATCCATAGTCATCAAGGAAATATCCAGCAACTTCCCGTTAAATTCTTTCTCGTGGCAAATCGGTCTGGAGGAGCTGGATGCACAGGCTCTTAGTCTCTACTACGCACTCTTGTATGAGCTTCAAGTAGAAATGGAAAAAGATGAGGGGTCCACTTCTCCCGCAATAAGTCGAATCAGTCAGGAGCTACTACTCATTACAGTAAAGAATGCCCTGGCATTCAATAACACCCTCGAGGCGAATGCTTACGGTGGCGACCATCGAGCCAATATAAATATTCATTGGAACGGCATGCCCGCGCTGAACGATGTGGCTCGAATGGACATAAACGAAGCCTTGGAGGCCCTTTCCTTCGACCTCGACATATCACTAGACCTGGAAGCAGTTATGTCTAGTCCCCTTGCTGAAATGGTAGATCCCTATGTTCAGCAAGGCTATGTTCAGTTAGACAATGGAAGAGTACTTATACGAGCGTCATTGCAAG
This sequence comes from Gammaproteobacteria bacterium, assembly GCA_018661465.1. Classification (GTDB taxonomy): domain Bacteria; phylum Pseudomonadota; class Gammaproteobacteria; order Pseudomonadales; family Pseudohongiellaceae; genus UBA9145. The sequence continues at coordinate 126,298 of JABJIC010000002.1, read as the reverse complement.
ACAGTGTACTCACTCTTAACGATGAAGAAACCGCAGTGGGTCAGTTTTTCTAGACCCGCCCCTTTTTTAGAATCGGTATTCGAACCAAGCATTAGTAGATAGACAAGCAAGGATGCTCTAAACCCAATGGCAAAAGCGAAAAAAACGACCAACAAAAAAGCCGGAGATAAATCCTTATCCGCTCCCACGCTTTTTGGCTATCCTAAATACTGGGCTGAATGTTTCGGAACAGCTCCCTACTTGCCCATGTCTCGCGAGGAAATGGATGAACTGGGCTGGGATAGCTGCGACATCATTATTGTGACAGCTGACGCCTATGTGGATCATCCCAGCTTTGGTATGGCTGTCATAGGTCGCCTACTCGAGGCCCAAGGTTTTAGAGTCGGCATAATTTCTCAGCCTGAATGGGATAGTGCAGAACCCTTCAAACAACTGGGTAAGCCCAATCTATTTTTCGGCGTCACCGCCGGCAACATGGACTCGCTGATTAATCGCTACACAGCCGACCTTCGCATGCGCGGCGACGATGCATATACTCCAGGCGGGGTTGCTGGAAAAAGACCCGATCGATCGGTCATCGTCTACAGCCAGAGATGCCGCGAAGCCTACTATGACACTCCCATTGTAATTGGTGGTATCGAAGCTAGCCTGAGGCGCATCGCTCAGTACGATTACTGGAGCGATAAGGTTCGGCGGTCGGTGCTTATCGATGCTAACGCAGACATATTACTGTTCGGCAACGCTGAAAGAGCACTGACGGAACTCGCCCATCAATTGTCTAAGGGCAAGCAAGTCTCCGACCTTACAAACCTGCGGGGAACCGCGATTGTTCGAAAGACAATGCCCGCAGGATGGACCGAGATCGATTCCACCCGCATTGATTGGCCATCAAAAATCGACCAGATACCCAGCCCTTACGACTATCACGAAAATATTGAAAAGAATCAGAAAGCGGCAGCCAAAGGTGACAGCACAGAAAAGGAAAGTGCAGGAACAGAAAGCCCGGCAGAAGTAGGCATTCGCATCATTCCTCTTCCCTTGCAGAGGAAAGAGAAGTACGACTCCGCAACCAGTTATATCAGGCTGCCTTCCTTTAACAAGGTATGCAAGGATCCCGCTCTGTATGCCCATACCTCTAGAATCCTGCACCAGGAGGCCAACCCCTACAACGCAAAGGTCCTGGTACAGAAACATGACAGTCTCGAGGTTTGGGTAAACCCGCCTCCCATTCCATTGGAAACAGAAGAAATGGACTGGGTATTTGATCTGCCCTATCAGCGCCGTCCGCATCCCCAATACGGTGATGCAAAAATTCCTGCCTACGACATGATTAAGACTTCGGTAAATATCATGCGTGGCTGTTTCGGAGGATGTACTTTCTGCTCAATCACCGAGCATGAAGGCAGAGTAATTCAGAGCCGCTCCGAAGAATCTATATTGAAAGAAATTGAAAAGATTCGTGATCAGGTGCCGGGGTTTACCGGAACTATTTCCGATCTCGGCGGCCCTACGGCCAATATGTACAAGCTGAACTGCAAATCGCCGAAGATTCAAAAAACCTGTAAGCGGCTATCATGCGTTTACCCAAGCATCTGTAAACATCTCGAAACTGATCACAGCCCTACTACCCAGCTTTATCGAAAAGCCCGTGCAATACCTGGCGTAAAGCGAGTTGCTATCGCATCGGGTCTTCGTTATGACCTAGCTCTTAAAGACCCGGAGTACATTGAGGAACTGGTTACTCATCATGTTGGCGGCTATCTCAAAATTGCGCCGGAACATAGCGAAGACAAGACCTTATCGATGATGATGAAGCCTTCGATTTCCAGTTACGATGAATTCAAAAAACTCTTCGACAAGTTTTCCAAGAAGGCTGGCAAGGAACAGTATCTTATCCCCTACTTCATCGCGGCTCATCCAGGATCCGATGATGAAGACATGTTGAACCTGGCCCTCTGGCTCAAGCAACATGATTTCAAACCGGATCAGGTTCAGACTTTCTACCCATCTCCAATGGCATTGGCTACGGCTATGTATTACTCGGAAAAAAACCCGCTGGAGAAAGTACGCTACAAGAACAAGAAACTGAGTGTGACTAAAGATCTTGATCAGCGCCGATTGCAGAAATCATTTCTGCGGTACCACGATGAAAAAAATTGGCCTATGTTAAGAGAAGCGCTTCAAAAGATGGGAAGAAGCGAGCTGATAGGAAGCGGAGACAAACAACTAATTCCTGCAGCGCAAAGTAAACACAGAGCGAGGCCTGTCGGCGGTAAATCTACGCGAGGTAAAAACAGAAGGCGCTAATCAGAGCCTTTTTGCTGCTGCTCGTCTTTTTTCTGCTTGAGTCTCAGCTCATTGTTGGAGCCCGGGTGAATCCCCAGTTTGTATTCAATATTGGTTAATATTCCCCTCAGAATATTCATCTCCATTTCATCAATGCGTATTCGACTAAATAACCGACGCATCCTTTGCATTAGTTGTCGCGGATTTTCCGGGTCATGAAAGTCTATGTCTATCATGACTTTTTCCAAATGACGGTAAAAGTGTTCAACCTGCTCCCCGTTAGCCTTTGCCTTATCCCAATAGTCCTCTTCGTCCAAAGTCTCGGCTAACTCTCCTTCCATGCCTTTCTTGTAGACCTCATAGCAGATCACCATAACCGCCGCTGCGAGATTCAGAGAGCTGAAATCCGCCGTCGGGATCTGAACATGGAAGTGGCACTGTTGTAGCTCTTCGTTGTTGAGGCCAGCATCTTCCCTGCCAAATACCAGAGCCACCTTATTCTTAGGAGCTTCCTCACAGATCTTGTTCGCTGTTTCTTCCGGTGTAAGCATCGGCCAAGGAATTGTTCTTGAGCGAGCACTCGTGCCAATAACCAGACCACAGCCTTCCACTGCTTCTTCGAGGCTTGAAACCACTCTGGCATTGTCCAGTAAATCTCCTGCTGAGACAGCCCGGCCAACAGCTACGCCACTGGGAAAATCTTCCGGCTGAACCAACACCAGATTAGTGAGTCCCATATTTTTCATCGCCCGGGCGGCAGCACCGATATTACCGGGATGAGATGTATTAACCAGAACCACCGAAACCTGATTGAAATCCAACATTAAGCTGACAACCACAAAATAAATAGGCTGCGAAGTATAGCAGGATAGACCTGTATTTCCCTTATTTGCTATCATCACGCCCTGCTCGACCTGGCCTGTGTGTTTTTGGACATCAATCCAGCTCCAGCCGACCCGTTCTTTACTAATTCAGGAATCCACGACCATGCTCCCTCTGGTGAACATAGCCTTGCAAGCTGCGCGCGATGCAGCCGAAGCACTCGCACATAGCAGTGACAGACTCGATCGCGTTAAAGTAATCAACAACGATCCAGCTGAGTTTTTAACATCAATGGATCTGGCTTCCGAAAAAACCATTCTCTACCATCTAGAGAAGGCCTACCCCGATCACAGTTTTCATTCCCGCGCGTCTGGCTTAAAGCAAGGCAAGAGCGGAGAGCCCACTTGGCTTATTGATCCACTGCTGGGAAACATGAATTTTGCCGGTGGTTATCCGCAATTTGCCGTATCTGTAGCCTGTCAGATTGATGGCGTTGTTCAACATGCCGTGGTCATCAGTCCTTTGGTGCGAGAGGAATACACCGCCAGTCGTGGTCGTGGCACCCAATTAAACTCCCGGCGTCTTCGCGTAGGACAAGCTACTGAAATCAGCGATTGCCTGATATCACTCGATGGTGACATAGCAGACGAGGTTGCTGTATCTATGCACCGTGAAATCATGGCTGCCAATGCCCGCCCTCGAATCAGCGGCTGCACTCCTCTGGATATTCTCAACACGGCCTGCAACCGCACTCAGGGTGGCTGGGCTCAGACTGAACCTGCCTGCTCACTTGCGGCTGTAAACCTGATTTTGCAGGAAGCTGGAGGCTTGATAGGCAGCGAAAGCGGCTCTCCTGACTTGAGCAGTGCCAGCGAATTGATTTTCGGCAACCCAAAGACCTTCAAACAGCTAACCCAGATCAGGTCTGGCCTCTAGAGCGATTGAATGCAACTTTCTGTGTCAGCTGAAATTTAGTCGAGCAATTAGGGTATATTCACATAGAGCAGTAAAATCAAAATGCCGAGCTAAACATGTCAGCGCAGTATAAAAAAAATAGCTACAATCTCGTTGAAGGCTCAATTCAAAAATCATTGATTCGCATGACCACGCCTATGATCGTAGGCATGCTCATGCTATTTACCTTTAGTCTGGTTGACACTCTGTTTATCAGCTTCTTGGGCACAGAATCTCTTACTGCAATCAGTTTCACCTTTCCCGTCACCTTTACCATTATGAGTCTCGCTATCGGGCTGGGTATCGGCGCTTCGGCTGTCGTAGGTAAGTATCTCGGTCGATCAGACTTCGAGAAGGCCAAGGAAGCTGCCACCGTTATCAATTACGTCTCACTCGGTCTGGCAATCATCCTCGTCGCTATATGCTGGACCTTCATGAATCAAATTTTTGGTTTAATGGGTGCCAGTGAAGAACTGATGGTGCATATCCGCAGGTATATGACAGTGTGGTTTCCAGGCAGTGTGCTGGTGGTCTCTATCATGACTGCAAATAGCATACTTCGCGCCTGCGGAGACACCAAAACACCTAGTATTCTGATGGCAGCTGCCGGGCTTCTCAACGCTATTCTCGACCCCATACTTATCTTCGGGCCTGGCCCATTGCCTGCCTTAGGCATACAGGGCGCAGCTTGGGCTACTGTATTGGCCTGGGGAAGCAGTTATACCTTTTTGATGTACTTGCTGGTATTCAAACAAGAACTGGTCAGTGCAAAACTTCCTAGCAAGGCTGTTATGTTTTCCTCCGGACGGGAAATGTTGAGAATAGGTGTTCCCGCAGCCGGCGCCAATATGATGACTCCTCTCGCCATGGGAGTAATGACAGCAATAGCGGCCAGCTTTGGAGACACGGCGGTTGCCGCATTCGGTGTTGGCGCCAGAATTGAACCCATAGCTACCTTGATAGTATTGGCTATGTCTTCCTCTCTTCCTCCATTGATCAGCCAGAACTATGGCGCCGGCAGAATCGATCGTGTGGAAGAAGCATACAAGATGGCTATCCGCTTCATCATAGGCTGGCAAATGCTGGTTTATGTCCTACTTGCTTTGGGAGCTTCTCTAATCGCAAATGTGTTTTCCAATGACCCGGCAGTAATCTCGACCATTAGAATTTTTGTATGGATACTGCCTATTGGTTATGGCATGCAGGGAATCATCATTTTGACTAACTCCTCTCTCAATGCGATGCATCGCCCGATGAGCGCACTTTATCTGAGCGCGATGAGATTCTTTATCTTCTATGTTCCACTGGCATATATCGGAAGTCTGTTTTTTGGCTTGGCGGGATTTTTTGCAGGCGCGGTGTGCGGAAATTTCCTGATGGCGCTGATCTCATGGAGATCATTTAGAAGCGCCATCAAAGTTGAACATCAACTTGCCCTGGATGCTGCTTAGCGGTTTCTTACTGACAGTTGATACTAGCGGCTCTTTCTAATCACAAGGCATATTAACTTCTGAAGAAGTTTTTCATACCCTCAAACACAGAAGCTGGTTTCTTTGTTGCCGCAGACGGACTTTCTTCAGTCGGAGAAGTGCTCTCTTCGGGCGCTGAAGGCTCTGTAGCTTGTTCTGGCGGTTCATCCACGAAAATAAAGCTCTTGTCTTCTACCGTAGCCTTTTCATCACCACCTTCGCTCAAACCTTCATCGTAGCTTAATCGATTATTGGCTTCCTGGAAGGCAAGCATCTCGGTACAAATTTCATTGTATTCCTCAGCATTGAGCAATTCAGGCATCTCTTTCATATTCAGAGTAAATTGCCGATCGTTAGCTGCGGAAAGGTAATGCAAATTCTTCTTGTCCGTTAACAACAAACCTTCTTCTTTGGCAATGTTATAAAGCGGTGTGCCCCGTAAAGGAATATAGGGGAAGAAGAAAAAATGTTCAGGTGCTATAAGCTTATTTAGCTCAAGAGTCTTGCGCATATTGTCAGCGGTTTCCAAAGGTGTTCCGACAATATTAAAAGTCAGTCGATTTATACCCGCTTTCTTACAATTCGCAGCGGCATCGATAACCTGCTGGTTAGTCATCTTACGGCCCAGCATCTTCGCACGGAATTCTTCGTCTCCACTTTCGATACCAAACCAGATGGTATGACAACCAGCATCGGCGGCTGTCTGGCAGAACTCCTCGTTCATTACTTCAACTCGGGAGTTAATTGAAAATGGCAAATGGATCTGATCCTGATAGAGGGCAAAAAAGGCGCGGACAAATTTCAAATTAGAGAGAAACAGCTCATCCCAAAATTCAAAATAGCCAACTCCGTATTTGTCTCGAAGTCGGATAAGCTCGTCGACCATATCCTGAGGATCATACTTTCTTAAAAATGTTTTCTTGGTTTTCCATCCTTCGAGGATCGGCGTATTACAACAATAGGTGCAACGATATGGACAACCTCGCCCGGTCATTACCGGCATCACCAGCTTACCCTTCGGGCCGAAGATAGAAGAGTTTACATCCTTAAAACCGTCTTCCTTGGCGAAGATGTCATAGTCCGGAAATGGTAGCGCAGCAAGATCTCCAATCTGGTGTGGCTCAGTTTCGAAAACAGATCCATCTTCCAGTTTTTCCCAGAGTCCTTCCGCAGGACCTTCCTTAGTGCCGCGCAAATGATGAACCAGATTACCGATGGCATATTCGCCATCACCGACACAGATATAATCGATGTTCGGATTCTCGATAGTTTGTTCCTGGGAAAGCATGGCCTGATAGCCGCCAATTACGATTGGCAGATCCGGCATCAGTTTCTTGATCTCTTCGAAATAGGGCTCCATGGAATACCAATGGGGGCTCATTATAGAAAAAGCAGCGACATCGGGATCCATAGCCTGAATCATCTTCGCGTAATTAACCGGCGAATACTTTTCGGCATCACGTAGAATTAGAACAGGCTCAAGCATGACTTCTACTTCAGGGAAGTCACGTTTCAAATAAGCTGACATGCTGGCGATAGGCATGGCAATTTCATTTCCATCTGGCGAATAGAACGAGAACGCCAAACGCAGTTTCTCGCGCTTAACTTTTCCGAACCAGCGTGACTTATCTTGAGGATAAGGAGCTCGTTCAGAACTTGCCGCTATTACATCTGCCTTGGAATTCACTTGGATGGCTCTCTCTAATATTCGCTCTAGTCTAATAAACAATCTTCAAGAAGGTATCGACTGATTAGCAGAAAATTATACCAGTTTACAATTCATTAAACATGAACCTGTTGACAATTAGGAGAACAGAAAACCCTTTCAATCCATGTGGTTACTTAAAGTAGGACTCCCGGTATCCACCGGTCCTGGATTGATTTATGCTTACCACTGGACACCAAGACTCTAGATAATCCGACACTGAATACTATGAAAGCCCTCGACGCCTTACATTCCCGAACCTCCGCACCGAGGCTGACAGAACCGCTTCCGGACTCATTAGTCTTGGAGAATATCTACAAGGCAGCTTTTAGAGCGGCCGATCATGCCCTGCTTCGACCATGGAGATTCCTCATTATTGAGGGCGAATCCAGAGACCGCCTTGGCGATCTACTGGTTAAAGCCGCTCGAGAGAAAGATGGAGAGCTTTCTGAAGAGCAAGAACAAAAGCTTCGGCGCAAGCCCCATAGAGCGCCCCTGATAGTCGTCTGCATCTCCAGCTATAAGGAACATCCTAAGGTCCCTCAATTGGAACAGGACCTATCAGCCGGAGCCGCTACACAGAATATGCTCAATGCTGCCCATGCACAGGGTGTTGGTGCAATGTGGAGAACCGGTTCGATGGCTTATAATCAAACGATTATGGACGGTCTCGGATTAACTGAGCAAGAAAAAATAATCGGCTTTCTCTACCTCGGCACAATCAACGGCAACAGTAAGAAAGTCAGCCTTCCCGAAATCGACGACTTTTTCCAGACATGGTAGTCATGGCAATTCACAAGGCAGAATCATAATGGAAAGCCGCAGCATCGATATGCAATGCTGGAAATGCGGCATCGAATTGAAGAAGGTTCTACTGCCTTTCTCGCGCAATGAGGAATGTAGCTCCTGCAATGCAGATCTCCATGTCTGTATTAGCTGCCAACACTATGACCCAAAGATTTCCGATTCCTGTCACGAAGACCAGGCCGACTTTGTACTGGATAAGGACAAGGCAAACTTCTGTGAGCATTTTAAAGTGAACACAAAAGCTCATATCGAAAAGGACGACGCCGAATCACTCCTGGCCAAGGCTAAACTTGCCGCGCTTTTTGGCGAAGAAGTTGAGATAACCGAACCCGAAAGCAAAGAGACCGGAAAAGAAGAAGCTGATACAGACAACTCCCCGCAATCAGAAGCAGACCGCGCACTCGCCGAGCTGAACCGACTGTTCGGCGATGACGAAAAATAGCAATTGCCCTACCTTAGCGTTCATCTTTAGTTCAGCCTGAGGGCGTATTATGGAATCTCGGCACCAAGCTGAGGAGACATAAGATGACTAACTTTAATGAGCAAACCAATATAATCCCGGCCCCAAGCAGAAATTTCTCCATGATTTCTATGTATTTACTCGCGGGCTTGCTTGTCATGGTCAATCCAACAAGCGCCAAGGCTGATGAATACTATTCAGATGGCGACGGTCTCAGCATGATTCTCAATATCGCATCTTCCTTTCTAATTGAGGATAGTCGTCAACGTTATAGTGACGACCATAGGGACCAGCGACGTGAATCAAGAAATAACAGGTCTCGTAATCAAGGCGGCTACTCTGACAATAGAAATAGAGGCAATGGCTACAGCGGCAACAGAAACTCCAATAGGAATTACGGCGAGCGCTCCAGCAACCGACAAGGTCGTCATGGCGTTATCAACAATCGCAACAGCTTCACCACTCAGCCGGTTCGCGGAGGCAGTTCCCGTCGCACTCGAATTATCGAAAATCCCTTCCCTGACCGCCGGGTAGTCGGCGTAACCTTAACTGGAATTGATAACGATGTGGTGCATGTTGAGGATGTTGTTGCCTACCCTCAAAGAAGAAGGATCAGCCATCGAGGCTATACCTTGAGCTTGTACCATCCGGAGCGCCATATAAATACTCGAGGCTTTATGGACTACATCAGCGTAAAGGCCAAGCGAAAAGAATACTTCACCGTTACTTTTCATTATGGCTAATCAATAAATTCTCACTTGAGTAGGGGAGCTGTCTTAACTCTTACCCCAAGAACAGACAGCTCCCTATTTTTTTGCGGCACCTTTTATGGGAGGGTAGAATCGAGAAGAATTTTTCAAAGTCGGCAAGTCACTGCTATACTGCGCCGGTCTTATCCAGAACCTTAAACAATGCGAACTACTGTTTTTTCTACCCCCTTGATCACTCCCCTACTTCGACTGATAGCCATAGCTTTGTTGAAAATTATCGGCTGGAAAGCTGTTGGTAAAGAATTAGATCACCCTCGCTTTGTTCTGATTGGAGCGCCCCACACAAGTAATTGGGATTTCCCATTGATGTTATTGGTTGTTCTTAAGCTCAGGCTAAAAGTATTCTGGATGGGAAAACATACCTTGTTCCCTTTTCCTCTCGGCTGGTTTATGAAATGGTTAGGCGGAATTCCCATTGATAGAAACAAGTCTCACAATGTCGTTACTGATACCGTAAGACAATATAATGAAAACGAAGACTTGGTAGTTCTGGTGCCGCCTGAAGGAACTCGAAAAAAAGTGGCCAAGTGGAAAACCGGCTTCTACCATATCGCCCAGAACGCTAAGGTTCCTATCCTCATGGGCTATGTTGACGCAGGAAAAAAAGAAGCAGGCATTGCCGACTATTATTATCCTAGCGGGAATCTTGAACAAGACATGGAAGAGATATTAGCTTTCTATGCAAACAAGAAAGGTTTACGAGCTGAGAATAGCTAAGCTAAAGAAAAGCCATCTTCGATTTTGTATCTGTAATAGCTCCAGCCTTATTTTTATTCTCGGTATCAGTTGCAGCTAAACACAACAGCAAACTATTAAAAATATAAGCAGCATATTCCTGCGGGCCGACCTCGCGAAGTTTGAACTTCCATTTCTTTAGATGCCACTGCTGTAGTTGAGCCGTTGCCTGAGAAGCCAACAACTCAGGATTTTCACAAACAAAATCACCGCTCTGAACACCCTGCCGGAATGTTTCGATCAACATATTGTCAAACCGCAATTCCAAATCGAGAGAGTTCTGCTGCTCAGCCTTCGGTAATTCTTTTAATTCCATATAACAAAAGTTATACCACGGGTTAAGAATTTCGATGGAGTAGATTTCGCCATACACAATCGCACGCAGTCTATCGATAGCTGGAAGGTCATTCGAAGCAAGCCCACCAATAACCTGATCGATAGTCTTACTCAGTACGCCGGCAATTACAGATGCTAAATCATTCTTGCTACCGATATAAGCGTAGAGTCCACCCATGCTGATACCAGTCTCTCGACTAAGATCTCGAAGACTCATTCCCTGAAAACCCTTTTCATGGGAAAGATCAAATGTGGCAGTAAATATTTTTTTGAGATTACCTATGGCGATTTTAGGATTTTTGATTTGCATCTTGTCTTTATGCATTTCAAAAACACTATTCCAGAAAGCGTCACCCTCAAAGTTCCAGGCTTCCTGAAATGAATCCAAGCTTATCTCTTCTGGCCACTTAGCCATCATTCACTCTCATCTAGTAACTAATATCTGAACTACAATCTGAACTACACTTGGGCGCTCTCTTAATTACTGCTCTAACAGCGTTTTATCTATACCTTCAATTACGGCCTTAACTATAGTCTTAACTGCAATATTGACATCAATCTAAATCAATATTAGCGAGCTAATTGGGTTTTCAATCATATCAGAAGCCCAAAGAAAAAGACCCCAACCCATAAATGGATTGAGGCCTTTTCATAAACTCAATAACCCTACTTATAGCATGGCTTCCAGTGCTGCTTTCGCTTCTGCACTTGGCATGTGGCTAATTCCCAACACAATTTCAGCAAGCGCTTTGGCTTCAGCAGAGGCTCTGTCTGACGCAATGATTCGATTCATTGCAGCCTTGCCCTCTGCATTCGCTGAATGCTGAATATTACCAACCGCTTCCGCTATCATTCTAAACCCCTGACCATTGCTCTCATCATTGGCCACAGCCATAAGAGCCCCTCTATCTGCATCAGATGGGAAATGATTTAGATCCACCAAAACACCGGCAATCAGTTTATTAGCTGACGCGTTATCAGCTAGCGAAAACTGGGAAAACCCAGCGATTAGAGCAATTGCCACTACTTTTTTTATTAGATTCATCTTCATTGTTTTCTCCTGTCGTACTGAAATTAGTACAAACGTAAGTGCAAACATTGTTGAAAGCTTGCCTAGGGGCAGTGTACTCCAAGGCTAAGAAATAGGACAGAGGGCAAAAAGTTGCTTCAAATCCAGTATGACGCTATCGCCCCTGAGCCAGCAAACACGCACAGTCCCAGTGAAAATCGACGAAGATTATCATGTGATATCAAACGAGCTGTACGCATGGCAATCCAGTAACCAGCTATCGTCGCCGGCATCAAGGGCAGAGAAATGATTATCTCTTCAACACCAAATCTATCGATGCTGAATAACATCACCAGAGACATCAAACAGCTTACGACGAAGAACGCGGCAAGGTTTGCGCGGATATAATCATTTTCCTCATGCTGCATAACCAACGCCATCGGTGGACCCCCAATGGAAGAACTGGTTCCCATGAAACCTGAGAGAAAACCCGCAGTAAACAACGCTTTCTTGGTAGGCCTGAACACGATCCGGCTCATACTTAGGCTGACGGCTACCAAGACTGTAATTCCTAACCACAACGCCAACACCTTTTGGTCAATAACCACGAGCAACAAACCACCGGCAACAGTGCCTGGTATTCTGCCCACAATGGCATATTTTAATTCTGCAAAAGATATCGATCCCCAATGACGATATGAATTTGCGATCGACAGAGTCAGCGCAGACACAGTTATCGGTGCCGGCACATAAAGGGGATCAATAAAAAATAGGATCGGCGCAGAAATAATCGCAAGACCAAAGCCTATAGAACTTTGAACGAACGAACCCACGAGGATGACCAAGATGGCAAGGGCGATTTCAATTTCCATTTAAGCCACGGCTTCCTGCAGAGCAGCTACGCTTTCAACGCTAATAAAAGCACCGTCTGCACGGGACATATCTGCAATGCTATCTGAATACAATTGTTCGATTTCCGTTAACGATAATTCTGTGTTCGTAATGCCGTTGATATCCGAGCAGGACGCTGCAAACGAAGCGCATTATAAAGTATATGAACTAACTTTTTCGGTTTGTTTAGGCCTCCCCCTGCAACTGAATTTGCCCCGCCTAATGCATGCCTATACAAGGTAGTAGCGAATCCTGTCATGCTCTTTTAGAATGACCCCTGCCTACTTACAGCTTGGCTTTGAGTTGGAAGCCCTGGCAGAGGTGTGAGCAGGCAGGGGCCAGCAGAATAAAAAGTAAAAGAATCGGGAGAGAATAATGAAATCACGCGCAGCCGTAGCCTTTGAAGCTGGAAAACCTCTGGAAATTGTTGAGGTAGACCTGGAAGGCCCCAAACAGGGCGAAGTCTTGATAGAGATAAAGGCAACAGGAATCTGCCACACGGATGCTTTTACTCTCTCCGGTGACGACCCTGAAGGTGCATTCCCGGCTATCTTGGGTCATGAAGGCGCTGGTGTTGTTGTAGAAGTTGGTCCCGGGGTTAGCTCTCTCCAAGTGGGTGACACCGTCATTCCGCTCTACACCCCTGAATGCCGACAGTGTAATTTCTGTCTTCATCCAAAAACCAATCTCTGCCAATCCATAAGATCGACCCAGGGCCAGGGCCTTATGCCCGATGGCACCAGCCGATTCTCGCTGGATGGCAAACCCATTCTTCACTACATGGGCTGTTCCACTTTCTCCAATTACACGGTGCTCCCGGAAATTGCCGTTGCCAAGATTCGCTCTGACGCCCCATTTGATAAAGTTTGTTATATCGGCTGCGGTGTTACCACCGGAGTAGGCGCAGTAGCCTTTGATGCAAAGGTAGAACCTGGTAGCACGGTTGCCGTATTCGGGCTCGGCGGAATTGGCCTCAATGTAATTCAAGGTGCTCAGATGGTTGGAGCCGATCGAATCATTGGAGTCGACCTCAATGAGAACAGGGAGGAACTGGGCAAGTCCTTCGGCATGACAGATTTCATAAACCCGAAAGACGTGGACGATGTCACTCAGGCAATAATAGACATGACCGATGGCGGTGTGGACTACAGTTTTGAATGTATTGGAAACGTGAATACCATGCGTCAGGCTCTGGAATGCAGCCACAAGGGCTGGGGCGAGTCTTACATCATCGGTGTCGCCGGTGCCGGGCAGGAAATCTCTACCCGCCCCTTTCAGCTAGTTACCGGCCGTTCATGGAAAGGTACGGCCTTTGGCGGAGCCAGAGGGCGAACCGATGTGCCACGAATAGTCGATTGGTATATGGATGGCAAGATTCAAATCGACCCTCTTATTACTCACACCATGCCATTGGAAGACATCAATAAGGCATTTGATTTAATGCACGAAGGCGCAAGCATTCGCTCGGTGGTTTTGTTCTAAAGTAAGAGAGAAGATGAGAGAGAAAGTCAGAGAAAGTTCAGAGACGGAATAAAAAAAGGAATCAGCAATGAAGTATCTACACACAATGGTACGGGTAAAGAATCTTGAGGACTCTCTCGATTTCTACTGCAGTAAATTAGGGCTTACTGAAATTAGTCGCCGTGAATTTGAACAGGCACGATTCACTCTGGTGTTTCTGGCGGCAGAAGGTGATGAAGAAGCGCAGGTCGAACTCACTTATAACTGGGACCCGGAAGATTACGACGAGGGCAGAAATTTTGGTCATCTCGCCTATGCGGTGGATGATATCTATGCGAGCTGCCAGAAACTCATGGACGGTGGCGTGCTAATTAACCGCCCTCCCCGCGATGGTTATATGGCATTTGTACGCTCTCCCGATAATGTCTCCATTGAGTTATTACAGAAAGGCGATGCTCTTCCTCCGCAAGAGCCTTGGGCCAGTATGGAAAATTCCGGCAGTTGGTAAGGGCTATCGGTACAAATAAGCGTCGAAAATCACCAAATTTCTTGAGCCAAAGCCGCCGCTCGTTTATTATACAGCGGCTTCGGTTGAGACACCCCAGCGTCATTCTCATCTGACGCACACCTATAATTCTCTGTACTTATTAACAAGCGCTGCTAAAGACAAATCTGTGTTTGCAGCAAGAATATAAAACTGGATATACCACTATGCAACTACTTGACGGTTCGTCTTGTTCTGAGCAAATTCGCCAAGAAATCGCTCTGAAAGTCGATGAAATCAAATCCCGGGGAGAACGTGTACCTCATTTGGCAGCCGTATTGGTTGGAAACGACGGCGCATCGCAGAATTACGTGGCGTTCAAGATTAAAGACTGCGAACAGGTAGGCTTTAATTCCACTACTATCCGTATGGAAGAGACCACAACTGAGCAGGAATTATTGGACAAAATAGCCGAACTGAATGCCGATGACGATATCGACGGCTTCATCGTTCAATTACCGGTTCCAAAGCATATTGACGACAACAAGGTGATTCTGGCAATCGACCCGCGCAAGGATGTCGACGGCTTCTGCCCCGAGAATGTCGGTAATCTTAGCCTGGGACTGCCCACTTTTATCTCGGCAACACCTAACGGAATTATGGAGCTGTTCCGTCGCTACAATATTGAAACCGAAGGAAAACACTGTGTGGTACTGGGACGCAGTAACATCGTAGGCACACCCATGGCAGTTCTAATGTCACGGAATACCAATCCAGGTAATGCTACGGTGACCATTGCTCACAGCCGAACTAAAAATCTGAAAGAACTATGCGCCAGCGCTGACATCCTTATTGTCGCCATTGGCAAGACGGAGTTCGTCACCGCCGACATGGTGAAGGAAGGCGCTGTTGTAATAGACGTGGGGCAGAC
Source organism: Gammaproteobacteria bacterium (assembly GCA_018661465.1). Taxonomy (GTDB): domain Bacteria; phylum Pseudomonadota; class Gammaproteobacteria; order Pseudomonadales; family Pseudohongiellaceae; genus UBA9145. The sequence continues at coordinate 111,178 of JABJIC010000002.1, read as the reverse complement.
TCGCGTTCCTGATAGCAGCAAAAAATCCGGATTCAGAAATGTTGGCGATGTGGATTTTGAAAACGTTAAAGACAAATGTTCTTATATTACTTACGTAACCGGAGGCGTCGGTCCCATGACTCGTGCCTCACTTTTACAAAACACCCTGAAAGCCCACCAGAGAAGATAGAGAAAACATCATGTTTCAATCACTCAAACCCCTCCCCGCAGACCCTATTCTTGGACTAATGGCCGCGTATCGCGCCGACACCAACCCGAAGAAAATCGACCTCGGTATCGGTGTCTATAAGGACGAGAAGGGAAATACGCCTGTAATGACTTCTGTTAAGAAGGCTGAAGACATGATTCTTCAAGCTCAACTTACCAAGAGCTATGTTGGACCCACGGGCGCGGCTGACTATAACGACAGCGTTGCGGAAATGATATTGGGTACGGAACTGAAAAATAGCCTGGCAGGCCGACGCATTACCGTGCAGTCTCCCGGCGGATGTGGCGGGCTGCGTTTAGCCGCCGAATTTTTGAAGAAGGCCAGCCCGGATGCAACAGTGTGGGTGAGCGATCCTACCTGGGCAAACCATGTGCCCCTTTTAGGCGAGGCTGGCCTGAATATCGAAAAGTATCCTTATTATGACTACGACAGCCACAGTGTTCGCTTTGATGAAATGGCGGGGTGCCTATCCAAGGTAGGCAGTGGCGATTTAGTCCTGCTTCACGGCTGCTGCCATAACCCCTGCGGTGCTGATCTAAACCAGCAGCAGTGGCAGGCAATTCGGGACATCGCTCTCGATCGCGGCTTTACAGTATTTATCGACCTCGCCTATCAAGGATTGGGCGACGGTCTAGAGGAAGATGTCTACGGCGTACGCTTGCTTGCCGAATCACTGCCTGAACTTGTAGTCGTTAGCTCATGCTCCAAGAACTTTGGCCTCTATCGTGAACGAGTGGGCGCAATGACTCTTATCTGCGACAGCGATGAGTCGGCCAAGGTGGCGACTACTGTGGTTGCCGCAGCCGCTCGTGCAATGTACTCCATGCCACCCGATCACGGCGCGGCGATTGTTCAATTGATTCTGAATGATGCAGATTTGCGCAAGGAATGGGATGCCGAACTCACGGAAATGCGTAACCGCATTAACGGACTACGGGCACAGCTTGTTACCCAGATTCAGTCAGCCGGAATTGATTCTGACTTTAGCTTTATCGAGAGAGAGAAAGGAATGTTCTCTTTCCTTGGAGTTAATGTGGATCAGGTTCAATCATTAGTAAACGACTACAGCATCTATCTGGTGAACTCCAGCCGCATCAATGTTGCTGGTGTTAATGATGGAAACATTGCTTATCTCGCAGACAGCCTGGCCACGGTTCTAAAAGCATAGCTCTGAATAGGCTATCAATCCCTGACGCGGCCAAAGACGGCTCCAGCCAGAAAAGCTAGCTGAAGCGGTGGCGGAATTGGTAGTGGAGGTGCTAGTGGAGGTGCTAGTTGATATTTGAGTTGAGACTTGAACTGAAATTTGAGTTGACGCGAGAATTTAAACTTACACTTTCACTGCCATCACGTCAGATGGCATCCCCTGAATCACACAGTTGGTAGTTGCTCCAGGCAAGTGGAATAAGTCATCGTCCTTGTTGTGGCTGCCAACAATTACCAAGTCCGCCCCTATTTCTCTCGCCAGCTTCTTGATTTCATAGGCTGGCTCACCGCGCAGCAAATAAATTTTGTCCGAAGAAACCCGCAGCCCATGGCGAAGCAACATCTCGCGAACCTGGATATGGGTATGGTCTTTCTGTCTTTGTGCGTGGGAGTCATCGCAGGATTCAGCGTTAACCAGTGCACCGTCATGCATGCCCTGCTTAATCACGTGAATTACATGAAGGTTATCAACGTCCTCTCGACAGACTTCAGCCACTCTCTCAACAAGATCTTCGGAATGGGAACTTAAGTCAAGGGCCAGTAGTAGCCTGTTAAACAGAGCCAAAGCCTCTTCTCCTGCGCTAAGCGCATCTACCCGGAACGGTAACTACGATAGGGACTTAGCATAGAGAAGAAACTAACGGTGGCGGTTGATCTATATCAAGCCGATCTGTCTTTGAGAGCGGGGCCAATCGCTGCAGCGAACTCCCTCAAGGCATTTTCAGTAGCACCCCAATTTATGCAGGCATCGGTTATGGAGACTCCATATTTGAGATCAGCAAGATCATCAGGAATTGGCTGATTGCCAGCTTCCAGGTTACTTTCAAGCATGACGCCGATGATGGATTTATTGCCGTCACCTATTTGTGATGCAATATCCTCCAGCACATCGATCTGCTTTTCATGATCTTTATTGGAATTGCCATGACTGCAATCAATCATGACATTTTCCTCATGACCTGATTTCAGCAATTCAGCTTCGCACTCGGCCACACTTTTAGCGTCATAATTGGGAGACTTGCCCCCTCTTAGAATCACATGGCAATGAGGATTTCCTTCGGTGCGAAACAAGGCAACCTTGCCCTCTTCCGTCACACTAATAAAGCTATTATTCGCGCCAGCTGAACGGATTGCATTGACAGCAACCATTAAACCGCCATCAACATTGTTTTTAAATCCGACAGATGAAGAGATACCACTGGCCAATTTTCTGTGGGTAGGTGATTCAGTTGTTCGCGCACCGATAGCCGTCCATGCAACCAAATCCTGAAGATATTGTGGAGATATCAAGTCAAGCGCTTCGATGGCAATCGGTAATCCGATTTCCGCGATGTCCAGCATGAGCTGCCGACCAATATGCAGACCCCGATCAATTTGGTGAGTTCCGTCAAGGTAAGGATCGTAAATCAGACCTTCCCAGCCAACTGTAGTCCTCGGCTTTTCAAAATACACTCGCATAAGAATGAGTAACTCATTGGACAACTCGTCTGCGAGGGGTTTCAGTTTTCGCGCGTAATCCAGCGCTTCCTCCGGACTATGAATCGAACAGGGACCCACCACCACAATCAATCTATCGTCTTTACGGTCCAAGACATCCTTCACTGCTTGGGAGCCCGATTGAACAGTCTCCAGAGCCTTGCCCTGAAGCACTAACTCGTCTTTAAGGGCTCCAGGCGAGGGCAACTCTTCATAGCCAACTATGTGAAGATTGTCGATTTCCTTGATGCGATCTGGCATTACCTGGTCCTGAGTGAATTTTTTGGAGCTGGGAGTATGGTGGAAAATTGGGCTTAACTCAAAGTCTATTTCCCTGTTTTGAGGCTAATCCAGCCCTTGCTGTTTACAGCGAGCAAGCCATTGGGTAAATTGCCTGCCTCGGAACTATTGCCTGTCTAAACATGGAGAGCAGAACGTGCCAAAAGCCAATGAGTTAAAAAGAGGGATGATTGTAGAGATAGACGGGGTTCCCCATATCGTCAAACAATTGGAAGCTAAAAGCCCCTCCTCAAGAGGTGCAGCCACTCTCTATAAAATCCGCTTTAATAACCTGCAAACCCATCAGAAATTGGATATGAGCTATAAGGGCGACGACATATTAAAGGAAGCAGACTGTAGCCGGGTTGGAGTTCAATTTTCTTACCGCGAAGACGACACTTTCTATTTCATGGACATGGAAGACTTCAGCCAATATGGAATGGATTCTGATCAGCTCGACGGACAAATTGAATATCTGGTAGAGCAGCAGGAAGACATCGTCGCCCTGTTAATGGACGGCAACATACTCGGTATCGAATTACCCCAATCTGTAAATCTTGTAGTAGAGGATACCCCGCCAGCCGTGACCGGCTCCTCAGCCACGAACCGTAGCAAGACGGCTAAACTTTCAACTGGTCTGGAGATTCAGGTACCGGAGTATCTTTCAACTGGTGAGACAGTGAAGGTAAATACGGTAACCGGTAAATTTATGTCGCGCGCCTAAACCTAAACCTTAACCCTCTCGAAGAATTGCGTGAAAGAGTTCTCATGAAAGAATTGAGAAAAGAGTTGACTGACAGTCTTGAGACAAGACTTCAAAAAAAACAGTAATAAGTTAAGAAAATAAATCAGTCAGACTCGCCCGCCATGGGAGTCTGGCAACTCCAACAAATCGCAAACTGGCCGGTATTAGTTTCCCGGCACTTCTTGCAAATCCAATCCGGTTCGACGATGTCCTCTCGAGATTCAGACTCAAGCACCAATTCTCGCGCACGTTCGTAGACTGCGGTATCAACCCAGACTTCAGGCATGCATTCAGTAACAGGAACTTCTCCGGCGACCGAATAGAGCTGATCGTTCTTCACCTCAGAATCGATATTACATTGTTGCAGCAGGTTCTTAATATTCCATGCAGATGCCGCATTGTCGGCGATATAAACTCTTTTCATCATCAGTAGCCTACTCGACTTTTAAGACACAGTTAGCGATAAATATGCTTCCAGCGGATTCCAACAGCAAACAGAGTAACAGCATAAATTACTATCCCCCCTACAACTAAAATTCCAAGCTGGCTGACTTGAGTAAAGTTATCCCACAACAGCCACTGCTCTACACTATCGGAATTCATCTCAAGGAAAATTGCCATCGCACAATTGGCTACAATCATTCGAGCAATAAATACGGACCAGCCGGGCTGAAATTGAAATACCTTCTTCTTTTGCAAACCCCGTAGCAGTAAGCCCCCATTGAGAAATGCAGCAAGGCTGGTAGCAAGAGCAAGACCAACATGGGCCATGCCGGCGAAAAAGAAACTGATGTTCAACACCATATTGGTCGCCATGGCAATTACACCTATTTTTACCGGCGTAGTAGTGTCTTGTCGCGCGTAGTACCCGGGAGCAAATATCTTAATAGCCATGAATGCAATCAAACCTATTGAATAAGCCTTAAGACTACCGGAAGAACGCATCACGTCAGTGGCGGTGAAATTATCATTCTGAAATAAGGTAACCAGCAATGGTTCGGCTATCAGCACTAATGCCAAACTGGCGGGGATTGCTATCAGACAAACAAGACGAAATGCCCAATCCAGGGTTTCAGAAAATTCGCCCATTGAAGATTCTGCATGCTTTCTGGAAAGGCTGGGTAAAACCACAATAGCTATTGCTATCCCGAAAATACCTAATGGCAATTCCATTAGTCGATCTGAAAAGTAGAGCCAGGACACACTACCTGCCACCAGGAAAGAGGCAATCACGGTATCCAGAAGGAGGTTAATCTGGCTTACCGAAACACCAAACAGAGCCGGAAGCATGAGCTTCTTGATGCGCTCCACCCCTTCGTGTTTTTTCGCGACTGCCGGCATCGGCAAGAGACCGAGCCTTGCAAGAAAAGGGAGTTGGAACAGAAACTGAGTAACACCGGCAATCAGCACTCCCCAGGCCAAAGCCATTTCCGGCACTTCCATATGGGGAGAAAGAAAAACAGCACAACTTATCAATGAGATATTAAGCAGAGCCGGTGTAAGAGCAGGAATTGCGAAGCGGCCATAACTATTCAAAATCGATCCGCATAGCGCTGTCAGGGATATTAACAAAAGATAAGGGAAGGTGATCCGCAGCATCTGCACAAACAGAGCAAACTTTTCCGGGTCGTCAGAAAACCATCCAAATGCGATAGGAATCGCGATCACTGGCGCAGCAATCAACATGATCAAGGTGAGGATGCTGAGAATCCCCCCGAGGCTGGCAGCAACCGCATTGATCAAAATTTTCACATCGCCAAGCGACCGTGTACTACGATATTCAGAGAGCACCGGCACGAAAGCCTGATTGAAAGCGCCCTCGGCAAATAGACGGCGCATAAAATTGGGGATTTTATTAGCAAAAAAGAAGGCATCTGCGCCGTCACTTGCACCAAACATACGCGCAATGACAACATCCCTGACTAGACCCAGCAGCCTTGAGACCATAGTCATAGAGCCAGTGATACCACTGGATTTAAGCAGACTGGATTCCTTCGCTGGCGAATCTCCCGCCAGCTTCTCAGCCTTCTCCTGTTCCGAGTCTGTCTCTGCCATTGCTGTATCTATTGTTCCTGACTATTATTTCCGGCTCTTGCTTCTGGCACATTTTCTAGCTACTAGCGCTAACCCTGCTTTCTAAAACAGCTTTTTGCCGTGAATTCGGATTATCGCAGTTCTTTCCGCTCAAAGCATCGGAACAATAGAAAGGACACGGCAATATCTCGAGGCTTGTTAAGGGCTTAGCGGGGCTCCCCATAGACAGAGGCTATTGACATCAGCGGTCGAAAACGGCATAGTGTCGCGCTCTGAAATCAGCGGACAGGATTAACTCCCTCCCCTGAATATCAACAGAATATTTACAGTTAAACAGACAGTTAAATACATAGATAAACACTAATTCACACCAGCCCGGTTAGAGAAATAGCGGCCTGGTAAAAAGGAGTCACAATTGGCTAATACAGCACAATCAAAGAAGCGCGCAAAACAGGGCGAAGTTCGCCGACGCCACAATGCTTCATTTCGATCCATGGTTAGAACTCAAATTAAGAAAGTAGACGCAGCCATCGAAAGTGGCGACCATGCAGCTGCTGCTGAAGCCTATAACTCGGCTGTGCCTGTTATTGACCGTATGGCTGATCGCGCCATTATTCACAAGAATAAGGCCGCACGTCATAAGAGTCGCTTGAATAAGGCGGTTAAGGCACTTAAGTAAGTCTTTAGACAGAACCTGCCTTTACAAGATTCATAAAAAAACCGGCTTTTGCCGGTTTTTTTATATCTGATGATTTTGCCCATTCCTGGGCTCACCAGTTAATTATAATTATCAACATCAGTGATCAGTTTCGGTAACCACTTCCAGTTATCAGAGCTCAGTCACTCAGGACAAGGTTATCTCTGTGAATGATCTCAGCTTCTGCTGCATAACCCAGCAAGTCCTCGATATTGTCACTGGACTTGCCCTTTAATAATTCGATCTCGTCCGCGCTGTAGTTCACCAGGCCTCGAGCTATCTCCTTTCCAGCCTGATCGACACAGGCAACCACTTCTCCACGGGAAAACTGACCCGTAACCTTGCTGATACCAACTGCCAACAGACTCTTTCCGGATTTCTTCAATACATTTACTGCGCCATCATCCACCGTGACACTGCCCTTCAGTGTAAGCTGACTCGCCAGCCATTGCTTTCTCGCCGTTACCGGCTCACTGCCAGCTTCCAGAAATGTGCCAAGTGTCTCGCCTTCCAGCAGCCTGCTCAAAACCTGATCTTCTCGACCATTGGCAATCACAGTCGACGTACCCGACCGTGCAGCGAGACGCGCTGCCGATACCTTGGTCTGCATTCCTCCACGACCGAGACTGCTTCCAGCTCCTGCCATGGCCATCAATTTGGTGTCGTTAGCCGAAGCACTCTTCACCATCTCTGCTTCTTTATTAAACCGAGGATCACTCTCATACAAGCCATCCTGGTCGGTAAGAATAACCATAAGGTCCGCATTGATCAGATTAGCAACCAGTGCCGCCAGGGTATCGTTATCGCCAAAGCAAAGCTCGGCGGTGGCAACAGTATCATTCTCATTAACTACGGGAACGACACCCATCTCCAATAGAGTTGTCAGAGTACTACGAGCATTCAGATAGCGAGTCCGATCGGATAGGTCATCATGACTAAGGAGAATTTGAGCGGTATGTATATTGTGCTTCATGAAGGAGCTTTCATAGGCTTGCGCGAGCCCCATCTGCCCTACGGCGGCAGCGGCCTGTTGCACATGGACTGCTTTGGGCCTTACTTTCAGGCCAAGTCTAGCGACACCTTCGGCAACGGCTCCGGAGGACACCAACACCAGGTCCACTCCTGCTTTCTGCATAGCAACGAGCTGACTCGCCCAGTGGGAAATCGCTTTTGTATCCAAACCTCTACCGTCGTTGGTAACCAAGGAGCTACCCACCTTAACGACCCAGCGTTTGGAATTTTTTATACTCGTACCCATCACTCTTAACCTGTAAAAATCGCTCTCGTTCTTTCGATTCTTTTCTTCTCGTTTCCGTTCGTTATCCGGACTGTTTATTCGTACTACTCGTTCGCCATCTTTATTCGTACTTTTTATTCGCGTTATTTATGCGTACTAGTTATTCACAACTGGCTTCGAAAACTGATGCTGAGCCAAACCGGCAGCAGAACCCAGCAGGAAGCACTACAACTCTTCGTCCCAGTCGTCATCCCAATCCTGGTCTTCCTCTTCCTCTAGCATATCTTTTCTTGAGGTTTTGCTCGCCTCGATAGTCTGGCGAATCTCGAATGCCATCGCATTCTCTTTCTCTTGCTGAGCCGCAAGGTATTCTTCATCTTCCTTCAGCTGCACTCTGTGTTCTTCAACCGATGTCATCAAGTCATTGCAAAGGCGATCACAACCATCGGAACTCAAAGCAGAAATCTCGTAGATCTCTCCTTCCCAGGATAAGGCTTCTCTTAGAGACTGCTTTAAGGCTTCAACAGTTTCGTCATCCACCAGGTCTACCTTATTCATTACCAGCCAGCGGTCCTTTGCAGCAAGCGTAGGGCTGAATTTTTCCAATTCCTTCACTATCTGAATGGCATTTTCAACTGGGTCACTATTATCTGCAGGTAACACATCGATCATATGCAATAAGAGGCGAGTACGGGAGAGATGCTTCAGGAAACGAAAACCAAGACCTGCTCCTTCGGAAGCGCCTTCGATCAAGCCAGGAATATCCGCCATCACAAAGCTACGTTCCATTCCCAGGCTAACTACACCAAGATTTGGCACCAGAGTAGTAAAAGGGTAGTCAGCAACCTTGGGTGTGGCGGCTGAAACCGAGCGAATCAGAGTCGATTTTCCAGCATTAGGAAACCCTAGCAATCCCACATCCGCCATGAGCCTTAACTGTAATTGCAGTGCGCGGACTTCCCCGGGAGACCCTTTGGTAGTCTTTCTTGGCGCTCGGTTGGTACTGGATTTAAAACGGATATTGCCTAAACCATGAAAACCGCCCTGCGCCACCATTACCGGCACATCGACATTATTCAGATCCGCAATCAGCTCCTCTGTCTCAACATCGATCACCGTGGTACCCAGAGGTACCTTTACCAAAAGGTCATCACCGCCCTTGCCCGTACACTGTTTGCCCATACCTGGCTGACCCGACTCGGCGCGATAGCGAGGCTGGAATCTAAAATCCACAAGAGTATTAAGGCTGGAATCAGCCTGCATAAAGACGCTGCCGCCATCGCCACCATCACCACCGTCCGGGCCGCCCCGTTCGACGTATTTCTCACGGCGAAAGCTCAGGGCGCCATTGCCACCCTTTCCGGCCTCTACAACTACTTCTGCTTCGTCTACAAATTTCACGTTCTACTCAACCTAAAGGGTTTCACATTAAGGGTACACATACTCACATTAAGCTACTTACACCACGAGTTGCTCTATTGAGACAACTGCGCGGAGGCACTTAAACTACAAACTCTACAATGAATCAGTTTCTATTCTGAAAATCCAGCCCTGAAACATCGATCCAAAAACTTGAGCCTTAAAATGTCGCTGCTCTTAAAACAAAAAAGCCCCGTCTATCGACGAGGCTTTTTTAACACTAATCTTTATTCTAGGCCGTCTCGACGCAAACAAATTTTCGATTACGCGGGCCTTTGACGATAAACTTGATTACGCCATCTGCCTTAGCGAACAAGGTGTGGTCTTTACCACAGCCTACGTTTTCACCTGGGTGGAAACGAGTTCCGCGCTGACGCACGATGATGTTACCGGCTTTAGCTACTTCGCCACCGAACATCTTTACACCTAGCCGCTTCGATACCGAATCGCGACCGTTATTAGTACTACCACCTGCTTTCTTATGTGCCATTTGTTACTCCGGCCTTAAGCTTTGATTCCAGTGATTTTTACTTCCGTAAACCACTGTCTGTGACCTTGCTGCTTGCGAAAATGCTTGCGGCGATTAAATTTGATAATGCTAACTTTCTTTGCACGACCCTGATTCAGCACTTCGGCTGTTACCTGGCTTCCTTCAACATAAGGAGTGCCAACTTTTACTGATTCGCCTTCGCCAACCATCAGAACCTTGTCAAATTGAACTGATTCACCGGTGGGAACTTCCAGTTTCTCAAGCTTGAGTACTTCACCTTCCTCAACTCGATGCTGTTTACCACCACTAACTATTACCGCGTACATATCCGTCTCCAAGACCTCTTGAAATAGGTTTATTGACCCATTCCTTTAGGGGCGGGCATTTTACGGGAACCATGAGCCTGAGGCAAGCAGATTCACAGCATAAATCAAAGGTATTTCATCATCTTCAAAAGCAGGGATTACGGGCTCTTCAAGAATTTCCGGAATTCATGGGAAAAGACCCTAAAAACCACCCTTTTACCCCGTCTTACCTAGCTCTGCTTGACAGCCTCAGACAGTCTCCCTAGCATGCGTGCTCTCAGGGTTTATACCCTGATTCCGGTGTCTGAGTGTATTGAATATCAGTTTGTACTCAATACCCTTAATACTCAATACCGTTTTTTGTACTCAACAATAGGTGCTGACTATCAAGTACAGACCAATTGGCACTGAATACTAACCATTGATAAGCGAAGATAAGCCTAGCCAAGCCATGTATCAGGAAATTCGAGCAGCCGTCGACAGCGATTTTAAAACCGTCGACCAATTCATAGTGGATCAACTCTACTCCAACGTCCCATTGGTTGAGAGTATTGGCCACTATATCGTCGAAGCCGGCGGCAAGCGCCTGCGCCCCATGTTGGTTCTACTGGCGGCTCGTTGCTGCAATATTCAAAACGACAAGCACATTTCCCTGGCCGCGGTAATCGAGTTTATTCACACCGCCACGCTGCTCCATGACGACGTAGTTGATATGTCGGCTCTGCGCCGAGGGCGTCCCACGGTAAATGCGGAATGGAATAACCCCTCCAGCGTTTTGGTAGGTGATTTCATCTATTCGAGGGCATTCCAGATTCTTGTACAGATCGGCGACATGAACATCATGGAAATTATGGCCGATACCACCAATCGCATTGCGGAAGGTGAGGTTTTACAGCTAATCAATAAGAACAATCCTAACTCCTCTGAACAGAGCTATATGCAGGTAATCGAAAACAAGACTGCCATTCTGTTCCAGGCCGCTGCGCAATGCGGAGCTATGCTTACCGATGCCGATGAGGAAACTCAGAATGCGCTTAAAGAATTTGGCATGGAACTGGGCATAGCCTTTCAGCTCATCGACGATGTGCTGGACTATGACGGCGATGCTGAATCAATGGGAAAAAACATAGGCGATGATTTAGCGGAAGGCAAACCCACTCTGCCTCTTATATACGCAATGGAGCACGGTACTGACTCCGAAGCGGAGCTCATAAGAGAATGTTTGAAAGACGAAGAGCTGTCGAAGAAATCCCTGGATCAGGTTATTAACATCGTGCGTGATAGTGGTGGCTTGGCATATACCAGAGAAAAGGCAAGAGACTGTTCTGATAAAGCCCTGGCTTGCCTGGACAAAATTCCTGCTTCCAACTATCGCGACGCCCTTGAAGCAATGGTTGAGTTTTCTAAAGAACGTAAGTCTTAAACACTAAACTCAATACTGTAGTTTTAGACATTAGCCTTAAAACGACAAAAGCTGATTCGATATAGATAATAGAAATGCATAAACACCACTAAGACCGGCGCAGCCCGATAGGACTGATAGCTAAATAATAATCCCGGAGGTTTACCTTGATCGATTTGTCCAAAATTCCTTTCCCTGAACCCATCATGGATACCATTAGTGATGTAGAGGAATTTGAAAAATCACCTCTAGCAGAGCAATTTCCATATACAGATAGTTATAACCTTATTTGCGAAAGCGCTAAGCGCCTCGGTGACGCTACCGCTCTAGAATTTTTGTTACAAGGCCTGCCAGACGAACCCTGCCAGACCGTCACATACAATCAACTGCGGCAGCAGATTACTCGCACAGCCAACCTGCTCAACAAACTAGGTGTCGGCGAAAGTGATTCGGTATCCATTATCTTACCCATACTGCCGCAAACTCATTTCGCCATCTGGGGAAGTCAGGCAGCGGGAATATCTAATCCTATTAATCCTATGCTTGAAGCCGAACATATTCGAGAGATCATTGACGCGGCTGATTCAAAGGTGGTGATCTGCCTCGGTCATTCTGCCCACAGCGATATTCGCGAGAAGGTTCTTGAGGCTGTAAAAGACTGCAAGACAATCAACACTATCCTCGAGATTAATGCGCCTGGCCTGTGCGATCCAGCATCAGCCGGCGCAAATCCAGGATCGGCTCAAATTTTGGATTACGATAGCGCCATTGCTGAGATGCAAGGCGACTCACTAGACAGCAATCGACAGTTCTCTGCAGACCAGATCGCTGCCTTCTTCCATACCGGAGGCACCACTGGCAGACCTAAGCTAGCCCAGCTCACCCATGGCAACATGGCTTTCCTCGGGCAGCTTATGCAGATCTATACCGCACATATGGAACACCACACAATTCTCTGCGGCCTACCTCTCTTTCATATCTATGGCTGCATCATTCAGGGTGTTGCCGCATTCGCCGTGGGCTATCGAATTGTCCTGATGACACCGGCAGGATTTCGCACGCCTCAGGCGATGGGGAATTTCTGGAAACTTATCGAACGCTTCCAGGTGAAACAATTTTCAGCCGTACCTACTGTGCTTATGGCTCTGGAAGGTATTCCGGTGGGAGATGCTGACATCAGCAGCCTGACAAATATCAATTCGGGCGCTGCTCCTCTATCCCAACCTTTCAAACAGGGATTTGAGAAAGACCATAGTGTGGCGGTTAGCAACGGTTACGGCATGACGGAAACCACGTCACTAATTTCCCGTGCGCCTGAAAACCAGCCGCCAGGAAGCGTGGGGATGCGAATCCCCTATTCTCAAATCCGAATCGTTCATCTGGATGGAACCACCGTGACTCATAATTGCGCTCTCGAAGAAAGCGGCGTGGTAATGGTTAAGGGACCGCAGATATTTGTCGGCTACAAGAGCGAAAGCGACAATGCCCAAGCATGGGTAGAAGACGGCTGGTTCAACACCGGAGATCTTGGCTACCTCGACGACAAGGGCTTTCTCTATCTTTCAGGTCGAGCAAAAGATCTGATCATTCGTAGCGGCCATAACATCGACCCTGATCTCATCGAAGAGCCGCTCAATGCTCACCCCGAAGTAATGACTTCAACAGCCATTGGCCTGCCGGATGTTTATGCCGGAGAATTACCTATGGCTTACGTAGTTCGCACTCCCGGTAGCGAAGTCAGTGCAGAAGCCCTTATTGAACACTGCACAGCGGAGATGTCCGAGCGGGCTGCGATTCCGAAACGCATCGAGTTTGTCGACGCAATGCCATTGACTGCGGTAGGCAAGGTCTACCGACCTTCTCTTAGGCAGAGCATCTCGGAGCAGGTTGTCAGAGAGACATTGACCAACGCGAGTATTGCAGCATCGGTGGAGAGCGAGCTGGAAAAGAAAAGAGGTTTGGTAATCCGAATTTCAGTCGATGATAAGAGTAAGGTAGACGAAGCTAAAAACCTGATCGAGGACTATACCTTCATCAGCGAAGTAAGCTAGCTGATTGTTATAGATCAGGCGACTGATATAAAACAGACAGCATGATCACACTAAATTCAGCATTAATATTGGGTTTAAACCCAGGAGAGCGCAATGAGACTTGGCAGACACATTATCGGCATAGTATTGCTGACCGTATTGAGCGCATGTACAACAACAGGTCTTAGTAGCGGAACTCCTGCCGAGCGCCGGCAGGCAATCCAGTCAATGCGACAGGAAGCACTGTCCGAACTGGCGAGCATCAAACCCGATACCAGAGCGCAAATCGCCAGTGCAGTTGGCTACGCAGTTTTCTCCAACGCTAATATAAATATCATTTTTGCCAGCTTCGGCGGTGGTTTTGGAATCGTGCGAGACAATAGCTCAGGAAACGACACCTATATGCGAATGGGCGAAGCCGGAATAGGAATTGGCGCAGGAGTTAAAGACTTTCGCGCAGTATTTGTATTCCACACAGAGTCGGCACTAGAGAGATTCATGGACGTTGGCGTTTCAGTAGGTGGTCAGGCCGATGCAGCCGCCAAAGCAGGAGACCTGGGCGCAGCCGCTGGCGGAAGTGCCGTTGTAGACAACGTCACCGTCTATCAACTAACCCAAAGCGGCCTCGCCCTACAAGCAACCGTAATGGGAACAAGATACTGGCAAGACGCTGAGCTTAACTAGCAGCCCAGCCAGATCGATAACAACATCCAGAGTAAACATCGAAATAAGCGTATCCCTCTCCAGTCTAGTGATGTCAGTGATGGAAAGGGCCCCGCTTGCGGGTAATGTTCCATCACAGACCCTTTACTAGAAAGAGTCCTACCGAAACTTAAAACTTAACCGAAGAAAAAACCGTATCCCTCTCCAGTCTAGTGATGTCAGTGAAGGAAAGGGCCCCGCTTGCGGGTAATGTTCCTTCACAGACCCTTTACTAGAAAGGGTTCACATCAGGAAACACCAAGCTTTTTAGAAAGCCTACATAGCAGGATAATTAGGTCCGCCCCCACCCTCAGGAACCACCCAATGAATATTCTGGGCCGGGTCTTTGATGTCGCAGGTTTTGCAGTGAACACAGTTCTGGGAATTAATCTGAAACTTCTTACTACCATCAGCATCTTCAACAATCTCATAAACACCGGCCGGACAGTATCGCTGCGCCGGCTCGTCGTACATCGGAAGATTGCTATTAAGAGGAATAGAGTCATCCTTAAGCTGCAGATGACAAGGCTGATCTTCCCCATGATTAGTGTTAGACAAAAATACCGAAGAAAGCTTGTCGAAACTAATCACACCATCGGGTTTTGCATATTCGATTGGAGTCGATTCACTGGCAGGAGTTAATTGAGCAAAGTCTTCCGACTGATCATGAAAAGTGAACGGGAATTTTCCAAAGAAAATATTCTGCTCAATAAAGACCAATGCACTACCCAACCAAAACCCAAGCTTGTGAAAACCGGAGCTGAAATTTCTAGTCTTGTGTAACTCTTCTTTCAATTCCGAGTTTTCAAACCGCGCAGAATAATCCGTAAGAACTGATGACTGAGTTTCTTCAGACAAAGCGGCAAACAAAGTTTCCGCCGCAATAATTCCCGACTTCATCGCCGTATGGCTGCCCTTGATTTTTGCAGCATTCATGGTGCCGGCATCACAACCAATTAACAGACCACCGGGAAAGGTCATCTTGGGAAGTGAGTTAAGCCCACCTTTAATGAGCGCCCTGGCACCATAGCTAATGCGTTTGCCGCCAGTAATATATTTTTTAATAACAGGATGGTGTTTGAATTTCTGAAACTCATCGAAGGGGCTGATATGAGGATTCTTGTAGGCAAGGTCCACGATCAACCCAAGCGAAACCTGATTGCCTTCCAGGTGATAGAGGAAACCCCCACTGGTAGTTGCCGCACTGGCACCAACCATGGGATAGCCCGCAGTATGAACCACCAGACCTTCCTGATGTTGCTCCTCAGGAATTTCCCAAATCTCTTTCAGGCCAATTCCGTAGTGCTGCGGATCGCTATCCTTATCCAGTTCAAACTTGGCAATAACTTCCTTACCAAGATGACCACGGCAACCCTCAGCTAAAATTGTGTACTTGGCATGGAACTCAAACCCGGGCTCGAAGGAAGACTTCTGTTCTCCCTTGGCATCCACACCCATATCACCGGTAGCCACACCTTTAACACTGCCGTCTTCGTTATAGAGAATTTCCGCTGCGGCGAAACCCGGAAAAACTTCAGCACCCAATTCCATAGCCTGCTCGCCTAACCAGCGACAGAGATTACCAAGGGAAATAATATAGTTCCCATCGTTATGCATGGGGCGAGGCACCAGAAGCCCAGGAAATTTGAAGGACGATTCAGCACCAGGCAGATAGTAGACATCGTCGCCGGTAACTGCCGTATTCAGCGGAGCACCCTTTTCTTTCCAGTCAGGAAACAACTCATTCAGTGCCGAGGGCTCAAACACTGCCCCGGATAAAATATGCGCCCCAACTTCGGAGCCTTTTTCCAGCACACAGACCGAAATTTCCTTCTCCGCTTCCTTCGCCATTTGCAAAAGTCGGCATGCTGTCGATAGCCCGGCAGGACCACCACCAACAATTACCACATCGACTTCCATTGATTCCCGCTGCATACCCAATCCCCTTCTTTGTCAGCTGGGCATTATCCTCAATTAGCACAGCCAGCGCAAAGCAATCACCCTGCCCGGCATTACAAAATGTCACACAATTAGACTGCCTTCACTGTTCTATAGGCCGCTAAATATGGGCATACTTACGCCACTTTTTTGGGGACAGGGAACCTCCCAGCACAACTGGAGCCAATCGTATGATTTTTGTCTGTATACGCAAACCACTTCTCAATACCTTATTAGTACTTTCCGGATCCTTCCTATTTAGTTTATCTGCCAGCGCACAGGACCAGAGTGCTGCCGATGACTCAACCATCACCTATCCTGTAGAGTTCTTCGATCAGTACGAACCATTCTCTGTTAACGACATGCTGGATCGCATTCCCGGCATCAGCGTTGCCAGATCTGGCGGCCCCAGTAGCGGCGGCCCAGGGAGCTCCAGCGGGTCTAACCGCCGCGGACTTGGATTAGGCGGTGACTCCATCATGATTAACGGTCGGCGCATTACCGGTAAAGAGAACGAAGGTAATAGCCAGCTGAGTCGAATCCCTGCTAATCAGGTGCAGTACATCGAAATCATCCGCGGTACTTCCGGTGATCTGGACGTGCGTGGCGGCAACCAGGTAATCAATATCGTGTTGCTACAAGCCGAATCACGAAACTCCGTAGCCTGGGAGTTCAACACCGATCATTTGCACGACGGCGAGCTCAAACCTGGCGGCAAAGTTTCTCTCACCGGACAACGCGGTGCTTTTGATTATCTAGCGAGCGTTGAAAGTGAACCTCGTTGGGAATATCGCCGCGGGTTTGAAACCAGCATTCTTCCAGATGGCACTCTGAACGAAACCATCAAGCGCGACCAGCGCACAGACAACCAGCCATTCATATTTTCTGCAAATCTTGGTTACGAATTTGGCGCCAATGATATTGCGCACTTCAATGCTCAATATAATGACTCCTCTGCCCCGGGCACAGAAGATCGAGCTATTACAGACCAGCTGGCTTCTCCCACTACTATCGCTTTGGAATTTGATGATATCGATCACCAAAATGAGTTTTGGGAAATGGGTGGAGACTATGAGCACACCTTCGCCAATGGCAGCCGATGGAAGTCTCTGTTTATTATCAACAACAAGGACGATGACCGGCTTCGGGAAAGATTCGACGTGATCGGCTCTGACAAAATCAAAGACTTGTATCTGAATAGTTTTAACGGTTATCAGGAGCAAATTATCCGCAGCTCCTACTCTTTTGACTTTGATCGGGCGCAGTCGCTTGAGTTTGGTTTCGAGCGCGCGCAGACAACTCTCGACTCAACCCTGCAACTAGGCCTGAATACTGGAGCAACGGGCGATCCTGCATTCGGCGGCCTAACAGCAATCACTAGTTCTAATGCCACAGTCGAAGAAATTCGTTATGAAGCATTCGCCGTGCATAACTGGCAGATAAACAACCGTATGTCGCTGGAAAGTACGTTGATTATGGAAAACTCCGAAATCAAGCAATCCGGTGACGTAAGCAAGAAGAGAGACTTCGACTTTGTAAGACCAAAAGTGGATTACCGATTCGACATCACTCCTGCTCTCCAGCTCAGAGCGACTATTGAGAAAGATGTAGCTCAACTAAGCTTCAATGACTTCACCACCAACATTAACACCATGGACGATGATCAGGATGCTGTTGCTGGTAACCCGGAACTCAGACAGGAACAGTCCTGGCGCTATGACTTGAATCTTGAGTACCGATTCAATGATAGTGCCGGCGTAGTCAGCGGTAACGTTTTCTATCATGACCTCGAAGATGTAATCGCCAAGATTGACGTATCACCTATAGGCGGCTTTGCCTCTGCCAATGGCAACATTGGAGAAGGTGAGCGCTATGGCATAAAGCTAGATGGCAGTCTAAGAATGGGCATCATTAATCTTCCCGAGATGTTGATCACCTCCGGTGTTCAGGTGGAGGATTCCAATGTGACCGACCCATTTCTCGGAACAGATCGACGCCTCACACGTCATGGCCGCGGCAGATACAATCTAGGCTTGCGTCATGACTTGCCAAGCAGGGGCATCAGCTACGGCTTCACTTACAATGCCAGCTTTCAGGACAACTCCAAGGTTTATGATATCGACAAGATCGAGTCCTATAATTCAGACCCCTTCGTCATCGCCTTTCTGGAAACCCAAGGCTGGGCAGGTCTAACTTTTCGATTCGAAGCGACTAACTTCCAGGAAAGTTGGAGATGTCGAGAGCGGTCACGTTACACTGGCGGCACGCTTTTCACAGGTACTCTTAGCGAGCTTGAAGACTCCTGTAGCCATTCCGGCGAGAAATACGCCGTTAAGGTACGCGGGACTTTTTAAACTGGGCTTAGGTTCGTTTCACAAGGCTTAGATTCAGGCGGTTTCCAAATCAGCTGCACTCACTACGCTCAGTACCAACAGCTACCGAGCGTAGCGAGCAAAGCGAACCGCCAGAGAATATTCGGCTAAGGCAGCACCCTCTCCAAAAAATATCCCCCCATTTAATTCCGAATCTGAACCCAATCCACCGGGTTCGGATATTTCTTCATTCCCCGAAGCCGACATCCTAAAGCTGACATATTTTGAGTCGATAACATGATTTTTTAGGGAAACGTGAAATCCCTCACAAACCACTAAATATGGCAGTTTTGCCACTAGAATTGCACAATTTGTCACAGTATGGTGCCTTCCGGCTCTATATAATCGCGCCACGTTTTCACCTTAACCACCCTATTAGTTACGCAGTTTTAATCAGCCTTTTTAGTCGACTTTTGAAGTCGAGATTGAAAAGCAGTAATTCTCGTTGTTCGTGCCCACCTTGCCAAAAGCAACCCAGGCAGACTTCTGAGACCTTTACAGAGTTCTGGAGCAAAGAAATGACCCGTAGTTTCACCAAAGACATTATCAAGCTAAGCGTTCTTAGCCTGGCCATCGCCACTGCATCGCAGTCTCTGGCTCAGGATCAAGCAACCGAAGTAACACTTGATGATTCAACAGTTGTCTACGAGGCAGATTTCTTCCAGCAGTATTCTCCCGTTTCAGTAAACGACATGATCGACCGCATACCGGGCATTGGCCTGGCATTAAACCGTAGGGGCGGCGGCAACGGTCGAGGACTGGGCAATGGTGAAGGTGAGATTCTGATAAATGGCCAGCGAATTACTGGCAAGAGCAATGAAGGGCGCAGCCAGCTGAGCCGTATTTCAGCCGACCAGGTAGACTATATACAAATCATTCGCGGCACATCTGAAGAGATGGATATCCGTGGCGGCGGCCAGGTAGTGAATGTAGTGCTACTGGATGTTCAATCACGCCAGAGCATTTCCGCCGAATTGAATACCGATCGCTACCGCGACGGCACGCTTGACCCCGGCGCAAAACTCTCCGTATCCGGACAACGTGGAGACCTAAACTATCTCTTCCATGTTGAAGCAGAACCTCGGTACAACAACCGATGGGCGAAAGAAGTAAGCCGTGACGCCTTCGGTAATCTGTCGGAAACTCGCAACGAAGAAAGCATTCGAGATCAGACCGACTACAAGACAAGCTTCAACCTTGGTTACCAATTAGAAAAAAGCATGGTCCAGTTCAATGGCCTCTATGGTGGTGATTGCGCTCCAGAAGAAAAAGAGCGCTTCATTAGTGACTACGACAATGGAGTTGCTGAGAACTTTCAGGAACGAGAACTTATCGAGCGCTGCAGAGAGAATTGGGAAATCGGCGGTGACTACGAATACGCATTTGATAACAACAGTAAATTCCGCGTGTTATTTATTGTTAACAGCGGCGCGTGGGATTCCACTCGAGAGCGGTTTGATGTTTTCGCAGACAGCGAAGCAAAAGATCTGTTTATCTACAATGAAGGTCGCGACCAGGAACGTATAGTAAGAACATCTTATACCTGGGACCCAATCGCCAACCACGGTTTTGAAATTGGCGTTGAGAGAGCTCAAACAATTCGCGATGGCGATTTACGGCTAGGCCTCGCAGGCTCAGGCACTGCTTCCCCAATTCACGGCGGCCTTGTTCCTGTTTCAATAGACAACGCTGACTCCACAGTAGAAGAAATTCGCTACGAGAACTTCGCCGTACATAACTGGGAAATCAGTAGCCGCATGTCGCTGGAGAGCTCCCTGATTTACGAAACTTCCACTATCACCCAAACTGGTGATGTGAGAAACGAGAGAGATTTCGATTTTGTAAGACCCAAGTTTGATTATCGATTCGACATTACTCAGCAGCTACAACTGCGAGCGACAATCGAAAAAAATATCTCCCAGCTGAGCTTTTCCGATTTCAGTTCATCCGCTGATGGATCCGATGATGATCAGGACACCCAAGCGGGTAATCCTGATATCGCCCAGGAACAGTCCTGGAATTATAATCTGAATCTTGAATACCGCCTGCCGAACAACATCGGCGTATTGAATAGCGAAATTTACTATCGTGATATCACAGACGTTATCGACCGTATCGACGTCTCTACCATTGATAACCCCCTGCAATCAGCACGGGGCAACATTGGTGACGCGGAAAGATACGGAATCAATCTGGATGCCAGCACACGCCTTGGCTTCCTTGGCCTGCCTAGCGCCCTGCTCTCGGTTGGCGTTAGTACCGGTGATTCATCAGTAACAGACCCGTTCCTGAATACTGAACGCAGACTGCGCAGAAATGGACGCTGGTTTGGTCGTTCAAATTTCCGTCATGACCTTACGCAATATGATATGAGTTATGGTTTCAGCTATTTCAATTCAGCACAGGATGGCGGCGGACTTACTGAAATCGACATCATCGATATTGAGACTCGCAAGGGCTCCTACGGCTTGAATTTCTTCGTAGAGAAGAAAGCCTTTAACGGCGTGACCTTTAGATTTGATATCAACAATGCGAATGACGGCGCAAGTTGCCGCGAACGTATTCGTTATCTTGGAGCTACGGCTGCGGGAATAGTTGAAGAAGTGGAAAACCAGTGTAACGGCAACGGTGTAAAATACTCGCTAAAAGTTAGACAGACTTTTTAAACACCAGACACTTATTAGCACTTGAACTAAAAGCAAAAAAAAAGACACCGCGCCCAAAGGCCAAGTGTCTTTTTTTTGATTCGGTTTTAGCTCTTTCTATTGCAGACCATCATTTCAGAATGGTCTGCCAAACTAAATAGCGATCACTCCACCTTGGTGAAGATCATCATATGTTGCCAGGGAAGGAAATCCAGAGTATCAGTCCACTCCAAACCAAACACACCCATTTCCTTAACCACTTGCTCTTCAGTCATCTTATGCAGAGGCCTGATGGGTACTGATTCATCTTCGCCGCGATATTCCAGCAGGAAGATTCGACCACCGGGACGCAGGGCGTTGTAAATTCCGTTAATCATTTCGAATGGGTGAGAAAATTCATGATAGGCATCCACCATGATTGCCGCGTCGATTGAATTGGCCGGCAAGTTAGGATCATCGATAGTGCCCATGACTCCTTCTATATTATCTACTTTATCTATTCCTTTGCGGTGTTCGATGAGATCCAGCATTTCCTGCTGGATATCCACTGCCATCACCTTGCCTTCAGGAACCAGCTTGGCAATTCTAAAAGAGAAATAGCCTGAGCCTGCACCGATGTCTGCAACCACATGATCTGGATCCAGTCCCATGTTCGCCACAACTTCATCAGGCATTTCTTCCTGAATACGACCGGGACGGTTAAGCCACGCTGCCGCCTGATGCCCCATCACGAATGAGATTTCACGGCCCATGTAAAATTTTCCTATGCCAGTGGTACGACGCTCTGGTGCGTCTATGTAACCAGGGAATTCTGCCGCATTGAGAGAAACAGTAGTTGCTGAAACTGCGGCAAGCAGAAAAATGCTGGCGGTATGCCGAATTAGCGCGGAGCTTAGTTTGTGGGCTGTAATCATTGCTTAAACCTTTTTGTGCAGAGCTTCACTCTGCTGCTGGAAATTCGCACTCTCGATTAGTATGTGCGCTTGCAATATAGGGTTCAATCGAGCCTGAGAGGCTGATATTGAGTGATCGATTGTAGAACAGAGCTTAAGCAATTAACAACCAGCCATGATCTACCTCTATCCCTACCTCTATCCCTACCTCTATCTCTACCTATAAAACCATCCATAAAAAAAGGCCCGTTGCCTACCCTTTGCTTAGGTGAGCCGGACCTTCTCTGCATACTCATCACCCTTCGATCAGATCGACTGGTGGAGCATTGTGTCTTACATAAGCTTCAGCATCCGCTGGCCGCTGCCCTTACATTTGGGGCAAGTACTGATTGCCGTAATGGTTCCTGTGCCTTTACATACATTACACACGTCCTGGTATGGCTTCTTCAGGATTGTGCGTAATTCGATCAATGCTGATTTAGGTACTTTTCTCTCTACTAGTGTCATTTTTCTACTACCCCTGCGTTTGTTGCGTTGTATCTACTTCTACTTCGCTGCGTCTATGCGCCTTGTTATCTAGAGCTTTAGTGCTTTTTCTCTTCAATGTGACTGATGTCTCATTAATGGGGATTATGCCCAATATGAGATTACAAATGCGTTAACTGCCTCACACTAAGGAAAATAGGGGTAAGTTTTCTCTACATGTAAAATTTGTTTAAATATTAGTTACTTATGCTAATATTCCGGCGAAATATCACTATTATTCTTAGATTTGGAAGCTTAAAATGACTAAAGTTCTGGAAGGAATCCGTGTTCTCGACTTCGGACGCTACATTGCCGGGCCCTATTGCGGCACTTTGCTGGGAGATATGGGTGCTGAAGTAATCAGAATCGAGAAGATCGACGGCAGTGAGGATCGATTCCTCTCGCCTATCACCGACAAAGGTGACGGCGCCCTATTCATGCAATTAGCCCGAAACAAGCTATGTATGACCCTGAACCCTATGAAGCCCGAAGGCCGCGAGATCGTTAAGAAACTGGTGGCTACCGCCGACATTGTTATCGCCAACCTGCCACCTGATACCCTCGCCAAGATGGGTCTGGACTACGAGTCACTAAAAGCCATTAAGGAAGACATTATCCTGACAACAGTTTCTGCATTTGGCAGAGGCGGCCCCTATGCCAATAGAGTAGGCTTCGACGGCCTCGGCCAGGCCATGTCTGGCGCCATGTATATGTCGGGAACCCCGGAGCAACCGGTAAAAGCCTACCCTCCTTTCATCGATTTCGGCACCGCCAGCCTGTCAGCATTCGGCACCATGGCCGCATTGTTCGAAAGACAGAAGACCGGCAAGGGCCAGATGGTTGAAGGCTCTCTGTTCAGCACCGCTCTCACCATGATGAATGGCACCGCTATCGAGCAGGCAGCAATTAAACGTAATCGAGTAGCGACTGTGAATCGCTCTCAAACTTCAGCACCTGCAGACACCTTCAAAACCAAAGACGGATGGGTTTTAGTTCAATCTGTAGGTGGCCCCTTGTTTAAACGCTGGGCTGACCTGATGGGTGAGGAGCATTGGCTCGAAGACCCGCGCTTTAAGGATGATATTTCCCGCGGCGATCATGGCGAGATCATAAGTGAAAGATTGGCGACATGGTGTGCTGAGCGCACATCGGCAGAAGTGCTATCTGCCATGGAAGAAGCCAGATTACCTGCCGGACCTATTATGTCCCCCCAGGATGTTCTGGATGACCCTCATGTAGCGGCTCGAGGCCTGTTTCAGCCAACTGAATACCCAGGGCTGGATGTCCCTGCCCCCTTGATGAAGACACCAGTGGAATTATCGGAAACCCCGGGAGAGATTCGCAGCCGCCCGCCCACATTGGGTGAGCACACGGATCAAATCATGAATGAGCTTGGTTATAGCGCTGAAGAGATTGCTGAGTTGAAAGAGAAGCGCGTGGTTTAATTCATATCACGGCTGATAAAAAGCACTGGAATAAAAAGGGCGGAACTGTAAAGGTTCCGCCCTTTTGTTTTGTACAATTTGTTCTGCTCTATTATTCTGTTTTCTGTTTTCTGTTTCTGGTTGCTTTTCTGCTTTCTTTTTTCCAACCACCGTTCTTAACTCAGCTAACTCTTGCTACAGAAATCCTTACTCATGGAGTTTGCAATAACTCAATCGCCGCCGTGTACATAGCCTCTACACCAGCTTTCACTGATGAAGGGTCGATAAGAAAGAAAGGAGAATGATGAGGTGGCGCATTGGTTCTACCCGCTGCAATCTCTCTCATCAATGCAGGCGGTGTACCACCCACTGAAAAGAATACACCCGGCACGTCATGTTCGGTCTGAGTGAAATAGGCAAAGTCTTCTGCACCCATTCCTGTTCTTGGAGCAGTCACCAGAGGGTTATACCCTAGCTGAGCTTCCCAGGCTAGCAATACTCTTTGTACCGCATCACTGTCGTTGACATTAGTCGGCGTACTTTCAAAACCCATGGAAACAATTGGCAGCAAGTCATCAGGAAGACCATTGAGTCTACCTATATTCAATGCAGTCTCTCTAATACTTCCCAACACTTGATCTCTGGTGCTTTCTGAATCAGTTCGCACCGTTAGTTGAAGGTCTACTTCATTAGAGATGATGTTGTGTTTGCTTCCGCCCTGAAAAGAACCAACTGTGATCACTGCGGGAGACAGGGGATTTATCTGCCTGCTTATGATCCCTTGCAAGGCGATTACCACTTGTGAGGAAACATAAATTGGATCAACCGTTTGATGAGGATAAGCGCCGTGGCCACCAATACCCCGAACCTTAATATCTACACTGTCAGCACTGGACTGAACAATGCCTTCCCGCACCGCTACCATGCCACTAGGCATACCGGAGCTAACGTGCAAACCAATGGCGTAATCAGGCACGCCAAATCGTTGATAGAGGCCATCGTCCAACATCGCTTTGGCGCCGTTAATAATTTCTTCGGCTGGCTGACCTACCAGCATTATGGTGCCGCTCCAACTATCGCGAGTGTCCATCAATAACTTTGCCGTGCCCACCAGAGTAGTCATGTGCATATCGTGACCGCAGGCGTGCATGACCGGAGTTTCAATTCCGTCGCGCCCTATCTGTCGATTCCGTGATGAATAACTTAGGCCGCTGTCTTCCAGTAAAGGCAGGCCATCCATATCGGCTCGAACCAACACTAAGGGGCCGGGACCGTTTTCGATCATACCAACCAGACCTGTTCCGCCAATTCCTTCGGTGACGGGAATGCCAAGGTCTCTCAATTCTTGCGCGAGACGTTCGGCTGTCTTCTGCTCCAGAAATCCCAGTTCGGGGTTCTGGTGAAACCAGGTAAACAGATCGGAGAGATGAGAGTCATAGTGATCGGCAATGCCTTGACGAATAGCTTCATCTGCAGCAAAAGACGAATGAGAAATGGCTAAAGACAAAACCATGGAGCCGAGGAGTTTCATTGAATGGCTTTTCATTAGGCGATCCTTCATTGAATTATTAGTTGCTGGACCATATTTTACTGAACTATTTCCTATTGAACTATTTCCTACTGAACTATTTCCTGCTGAACTATTTCCTGCTGAATTAGTTTTCATTAACGCCATTTCCAACTACTTAAGCTGTTATTTCTACTTCTAAATTTTTGATGTTTCTTACAGCACTTGTTTATAGCTCTACACTTACATCTCTTATTTACAACTCGCCAGCTAGAGCTTGTCACTTACAGGCTATTCAAAAACTCTAGCATCGCTTCATTGGTTTCTTCCGGAGCCTCCTGCTGTACCCAATGTCCAATTCCCGGAACAAGCACCACATCTCTGAGGTCATTTACTGCCCGATTCATGGAGCCTGTCAATTGTTCTTTGCTTGCTCCAGCGATAACCACATCACGCTCACCTGCAATAAACAACGTGGGCACATCCACTTTTACACCCTGCAAATGCTCAGTGATCTCCCAGTTGCGCTGGAAGTTGCGATAGTAGTTCACACCACCACGAAAACCTGACTCCTCAAAGCCCGCAACGATGTAATCCAGATCATCCTCAGTCAGCCAGTCGGGTAAACCTATAGCCGCGCCAAGACGATCAATCCAGCCACCGCTTGCACGAAGTGGATCTGTATTAACTGGCGCTTCTCGGGGAGAAGTTGGTGACAGATAGAGACGGCTCAATAAGCCACGGGGATTGGAATCGTATTCCGCCTCAGCAACTCCACCTGGCTCATTGTGATAAAGAATATAGTAAAAATTATCCCCGAAAGCGGCGTTCCAAGCTGCCATCGGTGACTGCGGGCCGCGTCCACCATAGGGCACACTCATGGCGATCAATGCTGTGAAGCGATCTGGATGCATAAGCACCGTATTCCAGGCAACGATAGAACCCCAGTCATGGCCAACCATGATGGCAGTCTCTTCACCCAAGGCATCGAGCACTCCAACCATGTCGCCGGCCAGATGTACGATGTCATAGTCATCCACATCAGCAGGCTTATCTGTTTTTCCATAGCCGCGCATATCCGGCACAACTACGTGGTAGCCAGCTGCAGCCATCGCGGTCATTTGATGCCGATAGGAATACCAGGATTCAGGCCAGCCGTGGGCCATCAACATCACAGGCCTGCCTTCATTGGCACCAATCTCGGCGATACGCATATTAAGACCGTTGGATTCGACAAATCGAAAACTGACTCCGTCAACAGGTGCCTGAGTGCTCATGTTGTTATCTCCCTCTTCTGCTGATTCCTGACATGCCATTAAGCCAAAAAGTATGCTGACCGCAGTCAAATTTCTAATCAATGTTTTAAGACTCATACTATCCACACCCCTATATCCATATTCCATTTGTTCATATTCGCTCTATTCTTGTTCCTAATCTCATATCCCCCCAGCTGATAGTTTGTTTATTCAGCCACCAGCCCGGGAAAAGCAGATTTACAAAGGCATTTATATAGATGGAGATTATCACGTCTTCTCCTCGAAGTGATCAGCCCCGCTTTTGCTTTTAGTTCCAAGCCGTTATGCTTGAACCAGACATACAACAGAACAATGGGAGCGAAGGCTTGGCAGTTTACGACGTACCCTATATGACCCGAACCCGGGATCTATATCGCGCTCAGGGTTATGAGCAAGATTACCGCTGGGCTCATTTCGAGGACACTCCATTCACCGAGCTGAAGAAACCGCTTTCTGAGTCCCGTATTGCTGTTATTACCACCGCCATGCCCGATACTGAGACCGGCCGCAGTCAGCGACAAGTCTATTCCAGCAATTGCGACCCCATTCCCGAATCGCTCTACACTGACGAATTATCCTGGGACAAGAAGGCAACCCATACCAAAGATGTCGCCTCCTTCCTGCCACTGAATCAGCTAAATCAACTCAAAGCCGCAGGCCGAATCGCCAGCATCGCCGAGCAGTTTCATTCGGTGCCCACGGACTATAGCCAACGCAACACTATGGAGAAGGATGGGCCGGATATTCTCAAACGTTGCCAAGAGGACAATGTAGACATCGCGCTACTGGTGCCCTTGTGACCGGTCTGTCATCAGACCGTGAGTCTGATCGCTCGACATCTGGAAGCAAATGGTATCCCTACAGTCATCATAGGGTCGGCAATTGATATTGTTGAGCATTGCTCTGTACCCCGCTACCTGCACACCGATTTCCCATTGGGCAATCCTTGCGGCAAGCCCTATGATCGGGAGATGCAGCTGGACATTACGACCCAAGCACTGGATTTGCTGGAAAACGCAAGCGCAACCAACACCACGGAGCGAACCAAGCATATCTGGAGTGAGAACAACGAATGGCGGGGCAACTACTCAAAGGTAGCTGACAGCAATCGTGAGCACTTGAGACTCAAGGGAGAAAAACGCAGAGCACAGCAAACTGAAATCAAGGCGTCTGGTGAGTCACGCGCCCCAATGATTTCCTAGGAAGAAATTGTATTTTAATCAAATACTTGCAAGCTATTACTTAGAAACAACGTAATTTAGGAACTGTCAATTCCAAGAACTATCTATTCTAAAAAATACACCAAGGAACTACTAATTCCGAACCGTTAATGACAGCAAAGAAATCACCAACAAACACAAACTATTCAGTACGAACAACCGAGGTGAACAATGAAAAAAACAAGCATTCTCGCATCACTACTCATCGCCCTGCTGGGATCGTCAATCCCCGCTCAGGCCCTTCCGCTAGAGTAGGAAAAACAAATATGTCTGCATCAAACATTGTTTCTGCTAACTCCGTCCTAGACTGAAGCCCTAAATAATTAACTCTAGGGTCGTTCAGTAGCTCGTCTTTGTACTCATCCCCAATATTACCTGCTACATCCAATTGAAAGTCCAAATCTTCTATTTTTCTGAGAGCTTCCAGTATTTGAACAGCCCCTTTCCTTTTCTCAAAAAGGCCGGCAAACAAAAGTCTTGTACGCTCCGAATACACTGGTTCATGCTTTGGTATAGCTTGATAAAATTTTTCATCTACTCCCAAACAAATAACATGAATTTTTCTGCCATCCCAACCCATGTGCGTAAATGTATCTTTCACAAAATTGGAAATGGTCAATATTTCTTTAGCTTGCTCTATATCCTTAAGAATATACTTCCATCTAGAATCTATTGATTCAGATATTGAGTTTGAAGGCCACTTACCTTCGTTACTCACCATGTAATCTAATACATAAGGATGAGCAATTGTATGATCGCATAACAGAAGCATGCCTATACTCTTAGCTTCACTCACGGATACACCACCAAAACCCGCTCGGTAATGGTATATATCTCCGGTTTTCCCGAGCATTCTGATTTTTTTCTTAGCGCGCATTCCATATACTTTGAGGGACAATAAGTCCAGATATCGATATAGAGATTTTAGCAAAGGGATATCTTTTATCATCATTCCTAGCACTCGAATTGATTCCGATAGATAGTCAGAATGAACATTTTCAAAAGGAATCTCCTCCTCTCGATCTAACAGCCGAGAAATTTTTCTGCCTTTTGATAAGCGCGTCAGGGTCAGAAATTTTTTCAACCTCGGTGTAGGATATGCTCCAGTTAACAAAATTACTTCGAACCCTAAAGAATGCAGCGCCGTAGACGCTACCGCAAGATGAAAACGCGCAAAACCATTTGAAATAATTACTCGAGGCAAAATTTCAGAACTCATAACATATCCTTACTCAAAAACACACAAATCTAAGATCGATAGAAATATACTTCAACTCAGAAAAGGGGGTAGAATGTGAAAAGTAGTAGGCAAACCTTCAATTAATTGGAAAGATAGTAAACCAAACTGGACTTCAATCATATACATCGCCCAATGATAAAATATATGAATCCAGCGTCCGTATAGTATTATTACATCCCCCATTATGACAAAATCCTTTTTTGTATATGTCCATATTGGGTATTCTTAAATGAACACTTTCCAAAACGTCGCCATCAAGCGCACCGCCAACATCTACTTCGACGGCAACGTAACCAGCCGCGCAGTAACCTTCCCCTCCGGAGAGAAGAAAACCCTCGGTATCATGATGCCAGGTGAATACCACTTCGGTACCGAGAAAAAGGAATTGATGGAAATTCAGGCAGGTAACGTTGAAGTGTTATTGCCTGGTCAAGATCAGTGGCAAACTTTCGGCACAGGCACCAGTTTTGAGGTTCCTGCCAATTCGGGGTTTGATATCAAGGTAACCGCGATCACTGATTATTGCTGTTCTTATCTTGACTAGATGCTTGACTTGAAGCTCGACTAAATCAATCCCACGCTCTTGATTCTATTCTAATATTCAGCAGTTATTGCTGTGAAATCAACTTGTTGGGACTGTATAGAATAATGTCTTCCCGTGACTCCTTCAGGCCTTTGCCCCGAAACCTTTTATTCGGCGCACTGCTAACCATCGCTATCCTGTTTAATGGCGGTAGTAGCTTATCGGGTGCTTCTGCGGCGAGCCGAGCTGACTACACTGCCCTGCCCTTGCTTCAGGAAGTCATGCCTGAGGCTGACAGTTTTTCCGAGAAAGCAGGAGAGCCACCGGTAATCAGTGCCTTTAAAGAGGATTCCGTTACGGGTGAGAAGACTCTAATGGGCTACATCTACCTAACTTCTGATGTACCGCCTGAAGCCAATGGCTACAGCGCCCCTATTAATGTGCTGATTGGACTCGGCCTCGATGGCAATATCACAGGCCTGAAAGTGGTGTATTACAGAGAGTCTCTGCGTAACAATTGGGGAGACTTCCTAGCGCTTCCCGGATTTCAGGAGCAGTTTGTGGGCAAGCATGCTACTGAGGACTTTCGAGTGAATTACGATGTGGATGGCATATCCAGGGCCACTATTACTGTCAGAGCTATGGCCAAGGGAATTCGCCACTCGATTCGCAAGGTAGCGCAAGCCTATCTGAGATAAACGCGAGATTTACATCTGACCTGAATTTGCTCTATCCTCTGTCTTATCTTATCTACAGTCGAATAATGGAAACCATTCTCGTGCGAAAATTAGTTGTAGCAACAATAACAGTAAGCTTTATCACGCTCTTCTCAGCCTGCAGCCCAGCGGATCAAGTAGCCCAGGAAGAGGTAGCTCCACCTCCACCAGAAAGCATTCAATTGGAAGGAACCAACTGGCAGCTGGTAAAGCTTACCGTGCTCGGTGGTTTTGATTTTGTTCCTGATGATCCCAGCGTTTATTCGCTGAACTTCCGCGATGAGAGTCGACTGACAGGTAATTCAGACTGTAACCGTTTAAGCGGTACCTGGGTTCAGGAAGGGTTCGACCTGCGCTTTGAGCCACTCATCACAACTCGGCGACTATGCCCTCCAGGCTCTCTTCACAATAATCTGATAATCAACCTGCCAGACACAACAGCGTTCAGTATTAGTGGTGAGAATATTATTCTTACTACTCCAACTACTGATATCGCCATGGAATTTGAAGCGCGCTAGTTTTCGCTGTTCATTGTGCTGTTTATTGCTCCCTACTCGCAGACAGTAAATCAGCTTCCTGTCTTCGTGCACCGGCCAATATAGACGCCATTGAATAATTCCCTTCGTGGCAGGCGTATTCAAATAATTCTTCACCAGGCGCTCTTCGCGTAATGTTTTTCTCCACGGTCACGGCTTCGGTATAAATTTCAGGATCTGTAAAGGTGTAGCTGTAACGTATCTCTTCTTCGCTCACCAGTTCGAAGCGTTCAGTTACCTGCAATTGATCTGACATACGAAAGGCAAACCAGGATTGTTCAGGACGAAAGCCCGTGGTCTCCACAACTAACACATCTCCATCCCAATGCCCTATTGAGTTACCCTGCCACAGGGCTTGAGTATTGCCTGCGCGAGTTTGTGTGAGAGGAATAATGCGGGCGTCGTGATTCATCTCCGATAGCATCATCACATAATCTTCGGTCTGTACTATTTGTAGATTAGCGTTATAAAACCAACTAACCATTGGCGCCATAGGTCCACCGTTAGGGCCAACACAACGTTCACTGGCGGGTCGTATTTCAGGGCCATCGAAACCA
Source organism: Gammaproteobacteria bacterium (assembly GCA_018661465.1). Classification (GTDB taxonomy): domain Bacteria; phylum Pseudomonadota; class Gammaproteobacteria; order Pseudomonadales; family Pseudohongiellaceae; genus UBA9145. Next base: position 79,557 of record JABJIC010000002.1, on the reverse strand, counting down.
CCATGACCTTCGGCCTGCCACTTCTGAAACATGTCCATGCCTCCTTCCCTGTAGGGAAACCTGCCATTAGCCGGGCTAATGATCTGAGAAGTACGATATTGACCGTCTATTATCACTGGATTGATACGGGAATCGGAGAAGTTATGATCAGCGTTTTGAGCAATAGCTCCCCCCGCCTCCGGTGCGCCTCTCTCTGCACCTAATGGTTCGGCCTTCATCTTATCTGCCGCAAGCAGAGCTTCCATCAGCTCGTTGGCTTCCGCTTCGGTATAGGATTGCTTATCACCCAAGGCTTCCATACGATCAAAGGGAGTGCTCGTGCCATAGAACCAAACACCTTGCATGTCGGGCTGGTCAAATTCAGTTCGGGGCAGGCTCGCATTATCTTGGGCAAGCGTTTCGGCGCCACCGATTAAGCAAAAGGAAACAACAAGTAGACGTGTTGCATTAGGGTTCATGTCACACCTTTTTAGAATGTTATAGAGTGTAATGAATAAGGGATTATGCTCTTTTTCGAGATTTAACTCCGCACTGGTAAGGATATCTGACACTACAGGAGTTTCATCTAAGCATACATCTGAATGGGAATAAACCCTTATAGATCATGCCATTAGATAACGCCTTCTTGCCGCTCTAGCCTATTAAGTACTCACCCAGCGCTGAATGTAGTTTCTATTGATCTAGTACTTAGTAATATAGCACCCAGTAAATGACCCAGTAACAATGCAGGAGAAGGTCACCCATGAGTCAACCAGTAGTCACCAATCCCAAACCTTGCAGATCGCTTGCAGTAAGGCTATTCAGTCTCCTCTCAATATTTTTGACTAGACCTTTTGCGATGGCCCTGGCAATAACAGCATTCGCCACGTCAGCCCAAGCGCAATCGATATGTTCTGCTAATGGTGTTCAGTTGCAAATTCTCGGCTCTGGCGGTCCCTTCGGTAGCGGTCGAGCGTCTGCAGGTTATTTACTGTGGATAGATGGACAGAGCAGGTTAATGGTGGACGCAGGTGGCGGCACCTTCGCCCGCTTTCATGAGGCAGGCGCCAACCTGCAAGATCTAGAGCTATTAGCCCTCAGTCATTTTCATCCCGACCATTCAGCAGAACTGCCTGCCCTGCTCTGGCCCCAGAACGGCGAGCTGACCATATCAGGACCGAGCGGCAGTGCGGAATTTCCTTCAGTGGATGCATACCTCGATGGGTTGTTAGGGCCGAATGGGGTATTTCGAGTACTCAACCAGCGCTTTGATATTGATTCGGTAATGATAGATGTAGGCTCGCCTGCAACTGAAGTTCTCAGCAGTGATTCCATGACCATCAGCGCCAAGGGTGTGCCCCATGGCGATGTTCCAACTCTCGCCTATCGAGTTGAGACAAGTGCGGGCAGCATTGCCTTCAGCAGCGACCAGAATGGCTCCGATCCTTCCTTTACTGAGTTTGTACAGGGTGTTGATGTATTAGTAGTACATTTCGCGGGCAATGAAGACGGCAGTGGCCGTGGCGACCTACACGCCAAGCCCAGCGTCTGGGGCAAGATCGCCAGCGATGCCAATGTGGGCAGGCTGGTATTAAGCCATTTGATGTCTAATCAAAACATTGAAAACAATGTTGATGCTTTAAAACAGGTATGGACAGGTCCGCTAACTATTGCCGAAGATCTCATGTGTCTGGAAATCAAATAAGGAAACAAAGGAAGTATTATGAAAGTAGCGGAGATCAAACCCATCATCCCTTATGACACCTTTCAACAAATTGATGTACGAGTTGGCACCATAGAAAAGGTCGAAGATGTTGAAGGCGCTGACAAACTAATGCGACTTACTGTGAATTTTGGTGACCACACACGAAATATCCTGGCGGGTATCAAACAAGAGCGAGAGAACCCATTTGAAATTGAGGGTCAACAGGCTTTATTCGTTGTGAATTTAGCTCCCCAAAAAATTCACGGCGAAGTCTCCGAAGGCATGCTTTTCGATATTGGTTATGAAGATGGCATCACTCCGGTACTTTCTCAACCAGAGAGCCCCGTGCCCAATGGTACCCGAGCCGGTTAAGCCTCGCGTCGGAAGGTCAGGATATAGCCTTTGAATGCATCTTTAAGATAGTCAGTGTGCTCCGGTTTTTCTTCCGAGCTCACAAAACCGTACTCAGTCATTAGATTTCCCATCTTAGTCTTTCTACCACGTCCGGGGTCCACCAAAATAACTTCGCAGTTGGGTTTGGCATGATAATTCAGGAAACCAGCCAACTGCTCAACATGGCCATCTTCATAGAGCACATCACTGCCTATGATCAAATCAAATCGACCCAGCTTATCTTCTTCATCGGTCCAGCTAGTGCGCTCAAACGGAATTACATTTCCTTCATTGAGGATTGCATTTCGTTTCAGGAATAACTCAACTTCTGGATGATAGTCAGTTGCCGTAATGTCAGCATTTTGTTTATTGAGCAATAAGCTGGACAAGGCCATACCACAGCCGATCTCCAAAATTCGTTTACCTTCAGTTTGATAATCCAAAATGTGATGGGCAAGCACCAGGCTCGAAGGCCAGATCACTCCAAACAAAGGCCATAGGGATGAGGATATACCTAAGCTCTCCGCAATGCCCTCGGGGTCACTGTATTCCTGTTTATCACGAAGCGTACAAAGGTGAATGTCGGTTTTGCCAAACTCGACGGTTTGGTAACTGACTCGAAGAGGTAGTGTCATTGCTTATCCTAATAGTCCGGCATGGCTAAGGAAGCTATCTGACTAAATGACAACTCTTGAGTGGTTCAGGGTATAGAGATTTAGGGCAAGTGCAAGGTATTTAGATCAGCTATTGAATCTCGAAAAACAGCGAGGCTGCTTCCACTAGAAACCAAAAACTCAACAAACAATTGTTACCTAAACTGCAAAGGTATTAATGAGCCAACCAAGAGCAATCACCTGAGGTAAAGTGATCAGCGGCAGAAACATCGCGACCTTCCAAGACTTAGTCGTATCTCTTAATACGACAATTTCTGTGTAGTCCGTGGCCACCCCACCCATGAGAAAGGCAAAACTATTACCGGGGGCATTTGCTCTCGTTAGCATATCTGCCGCGATGGGAGTTGAGCCTTCGGAACAAACTTCGAGAATCGTAGCGAATACGATAGTCAATCCCAGACCAAGTATTGTCGGGCCAAAGAAATTTTCAAATACTTCGGCGGGAATGAAAGCTCGAATTAAACTCGCCAGTAAAACACCGAAAAGAATCCAGCGAACTACCATTCTTGAGTCCTTTATCCCATCTATCAGCATTGATCCTAAATAGGCTGATGAAAAAGTTGTATTTGAAAAACTCTTGCGCGCTTCTCGCCAAAATCTAAACCCTTTTGGAATATCTATCTGCCGAGGGTTATCAGGTAAAATATTTCGCTGAACCAAGAAATCAAATATCACTCCAGTGATTACCGCGATAATCATTGAAAGAAGAATAAAACCCAGCGTGTAAGGTAGGCCAATTAGAGCAACTAATATCAGAGTCAACGAAAAGGAGTTCCAGGGACTAGAGACCAGAAAAGCGATAACTTGCCCGATGCTTGCGCCTCTTTCGTACAGTTTCGCTCCCACCATCAATACGCCATGGTTACAAAGGTCTAGCAGCACGCCAGCCAGGGTAGCTTGAAGAATTCCCTTAAACCCCTGATTGGTGCCAAGGGCACTCATAACAAACTCTCTTGGTATCCTGCCAAGCACACCGATCATTACAATTCCGATGGCAACTCCCCACCAGACCGTATTTATCAACTCAAAAACCGAGTGCGATAAAGTGTGCAGCCATTCCGGTGGCGTAACAGATCCGAGTAGAAGCCAATAAAAAAGATAGAGAATTATTGATCCACTTAGAGAGACCCAGAATATCCAGTCTATTCGTTTAGCACCGCTATTAGCCTGCTCTGAGCTGTCGCAATGCCCACAGTGGTCTTGAGTAGTATCAGAGTCTGAACTCATTTCCGCTTTCTCATTTTGGAGTGTAAATAATTAATAGGATTCCCGTCGCTCACAATAGATAGCATAAACCTGTGACCCGCTCACAGGTCAAGAACTTTTCATGCATGATGCCGAGCAAATCAATTGGATGCTGAAAATAGCATATGCGCACCCTATTCATATTTGAAACACCTGGCTTTTCGGCGCAATTTGCAGGATACCACAAACTTCACTGCACTCCTCGTAGAGCCCCGCAAAATATGAACATTCGGTCAAAAAGTTCACATACGACAACTGTGTATATAAACATGGTTTACGAAACCCATAGATAACAGCAGTTAATAGGCCTAGTCTGCAATCTACGGAGTATTTGCAGAGAAGTGATGAGCCACGGAGTGGCCAAATAGTATCCGTTAGTGAAAATCTAGAAATAATAAAATGAACGTAAAGTGGCGATTTTGATTAATCGTTTAAATAGTCTAGAACTAAGGAAACAACAATGAAAAAAATATCAATATTTAGCTCTATAGCAGTTGCTTCGTTAATGAGTTGCACTACATTCGCTCAAGAAATGCCTCCCGGCGCAGTCGTTCGCACGCTCAATTGTGCACTCAACGAAGGTGTCTCGATGTCAGAAGTTGTCGCTTGGGGGCGAGCACTTCCGAGAACGGAAACTTCAGCAAGCCCTGTGTTCTTCCGTGAGGCTCTTCACCACAACAATAACTATGAAACCGATTATGACTTTCAAATTGCGTGGTATCACGGAAGCTGGACAAACTACATCGCAGACATGGAGGCGAATCGATCGGGTAATCCTGTTTTCGCGCGAGCAGTTCGGCCAGGGGACATGATGACATGTAGTGCTAGTGACGCACTCTCAACTTATCACCAGATTCCTGACAACGATGGGTTCACGGGTGATGACACCTTAATGACAACACGCTTCTGTAATTTACAACCAGGAAAATCTATTGCCGACGGCTATCGTTTCGCAGCAGGGGTTGCTGCCAACTTTAAAGCTGCAGGAGATAGCTCGCTCATGCAGGTTATTTCTCGTCAGGTTGGTCCAGTACAAAATAGAACTGGCAACGCGGTTGTAATCGCTTCTGTTCCTGCGACGGCTGCAGCCATGGCTGCGAGGCAAGAATTGACTCGTAATGGTCTTAATCCGACGCAGGGTTTGGATAATCCTTTCACCGTATGCAATTTCCCAGCTATGTGGCGTTCTTATGCGATCACCAGACCCAACAACTAGGAAACGATTTAAGCTAGGTAGATAAAGAAAAAGGAGGTCCAGCTGGACCTCCTTTTTTTATGTGAGAACGTCTTATTTGAGAACGGGGTTATGTGCCCCGTAATAAAAAGTTGATGTACACAATCAGCTAGCGGAGTGAATTCTATCTACTGAATCTGCCAACGAGCAAATATACGACGCGCCTCGCCCAATTGCTGCTCAGTCATCTCCTGCTCAAGAGAATCAATCAATTCCGACGCTTCGCCATGATCATTACTTATAGCAAGGTTCGCCCAAGCGTGCGCCTGAACAGGATCGCCATCAACATGATCAGCTTCGTCATACATGGTAGCCAACACAAAAGCCGCTTCCCCGTGACCAGCATTTGCAGCTGATTCATAAAGTTCGACCGCTTTATCGCGATCAACTGAGGTGCCATCGCCTGTGTAATACAAACTTCCCAAATTAAACTGCGCTGCAACATGCCCCTGGTTAGCAGCCGCCTCGGTCCATTTAAACGCCTGATCGATGTCCTTCTCCACGCCCTGACCAAAGAAATAGAGAATGGCCAGGTTGTATTGAGCGAGATGGAGGCCCTCTTCGGCCGCGATTGAGAACTCCCGGAAGGCAATATCGTAATTTCCTTCAAAGGCAGCATTGACGCCAGCTTCATAATCGCCGGTGGCAGCTACAGCCTCACCAGCGGGTGCACTTTCAGGGCTTGCAGGCTCCATAACCACGCCTGAACCGCCATTATCCGAACATGCGGTGACAGACAGACTTAATAAGGAGAGAAGCGCTATTTGAGAGGTGATTTTTGTCAGATTTTTCATGAAACGCAGTGTATTACAGATAATATTCATCGAACAGAAGCAAAGACTGGTTTGAGTGAATTAAGTCTATGAAAAATCATGGATTTCGCTATAATACCGCCCCTCGAAGCACACAGGCTTTGAGATTACGCACCCGTAGCTCAGCTGGATAGAGTACCTGGCTACGAACTAGGGGGTCGCACGTTCGAATCGTGCCGGGTGCGCCACATACAAAAAAGCCCAGCTTATGCTGGGCTTTTTTGTATGTGTTGTTTCTGGTCGAAAGGAGCGAAGCTCCGCAGACGCCGCCAGCGGCGCCCCGCAGGGGTGAGGATTTGAGCTAAGCTCAAACCCGAATCAAAGAAACACTAAAAATTGAAATGCGATTCCAAAAAGGTATGCATTTTGCTTAAGCCAACTACGAATCTATCGTGCCATCCAGAAATATAATCTCCACAGTCAATATCAAATCACTCTGATCCCCCGAATTTCCTATTAGCTACACCAACCACGAAGCAATCGTAACCCGCATCTCCCCTATTACAGCCTCCTGTCTTTCCCGCATCATTAAATACTGTCACTAACCAGGTATCGCGCCCTTCTAGCTGGAATATTTCTACACACAGTTTCATGCAAGCCCTTACTTTTATCGTTTAGATGTTCAGCCTAACTTCGTATCGAAGCGTAATCTTCTGATAAGCATTAGAAATATAATCATCATTCATCTTGTTCCCGAACGGGGAACATACTATACTGAGCCCTATTAGGGAACTGCTGTTATGAGAATCATTTCAAAAGGAACATTGAGAGATTACTGGCAAGGACACGCCGAAACAGAACAGCCTCTCAAGTCGTGGCACCAGATAGCAAAGAGCGCAATTTGGGCAACGCCCCAAGATGTTAAGAACACTTTCGTGGCGGCCAGCATTATCGCCGACAATCGAATCGTGTTTAATATCCGCGGTAACGATTACCGGCTCATTGTGAAGTTTAACTACCCATACAAAATTGCTTACATACGATTTATAGGAACACATAAAGAATACGACAAGGTCGACGCTACAACAGTTTAGACACTACGGAGCTTCACGGAGGGGAACATAATGGATATTAGTACGATCCATACAAAGAAAGATTACAAAGCGGCGATAGCCCGAATCGAGTTATTAATAGACGCCGAGTCCAACACTCCAGAAGGAGATGAACTTGAAATTCTAGCGACTCTGGTTCATGCATATGAGGAAATTAACCACCCAATAGATGCACCGGATCCCATAGAGTTTATTAAGAACGTGATGGAGTTTCGAGGCTACGATCAAAAAGACCTCGCTGATTTGCTTAACTCAAGGCCGCGAGCCTCTGAGCTTCTTAAAAAACTAAGACCGCTCAGTCTCAAGCAGATCAGATTAATCAGTGGTGCTTGGGATATCCCAGTAGAGCCTTTGATACAAGAATATAAACTGCAGGCTTAGAAAGACCCGAAGGGGACTTACAGTTTTCTATAGTAGAGCCGGCAGAAAATAACACTCATCTTTTAGGCATGTGATTATCGCAACACCCAATACCTAACCTCTTGCTCCTCAAGAAAATCCTCAGCACCCTCACCCTTCAACATAGCAAACGTTGCCAGCATTCCAGCCCTCGTACAATTCGCCTCCGCAACAGTTATAGACAGCGGCGCCCCTTCAACAGGCCAACCCGTATTCGGATTTAACACATGACCGTAGCGCTTACCATTGGATATCAAATAACGTTGAGTGTTTCCGCTAGTGGCTAGCGCACCGGAAGTTAACTCCAATAGTTGTTGCGCCTCATTTGCAGCTTTGGGATCTTCAATCCCAATTCGCCACGGATTATCGCTATCAGGGCATCTACTGCACGCAATATCACCACCGAAGTTAACTAGTATAGGAGAATCGGAAATGCCCAATAACAAGCCCAGAGTGCGGTCAACTGCATACTCTTTGCCAATGCCACCTAAATCAATTTGCATCCACGGAGGGAGAGATAAGTGCGGAGTATTCCATTGTACTTTTTCAAGACCAATCAATGGCAGGAGAGAATCGATAAGTTCCTGGGAAGGCTCTTTGCTTGCATTACTAAAAGGCCAGGCTTGTCTCAATATTCCTGAACTAATATCAAACATACCACCGCTTAACTCATAACACTGAAGCGCAAAATCCAGAAGCTGCGCGGTCTCAGAATCCACTTCTATTGCTTTGCCATCAGAACCATTTATCTGAGAAACAATACTGTCTTCTCTATAGCGACTGTATTTTTCCTCGATGCGCCAGGCTTCCTTCGCCGCAACTTGTAAAAATTTTTCGGCAAGCATTTCATCACTGACATGCATCAGAATTTCACAGGGGCTAGCCATAGCCGAAAACCGACCAACCCAACTGTCGCCCTGCTTGCTTAGTTGTGTTGATCGATCGATAGCCACTAGCTAATTATCCTATTGATTCTAAAACCTATCAGAACCTGTAGGAGTAGCCGATCTGGAAGATTGTTGCTTCAAGATCGGGAAACATATCGTACGAGTTTTGTATGCCAATAGGAGTACCAACGGTATCGCCTTGCTGCTCATAGATTTCCGCACGAAAATTTATTTCACTTCTATCGGTCAGCTTATAGCCAAATTTTGACCCGAAAGTTACTCCGTTAAAAGCACCCAATCTATAGTCCGCACTGGCATTAACGGGCAGTGCCTGACCTGCAACCAGGCTGTGGGCAAAGAACTCAGCCTCCTGCTGATTGTAGTAGCGAACATGAGGCTCAATATAGAACTTGTCATTAACGTTCAACCGGTACCTAGCATCGATGGTATGAGAATTTATATCCCAGTCATCCCAAAGATAACGATAAGACACATCGATGATGTCACCATTGTCACGGCTATATTTTGTTTTCCAATATACGCTGTGCTTTTCTCGAGTGTCTGGGCGACTGTCATTAACATAGCCAGAGGTCTCACCAGTAATCCCATTTACCTGCGACAGCAATTTGAATGGCTCAGTTAAATAGCCATCAGACTGACTGTAGGAATAGTTAACCTGCATGAGAGTTCGACGATTAATTACCTGCGTCACTCCAAACAGCAAATCGACAACTGTTTTGTCGTCATCATTACCCTGGCGCTGCTGATCGAAGGGCAAGGAAGTAGATGCAAAGGGAATGGGTATTCCTCCCTCCGGCTCGATAGAGTCAGCTGCATAAGCGAATCCTAGCGATAGAGTTGTGTTCTTCAGATTAAAATCTCTGGCTAAAGTGGCGTTGAATCCAATTGAGGTGTAGTCATATTCATCAGAATAAGCCAAGCCAGTAGACAAACGAGTCATCTGATTCAGTGGGAATTCATACTGCGCGCTGAAGGCTGAACGGGAATCCTTAAAGGTGTCGTCTAAAGGTAACTCACCGACTTCAGTGTTATAAGTTCCCAAGCCAGAAGGTCGAGTAAAAGTTTGTATAACATTGCTTATGCTCGCCCCATTTGGAGAGGCTCCAGTCAATGAGTCTGCAACGAATGTAAGGTTTAGTTTCTGTCCATCTGCGAAAACTCGAGTGGCGCTAAGAACGGGTTCTACCGCATCCACCCTATCTTTCTCACTATAGCTAAGCACAGCACTATCCAAATACCACCCTGGAATCTCTTGTGCGGAACTTGATTGATTTAGCAAGCTACAGGTGGCGGCAGCAAGTAAACTCGTAATCTTTCCAGTGGGCTGTTTTAGTTGCATCCACAACCTCCACCACCAAAGCTGGCACCGCCGCTGGAGGCTTCTTTACTGAAGTAAATGTGATCGTCTAATCTGGCCGCAATCGGATCGCTAACCAAGCGCATTTCCTCTTGTGCAAGGATTCCTCTTTCCCACGGTTGAATGCCCAATTGCGAACACGCGCTGAACATCAAACACATAGCCAAAAGGAGTAGTATTTTTTTCATTAGCTTATCTCCGAGCCTAAATTTCAATTAAAGGTGCGTGATAATGAGCTTATCAAGGGATTCTTAAGGAAATCTTAAAGAGAGGTGAAACCTTGTAGATTTTGTGGCGGCGGTTCGGTTATTGAAGACTTTTGCTTCAGTCCCCAATCTCAAAACGAAACAGGTATTGCACTCCCGGCACTGCAACTCCAACACCATCCTTAACACGAGGCTGAAACTTCAGTCGTAAAGCGGCGCGTATCGAATTCCGATCGAATATATCTAATGGCTCGGCGTCTATCACCACAATAGAATCCTCTTCCACATTACCTAGACCATCCACTGTGAAACTCACCAGGCACCAACCTTCGATATCGCGCGCGAGGGCTCGTGAAGGATATTGAGCTGAAATTTGTACAAGTGGCAGGTAATCGCCGTCTGTTATAGATATAGAGGTGTTGGTGATATCCAGCACTGAATCGACATTAAGTGCTTCTCGTTGGATGTTAAGCGATGGACCTGTATCTAAATCGATATCCTTTTTAGCTAGCTCAGGTTGATCTTCGGTTACACTTTCAATAGGTTCCGGTTTATCGATCTCTTCAATTACTATCAGTTCGACTTCGGGCATGGTTGCGTCGACAATCTTTACAACTGTGAGTCGCTGCTCCAACTGCGAACCGCCGGCTATCAGAGATTGCATAAAATAGAACAATCCAAAAGTCATAGCGGCAGCCAGGATTGGAGCCAAAACGAATCCAAACACTCTTACAAATATCCAAAAGGATCTTTTCTGCATCAAGTCTTCAACTACTTGATGCATTCCCCCTAATTGCTGTTCCACTTGCTGCACGAGTCTGTATCCCCGCTCCTTGTTCGCCGTACTGTCAAAACGGCGTGGCTACCCCCTAGCCTCTACCTCAGCATTTGCCTATTTCTTCCCTTTTGTTCTCAAATTAACCAGTCATCAAGCTGACCATTAATCCCTCAAACTTCATAGTTTGTACCTATTGTTGATAGCCTCCATAGGAACACATCAAAGCAAACCCAAAGTTGATACTGATCAAAGGAGCGAAGCTCCGCAGACGGCGGCACGCCGCCCCGTAGGGGTGAAGATTTGAGCTCAGCTCAACACGAATCAAAGGAGCGTAGCTCCGCAGACGGCGGGACGCCGCCCCGTAGGGGTGAAGATTTGAGCTCAGCTCAACACGAATCCAAGGAGCGAAGCTCCGCAGACGCCGCTAGCGGCGCCCCGAAGGGGAGAAAATTTGAGCTCAGCTCAAACACGAATCCAAGGACCGAATCCCACAGACAGCGGCACACCGCTCCACAAACCTCATACGAACATCCCAAATCGGCCAAAGTCGCCGCCGAGAAATTTTTCGGTATTGCCCTGCCCCAGCCAACCCTGAGTCATTGTTTGATACACTTTTCTGAAATCAGTTGTGTAGGCAAGGTTATCCCCTTCGGCCAATTCAGTAAGACTTGGCAATTCACCATAGTGCCCTCCCTTAACCTGACTACCAATTACGAACATGGCATTGGCTGCTCCGTGATCGGTGCCAAGGCTGACGTTTTCTGGAACACGTCTTCCGAATTCTGAAAAAATCATTAACACTACATCATCGGCTCGGCCGATGCGGTCCAGGTCCTGCATGAATCCCGAAACAGCATCGGACGTGTATGTAAGCAGGCGGCGGTGTAAGTTGTTTTGGAACACGTGTGTATCGAAAGCATTATTCCGATAGGAGACGTAATAAAGTTTTGTTGGCATGCCAGCGTCAAGCATGGCTGTCACTTTCGGCAGGTCCAAGCCGGCGACACCATAGTCTACTGGTGAATTGTAATTCGACCAGGCATCTCGAACCAGAGCCGCGGAGTCAGTTGCGCTACGCGCAATGTCTAACAGAAAGCGTCGTGACGGATTTTTAACTTCGCCTATATCAGGTGTTAGAGCAAGCGCCTCTTTCTCTTCAAAAAATGATTCACGCCTGAAGTTGTCAGGCGAGTCAAACACTACCGGTACATGACGTTCACTTCTAACTGCCAGGGATTGTCGTGCAGCAATATTCATCAAATAGTTTGCTGGAGCATCGGGAGCCATTTCGTCAGCGAGTCGCCCCACCCAACCATATTCCTCGCCACTATTGGGTGCGGCAGTGTGCCAATAGGCCATTGAAGAGAAGTGAGAATAAGAAGGATTTTCATAGCCGCAGCCATGAACAATTGCCATTTTTCCATCTTTATATAAGCGCTCGAATCCTGCCATACCCGGGTTAAAACCAAAGTGATCGTCGATGACGCGCAATTCACTCTTAGGTAGAGCGATATTGGGGCGCATTCGATAATAGGCATCATCACCGTATGGGACAATAGTGTTGAGACCATCGTTGCCTCCGGACAATTCCAAAATCACCAAGACCTTTCCGCTAGCTGCAGCTTGTGCTGCCGCGGTTTGAGCCGCTTGTGCGAACGCTGGCGGTATCGCTCCCATAAGACCCAGCCCGGCCATACCCGCCAATAATTCCCGACGATTTAGTGCTTTGTGATTTACACCTTGCTTCTTCATATTTGCGTGCCCCGAAAATCGGCCTCTTGATCGAAACTTTTTAGTGTTAGCTTAGCTGGTATTCTGGCTGGCTCATGATGAGATGCAGCAGCATTCTAAGCGAGTCTTCCATGTAGCTTTGGGCTGCAACAATATCTGCTGTCCCCAAATTCTGATTAAGAAACTCAATCAGCATGCGTCTCGAATCATCACCAGGTTTAACGCGCATGAAACGACCAATAAAATAGTCCACCACCTCGCTGCTGCTGACCAAATTTTCCTCCAGAACCATTGCACTCAAATCCACCTTTGCGGTGTGTCGAGGAATAGGTATTACACGTTCTATGGCCATCTGCCAGCCTCGAAAATTACCGTAGCGAGTATTAAAATCTTCATCTCTATCGGCCAACATATTGGATTCGGCCATGATATTGCCTTCACCTAAAGATGAGGGCTGCGTCGCGGAAGTAATATCCATGCCTTGCCGAATACGATCGGAGACGCTGCGAATTTCACGGCTACCATTGACTCTGTCTGGAGGTACGAAGTTTATGTCAGGGAACAAGATATCTCTTGCAAGGTTACCCCGTGCCAGTAACAAACTGGGGGTTATCCAGCTGCGACCGCCCGCCCAACCGGCTACCGTGGGAGGACGAAACAAAGATTGACTGAGGCTGCCGGAGGCCTGATTAAAGTCAGGCACTCCCGGTACATTCTGCAATCCGAGTTTACGATAAGTGGAAACTAGCAACTGCACCGGGCTTTTTATCTGACTACCAACCGAAGATGGACTGTAGAAATCTCTGGACAGGAAGATGGTTTCCAACAAAGTGGCTATGTCGTAATCTGCCTCACGAAGGGTATTCCCCAACTCCGCCTGTAATGCAGGACTAATATCCTGCCGCACATAGAAGCGATAGATCTTGCCGGCAATATAATCAGCAGTAACCGCTTCTTCCATAATGAGATCGATAATATCGACACCATCAAAATTTCCCTGATGACCTAGAAAAGTTTTTACACCGCTATCGTGTTGTTCTTCGTTAATTTCAAAATCAAGATCGTTATAGTTCCAGCCGGTGAATGCCCTAGCGGCCTCACGAATATCTGATTCGCTGTAGTTGCCAACTCCCATCGTAAACAGTTCCATAATTTCACGAGCAAAGTTTTCATTAGGAGCTCCTTTTACATTCACACTTGCGTCGAGAAAAGACAACATCGCAGGATCTTGTGCTACAGCAACCATCAAATCTCGAAAACTATCCGTGCCCATTTCGTGAAACAATTCCAGCTCAATTAGCAGCTTTCGGTAATCTCTCACCTTGCTCTCATTGACGGCGAAGTGCCCATGCCAGAAAAGAGCCATCTTTTCCTGCAGAGGATTATTGGAATTCACCATACGGTCAGCCCACCAATAAGCAACTCTATTGGTTTCTAGCACACTGGCGCGCAGCCAATAGAAAAACTTGTTTACTACAGGCTGCAATCGGCGATTACCCTGGGGCTTCACTTTTATGCCAAGAGCTTCACCGCTTAGCTTTGCCAGATCAGTGGTCGCCGGGCGACTGGGTGGAAAGGGTTCCAGCCCCGGATCGTGTACGCCGGAATGCTCGAATGCCTGCAGATCGCTGTTATTAGCAGCATCGAAATGAACCAGGCTGCTGACAGCGGCGCTCGGCGATAAAGCCGCAAGCGCTTCAATTTGAGAAGGAGTACCGCCGAAGCCGGCGCGTTCCAGCAGATGGGCGGCGGTTTCGTAGTTCCATTGGCTTTCAGGAAGAGGAGACAAATCGTCTTCCTGGGCAATACTAGCTGAGGAAGCCAGCAGAACTAGAACTCCTAAGGCAGTAACCGACCTTAGCGCTTTGAGCCCTTTCGGCATTTGGATGTCTCCAGATTTTAGATAAAGATATTCGATTTTTAGCCTAATCTCTAAGGAAAACCTTCGAGTCTTTACTTAGGATGCAGCACCAACTAATCCGGCAATGCAAACGCCACCAACTCAGCTGCATTACCACCACCACCAACAAACATAGCAATATACTGCTTGTCTTCATGCTCATAAGTAAACGGCAAACCAGTCTGATTAAACGGCAGATCTATCTCTGCAACAATGTCACCAGTGGCTTTGTTGATTGCTCGGAAGATAGGACTCGCACCCGCAGCACCGGTACCCTCTGCCTGGAACAACAGAGTCTTGGTTACAAAGATTCCTGATCGTGTTGGCACACCGGTACGTGGAAGATCAACGCCTTCCAACATTGGATGGTTAGTCAATCGATCCGGTGTATCGGCATTCGCGATCATCCACAGATGATCACCAGAACTCATATCGATCGCTGTTATGCGGCCATAAGGTGGCTTTACGATATCAAGCCCCTGCACTCGCGGGACTCGTACACCAAAGCCCTGGCTGAAATCGATATCTGAATCCGGATTTTTTGAAAGTGACAACACCTGCAGTTGTGTTCTTGAAGGCACGTAGAGGATGCCAGTTTCAGGATCCAATGCAGAGCTCTCCCAGTTGGAACCACCAGTAGAGGAAGGTAGGGATAGCAGACCTCGAGTTCCGTCAGGTGAGTCAGTAAGGGACGGAGGAGTATAGATAGTGGGGCTTAAGCGAAAACCTTCGATAGCTTCAAGAGCCAGCGCACGTAGCTCTGGCGTAAAATCTATCAAGTCTTCTTCGGTAAAGCCCTGCCTATCGAATGCCGCCGGACGTGTTGGGAATGGTTGAGTCGGTGAGTACCATTCGCCGGGTACATCTCCCGCCGGTACTGGTCGCTCAACGATGGGCCAGATAGCCTCGCCTGTGGCCCTGTCGAAAGCATAAACCCATGATTGCTTGGTAACCGACATGACCACCTTACGGCCGTTAGGTAAATCTGCAATCACTGGCGGGGAAGGAACGTCCCAGTCCCAGATGTCATGGTGGATAAACTGCTGGTGCCAAATACGCTCACCGGTTTGGATATCCACGGCTACCAAGCCGCTGGAAAATAGATTATCTCCGTGCCGATCACCACCGTAGTAGTCACCAGTGGGATCTTCAATGGGAAGATAGACATGACCCAGTTCCGGATCACCAGAGATGGCAGCCCAGACACCGGAATTACCGGTAATATCGTTTCCAGAGATCCAGGACTCAAAGCCTACTTCTCCTCGTGCGGGAATAGTGTGAAAGGTCCACAACAGCTCGCCGGTGCGCACATCGAAGCCGCGTATATCACCTTTGGTATTAAACTTGGACCGTGGCCGACCACCCGTGCGGTGCGCTGCCCCCACTACGATGACATCATTCATCACAAATGGTGGTGCAGAAATGCCGATGTCCGGGTACTTATATCTAGGATCATCAGCGTTACGTAGACCTACATATAAGTCCACGATGCCGTTTTCACCAAAATTCGGATCAGGCATGCCGGTTTTGGCATCAAGAGAAACCAGTTGGTAGCCTGGGGAAACGTCAAGAACTCGCTGAGTATCACCGTCGCTCCAGAAGGCGACTCCACGGCCAGCACCCTTTCGTGGTGCTTCGTCGAATCTGTCGCCTTCTTGATAGCGAAAAAGCCACAGTACCTGGCCGTTCGTGGCATCAAGCGCTACGACGTTCCTAGTACTGCCAATATTCGCGTATAAGACGCCATCTATTTCCAGTGGAGTCGATGGGTTAACGAAATCCACGGTAGGGCCGAAGCTCTCCGTGGAAAAACGCCATGCTATTTCAACATCGGCAACATTGTCTGCGTTAATCTGATCCAGCGACGAATAGCGCTGAGCGGAGCCATTGGCGGCCCATGACGGCCAGTCCCCCTCGTACACGCTAGTGCCTGTCTGGCTAAAGGCCTGCGAAGCGCTGACAAGTGATACTACTATTGCAGTTACTGCAAGGAATGGTGAAATCAAACGTTTTCTTATTATCATCAAAGACTCTCCTGATACTTTGTAATCGTTTTCTTGGGCTAAGTATCTCCTGTTCATGCAAACTTGGAAAGTCCACTGAACGAAAAGCATTAAAAAGCCCGGCATCAGCCAGGCCATTTAAATTTTACTTAGCGGGATGCTCCCACTTATTTAAACCTTCTAATTCCCAGCTGCTGCCTGTTCCTCAGCCAACTTAGCCTCAGCCATGCCTCTCAACTGGCCTAGCCAGGCCTGAAAGCTTTCGGGATCTACGAATGGATGGGGGTCGCCATCCTGACGATCCTTCAGCATTTCATAGCGCTCAAACACATCGCCACTTCCTTCGTGATTAGGAATATTTACTTCGATACCTTGCAGAATCTGCAAATTGCTCACACTAGTAAGGTACTGAGTTGCAGCTGTGACACCACTAAAATTTAAGCCAGCACCACCAAACATAAATGCAGTGTGGGGATAGCCATTGTCGTAAACAGTAAATTGAGTTGAAGCAACACCTGGCGTATGGCCGGGAGTTTTAAAGAACTTCAGGCTTGTTCGCCCCAAATTCAAACTACCATTGTCTGTAATCTCGAGATGACGAATAGGCTTGGGATATTCTTGATATATTGCCGGCTCCTCAGTCATCTGCCAGTCTTCCGCTGTCATTAACACTACAGCGCCGAACTCTTCCTGCATGCGCAGTGCACCACCGATATGATCGTAATGAGCATGGGTAACTACTACATAACGTATGTCATTTGGATCGAAACCAAGTTCGCGAATACCATCGACAACGAGATCAGTGAGTTCGCCGTAGAGAGAGTCAAAGAGGATTAATCCTTGATCGGACACTAACAACCATGCAGATACCCATTTGGCTCCCACATAGTAAAGATTGTCGAACACCTGAAAAGGCTCCACTCTTTGAACTTCCGGATCATCATTTGCACTTAGTTCCTGAGCGTTAAGAGTTCCGCTAAACAGAGTAAGGGCTACACTCAGTACTAACCCATGAATCAGCTTGTTTTTCATCTTCTTTCCTTTCTATTTTCTATTACTAACTATTAATGTCTATTGGACAATTTATATAAGAGACTCGGTAATATTGATACCGTGAATCGATTTTCTGCAATCATTCAGCTCACCTAGTATGAACGAGGCAGGCCAAGTACGTGCTCGGAGACAAAGTTCAGAATCATCTCCTGGGAAATAGGCGCCAGCTTCATCAGCCTCGCTTCCCGCCAATATCTTTCAACATGGTATTCACGGGCATAGCCGAAACCACCGTGGGTTTGTATTGCGGCATCGGCCGCAAAGAATCCTGCTTCCGCCGCCAGCCATTTTGCCATATTAGCTTCTTTACCGCAGGGCTGGTTGTTATCGATCAACCAAGCGGCTTTGCGTATCATTAATTCCGCCGCATCCAACTTCGTACAAGCTTCGGCCAGTGGGAAGGCAATACCTTGATTCTTGCCGATGGGGCGATCAAATACCACGCGTTCATTGGCATAGTTAACCGCCCTTCTCAGAGCAGCCCGGCCTATTCCCAGAGCTTCCGCAGCGATCAGAATTCTTTCGGCGTTCAATCCATCGAGTAAATAACGAAAGCCTTCACCCTCTTCACCTACCCTATCCTCAACGCTTACTTGCAGGTCGTCATAAACAACCTCACAGGTTCGCACTGCATTGCGCCCCAATTTGGGAATGGGAGATATAGTGACTTCGGGTTTCTGCAGCTCAGCCAGCAACAGAGTCATACCGTCGGTCTTGCGCTCGACGTCTTCTCTGGCTGTAGTACGTACAAGTAACAGAACCCGCTCGGACTCCATTGCTTTTGTTGTCCAAACCTTTCGACCACGCACTATATAGTTATCGCCCTCCTTTTTAGCGAAGGTTTTTATCGCGGTAGTATCGCTTCCCGCATCAGGCTCGGTGACTCCAAAGGCTACATGGAGCTCACCCCTGGCAACAGGAGGCAGGTACTTTTCGCGCATCGCTTCGCTGCCGTGTTTCACCACGGGGTGCATACCGAATATAGAGAGATGTAATGGGGTTGCACCATTCATCGCGGCACCGGAGGCGGCAACTTCTTCGAGAATTATTGCCGCTTCCTGAATACCCTTGCCGGCACCGCCGTATTGCTCTGGCATTGCGATGCCAATCCAGCCTGCGGCGGCTACCTCATCAAAAAAATCGTCGGGAAAGCGCCCTTCTCTATCATGCTCTTCCCAATAGTCATCAGGAAAACGGGAGCAGAGTTTTCGAATGGAGTCTCTTATTAGAGCCTGTTCGTCTGTTTCTTCAAAGTCCATTAACTTCTCTGTCTCATTAAAGAGTTCATTAACTTGTCTGTCCTGCAATATGTGCCGCAATGGCCAGAATCTGCCGCGCCCGTTTTAAGTGAGGCACATCAACCATCTCACCATTGAAGCGGAACGCCATCTTGCCTTCTTTCTCATTCTCAGCGAAGGCTGCTACAAGGGCAGATGCATGTTCAATTTCCTTATCGGATGGAGTGAATGCTTCGTTCACAATCTCAATCTGATCAGGGTGCAGAGTCATCTTTGCGGTGTAGCCCATGTCGGCAGCAGTCTTACACTCATCCGCCAGACCTTTGGTGTTTTTTATATCCACATAGACAGCATCAATTGGCTGTATTTCTGCGGCCACTGCCGAGAGCAAGCACATGGAACGCACAAAGCTGAACACTTCCAGGTATTTCCCCTGACTGTCTCGTTTTGCACGGGCGCCAAGTGACACAGATAAATCTTCTGCTCCCCAGGTGACCCCGTTTACTCTAGGATGATCTACCATCTGCGGCAGATTAAAAACCGCACCGGCAAGTTCAGTACCTATTAATAGAAGCTTTACTGTTCCGCCTTCTTTGACTTCCATTCCCAGATCATTTTCGCGCTGAGTCATGAGGCTATCTGTAGCAACAACAGTTTCTTTGCCCAAGACCTTTGGCAGTACGATTCCATCGGGCCGGAATTCCATAACAGCTTCCAGGTCATCTCTTCCCCATTCGGAATCCAGCGGATTAATCCTCACTAGGCGTTCCTGCTTGCCAAAATCCGTATCTTTCAGCCATCGGCAAACTTCGTCGCGAACAGCCTCTTTACGATCGGGCGTTACCGAGTCTTCCAGATCCATGATCAGCGAGTCAGCTGACAGACCAAGGGCCTTATTCAGCATCTTGTCATTGCCACCGGGAACAAAATGAATGGAACGGCGCAGTGCCATGTGTTTCTCCTGTTATTCGTTAACAGTATAAATGGAAGATGTTATCGGTTTTTAGTCTATTTATTTACAAGAACTAAGAAGGTTTGCGCAACATCATGCCTTTGCGCAGGCATTGGCAGACTATTTCATCCCGCTGGTTAATTCCGACATGCTCAAACCAGACAATACCACGGTCCGGTTTCGACTTGGATTCACGTCGTTCACTAATGGTAGTTTTTACCCTGATGGTGTCACCGATAAATACCGGGTTAGGGAATTCCACATTATCCATGCCCAGATTACCGATAGTGGTTCCCAGCGTGGTATCGCCAACCGATAATCCGATGACCAGTCCTAGAGTAAAGAGGCTATTGACCAGGATCTGACCGTGCTGAGTGCCTTTGGCAAATTCAGCGTCAATATGCAGTGGCTGAGGATTATGGGTCATGGTGGAAAACAACAGATTATCAGTTTCCGTGATGGTGCGATGGGGAAGATGTTCAAATTTCATCCCCACTTCGAGCTCTTCAAAATATTTGCCGCCCACTTCAATCTCCCCGATCTTTGCCTACGCACTCAATGCCTATGCCGTCTGTATCTATGTATGCACAAGCATTCCATAAGAACAGCCACTGGCTAAGCTGATTCACGCATTTTAGTAGCAACTTGGGCTGGCATCCATTAAATTCGAGTTCTCTCAGGAAATACCTGTAGTTCGAGAGAGAGTTGAAGCAAGTGTTGAAGCAGGATAACCACTACATAGATAAGCCCCATGGAACTCAAAGAAGAACAATTCCAAAGCTGGATTGGCAACACCGAGACAGTCAAAGATCAAATACGCACCTCCCCACTCACCGCTATGGCGGCCATGCTGGACAGAAGTCCTCTAACTGACTTAGAAGCTCTGCCTCCCCTGTGGCATTGGTTATTCTTCCTCAAGCCCGCGAACCAGTCTGAGTTGGGAGCAGATGGTCACCCTGAAAAAGGAGATTTTCTGCCCCCGATCGATCTGCCCAGAAGAATGTGGGCAGGAAGTCGCTTTCAATTCCATCATCCACTGTTTGCTGGCGATCAGATTGAACGGAAATCAGAGATCCTCAATGTCACTATTAAAGAGGGACGAAGTGGCCAACTGGCTTTCGTTTGTGTGGGTCATACTCTTAGCAATCAGAAAGGTCCGGCTCTCTATGAAGAGCATGACATTGTTTATCGAAGCGGGGTTAGTAACGCAGCAAGCCCACCACCGACTCCAGCACCAGCTCCAAAAGACGAAGATTTTTCCCGCACAGTTAATCCCGACCCAATTTTGCTGTTTCGTTATTCAGCGCTCACCTTTAATGGACATCGCATTCATTATGATCGTGAATATGCCACTCAGGTGGAAGGCTATGACGGGTTAATTGTTCATGGACCGCTTCTGGCCACACTATTGACCGATGTCCTTTTGGAGAACGTACCAGAGTGTGAGCTAATGAAATTTGAATTCAAAGCACTCAGCCCTGTGTTCGACCTCAATAGTTTTGAGGTCTGCGGCAAGAAAGTTAGTGACAATGGTGAGTACACTTTGTGGATTCGCGATAACGAAGGCTCTTTGTGCATGCAAGCCAAGGCAACCATAAATATCGGACACAAAAACTAATGTCCGCAGCCCCCCTAACAGGACTCACTGTAGTTTCACTCGAGCATGCCATCGCCGCTCCCCTGTGCACTCGCCAACTGGCAGAGTTAGGCGCGCGTGTGATAAAAATCGAGAGAAGAGAGAAAGGTGATTTCGCTCGTTACTATGATCAACGAGTTAAAGGGCAGTCCTCTCACTTCATCTGGACCAATCGCTCCAAGGAAAGCCTCACTCTTGATTTAAAACACCCCGAAGCCAATGTAATTCTGGACAAGCTCTTAGCTGAGACTGACATCCTCGTTCAAAACCTGGCTCCCGGTGCTGTTGAAAAAATGGGTTTGTCATTTGAGCACTTACAAGAAAAGTATCCCAAACTCATTGCCTGTAATATCTCCGGATACGGCAAAGGCGGCCCCTACCAGAGCAAGAAAGCATATGACCTTCTGGTACAAGCAGAGGCCGGGTTTCTTTCTATCACTGGTAATAGTGAGGAAGGTGTTAAAAGCGGCATCTCCATCGCTGATATCGCCGCCGGTATGCAGGCCCAAAGTGCGATTCTCGCTGCTATAATTCTACGAAGCAGAACCGGCAAGGGCAGCGAGATTAATATTTCAATGCTTGAGGCAATGGTGGAATGGATGGGCTTCCCTCTCTACTATGCTTATGAAGGCGCGAACCCACCAGCGCGAACCGGCAGCGATCATGCGAGTATTTATCCTTATGGAGCATTCGCTACGGGGGATGACAAGGTTCTTATGTTAGGGCTACAGAATGAACGAGAGTGGGAAGTATTCTGCCGAGTAGTTTTGGAGCAGGAACAGTTGCTGAAAGACCCTAGATTCGAAAACAATCCATCCCGCTCTAGCAACCGAGAGGAATTAAAGAATATTATTGAGACAATGTTTTCATCACTAACAGCTGATCAAGTTTCAGCGAAGCTCGATGAGGCACAGATAGCCTTCTCCAACGTAAATGACATGGCAGCAGTTTGGGACCATCCTCAATTAAGGGCCCTGGAGCGAATCGTGAAAACAGAGACAGCCGAAGGCGTAGTAGACAGCTTTCTTCCGCCGGGAAACAACAGCGAATACGAAGCGACGCTTGGCCCTGTTCCTTCTCTGGGGCAGCATAGCAAGGCCATATTGGAAGAGTTAGGTTTTAGCAAAGGTCAGATCGACGGTTTTTATCAAAGAAATCTTGTATAGAAACTTCTAGATAAATTTATTTTTATTGGAGCCAACTTGACGAGTTTTCGAATCAGAAATTACGAGAACACTATAGGCGAAACCAACATTTACGGGATTACTATTTTTTAAGGTCAAAGGCTATGAGCAAGTGGTTAGACAACATCGAATTAGAGAGCGCTACTGTTTCTCTTACTCCCTTAACAAAGGAACATCGCGACGCATTAGTTGCAGCCGCTGCCGATGGAAATTTATGGGAGCTTTGGTTTACCGGTGTGCCTTCCGCAGAAACTATCGACAAGTACATCGATACTGCACTGAAGGAAAAGCAACTGGGCACATCCCTGCCCTTAGTTGTCGTTGAAAATAGCAGCGGCGACATTCTTGGGTGCACCCGCTATTGCCACGCAGAGCCGAATAACCGCCGCGTAGAAATAGGTTATACCTGGTACGCAAAACGCTGCCAGCGCTCATCGGTGAATACTGAATGCAAATTACTCATGCTACGCCATGCATTCGAAACTCTGGATGCCATCGCCGTTGAATTCAGAACCCACTGGCATAATCACGCCTCGCGTAATGCGATTGCCAGATTAGGGGCGAAGCAAGATGGTGTACTGAGGAATCATTCAATAGAAGCCGATGGCTCATTGCGAGACACCGTGATGTTCTCTATTTTGAACAGTGAATGGCCATCGGTTCGAAAATCACTTATTCACAAGTTGGAGCGTGGCGGAAAGTAGCATTCTGTCTACTCGCTGAACTGTTGTGCTCGAGCTGTAGTTCAAACTATAGCTCGAACTATTCCAACTCTTCCCATCTTGCGTAAGCATGTTCCAGCTTTTTCTGAACTTCGGCTATCTGCGCCAGAGTCTCATTAACCTTGTCGCTGTCTTGCTCATAAAAACTGGGCTCTGAAATTACAGCCTCTAGTCGAGCCTGTTCCTTATCAAGGGTTTCAATTAAGGCAGGCAGTTCTTCTAGCTCACGCTTGTCCTTATAAGAAAGCTTCTTTGCTTTTTTAACAGTTTCTTCTGGTGCGGCCTCTTTCGGAGCTTGAGTTATTACTTCAGAGTCATTCTCTTCAAAACTAACCAGCTTGCCGCCATGGGCGACCCAGTCGCTGTAGCCTCCTACGTATTCGTTTACCTCGCCATCGCCCTCAAACACCATGATGCTGGTCACCACATTGTCCATGAACTGGCGATCGTGACTAACCAATAAAACCGTACCCTTAAAATCGAGGAGAATTTCTTCTAATAATTCCAATGTTTCAATATCAAGATCATTGGTGGGCTCATCGAGCACCAGCACATTTGATTGCTTGCTGAATACCTTCGCCAATATCGCTCTGTTCTGTTCACCACCGGACAAACTCTTGGCAGGCAGGCGCATTCGATCCGGCGCAAAAAGAAAATCACCAAGATGACTGATCACATGTTTGCTACGGCCATTTACTTCGATATATTCACTGGAACCCGCAACGTTTTCGATCAGGTTTTTCTCTGGATCAAGTTGTTCACGCAGCTGATCAAAATAGGCTATCTCCAACTTCGTACCCATCTTCACCTTGCCTTCCAACGGAGTAAGCTTTCCCAGCAATATTTTGAGCAGAGTTGATTTGCCGGCGCCATTTGCGCCCACAATTCCAATCCGGTCGCCTCGGAGCACCGTAGTGGAAAAATCCTTGATTACGGTGTTCTTAGAAGAACCGTCATCAAAGCTATGGGAGATATTATCCAGCTCAGCAACAATCTTCCCTGAATTTTCAGCGCTACTCACTTTAAAATTCGCGGTTCCCTGCTGAACCCTGCGCTGGCTTCGCTCGGAACGCATTGATTCCAAGGCTCTTACCCTGCCCTCGTTGCGTGTACGTCGCGCCTTAATGCCTTGCCGAATCCATACCTCTTCTTCGGCCAACCTCTTATCAAAAAGTTTGTTGGCTTTTTCTTCAGACGCGATTTGTTCTTCACGGTAGCGCAGAAAACGCTCGAAGCTTCCCTCAAACTGATAAAGGTGTCCGCGATCGATCTCGGCAATTCTGTTTGCAATAGACTGGAGGAATGTTCTGTCGTGAGTAACGAGCAGAATGGAGCCGCTGTAGTTTTGTAATTGCTTTTCCAGCCATTCAATTGCAGGAATATCGAGATGGTTAGTTGGCTCATCCAGCAGTAAGAGCTCTGGATCATTTACAAGCGCGCGAGCCAGAGCTACACGCTTACGCCAGCCACCTGAAAGCTCAGACATTGCTTTGTCAGCGGGCAATCTGAGTTGGGAAATTATGGTGTCTACTTTTTGACTAAGACTCCAGCCGTCCTTCGCCTCAAGCTCTGTTTGAACCCTCTCCAATTGATCCATTTTATCCGGATCGAAATCGGCGATAAGGTGGTGATACTGTTTCAGCAAGTCGCCCATGTCGGCAAGGCCATCGGCAACCATATCGTAGACTGTTTGATCGTCTGCCTCTGGCAGTGATTGTTCCAGCCAAGCCATTTTCACACCGGAGCGAACCCAGCGCTCGCCGCCGTCCAGGCCGTAGGAGCCGGAAATTACTTTCATCAGGGTAGATTTGCCGGCGCCGTTACGACCCAAGAGACCTATTCGGGCGCCCTTCTCTATCAGGAAATCCACTTCATCCAAGACTATCTTGGTGCCATAGGAGATTGAGGCTTTATCCAGACGGATTAGTGGCATGGCTTGGGTTCTGCAGCCTGAGAAAATAGGCTTTGGCTTGATCGTTTTTGAATTACTGACATCTTCGCTTTAACAAAAATGCCCAGCATCGCTGGGCATTTCTTTAAGACCTTGTTACGTCTTTTAGTTCCCCGCAGAATACAGCAACTAGGGGCTCTCTACTATCTATTGTTGAGTAATCGCCGGCCCACTATGTAATGGACTGCCACGCTGAAGCCCCCTCAAACAAGCATATACCTCGATATAGAGACAAATTTACAGTCATAAGCGCTAAACAGCCCCTTACTACCCTATGTATTCCTTCCAAAAGGCTTTTCAATTAGAGAACGACTGTTTATTATCAAGCACATATTCGTAGGTTTAACTTGCTTTATTGTATTGAGATTTCAAGCCCTTAAGAAAACGCCGGACCCTCAGTGGAGAGAATAATAATGAAAATCGTCGCTGCATTTGGATCGATGCTCTTAACAGCTGGTTTGTTGACCAGTTCTGCGCAGGCTCAAGAGAGAATCGGAGATTTCACTCTTTTGGATCAGCTTGGTTTTAGCCACAACATGAAGTGGTATGACGACAATGAATCCATCGCTCTGCTGGTACAAGCCAACGACAGTGACGAAACTCTCTCTGCCCTGCCTCGGTATATAGAACTGCAAAAAGAATATGCAGAACAGGGAATCAAATTCTTTATGATCAACCCGATGGGTCGACTCAATCGAGACTCCGTCAGCGCAAATATTTCGCAACACACAAATGACATCCCCGTTTTGATGGATGACACTCAGCAAATTTCGAAAGCATTAGAAATTAACAAGACAGGAGAAGTCCTCCTGTTTAATCCCGAATCATTCCGCATTGAATTTCGCGGTCCCGTGGGCAGCGATTTCGAATCAGCAATCCAATCTGTTTTGAGTGGAAATGAAATCACCTCTACTCAAGTAGCTATGCAAGGCTCAGATGTTGACTACATCAGTCATGGGCAGGTCTCCTATGAAAAAGACATAGCTCCAATAATTGCCGAGAACTGCGCAGCATGTCACCGCGAAGGTGGCATCGCTCCTTTCGCGCTGAACAGCTACACCATGGCTCAAGGCTGGTCACCGATGATTCGGGAAGTGCTAATGACTAAGCGCATGCCCCCGGGTCAGATCGATCGCCACATCCATGAATTCGAAAATGGCCGCTATCTTCAGATAGACGAAATGCAAAAACTTTTGTCCTGGATTGAAGCCGGCTCGCTTCGAGAAGGCGGTATAGATCCACTAGCAGAGCTGACCTGGCCTGATTCCAAGTGGAGCGTTCCATACGGCGAGCCCGACTTGATAGTGAAAATTCCTCCCCAGGAAGTTCCAGCAACAGGAGTATTGGACTACAGATATCTGACTGTGCCCATCGAAGGAATGGTCGAAGATCGTTGGGTAAGAGCGAGTGAATACAGCCCGGGAGAACGCACTGTCGTTCACCATTCCACAGCAAGTGTAATTTCCCCTGGCTTTGCAGCGGGAGAACGGAGAAGAGATCCTGATGTTGCTCTGATCTCTCGCTATGTACCGGGTCAGGACCCAAGAGTCGAAGGAGACAATACTGGCGGCTTACTCAAAAAAGATAGCTCTCTCTATGTGACCATGCATTACACAACAACAGGCAAAGAAGCTGTCGATGAGAGCGAGTACGCGATCTGGTTTTATCCTGAAGGTGAAGTACCTGAAGAACGTATGGTTTCGAGAATGGTAGGACGTTTTGAAGGTAACTGGCTAGATATTCCTGCTTTTGATAAGAATTTTGAAGTGACTGCCTCAGGTCGTGTTGCGGAAGATATCAATATTTTGGGCTACCACCCACATATGCATTTCCGCGGAAAAGCACTGCGCATGTTCGCCGATTATCCTGATGGCACTCGCGAGGAATTGGTTAATATTCCAGCCTATACTTATCTTTGGCAGCTGACCTACGACTTAAAAGACCCGAAGTTAATACCTGCTGGAACTGTAATTACCTCCGTGGGCACATTTGATAACTCAGCACAAAATCCATATAACCCGGACCCTTCTATTACCATTCCATGGGGGGAAATGAGCTGGGATGAAATGTTCTTTGGAGAATACGTGTATAAAACGGCGAATCAATAACTGGCTTTTCTCTAATTTCTGAAAGCTAAACTAACCTTAACCCAAGGAAGGCAGTCGATTGAACTGCCTTTTTTTTGACACACGAATGGACTGATTGATGAAAATAAAAAAAATATTGGCAATAGGTCTTTCTGCGATTGCGTTTCCAGTTATGGCTCAGGATTATCAAGTCCCGCGCACCGAATGGGGTGTACCCAACTTTCAGGCAGTTTGGAAACACTTATCCATCATTCCTTTTCAACGATCTACTGAACTCGGAGATAAACGCTTCTACACAGAGGAAGAAGCACTGGCCATTGAACGAGCCGAACAGGAACGCTTCGATGCAGACAATGAACCACTGGACCCGAATCGCCCTGCTCCTGTAATTGCCGAGTCACTACCTCCCATTGGGAATTACGATTTATTCTGGCGCGAGGATGCTCAATTTATCCCGACAATAAATGGCGAACTTCGAACCTCGGCTATCATCGATCCCGCCAATGGCCGCATGCCGGAATTGCTGCCGGCAATGGCAAACCGACTACAGGAACAACGCAGAGATGATCAAGACACCAGGGGTCGCAGCAGCAACGGGCCTGAAGGCCGAAGTCTGGGTGAACGCTGTCTGGTGGCATTTGGTAATCTATCAGGTCCGGTGATGAGCCCTATCATCTACAACAGTAATCTTCAGTTTGTACAATCACCGGGATACATAACAATCGTGGCTGAAATGGTACACGACGCACGTATTATAAAAATCACCGATGAAAGAAACCCTGCTGCAGAATCCCAGCGCAAATGGATGGGCGATTCCATAGGGCATTGGGAGGATGACACTCTGGTAGTGGAAACCAAATACTTCAATAGTTCACACCGATTCAGGGGCCTACCAGTTGAAAATCTCACGGTGAGTGAAACTTTTCGCCGGGAATCCGACAACAAATTGATTTATGGTTTTACTGTCAATGACCCAACAGCATTTACGGCGGAGTTTTCTGGTGAATACCCTTTGTCTTTATCCAGCGAACCCATTTATGAATATGCCTGCCATGAGGGCAACTATGGCATGGTAGGAATCCTGGCTGGCGCCAGAAGACTGGAACAAATGGGTGAAGAGCCTTAGAAAAAATTCATTAATAGTATGTTGCTGGATAGATGGATGATTACACTCATGAAACTAAAACACCGGTTGTCACTAGCTTTTTTTAGCCTGGCATTGCTTTGCACCTCCACGCAGTCGTTGGCTCAAACAAACAATGATTCCTCGGAAGCATGCGCCCTGCTTGGCAATCTTATTTTGCCTGATACGACAATTTCAATGGCAACGGTAGTCGATGAAAATTCATTTACCGCTCCACGTCAGGACGAACCTCTATCCCTACCTTCTTTCTGTCGACTCTCTGGCGTTACCAGCCCGGCAATCAACTTCGAAGTATGGTTACCTCTAAATGACTGGAACGGTAAGTTTCAGGTTGTGGGTAACGGAGGCATGGCCGGCACAATTAGTTACGCTGCTATGGCTGGAGCATTGCGCCGAGGTTACGCAACTGCAAGTACAGATACAGGTCACGAGGCTGGCCCCATTTCCTTCGATGCATCTTGGGCGTCTGGAAGGCCAGACCTGATTGAAGACTTCGGTCATCGCGCACTTCACCTAACAACTGTTAATGGCAAACAAACCGTTGCTGCTTTTTACGACTCGCCACCTGAATATTCTTATTACGTCGGATGTTCAAAAGGTGGACAGCAAGGCTTGATGGAAGCACAGCGTTACCCTGATGACTTCGATGGAATAATTGCTGGAGATCCGGCGAATGACTGGACCAGGTTTTATACTGGCGCACATCTCTGGTACTCATTAGCCATGTTAGAGGATGAAGAGGCATGGATACCCCCTGCCAAGCTTCCCGCTCTGGGAAACGCAGTCAACAATGCCTGTGATGCGCTGGACGGAATCGAAGACGGCATTCTCATGAACCCTCTTGCCTGCAATTTTGAACCAGTCGAATTACTTTGTGAGGCGGGTGTTGATAACAATTCTTGCTTAACGCCTAAACAAGTAAGTTCTGTTGAAAAAATCTGGTCAGGAGTCACTGGCTCTGACGGGGAATTGATCTATCCGGGAATTGTCCCCGGAGGAGAAGCTGCCCGTGGAGCGTGGTCAACCTGGGTGACAGGGCGCGAACCCTACCGCTCACTTCACTGGCTAGGGGGTGAAGGTTTTTTTCGCTGGCTTGTGTTCGATGATGCGGACTGGGATTTTAGAAGTTTTGATTTCGAAGCAGACCTGAAATATGCGCTTGAGAAAGTAGGCCCTGCTCTCGATGCAGTTGATCCGGATCTCACTCAGCTTAGAGATAACGGTGCCAAGCTTCTCGTATATCACGGCTGGAGTGACCCGGATATCTCTCCGGTTTCTTCAATTAATTATTTCAATGAAGTAGTTGAATTTATGCAGCACGAGACGGGCGCTGCAAATATTGATATAGCGAGAGAAAGCACACAGGAATTTTTCAGATTATTTATGGTTCCGGGCATGGCCCATTGTTCAGGTGGCCCCGGCCCTGACCGGTTTGATGCGCTCAGCGCTTTGGAAAATTGGGTTGAACGTGGCATCGCACCTGAATCGATGATTGCCTCAAAGATAGAGAATGGTGAAACAACACGATCACGTCCGCTTTGCGTTCATCCACAGGTGGCGATCTATGATGGCAGTGGCGATACTGATGAGGCGGAGAATTTTTACTGTGCTATCCCCTGACTAATTCGCCCTGACTAATTCTCCCTGACTAATTCGCCGCCTTTCGGAAGGCCAACAATACATTTCCAGGCGTGCCACCCATCCTTCCGTAGCCCGAATTAACCAATAGCAGTCCTCCTCCTGCGGCAATACCGTGAGCATCTATTGCTCCACCAAAGCCAGGTACTCCGTTGACTGTCTGATAGTTCTGAACAGTATCGTACTCAAACAAGATGTCCCCGGTATCCTTGTCGAAGATAAACAATCGACCATCGACACCTCCACTAATAAACCCACCATCGACCAAGAGTGGGGTTACCGAATGACCGTATCGAGAGTCACAAGCTCTCAGCCTCTCTATTCTGTTATCGCACTCAGGCTCAGCCTCAAAGAACCAACTCGGCTCACCAGTGCCGACGAAGAAACTGTAAACGCCAGGTCTGGGAATATAGGTTCCCCGCTGACTACCAGGATCATTAATGGGGAGATAGACTCGCTCTCCATCGGTAGCAATTCCCCAGTGATTGCCACCAAGTGAAGTGCCAGTGCCAATCCTCTGGTTCCAAACCAGCGCCCCTGTATCCGGGTTTAGTGCCCAGAGGTCCCCTGTCTTCTGACCTGCCAGGAGCATGTCACCATCTTCTCTTTCTACCAGAATCGCTGAGCCCCCGAAGTCTTTATCTGCAAGTGTGCTTGGGTGTTGGTTTGGACAATTCGGTCCGCTGGATCTGCCACAGGCAGTATTCCAGACGTCATTCCATAAGCCCTGAAATACCCAGTTTTCCTCTCCAGTAGTTAGGTTAAGAGCAATTATTGCATCACTGGTCTCCGTAGCCGGGTGCGACGTATTCTCACCAGTGGTGACATAGAGCTGATTTCTTTCCTTATCCACCGTAGGTGTCGACCATATCGGCGCTCCCGACGGGCCGCGAAGACGTACGCCAACGGAATTTAGTTCACCTGTGTATTCGGCTTCAGGCATCGTGTGGTAGACCCAGTCAATCTCTCCAGATGACGCATCTAATGCAACGATTTCTCCATGCCCTGCACAACATTCGAAAGTTGCAGTAGCTCCCTGGGCTACTCCCGATGCTGATACTGGCACGAAAACTTTCCCTTCATGCAGTACCATTCCGCCGGTAAGGCGTATTCCTCTGCCATGGCTTCTGACATCGGTTGACCAGAGCTGCTCTCCAGTTAATGCATCAAGAGCGTACACAAATCCTTCGGCATCGCCGTATATGATTGCCTTAATTCCATTTTCACTTAGCTCACCGAAGGCAAGTGAAGACCTCATTCTCGTCGGAGAATGGAAAACCCATTTGGCACAGCCGCTGACGGCATCGAGCGCGAATACTTTTCGCGTGCCTGTTGCTGAAAAGAAGATGGTGGACCCTGCGATTACAGGAGATGCACGTAGCGCATTTGCATCAGGAAATGCAAGAGCCCAAGCCAGTTCAAGATTTGGGAAATCCGCAGTGGATAGGCCCGCAGCATCGGCGCTCATGTTTCTAGAGCTGTTGCTGTCCACTCCCACTCCGCCCAGATAAACAGATTGGTTCAGATCTACTTCTCGTTGGTCAGCAGCGCACATCGTTGAAGCTAGCCAGCTATCGTCTTCCTCAACGGCGAGATAGTCGACAACCAAAGCTTTCTGTTCGTTGCTAAGCGCTGAAGCCTGTCCGTACATAACACCTTCGTTTATGGCGAATTCCAGGGAGGCGGCGGTTAGTGATTGTAGAGACTCTAGTGACGGCGCTATCTCGGTGGTGGTGGCTTGATCTGCAGAGACGTGGCATGTGCTGCAGTTTTGGACGAAGATTTCGGCGCCGGGGTGTTGAGTGTCCTGGGACAGAGATACGCTTGGGAAAGCCGCTAGGTATAGAGCTGGGATGATTAGCTTGTATGGGGTCATGGTTTTTGTTTTTTTATGGTTGGGGTGGGGGTATATAAGCTTATTTTGGGGGAGTGTGCAATTGGGGGCTGGTTTTGGGGTGTAGCTATGGGAAGAGTTGATTCTTGATTTAGCTGAGCTAAATCAACCTCCCCTTTGGGGCAGCGCTGGCTCGCGGCAAATAAAAAACCCGACTAGAGTCGGGTTTTTTATTTATGGCGGAGAGGGAGGGATTCGAACCCTCGATAAGGTTTCCCCTATACGCCCTTAGCAGGGGCGCGCCTTCAACCACTCGGCCACCTCTCCAGAAATCGCGGGCATCATATCATAAGAGGGACGGAATCGAGAATAGTTGATCAAAGGAAATAACTGCTCCTCAAGGGCTGAAGAGCATTTGGAGGGTCTTAGCCTACTTCGTCGATGATTGGGGCTTCACCGTCTTTTTCATTTTGAATTCTTTGGTAGATCTCTTCGCGGTGGACAGCAACTTCTTTCGGGGCGTTTACTCCGATTCTTACCTGATTTCCCTTTACACCTAATACTGTGACAGTAACTTCGTCTCCCACCATCAGAGTTTCACCGATGCGGCGTGTCAGTATTAACATGGTCTATCTCCTTTTTTCTTACCTTTGTGAGTCCATTAGCAGCTCTCTCTGGCTATAACGCATCGCGAGAACTACACGCTTGTGAGATCAAGAAAACTCGATCTCCTGCAGTCGTTAGTATGGCTACTCCTGTCTGCCAGACCTACAACGACAACCCCCAATAACAATTTGCTAGCTTCATTCAAACAAGCTATGGATCGATTATCCCACTACTTTAACGGGATGAAACAAACCCCCTGCTTCAATATCGACCCAATGTTGGGTTGATAGAGATTCTAATACGGTTTTGACTAGCGATTCATTGACCTAGTTGGACTCTTCTGTGATTTCCCCTTCAGCCAGGTCAAAGGCACCATGCAATGATCGCACTGCCAATTCCAGATACTTTTCCTCTATAACGATGGATATCTTAATCTCAGAAGTCGTGATCAGCTGGATATTGATATTCTCAGTGGCTAAGGTTTTGAACATCTTACTGGCTATTCCAGCGTGGGATCGCATGCCGACACCAACCAGAGAAACCTTTCCAATCTTCTTATCCAACGAGATCTCTCTGGCCTGTAAAGATGATTGCAGATTATCCAGAATTCCCTTGGCTCGATCGCTGTCACTGCGCTTTACGGTGAAAGTAATGTCGTTGGTATTGTCAGCCGCCGCATTCTGAACGATTACGTCGACTTCAATTCCAGCTTCGCTCACCGGCCCGATTACGTTATAAGCAAGACCCGGAAGGTCCGGAATTCCTGACACTGTGATTTTCGCCTCATCACGTTGAAACGCGATGCCGGCTATGGCTGGATCTTCCATTTTCTTTTCTTCCTCCAGACTAATAAGGGTACCAGGCCCCTCTTCAAAACTTGAAAGCACTCGCAGCGGCACTTTGTATTTGCCGGCGAACTCAACTGCTCGAATCTGTAATACTTTTGCGCCAAGACTTGCCAGCTCCAGCATTTCCTCAAAGGTGATGGTGTCCAGCAATCTGGCATCTTCAACAACTCGTGGATCGGTGGTGTAAACACCTTTCACATCTGTATAAATCTGACACTCATCAGCGTCCAGCGCAGCTGCCAAAGCAACCGCGGTGGTGTCCGAGCCGCCTCTTCCCAGTGTAGTGATGTTTCCATGCTCGTCAGTTCCCTGAAAACCGGCTACTACAACTACATTGCCTTGCTCGAGCTGAGCATGTATTCGAGTTCCATCGATCTCGCGAATACGGGCCTTGGTATGAGTTTCACAGGTGAGTATGCGTACCTGCCCGCCGGTAAAGGAATGAGCTGGAAAACCACGCTTCTCCAAGGCCATGCTTAACAGGGCGATAGTAACCTGCTCACCAGTGGAAAGCAGAACATCCATCTCCCGAGGAGTAGGATAGTCCATGATATCTTGAGCCATAGCCGTAAGACGATTGGTCTCACCACTCATAGCAGAGACAACCACGACGATGTCATCGCCTTTGTCTCGGAACTTGGCTATCTTGTCCGCTACTGCCTCGATTTTCTCGACAGTACCAACAGATGTCCCACCATATTTTTGAACGATTAATGCCATAACACTACCAGCGATCTTCTCTCTACTTATTTACTAATACTTTGCAAAATCTTGCGTGTATAAACCTACAATCTTTCCTGCAACCAGGCCTTTGCACTTTCAAGTGCGCCATCAACTGCTTCGGGCTCGGTGCCTCCGGCCATTGCCATATCTGGCCGACCACCACCTTTACCGCCAACTTGTAAAGCAACCATATTCACCAGTTCCCCGGCCTTTACCTTTTCGGTAAGGTCTTTGCTCACGCCAGCTACCAGGCTTACTTTGCCTTCAGAGCTGGTGGCAAGAACCACAACCGAAGATCCCAGCTTGTTCTTTAACTGATCTACCGTGTCTCTCAAGGCTTTGGGATTAAATCCTTCAACATTTGCGATCAACACCTTGGCACCGGATATCTCTTCTGCCTGAGATGCCAAATCACTTCCGGCACTTGAGGCCATCTTCGCTTTCAATTGTTCCAACTGCTTTTCCAGTGAACGACTATTCGCTGCCAGCTGCTGAACCTTGTCCACCAACTCTTCCTGATTAGACTTCACAATCTCGCAAAGCTGTTTCAGTGTTTGCTCCTCTTTGGCTATTAACGCCAAAGCAGCTCTTCCACTCACCGCTTCGATTCGGCGAACGCCGGCTGAAATTCCGGACTCGCTGGTAATCTTAAACAAACCAATATCGCCAGTTCGCTCGACATGGGTTCCACCGCAAAACTCGACGGAAAATTTCTCACCCATACTCACTACGCGAACTTCGTCGCCATACTTCTCTCCAAACAGCGCCATGGCTCCTCTTTCCTGAGCCTCTTCGATTGGCAACACTTCTTTTTCAACAGCTGAGTTGAGTTGTATTTGCTGATTAACCTGATCTTCTATAGCTGCCAGCTCTTCGGCAGAGACTGCTGACGAATGGGAGAAATCAAAACGCAGGCGCTCCGTATCCACCAGTGAGCCTTTCTGGGTTACATGGTCACCAAGAATTTGTCTTAGCGCCGCATTCATCAGATGAGTTGCGGAGTGGTTCAGGGTAATAGCACGACGATCATCGGCTGCCACATTGGCGCTTAATTTGTCACCACTGCTTAAACTTCCACTGCGCAACACTCCGCGATGAATAATTGCATCGCCCTGCTTCTGAGTGTCTTGCACTTCAAACCGAACAGAGTCATTACCTAAAGTACCCGTGTCGCCAACCTGCCCGCCGGACTCGCCATAGAATGGACTGCTATCTAATAACAATAGAGCTTCCTGACCCTCTTCGATTGAATCCAGAGACTTACCATCGACATATATTCCAGTCACCGTGGATTCGCCAGCAAGATGATCGTATCCGGAAAACCCCGTACCCACGCCGGCTGCAATCTCAAGTTTGTCCACGGCTGAAAAATTACTCGCGGCTCTTGCCTGAGTCTTTTGCACTTCCATGGCCTTTTCAAAACCTTCCATGTCCAGTGTCAATTCATGTTCTCTGGCGACATCGGCCGTCAGGTCTACAGGAAAACCATAAGTATCATAGAGGCGGAACACGGTCTCGCCAGAAAGTGTTTTGCCATCTAACTCGGCAATCGCTTTCTCGAGAATCGCCATGCCATTTTCCAAAGTACGAGCGAATTGCTCTTCCTCTTCCTTTAGCGACTTCTCTACGCGTGCCTGTTCTTTTACCAGCTCAGGGTATGCCTCACCCATCACCTCTACCAATGCATTTACAATGCGGTAGAAGAAAATATCCTTAACGCCTAATTGATAACCATGTCTCACTGCTCTTCTGATTATGCGACGCAAGACATAGCCTCTTCCTTCATTCGAAGGGACAACGCCATCTACAATAAGAAAAACACAGGAACGAATATGATCGGCAATCACATGGAGTGAATTATTGCTCAGGTCATCAACGCCGGTGATTTTGGAAATCGATTTCAGCAATCTCTGAAATAGATCAATTTCGTAGTTGCTGTGTACGTGCTGCATAACTGCAGCGAGTCTTTCCAAGCCTGCACCTGTATCTACCGAAGGCTTAGGTAGATCTGTCATCGAACCATCTGCCTTGCGTTCGAACTGCATGAATACAAGATTCCAAATTTCGATGTAGCGATCGCCATCTTCATCGGGGCTTCCGGGAGGACCACCGGGAACATCTTCACCATGGTCGTAGAAAATTTCCGAACAGGGACCACAAGGACCGGTATCTCCCATTGCCCAGAAATTATCCTTCTCACCAAGGCGAGAGAATCGCGTCGGATCGATCTTCATTTCTTCCAGCCAAATTGCTTCCGCTTCTTTATCATCATTGAAGACGGTGACCCATAATCTGTCAGCCGGTAGTCCAAGCTCAACAGTGAGGAACTCCCAGGCATAGTTAATCGCTTCCCGCTTGAAATAGTCGCCAAAAGAAAAATTGCCGAGCATCTCGAAAAAAGTATGGTGACGAGCTGTATAACCCACATTCTCTAGATCGTTGTGCTTTCCGCCGGCTCTTACACAGCGCTGGGAACTGGTAGCACGCTTATAATCGCGAACCTCATCACCTAGAAACAAATCTTTGAACTGCACCATTCCTGCATTGGTAAACAACAGAGTTGGGTCATTTCCAGGCACAAGGGAGCTGCTGGAAACAATCTGATGTTCCCGCTTCTCAAAGAATGTTAAAAACTTTTGTCTAATCTCAGCACTGTTCATCTTTCGTCTCTTGATTCTTGTTCAAACACGATTTTCAAATCTTTAAAGCCTGAATTCGGCAGCGGCAATCCAATGTGGGAACGAAAATTCCCTCAAGTTTGATTTTAATGAAGCAAATAGCTCCGCCGAATTCAAAAAAGCACGGGATTATAGCGCGTAATACGCGGATATTGCAGGGTTTTTTTGAATCGAGGCCGCTAATCCGTGGATTCTTCTGTCTCGGTGCTGGGCAGACTCGCCACCGATGGATCGAATGAGAAAAGACTCTGGGTTTCATCGATGTGAGATCGAAGCAAACCGTCACTGGATAAGATAATGGCAATGGATCGAGTCTGGGGAAAATGGCTCAAAATAATAGTGAGAATGATCAGGAAAGGCACACAGAGGAACATGCCTGGAATGCCCCAGATATAACCCCAAAGCCCCAGGTTAAGCAGGATAACAATCGGACTCAAATTGAAGGAACTGCCCATCAAGCGCGGCTCCAGAATATTACCTATGGCAATCTGCAGAACCCCGATACCGATAAGTACCAGAAGGAACAGGCTGTAGCCATCCGACTGTGCCAAGGCAATCATCGCAGGAAAGATCGTCGCGATTATTGAGCCCACTGTAGGAATGAAGTTTAGCAAGAAGATTAACAGCCCCCACACACCTGCGAAGTCCACTCCAACAGCTAACAGAAAACCATAGCTCAGTAATCCAGTAAGGGAACTGGTGAACATCTTGATGCTGATATATTTCTGAATATCGTTACGAACACGTTCGATGATTTTTCTGGCGTCGTCTTCCTGACCCGATCGACTGAAGAGTGCGGTAATCTTCTGATCGAAATTACCCTGCTCCAAAAAAAGAAACAGAATATAAATCAAAATAAGTCCACCGTTAGCTAATACCCCGGCAAAAGAAGCCGCAACAGATGCTGCGAAGGCGGGAAGATCGATCCCGCTCGTAACCACCTGCAGGAATCCCTGCTCCTGATAAGCAGCCAAATCAACAAAAGGCAGACTCTCCAGACGGGTGGTCAAATTGGCCTGATATACCGGAAAAACTTCCAGCACTTCATCCACTCTGCCACCGAGAAAGTTAATCAGTGCCCATACCAAAATGAGGAAACTCAGCAGTGAAGCCGTTAGAGACAACCAGGACGGAAAAGTAAAATTGCCAATAGTAATTCTGGCGAATTGGGCAGCAAGTGTATTGATGAGATACCACAGGGCAATGGCTATAACCAAAGGCAATAACAGGGCTTCCCCGACTATTAATAAATAGAAAACGAGTACCACCAGCAAGGCGCTGGCTGCAAAGCCTGGTATCTTCATTACCATACCTCTCCTGTAGTTTGTGACAGAAAAACCATCACCCGTTCTGTCAATCACCGTGAAAACACCATGTTTACGTTGCTAACACTGTGATTTTGCGAAGAATATCACACTTTCTTCCTCGCACCCCCAATAGGCTTAGATTATTGTTGTAGATAGAAAATTATCCGCGACCAAAGCAAGTGGTTGCCTTACAAATAGTGCTTCGTGGAAAGAATGATGGAGTTGGAAGGTTATTCAAACTTATTGAAGATTGGCGAAGGAGGAATGGCCTATGTCTATCGCGGCATACAGGATTCCCTGCAGCGGCCAGTTGCCATTAAGCTACTCATCACGGATCTTCGAAAAGACCTCGAAGCCCGGCGTCGTTTCGATCGTGAATCCTACATCATCGCCCGACTGAATCACCCCAACATTATTCATGTTATCGATCGCGGAATCAGCCCCGACGAGATGCCCTACTTTGTCATGGAGTATGTGGAGGGAATCGATCTATCCACGGCAAGCAAAATCGGAGAGATCACTCACCAGGACAAAATCGATATTGTCATACAAGTATTAAAGGCACTCTCCTATGCTCACCAGAACAATGTTATTCACCGAGACATAAAGCCGGACAATATTCTTATCGATGATGATGGCACCGTAAAAATTCTCGACTTCGGCATCGCACAATTTTATGGAGGTGAAACCGCGCCGAGTGATCAAACACGCATTGGAACGGTGATGGGAACATACAATTATATGTCTCCCGAGCAAAGAGACTCGTCTGACAATGTTACAGCAAAGAGTGATCTCTATTCCGTCGGCGTTGTTATGTATGAATTGCTCACTGGAAAAATTCCCGTCGGCGTATTTCCAGCGCCTTCAAAACTAAACGACTCAGTTAGCAAAGATCTCGATCAGCTTATTCTCGAATGCCTAAATGAAGATCCTGCAAAGCGTCCTGATTCGGCTGAAGCGTTAAAGAACTCATTATTGGCAATATCCAAAGGTAGCCACCTGAACGAGTCGCAAAGGATTCGCGCCGAGCAAGGGATCACCAAGATCAAGTCGCGATTCCAGTTATTGGACATCCTTCGTGAAGACAGAATAGGTTCTGTGTCTCTCTATCAATTGAAAGATAAGAACGAGCTGTTAATCGTCAAGAAAAAAACAATTTCCAGCCCCGGTTATGAAGAAAGCATGAAGCTAGCGGCGCTGGAACATGTCAATATTGTAAGCACCCTTGCCTCATTCAAGAACGACCAAAATTTTATTCTGCTTCAGGAGTATCTAAGCGGCGGCACCCTTCTGGATAAACTTGCGTTTCCACTCAACTGGCAGGAACAGTTATTTATTGCCGATCAAATCTGTCAGGGAATGATCTTCGCCCACGATCACAATATCGTTCACGGACATCTACGCCCGACCAACATCCTGTTTACAGACAAGGGAAAACTGAAGCTCACCGACTTCTCCTTAGAAGACGATCTTGAAGATGTTGAATATTCCCACTACTACCGCCTGCAGGATGAAAAACGCTCCAAAGAAGCTGACATCTACGCCACCGGAGTCATTCTCTATCAACTGTTTACATCCTGCTTACCTGACAGCCATCAGGATACTAACTTTGTGGTAAGAAAATCATTTACCCGGCTTCCCGAAGATATCCAGACTCTAATAACCAATATGCTTTCAACTCTACCGAGAAACAGAAGCCCGGACTGCCTGAAAGACGCAATATTGATCTTCGGCAAACATAGACGACTGAAACATAACAAAACGTTTACTGGGATACCTCAGCGTGCTAAAAATCAACTCACCGGTTTCGGAGAGGAAAATAGACTCGCTGCGACCAATTCCATTATCGCTAGCAACCGTCAGCCTCAACTGTCTACAAGAATGAGCATCCTGTTCGGCATATTGGTGCTGGTATACGCGCAGTATTTATTCGTCTTCGATGGACAGGAAAAGATTAACCAGAGCATGCCAGCAGTCTATAGCTCTGTGGTTAATAAATTTGAAGAATTGCTAGGACAGGATAATGTCAGACCCTATCGCCGAAGTGGAAACTGAAGCAGAACCCAAAGTACAAGCCATAGTACAAATAGTCGGCTGTACTGACACTGGTCTAAGACGCTCCCACAATCAAGATTACATTGGATTCGATGAAAATCTGGGCGTAGCCGTGCTGGCTGACGGCATGGGTGGGCATCAGGCTGGCGAAGTCGCTTCTGAGATGGCTGTCGAGTTTTTGATGGAAAAGCTCAAAATACTTGCCGAACAGCAAACAGCAGGATCGATAACTGGGTCTCATTTATTGGACTCTGTCTCCAATACAATTTCTGACAGTAATGCAGAGATATATAAAGCAGCAGCAGCCAATCCAGCATACAAAGGCATGGGAACCACGGTAGTTACCACGATTTTTACGGGTCCTCATCTTTACATTGGACACGCCGGGGATTCCAGACTTTATCTCTATCGTGAGCAGGTGCTTAGAAAGATAACCAAAGATCACTCTCTGGTGCAGGATTTGATAGACAGAGGCTTCTATACGGAAAGAGAAGCTAGAAACGCCAGCATTAGTAATGTTGTAACCAGGGCGCTAGGAATTAGAGAGGAAGTCGAAGCAGAAGCGGTCAGAATCTCCTTGGATGATGATGACCGAATACTAGTTTGCTCAGATGGACTCACAGATATGGTCTCCGATTGGCAAATTGCGGAAACCATTTCTGACCATAGGAATGACCTGGATCTAACAGCCAAAAAGCTGGTGGATCTGGCAAACAAACACGGAGGCAAAGATAATATCTCCGTGATCCTGATGAAGGTGAATCACACTTAAGGGATTCACAATAGGAGATTAGACATGCCCGGAAAACTGGAATTCAGTTTTAACTCGAGCAAACTCGGCGAGTTCCCACTCGACCAGGAAGTAATGACTATTGGCCGCAAAGAAGACAATGATATTCGTATTGAAAATCTGGCGGTAAGTGGACATCACGCCAAGCTATTAACAATATTTGACGATTCCTTCCTCGAAGACCTCGATAGCACCAACGGTACTTTCGTGAATGGCAAAGCCATCGAAAAGCATCCCCTGAAACACGGCGACGTCATCACCATCGGTAAACACGAACTGCGTTACTTCAATGAAGCCAGCTCATTAGGCATGGATGAAGACAAGACTGTTCTAATTCGGCGTCAACCGGAAGCATCGATCTATTCACCCAATGTAAAAGCTCCTGGGCCGGATCTGGATACTCCTCTGGAAATGGATCAGCCGAGAGATGCGAAATTGCAGATACTCAATGGCAAAGGTGCGGGCAAGGAATTGCCTCTACGTAAGCCCACTGTAAAACTTGGTAAATCCGGCGCTGAAGTCGTGCAGATAAATAAGCGGCCCGATGGGCATTTTATTGTTTGCCTTAATCAGTCTCTGAACAGCCCGCCTAGAGTGAATGGTGAAGACATTGGTGCTCGAGCTGTAAAACTCAATAATCACGATGTCATCGAGATTAATCGCCTGAAAATCGAATACTACCTCGCACAAGCCTAAACCAGGCGAAGCCTTACTCGTCTATTGCTTACTTAATACTAGGCAGTACGACAGGCTGCCGCAAATAAAAGCCCTCTCGGATAATTCTCTATTAGTCTTGGCTCTGAATGGGAAGCACGTAAAGTTTAATGCAGATTGTTTCTAAGAAAGTTCTAATTCTGTGCGAGGCGAGTTGATGCAACAAGCGCCAATACCTGATGCTCGACTAAATCGTACAAGCTACGGAGGTGGCCTCGACGAGCAGGACCGGGGGTACTTTCTGAAGTGGCGACCACCACAAGATCCAACTCTTTAACCACGAAGATCAATTGACCACCATAGCCCCAGGCAACAGGAACCTGCATACCTGCAAGATCTCTCAGCCACCAGCCATAGCCATAGTATCTTCCTTGCCCTCGTGGAGAATGGGCGTGAGGCATAAATGAGTTATCCACCCATGTCGTAGGAATAAGTTGCTGATCCTGATATCGCCCATCGTTCAAATACAGCTCACCAAATCGAAGCATCTGCTTCGGTGTCATTTCCATATCGTTGCCACCGAAGTAAATCC
Source organism: Gammaproteobacteria bacterium (assembly GCA_018661465.1). Lineage (GTDB taxonomy): Bacteria > Pseudomonadota > Gammaproteobacteria > Pseudomonadales > Pseudohongiellaceae > UBA9145. The sequence continues at coordinate 37,489 of JABJIC010000002.1, read as the reverse complement.
CCTGAGGATCCTGAGACCAATAGGACATTGAGTAACCGAGAGGCGAAGTAAGGTTCTGCTGGGCAAACTGCTTGGTAGTCATTCCACTGGCGCGGGTAATAATTGCAGACAACAGATGTGTGCTGCCTGTGCTGTAAAGCATACGAGTGCCGGGCTCAGCAACAAGTGGCTGATTGATGGCAAACTCAACCCAATTATCGCTGAGCACCCACTTTCCATAATTTCTATTACTGGTAGTTTCCAATCCCGATTGCATGGTTAAGAGGTTTTCGATTTTTATCTCTGCCTTATCCCTATTCTCCTCTAGAGAAAATAATTCCGGAAAGTAATTGGAGACAGGCGTGTCTACTGATTCGATAAGACCTTTATCAATCGCAATTCCCACCAGCGCAGAAATAACACTCTTGGAGGCAGACTTCATATTAGCCGGCCGCTGTGGATCGCGCCCGTTGTAGTACTCCTCGAATAGCAGTTCGCCATGATGGCTGATCAACAAGCTAAGAAGTCGAGGCAACTCTTTGGCGATATTGTTAGCCGCCTCGAAATTGAACTCGGCAGCTTGCTGTGAATTTACTGAAGGGGCCAGCAAAAACAGGAACAGCAAGACAGGAATTTTTGCGTAAAATATTCTTTCAGACATTTTATTAGAAACAGGCATTAGCAAAACTGGATATTCTCCCAGCTTGAAGTTAAACAGATTGTTAACTATTTAACTGACTCTTTAACAAAATTTTCAATTCACTCTTCAATTAACAACAGAGCGCGGTTGCGCCCTGTATTGACTAAATAGCTAAATACTGGAGAACACCTCTGCAACTGTGCTAGGCGTGAGTAGTTGAGGCAGGATTACGGGCGCGACATTCGGGTCACCCGAATAGAGCACATACAGAGGAACCGAAGGACGGTTAAATGATTCCAGCACTTCTGTAATCTCAGGGTCTTCATTGGTCCAATCACCTTTTAGGTAGGTAATATCTTTATCAATCATCAATTGCTTAACTCTATCTGTGCTCAAAGTTGTCTGCTCATTCGCCAGACAAGTGATACACCAGGCCGCCGTCATGTTTATAAACACCGGCTTGCCCTGCGCCTGCAATTCACTTAAGCGCGCCGCACTAAAGGCTTCGAAGTTCTGAGTGGAATTTCCATTCTCGTCCACAGATGCCACTTGAGCTACTGCCATGGTCTGCAAGAAAGGTGTCTGGGTAAGATAGATGGCGATAGCTATAGTACCTATACCCACCGCATAGTTAACCGTGCGCATGATCGGACCGAAGCTGAATCGTCGCTGGTACATCCACGCTGCAAATGCCAACAGAATACAAGCACCCAGAGTCAGCGACATGCCGATGACTCCAACTTGATTACCTAATACCCAGAGGAAGAACAAAGCTGAAGCATAAAGAGGGAACGCCATGAACTGTTTGAATGTTTCCATCCAAGCGCCAGGCTTAGGCATATATCTGGAGAGTGCAGGAATATATGAAAGCACTAGAATTGGTATAGCCATACCAAAACCCAGAGCAATAAATACCAGCATTGCGACTACCCACGGTTGAGTTAGCGCAAAACCCAAAGCCGGACCCATGAAGGGAGCCGTACAAGGAGTGGCCACAGTAGTCGCCAGAACACCGGTTAGAAATGAGCTCTTATAGCCTTTGGATTTGCCCAGCATACCAGTGCCAGCACCCATTAAACTGGTGCCTATTTCGAACACCCCGGACAGGCTCAATGCCATCATAAAGAACAAGTAAACAATCAGCACCAGGAACCAGGGCTGTTGAAACTGGAATGCCCAGCCAATTCTCTCGCCACCTGCTCGCAAAATTATGAGCACACTAGCCAAAGCAACAAAAGCTGCAATTACACCGGCGGTATACGCCAGTCCATTCATGCGTAACTTAAATTGATCTTCGTCGCCGGCATGCTTTGCAAAGCTCAAGGCTTTCATGGACAGCACCGGGAATACACAAGGCATAAGATTTAGAATCAGTCCACCTAACATGGCAAAAGCCATGTAAAGCAGCAGTCCACCACCATCTCCACTTGCAGGCCCGCTCGCTGATGAATTACTTGCTGCAGCCAGTGGCAAAATAGTCGTACTGCTTACATCGGCTGCCGGATTTACGAAATCATATGATGTACGTTCACCCTGCTCATTCTCGAGAACCAGAACACCATAGACTTCACTCAGGTCATCAAGCATTCGTCGTGGTTGTTGATGAGTAATTTGTAGCAGGCTCGGTTGCAGACTGACATCTCTCAGAGGACCGGGCTTGATAACGCGACGCTGTTCAGGAAAGAACCACGCCTCGGAAAAGTTAGCGAACAAATTATCAGCGGAATCAAATCCCAGACTTACTCGCTCACCGGCAACGGCGATAATGGAGTTTATCTGATGATCGGTAGAAGGTACTTGTTCTCGTGCCTCGGCAAACAAAGCTGCCTTGGTGGCATCCAACTCTAAAACGTCGCCAACTGGCAATGTCAGATTGAGACGCTCTTCACCGGGTATGCATATCTGGTCGCAGACATTCCAATAAGCCAGGGTTGAAAGTTCAACGCTGTCTCCTTCGTAGTCTGCCGGAATAGTAATAGGTAATTGTAAGAGTACTTCCGACTCGTAGCCAAAATTAACCAGGTCGGTGTCGTAGAACGGCAACCAATGAGGGGCCGGCCATTGAATCTCACCAATATCCGTTCCTTCAGGTGCAGTCCATTCATTAAGGCTGGTTGGTTCACCACTGTCGCCACCCATCTTCCAATAGGTGTGCCAATGCTCGGCGGGTGTTAGACGTATTCCTACCCAACTGGGCTCACCAGGAACGATATTGCTGGCTTCAGCCATAAATTCGACTTCGATACTATTGTCCCAGGCGACATTGGTTTTTTGCGGCTTGATGTCATAGCCCTGCCACTCACCATCGTCGTCCACGTATGCCAGCAAGCCGTCGAGTTCGCTCATTTCAGGTGCGAAGCGACGATGCTGCTCAGTGGTAATTTGTAGTCGATCGCCATCCTTCATTACCTTGCGGTATGGCGCGTACTTCATGACTCGACGTTCGGTGGGGAAAAACCAGGCTTCATCGATGTCGGCAAACAAAGGCTCTTGTGCCTGAACCATGACGTTAACTTTGTCGTCATGGGAATTAAATGTGCTTGTCAGTTGATGCTCGCCCAAGGGAACCGGAGTATGGGCACGGGTATCGGCGAAGGCCTGCTGCCAATCGTTATCGATAAGGGAATTAGTCGCTACCGGTAATGACAAGGAAAAATCAGCGTCGCCCGGAATACAAATTTCATCACAGACCTGCCAGGCAATTTTGGTTTCTATATCAAAACTGGAACCTTGATAGTCCGCAGGTACTGAAACAGGAATAGGCAGGAAAACTTCACGTTCGTAGGTAAAAGTAACCAGGTTGCTACCTGGGAATGGAGTCCATTCAGGCATTGGCCATACGATGTCGCCAGCCTCGGCTCCTGCTGGTAGCTGCCAATCAGTGGCTTCGGTCGCTTCGCCGCTATCACCGCCAAACTTCCAATAGGTATGCCAATGCTCAATAGGCTTGAGTCGAATAGCCAGCCACAGAGTTTCTCCGGCAACCACATTACTGGTTTCGGAGATAAGCTCCACTTCGATTTGATCAGTCTGGTGAACTTGCCCATAGCTGCTGCCAGCTACAAGAATAAAAAGCAATGAAATCAGACTATTACGGATATTAACGCCCATCTCGACTCCGGTCGGCTTGATCAGGAGAGTTTACTCGCCTGGGCACTCGGTTTGTGTGCCAAAAGGTAACAAATATAGGGTCCACTGTCATTTAAAGACCGTAATAAGTGAGCTTACTTACACAGATCTGGCAAATCAGTATGATTAACTGCTTCTATCGGCAGATGTCATTGATTTCGCTACTATTTTTACTTTTTCCGTAACTCTTTTTTTCGCCTCTTCTGATGACGGTTTTTGATCTCAGCCGATTCGTAGATTGAGATTTAACCTTCCATGGAAGAATAACGCCGACTGAGGAATTTCGGTTTACGCGCTATTCTTTGAATTAGCGAGGGTTTAACTAGATAGGGGTTTGAACTAGCGGCGATTCTGAAGCCCTAACTCAAAAGACCCGCGCTAGCGTGACGAGAGCACATGATCCACCATCAACTGCAGAGACTGGCGACCACGAAATTCGTTTACATCCAAACGGTAGACAAGCTCAATTTCCCTAGCCTCCTCACTTGGCCAGACAGCGTCATCAACCGAGAACGCGATAGCATCGATGGTATGTTGCGGAGAATCGATGGGGCTTAATACCATTTTCAAATGATTATCCCCCAGCCTGCGCTGCTGCAGAAGATTAAACCTTCCATCGAAAACCGGTTCGGGGAATTCCTGTCCCCACGGCCCTGCCCTGAGCAACTCCGCGGCTGTATCCATGGTGAAGTCCTGAACTTGTAATTCACCATCACTTAAAATTCTCGCTTGCAGCAGGTCTTCACTAAGATGTTCAGTGGCTTCATTCTGAAAAGCCTCGACGAAGGCCGGCAGAGATTCTTCATTCAGGCTCAAGCCTGCGGCCATTGCATGCCCGCCAAACTTACTTACTAATCCGGGATTCTTGCTGGCAACGGCATCCAGGGCGTCACGAATATGGAAGCCCTTAATAGATCGTCCTGAACCTTTTAGCTGCTGAAGACCAGTTTCCCCATCTACCTCATCAGATGCCTTGGCAAAAATAATAACCGGGCGGTTGTATTTCTCTTTGATGCGCGACGCAATTATTCCCACCACTCCCTGATGCCAACGCTCATCGAACAGGCACAAGGCATTTGGAATATTGTCCTCATCCAGAGTGAGTTCACGCAAAATCTCGAAAGCCTGGTCACGCATGCCAGACTCGATTTCTTTTCGGTCCCGATTCATACCGTCCAACTGAAGCGCCAACATATGAGCATCACCCTCATGTTGAGCTAACAGGCATTCTATACCCGTGGACATATCATCCAATCGACCTGCAGCGTTGAGTCGAGGTCCAATACCAAACCCCAGATCGGTCGCCGTTAGTCGTTGCGGGCTTTTCTTGGCAAGCTTGAGAAGGTTTTGGATTCCGGGGCGGGTTCTTCCTGCTCGAATTCTTTTCAGCCCCTCACTTACCAGTATTCGATTGTTCTTATCCAGAGCCACCACATCCGCCACAGTACCCAGCGCGACGAGATCGAGAAGATCAGCCATATTGGGCTCAGGAATTTTCTGCGATTCAAACCAGGACTCTTCACGTAATTTGCTACGCAGGCCCAGCATCACATAAAAAATAACACCGACACCCGCTATGCTTTTGCTGGGGAATTCACAACCATGCTGGTTCGGATTCACTATGGCGTCAGCGTCGGGCGTGACCTCAGCTGGAAGGTGATGATCAGTAACCAGCGTCTTAATATTCTTAGCCTTGGCAGACGCAACGCCTTCGATACTGGATATACCGTTATCAACAGTAACGATCAGGTCCGGATTCCGAGTAGCCGCCAGCTCTACGATTTCAGGTGTGAGGCCATACCCGTAATCAAATCGATTGGGAACAATGTAATCGAGGTGGTGGAAGCCCATCTGTTGAAGAGCGGTTAACACGAGGGCGCAGGAAGTTGCACCATCGGCATCGAAGTCAGCAACAATCAAAACTCTTTGCTGTTGCTGCAACGCCTGCCAGAGCAACTCTACGGCTGCATCCATTCCCTTAAGAGATTGAGGAGGCAGTAGCGATTTGAAATCCAGACTCAAGTCATCTGCCGAGCCGATATTCCGCTGGCGGTATACTCGTTGCAACAGAGGATGAAGGGTGTCCGGGAGTTCTAACTGAGAGTTGGCTGATCTTCGATGTACCAGAGCAGACATTAATTAGTTATTTCCGTGCGTGGCTGGCCACAAACTCAGTGACTTCGCTTAGGGAATTGTTCACTACACTGTAATGCTCTTCACGCTGAAAAAGATCTTGTAAGTGAGGCGGTAGTTCCGGAGTCTCCAATCCTGCTGCCGCAATCGCATCAGAAAATTTTGCCGGATGGGCTGTCGCCAGAGTGATCATCGGTATATCAGGATTGTTATTGCAGTCACGGGCTGCCTTTACACCGACAGCACTATGAGGGTCGAGTAATTTGCCAATATCCTGCTTCACTTGAGCAATCACTGCACAAGTCTGATCATCATCTACACTGGCACTGCTGAAGCAAGACTGCACTTCACTGAACTGCTTATTCGTTACACTCAAAGCTTCCTTACCGAATCGTGACATGAATTCAGTGAGAGCTTCACCATCACGTGCAAACAAATCAAACAAGTAACGCTCAAAATTACTGGATACCAAAATATCCATACTTGGCGAGTAAGTGTGACTGAGATTTGTAGCAGAATAATCATTGCGGCTAATAAAGCGATGAAGAATGTCGTTCTTATTAGTAGCTACGATCAATTGAGAAATAGGCAGACCCATTTTCTTGGCAAGATAACCTGCAAAGATATCCCCAAAATTCCCGGTAGGTACCGAAAAAGAAACCTCATTCTCCGGACCTCCAACTTTCAATGCGGCAGAAAAGTAATAGACAATCTGCATCATGATGCGAGCCCAGTTAATAGAATTAACCGCAACCAATTGTCGATCTTCGGGCAGAAATGATTGATCAGCGAAAGCCGCCTTTACAATACTCTGGCAATCGTCAAAATTACCTTCAACAGCAAGATTGAAAACATTGTCACCCATAACTGTTGTCATCTGTCTTCGCTGTACTTCCGAGACACGGTTATGAGGATGCAGAATAAAAATGTCCACATGATCCGAGTGACGACAACCTTCAAGCGCAGCCGATCCAGTGTCGCCAGAAGTCGCACCCAAAATCACAACTCGCTGGTCGTTCTCTTTGAGCACATAGTCAAGCAGCCTACCCAACACCTGAAGAGCAAAATCCTTAAAAGCCAGAGTCGGACCATGATAGAGCTCCAGCAAATAATCATTGCCTCCAAGACTGCTCAAAGGAGCAACCTCGTCGTGATCAAATTCACTGTAGCTCTCTTCGATAATTCTTTGCAGTTCGGCGTCGGGGATTTCGCCATTTACGAACGGCGCAACGATCTTCATTGCCAACTCGGCGTAATTCAGCGACTTCCAGGAATTGATTTCTTCCACACTGTAGTGCGGCAAATTAGCGGGCACATAGAGGCCGCCATCGGGCGCCATACCTGCAAGTAAGACCTGCTCAAAACTTTGTTCGGGACAGTTTCCCCTGGTGCTAATATATTTCACGTGATCAGTCCTCGAACCCTGCTACCCGAATACGTTTAACCGCACCGGAAACTTCATCCATCGCCTCGATTTCGGCAATCGCAATATTAAGCTGACTCTCTAAAGCCGAGTGAGTAAGAATCACGATTGAAGCAAGATTTCCCGCCGCTTCCTTCTGAATAACAGCCTCAATACTGATGGCAAGCTTTTCCAACTTTCCCGAAATTCCCGCAAGAACACCAACCACATCACTTACCAAAATTCGCAAATAATACTCAGACTCAATCTCATCAATAGAAAGAACCTCAAGCCCTTCATTCTCCCGACAATAACCAAGAGCCGGAATAAAAGGAGTACTCGCACCCGCCTGAATCTGTCGCGCGATATCAATTAGATCCGCAACCACAGCAGAGGCAGTCGCACCTGCTCCCGCTCCAGGACCGCTATAAAGCGTCGAGCCCACTTCGTTGCCATGAACAACAACGGCATTACCCACACCGTGAACATTTCCCAGCAAACGAGATTTCTCAATCAGCGCGGGATGCACACGCATCTCCACACCTTTCTCAGATCGACGAGCAATACCAAGATGCTTGATCACACACCCCAATTCACCCGCATACAAAATATCTTCAGGTTCGATATGACTAATACCTTCGGTGTAAGTCTTATCAAACTGCAAGGGAATACCAAAAGCGATAGAAGCCATAATAGTCAGCTTATGAGCAGCATCAGTACCTTCGATATCAAAAGCCGGGTCCGCCTCCGCGTACCCCAAATCCTGAGCTTCCTTCAACACACCTTCAAACTGACTTTGCTTGTCAGTCATCTCGGTCAAAATAAAATTACCAGTTCCATTAATAATGCCAGCCAGCGAATCAATTCGGTTCGCTGCCAAGCCTTCGCGCAAGGCTTTAATAATCGGAATACCACCAGCTACAGCACTCTCAAAAGCCAGAGTCACACCATTAGCCTCAGCCACAGGAAACAATTCATTACCGCGCTCGGCAATCAAAGCCTTATTAGCCGTAACAACATGCTTACCATTAGAAAGAGCCGTCTTAACTAACTCGAAAGCCGGATCAAAACCACCAACAGTTTCCACAACAATATCGACGTCCGGATCATTGACCACATCAAATAGATCAGTTCCGGCGCCACTAAAAGCCGCAATCACTTCAGGCCTCAAAGTCCGAGTAGCAACTCGAGTCACCTCAATAGAGCAACCCAGCTTAGCCTCAATATCAGCCCTATTATTTTCCAGCAGCGATAAGGTGCCACCACCCACAGTTCCCAGACCGCAGATGCCTACATTAATTGTCTTGTTCGGATCGGTATTCAAACGACTTCCTCGAAATTCTCTATCAAACTCTTTATCAAACTCTTTATCAAACAACAGCAAAGATACGCCGCGAATTATACTGGAAACGGGGCAGAAACCCAGCATTCTGGGCGCTTTGAGCCCTATTGATCATTACTAAAACCAATATTGGGTAGCTTAGTGAGGAACGGGCCGGAGTAGAGTATTCGCTTGCGTGACACGCCGTGAATACGTCCATGTAGGCTCGGCGCCCGCATCCATGCGGTCGACGGTCACTCCATCGAACACTCTACCCCTGCCCTCGAATTTCAGTGCCATTCTTAGAATAAAAAACACTAAACCTGAAGATTCAAGGGAGAGTTAGGGTGGGTCGGTTTCATGCCAATCAGGCCATGTCTTCACTTTCCTCTGGAACCAGGTTAAGCGAGGACTGTCTGAGCCAGGCCCCACTATTCACTACGACTCAGCTTAAGGAAATTTCAAGACAATCAGAATTGAGAAGCCCAACGAGATACTGGCGAGTTCCGCAGCGCTGGTTTCAGAGGAAAGTGAATGGCCGGCAGGAAACCGACTCACCCTAGCTCTTCCGGCTGATACAAAAAAAAGATCGAAGGATAATTAGTTAAGACCCAACATCGCAGCCAATCGCGGAGCTTCCACATAACCTGGAATCACACGCCCATCAGGAAATACCAAGGCAGGCGTTCCACTAATACCTAACTGATTGCCAAGTTCATAGTGATCAAGAACAGGAGATTCACATTCCCGAGCAGGAATGTTTTGGCCATGCTTGGCCTGAGTAAGTCTTTTGTGACGATCCTCTGCGCACCAGACCGAAATCATCTTGTCGTAAGAGCCCGCTTCCATGCCACCACGAGGATAGGCCATGTAACGAACCTCAATACCAAGATCCATGAGGTCATCAATCTCACCGTGCAAAGCACGACAATAAGTGCAATCCACATCCGTGAAGACAGTGATAGTAGCTTTCACTTCATCAGGAGTGAAGATAATCATTTCATCTTCAGAAACAGCCTGAACCTTGGCCAGGTTTCGTAACTGACGAGTATCAGAAGACAGATTCACCAGACCAGTGACTTCAGTCTTGTACATATCACCGGCAAATAAATAATCACCGGATGAGTGACTATAAAGAATTTCACCAGTGCTCAGTTCTACTTCAAAGATATCAGGCAGAGCCGTCGCCTTGATACTCGAAATTTGGAGTTGGTTCTGGGATGCGAGCACAATAGAAGCATTCAGCTTATCGCGAAGATCAGCAGTAACATCCTGCCCAAGAGCCAGTGACGAAAAGCTCACAGAAAATAGAATTCCAGAAACAATAAATAGACGCTGCAGAATTGATTTCATAATTTGATCTCCGACCTTCAGTCTCAGGAAAACTTCAGCCGCCGTAATAATAAGTAAATGTAGTAATACAATGCCGTCAGGTTATAGCATTTAAACAACTATCTCTCAAACCCGCCTCGCCCCTACAATATAGGGCACAGACAAGATTCCGTAGAATCAGCTGCACCCCTAGAAGACCGGATAAAGCCGAAAGCCTTTCCACCAGGCTTAAAATAGAGAGTCGGCAACAATGACTCGGAGCCTTAGCATAGCGCTGTTTTTCATAGACTCTGGACAAAACAAAAGGGAAGACCGCGCTGCAGACTTCCCTTCTATTTAGTCGATCTATTGCTTTATGCCGTGGTAAAAGTCACAGCAAAACAAGAAGACAGATTTAGACTGATTTCTTTTCCAGCTTCTCGGAAATTCGAGCAGCTCGACCAGTAAGCTCGCGCAAGTAGTACAACTTAGCCTGGCGAACATCACCACGACGCTTAAGCTCTACACTATCAACCAGCGGGCTGTATGCCTGGAAAGTTCTTTCAACACCAACACCGTGTGAAATTTTACGCACAGTGAAAGAAGAGTTAAGACCTCTATGGCGACGACCGATTACAACACCTTCGAAGGCCTGCAATCTTTCACGATCACCTTCCTTAATTTTCACTTGTACAACAACCGTGTCACCAGGACCGAATTCCGGGAATTCCTTAGACATTTGCGCATTTTCTACATGCTGGATGATTTTGTTCTTGTTCATCTTACTTGCTCCTAACTCATGCTTTTTTGGCGTGAGCCAATAATTAAATTCTTCTGCTATGCAAACATTACGAAAACTTAATTCGAATGACTGCGTTTAAACTCTTCGAGCAATTGTTCCTGCTCTTTATCCAGCTCAATCGCTTCCAGTAAATCCGGTCGCTTGAGCCAGGTCATACCTAAACTCTGTTGCAGACGCCATTTCCGAATCGCTTCATGGTCGCCGCTTAACAATACTGCTGGAACATCCTGACCCATGAAACTCTGCGGCCTGGTATATTCAGGGCTGTGTAAGAGCCCGTTGGCAAAACTGTCCTGTTGCGCAGAATCCTCGTCACCGAGAGCTCCAGGCTGAAAGCGGATGATGGAATCGATCAAGGCCATTGCCGCGATCTCACCGCCACTGATAACAAAATCTCCCAGCGACCACTCTTCATCAACTTCCCTCTCGAGCATCCTGTTATCGATGCCCTGATAGCGACCACATATCATTACCATGCTGTCGCGTCTTGCTAATTCTATTACTGCCTGCTGATCAATCTTGCGGCCCTGGGGTGAAAGATAAATCACCTTGGCATCGCCTCCACCTTGTTCAGCTACGGTGGCTTTTGCAGCAGCTACTGCTTTAAGTAGCGGCTCGGTCTTCATCAACATTCCGGGACCACCGCCAAAAGGCTTGTCGTCTACGGTGCGATGCTTGTCAGTGGTGAAGTCTCTTGGATTGTAATAATCCAGCTTCACCAGACCTGAGCGTACTGCACGACTGCTAATTCCGTATTCGCTTATCGCCGAGAACATTTCCGGAAACAGCGTGACTATACCAATCTGCATCGACATCGCCTTTTTATCTAAACTGAATCGCTTCTCAAAACTGGCGACTCATTCCAGATAGTCTGTTTCCCAATTTACGGTGATAACACCGGTCTCGAGATCTACTTTCTCAATAACCGAATCTGTCAGGAACGGGATTAATCTCTCCCGATCATCGACACAGGCTTCATCGGCCTCGTCCGGTTTAACCACCAGCACATCATTGGCGCCGGTTTCCAGCATTTGGATAACTTGTCCGAACAAGTCGCCCTGCTGATTTACAACTTTCATTCCCTGAAGTTGATACCAGTAAAATTCACCGGTTTCTAAGTCGGGCAATTCCTCTCGGTCTACAGATAACTCAAGACCTGTGAGAGTTCGGGCTACTTCCGGGGTATCGTATCCCTTGAAGTGCACCAGCAGGCTATTAGCCTGAGGACGGGACTGGTCTATTTCCAGTTCTGTCCAGCTCTGTGCTATCTCAGCCTTTAACAAGGGATAGTTCAGAATATTTTCAGCTGGCGAAGTAAAGGAGCTTAGTTTCAACCAACCCTTGATACCGTGCACTTTACCTATTCGGCCCAGCACCAATATCTTGCCCTCTGACGTCAGCTTACGATTCATCGCTAGGATTCATCGAACTCATCGTTCAGCAAGCAATTAAGCTTCAGTGCTAGGAGCCGCTGCTGCGCCCTTGGCAAGAGTTGAAACACGCGGGCTCAACTGTGCGCCCTTAGACTGCCAATAAGACATGCGATCTGTGTCCAAGCGAAGACGCTCTTCCTGACCTGTGGCGCGAGGATTATAGAATCCAATACGCTCGATAAAGCGGCCATCACGGGACCTGCGGCTGTCTGCCACTGTTATGTGGTAGAAAGGTCGCTTCTTGGCACCACCACGAGACAATCGAATCGTGACCATAAATAATTCCTGTTATTTAATAAATATGTAGGGTTTACAACAGCTTAGGCAATTGATGTGCCCAAGCAAGATCTGCCCAGATAAAAAGGCGGGTATTCTATGTTAATTAAGCCTCGATTGGAAGCACTGAGAAGTAGTATTTTCGCGGCTTTGCAGCAGGTTCGCGCTGACAGCCAGAGGGCTAAGCCAAAGACTGATAATCCCGCATCAGAAACGAGGTAAATTGCCACCACCGCCGCCGGGAAATCCACCCGGACCAGGCATATTACCGCCAAGACCACGCATCATATTGGCCATATTGCCGCCTTTCATCTTCTTCATTACTTTCTGCATCTGCTTATGCTGTTTCAACAAACGATTAAGATCCTGAATCTGTGTGCCGGAACCCTGGGTGATACGGCGCTTGCGTGAGCCATTTAGCACATCCGGATTAACCCGCTCTCTCATGGTCATGGAGTTGATAATGGCTTCCATGCGGCGAAATTGGGAATCATCGACCTTGCTAGCAGCTCCCGGAGGCAAAGCGCCCATGCCCGGCAGCTTGTCGACGATGCTGCTAACTCCGCCCATGTTTTGCATCTGCTTCAACTGTTCTTTGAAATCCTCTAGATCGAAGCCTTTGCCCTTCTTGATTTTCTTGGCCAGCCTCTCAGCCTTAACCTTGTCTACCTTGCGCTCAGCCTCTTCGATTAGAGAGAGCATGTCTCCCATACCGAGGATTCTGGAGGCGATACGATCTGGATAAAATGGCTCCAGGGCATCGGTTTTCTCGCCCATACCGATAAACTTGATGGGCTTGCCAGTGATATGACGAACCGACAGCGCCGCACCGCCGCGGGCATCGCCGTCGGCCTTGGTGAGAATGACACCAGTAAGTGGCAAGGTATCGTTAAATGCCTTGGCAGTGTTAGCCGCATCCTGACCAGTCATAGCATCAACCACGAACAGGGTCTCAACCGGGTTCAATTGCTTATGCAATTGACTGATCTCACCCATCATCTCCTGGTCAATAGCCAGACGACCCGCAGTATCAACGATCAACACATCGACAAACTTTCGTTTTGCTTCAGCATGAGCCGCGGCGGCAATATCCAGCGGAGACTGGCTCTCGTCGCTGGCAAAGAATTCAACTTCAACTTCAGTAGCAAGGGTTTGTAGCTGCTGTATAGCCGCTGGGCGATATACGTCTGCACTTACCACCATTACTGACTTCTTGGCTTCCCGCTTCAACCAACGGGCTAATTTACCCACTGTGGTGGTTTTACCAGCACCCTGAAGACCTGCCATTAATATGACAGCAGGTGGAACCGCTTTAAGATCAAGCTCGGCATTGGCCGAACCCATCAAATTCTCCAGTTCAGCCTGAACAATCTTTATGAATGCCTGGCCCGGTGAAAGGCTCTTTGATACTTCCTGACCTACTGCTCTGAGGCTCACTCTGTCTATAAAGTCTTTGACCACAGGCAGCGCAACATCAGCCTCCAGCAAAGCACGGCGAACCTCACGCAAGGCTTCCTGGATATTGCTTTCGTTAAGAACTGCCTTACCGGTTAGCTTTTTAAAGGTTCCGGAGAGTCTATCGCTGAGATTATCAAACACTGATTGTCACCTGTTGTATGTTCTAGAGTCTGGCCAAGCCGAAGTAAAAGGCCGATTGAGGCCCTAAATAAGTATGGCCTGCATTATAGCGAAATTATAAGGAATAGTTTCGAGGATAAAAAAGAACTTCAACCCCCTGTTCACATATGCGACACTTTCTTCTTACTATTCTGAATACTGTCTCCAAGAAGTCACCGAAAAGCCATCATGCAAGTAACAGTAATTTCTGGCCTGTTTGCCATCTTCTTTTACCTGGCAGCTTCTGTCATACAGGCCAATAGACTTTCATCCAAAAAACCGGAATCTGCCGAGAAGGCTCGCAATCTGGTTTTTGGTTTTGGCATATCGGCAGTAATAGCCCACGGAACAAGTGCTTGGAGCGTAATAAGCACCGCCGATGGCTTTCACTTTGGCCTCTTTGAAATAAGCACACTGATAACAGCCTCTATATCCTTACTGGTTCTAGTGAGCAGCCTGCGAAAACCATTAGAGAATTTGTTTCTCGGTCTATTTCCTCTGGCCATAATCTCCATAATTGCCTCACTGAGCATTAGCAGTAACTCGGCACCTACCAACATGGGCCCCGGTCTCGCCAGTCATGTGCTCCTATCCATCTTGGCTTACAGTTTTATTACCATAGCGGCATTGCAGTCAGGGTTTCTGGCCTATCAGAATCATCAGCTTAAACATGGTCATGCTGGCGGCTTGCTAAATAAATTCCCTCCGCTTCAGGATATGGAATCCTTCCTATTTGAACTGCTCTGGGTTGGGCAGCTATTACTTAGCCTGGGCATTGTTGCCGGATTTCTTTTCAATGAAGAAATTTGGGGTATAGAAGGCGTTCCGCACAAAATTATATTTTCTATTCTTGCCTGGATTGTTTTCGCCGTATTACTTTGGGGCCGACATCAACTCGGTTGGCGCGGCCAAACAGCAATCAAGGGAACTCTCATAGGGTTCGGTTTACTGCTGATTGGTTTTTATGGATCTAAATTTGTACTGGAATTTATCCTGAGCTAAACATGGCTGCCACTCACAGAATAAACAATTCACCCCTATCACTACAAACATCCAGAAATGACACCTGAAGAATCTTCTCTGTCGATGCTAATTATCTCCTTCGTATTGCTGATTATTGCCTCGGCATATTTCTCTAGCTCCGAAACCGGAATGATGAGCCTTAACCGCTATCGGCTTAAGCACATGAAGCGCAATAAGCACCCGGGAGCCAGTCGCGCCAGCAAACTTCTTGAGACGCCAGACAAGTTGATCGGTGTGATTCTGATTGGTAACAACTTTGTCAATTTTTTGGCTGCCTCTATCGCCACTTCTATCGCCATTAACTTACTGGGCGACCCGGCACCTCTACGTACGGCGGTTATACTAACTTTGGTAGTCCTTATATTTGCGGAAGTTACTCCGAAAACCATCGCCGCACTCTACCCTGAAAAAATAGCCTATCCATCCAGCATTCTTTTGATACTGCTACTGAAGATTCTCTATCCGGTTGTGTGGATGGTTAATGTTGTTTCGAACTTTCTGGTTCGCATGCTTGGCTTTAAATCAGAATCAGACGACAGTCATCAGCAACTTTCACCTGAAGAATTACGTACGGTAGTTTACGAGTCCGGCGAACGTATACCTCAGCGTCGTCACGGTATGCTGCTGAATATTCTCGATCTGGAACAGGTCACTGTTAACGATATCCTGGTGCCGCGAAATGACATCATTGGAATCGATATAGACGATGATATTGATGAGATATTGAGCCTTATTGCCAATAGCCAACATACCCGGATACCCGTCTACAAAAAAGATATCGACCATATCGTCGGCATTTTTCATATGCGCAGCACAGGCAAGCTGATTAATGTAGATCCTCTTAACAAGGCAGCCATTCTTCAGGAAACAACGGAACCCTATTACATCCCTGAAAGCACTCCACTGCATACTCAGTTATTCAATTTCCAAAAGAAAAAGATGCGCATGGCGGTAGTGGTTGATGAATACGCAGCTGTTATAGGCATTGTTACCCTGGAAGATATTCTGGAAGAAATCGTTGGTGAATTCACAACGGACCTGGCTGCAAACAACAAGGACATCCACGAGCAAGACGACGGAAGTTTCCTTATAGATGGAAGCACCAGCATTCGCGAAATTAATCGCACCTTATCATGGAGTTTGGATAGCAGCGGCGCCAAGACTTTGAACGGTTTGCTTACCGAGATCCTGCAGTCTATCCCTGAATCATCTGTAGGTATCGAAATGGACGGGTACTATGCGGAGGTCGTACAGATTCATGACAATGTAATCCGTACGGTGAATATGCGAACAACTGGAAAAGAGAATCAGAACTCAGGTAGCGAAGAAGCCGAATTCGACTAGCTTCTTTTTCCAAAGCCTTTCCCCTTTAGATATTTTCTCTAAGTATTGCCATTACGGATTCTATCGAGAAAGTCACTTCAGAAATTAGTTCGAATTACCGACGTTGCCAATTCGCTCACCGAATCTGTATCTCTAATAATCCAGGATTGAATTTTTTGAATTTCAGTGGAGCCCTCAGTATTTTTTAAAGCTAGCGCCAATTTATAATCCTGCCCTGCATCCAGCTGCCAAAATTGCCAGCTTTGAGGCTCATCACCTCTGCTCTCTTCAAAATCGATACTGAGTGTATTCTCGGTATTAAATGAATAGCTAAAGTCCTGGAGAGGTATGGCAAGACCCAAACCACAGGCCTTGATATAGGCTTCTTTCAAAGTCCATAGCTCATAAAAGCGGCTCAACCAGTTTCCCTCTTTCAGCGCAAGCATCGATCCAGCTTCGGTAGCAGAAAAGAATCGATGGGCGATCTTTTCTACTCTTCGCTTCTTTGCAGAAAATTCGACATCTATGCCGATCGAAGAAAATCTACTGATTGCGAGAACCAGCCTGCTCCCCGAGTGGGAAATATTAAAAAACAAACCTTCTTTTTGCTGCTGAGGCGCAATTTCAGGCTTTCCATACTCGTTAGTGATGAATAACCACTGATCGGGATCAATTGCTGGATGGTACCGGCTTAAAACGGTTCGCAGTAGATAACGACCAAGCAAGAGCTGCTTCCGATTTCTTTCGAATTGATAACGCTGAAATCTTTCAAGCTCGACTTCATTGAGCCAGGCAAGGCAATGAGACTCTAGATCCTTTAGATCAAAATCATCTTGATCCAGATGCCAAAGATGAATTTCATTTCGCTCAAGCCGCATTGCTACTCGCCTCTTCGAGATCAAAAATACAGTGCAATTGTTTTCTGGCTATACGTTCTTCAGTCGGATATGCGAAGGCATTGTTTACAAAATGTATCCCATCCAGAGTAATAGACTGGTTAACGTGGCTATGACCATAGACATGTATATCAGGCTTCAGTTTGGAAATCTGATCTCCCAAGCTACTGGATCCCAGCACTGGATACACTCTTCTCCTGTCCTGAGGTATACGCTCAGACATAACATCGATTCTTGGTAGAAAATGGGAATAACTAATTACAAATTTATTACTGGTTCCAAGTAATGGCAAATTCCTGGTCAAAAAATAGTCTGTCACTGCCTGGCTATCCGGCAAGTGTTCGGGCCAGCTACAGGCTTTAAAATCTCTCCATGCTCTTCTCAGATGGCGATCAGGCTCGCCGAAGGAAAAATCATACCAGGACAGAAGAGGTACAAAGCTGAGCTCATCAATCTCGAACAGTGAATAACGAACTTCAAGCTCATTACATAGAGCATCAATCAGTTCCAGCTTTTCCAAAGAACATTCTACTTCATCAGCATGAACCCAAAGCTCATGATTCCCAGGAACAAATAGCACCTCCCTAAATTTGGATTTAAGCGAAGAAAATACTTCACGCAACAATTCCAGACTATCGGAGATATCACCGGCAACAATAATTACATCACCTTGATAGGCCTGGTCATCGATCTGCAATACCCACTGAAGATTCTCGTCGTAATCCACATGGATGTCTGAGAGCGCGTACACTTTCAATGTGAGGGCCCTTTTTTCAGGTGCTCACGGATAAACTCGGCAAGCAAAAGATAATCATCTCTGCGCGGGTCCGATTTACGCCAGGCCATTCCAATCTCTCTGGATACATTGTCGTTAGAGAAATGTTTTATCTGCAGATGAGTATCACCAAGAACATCGCCATTAATAGATATCGCCGGCAATAAGGTCATACCCAACCCGTTAGCAACCATTTGAACCAGGGTATGAAGACTGGTGCCCTGATAGACCAGGTCGGCATTGGCAGTATCCAGTTTGCAGGCCTCAAGCGCATGGTCCCGAAGACAGTGACCCTCTTCCAACAATAGAATGCTTTCTCCTTTCAATTGCCGCTGCTTCACCTTTTCGAATTTTTCCAGAGAATGCCCCGGAGGCAAACACAGTAAAAACTCATCACTGAACAAGCTAACTGTTTCCATATCCGGCAAGGGGTAAGGAAAAGCCAGAATCAGCAAATCGAGCTTTCCCTGCTGTAGCTGTTGTACCAATTGCTCACTCATTTCTTCCTTGAGATAGAGTTTCAATTTGCCGTAACTCTTACGCAGATCAGAGAGAATAGCAGGCAAAAGAAAAGGGCCAATTGTGGGTATCACTCCCAACCGGAGGTCACCGGCCAAATCTTCGTCGTGAGCCTTGGCCACGCTCACAAAATCTTCCACATCACCGAGAATTCGCCGAGCCTGAATTAGAAGTTTTTCACCTAGAGGCGTAATCAGTACAGATTTCTTATTGCGCTCAAAAATTACCGCACCAAGCTGGGATTCCAGCTCCTGAATGGCAGCACTAAGGGTTGATTGAGTGACATGACAGGAAGCAGCGGCCTTGCTGAAGTGCCTGTGTTCAGCTACCGCACAGAGATATTTGAGCTGTTTTAGACTGGGACTCATGGGAGGGAATAGTAATCGAAAAAAACGATCAATACATCCAATAAAATCAATTAGATTTGATAATAGAATTGACGTAAGGTGTCCCCATAAACAATCAGTGTGAGCTGATTTGTTTAGCGATTCTGTCTCACAGAATCATGAGCTCACAGTACATCTTATAGGAGAATCTCGATGTCATTGAAAGGATCAAAGACTGAAGACAACTTAAAGGCAGCATTCGCCGGAGAGTCACAGGCCAACCGCCGCTATCTTTACTTCGCCCAAAAAGCTGACGTAGAAGGTTACAACGACGTATCTGCACTTTTCCGCTCTACTGCGGAAGGCGAAACAGGTCATGCCCACGGACACCTGGAATATCTTGAAGAAGTTGGTGACCCAGCCACTGGCATGCCAATTGGTGGCACTGAGGACAATCTGAAATCAGCAGTAGCTGGTGAAACTCATGAATACACGGACATGTATCCGGGCATGGCAAAAGATGCCCGCGATGAAGGCTTCGATGAGATCGCCGACTGGATGGAAACTCTGGCAAAGGCTGAGCGTTCACACGCTAACCGTTTTCAGAAGGCTCTAGACTCACTGGACGACTAGTCCGGAATCGATCTAGAAGCAATCTACGGCTAACAGCTGCTGCCATTTCTGGTAGCAGCTGTTCTCTAAAACACCTGATACTTGCAACTTCTCTGGAGCTGATCGATGGCTGACCAAGGTAGAGAGGGCGGACTTGACGCGCCTACCAGACACCCGCTAAATCAGAACGACCCAAAATTCTGGGACGAAAGCGATCTGAATAAGGAGCTGGAAAGAGTCTATGACATTTGTCATGGCTGCCGCCGCTGCGTCAGTCTTTGTAATGCCTTCCCTGTACTATTTGATCTGGTAGACGAGTCGGAGACCATGGAGGTTGACGGTATCGACGTAGCTGACTACGGCAAGGTTGTTGATCAATGTTACCTCTGTGACCTTTGTTATCTAACTAAATGCCCCTACGTTCCACCCCATGAATGGAATCTGGATTTCCCCCATGTAATGTTGCGCGCCAAAGCCATCAATTTCAAAAAAGGCGATACTAAGTTTAGGGACAATCTAATAACCAGCACCGATATGATCGGCAAACTGGCCTCCACTCCAGTTGTGAATGCTATGGTGAATGGCGGCAACAAGAATAGACTGATCAGGTCAGCGCTGGATAAGACACTTGGAATACACAGAGACGCCAATTTACCCGAATACACTTCCAAACCAGCACGCAAACAACATGCTGCATTAATATTCGACCCAGCGAAAGCTGAAGAGCAAGAGGCACAGAAAGAAGAAGTAGCGGAAGACGCGCCCAGAGTGACTCTCTTCACTACCTGTTATTGCAACTACAACGAAACAACTCTTGCAGACAGTGTTATCAAAATATTTCAACATAACAATATTCATGTCGACCTGGCGACCAAAGAACATTGCTGCGGAATGCCTAAGCTGGAATTGGGAGATCTAAAGACTGTTGAGATGCTGAAAGACAAAAACATTCCCGCTCTGTATGAAACAGTCATGGCGGGAAATGATATTGTCGCTGCGATTCCCTCCTGCGTGTTGATGTTCAAACAAGAATTACCGCTTATGTTTCCTGATGATGAAAAAGTTCAGGCAGTAGCTGCTGCTTTTCATGATCCGTTCAAATACCTCTTCAAACTGCATAAAAAAGGCCTACTTAATACAGACTTCAAGAATCCTCTTGGAAACATTAGCTACCACGTCGCCTGTCACCAGAGGGTTCAAGGTATTGGACCCAAAACAAAACAGGTTCTGGAACTGGTAGAAGAAACTACCGTTAAAAATATTGAACGATGCTCGGGTCATGACGGGACCTATGGCGTAAAGTCTGAGACTCTAGAATTTGCCAACAAGATTGCCCGACCCGTCGTGAAACAGATCAAGCAACAAGAACCTGACTATTACGGCAGTGACTGCCCAATTGCAGGAAAACACATTGAGCATAATCTCGATACCGAGCAAAAAGCGATCCATCCATTGGACTTGCTTTGCATTGCCTACGGCATTACCGACAAGGGTGCTTAAGGTACTATTTTATTTATCGTAAAACCTATTAAGAGAAACACCGAAATTCTATTTAGAGACCGAATCGAAAAATGAAAAAAATTAGTATTAGCGACCTACTATCTATTGAAGCCTACGACGCCCAGCGTCCAGCTTTTCGTCAGGCAATGATGGAGCACAAAAAGACCCGACGCCTGGAGCTTGGGCCAAACGCCTCACTGCATTTCGAAGACTATATGGTGATGCGCTATCAGATGCTTGAACTTATTCGTGCGGAGAAAATCCGTGGCGAGAAAGACCTTCTAGAGGAGTTGGAAGCTTATAATCCACTCATTCCAGATGGTAAAAACCTTAAGGTCACTTTCATGCTGGAATATCCCGATGAGAACGAGAGGAAAGTCATGCTCTCGCAACTAATCGGTATCGAGGACTTAATTTCGATTCAGATTGAAGGTTTTGACCCGGTCTTTCCGATAGCGAACGAAGACCTACCTCGCTCTACTGAGGAGAAAACTTCAGCTGTGCATTTTCTGCGATACGAATTCACTGACGATATGATTGCAGCGGCGAAAGCAGGAAGTAATTTGTCCGTAGCTTGCGGGCACGATAATTACCAACATCGTGTTGATGCTATTGCTGACGACATTCGTCAATCTTTGGTTCGCGACTTCGACTAGTAAAACACCTGTCCCAAGCAATCCCGAGCCCGGGAAAATAACCACAGAATAGCTCTCATTGGTATCGGACTCCTTGTCCGGTACAAATGTTGGTACCGATAATTGAAACCGGTACTTGAAACCGGTACTTGAAACCGATGTTAGCAGCCATTGTTAGTACTCAGGCATTCCGCTAACATCAGCTCCAGCTTTTTTGGGCAAATGGTTTTAGAGGGGTGACAAGCATCCCAACAATACAAGAAAGCATTCTTATAGGAATTTCTGATGAAAACCAATTACTTAACACGTAGTCTTTTGTGCTCCGCTATAGCCTTGATGGTCAGCGCCTGCGCTAGCACAAATGAGCTTTCCAGCAGTTCAAACAGCCACCCGCCACTGATCAACCCAAGCTCTATCACTATGGGCAACCCGGATAGCTACGGCATCGATCAAGGCGAAATAGAAGATATCAGAGCCGCCATGAAGGCAGCAGTAGATGGTGAATTCATTCCAGGTGCACTTATTCTGGTGGGTAATAACGACAATATCGGATTGATTGAATCTGTCGGCACTCAGGCACCAGGCGACAACACTCCAATCGATAAAGACACTATCTTTCGCATCTATTCCATGACCAAACCAATCATCAGCGTAGCTACCATGACTATGGTGGAAGATGGATTAATTTCACTTGATGACCCCGTCGGTAAATACATTCCCGAATTTTCAGATCTGGAAGTTATAAATCGCGAAACTGGTGAAATCTCTAAAGCCCAAAACGTGATGACTGTTCGGCATCTGATCACTCATAAATCAGGTTTGATTCAGGAGATTTTTTCTCCCAATACAGAACTGGGTAGACTCTATCGAGAGAATGTTCCCTACGGTCAGTTAACCGCTAACGAAATGGCAAGAGCCATAGGCAGCCTACCTGTATTTTTTGAGCCTGGTACTGCATGGCATTATGGTCACTCAACAGACACTCTCGGTGCTGTACTTGAGGTCGCCGCCGGCAAGACTCTGGATGTCGTTCTGAAGGAACGCATCTTTGACCCCCTAGGCATGGACGAGACTACTTTCTGGGTACCCAACGGTAAGGCAGGACGGGTCGCTGAACCTATTCATGGCGAAATGGAAGATAACACTATTCCAGGAGTGCTGTTGTCAGGTGGCGGAGGTCTTAACTCTACTACTGAAGACTATGTACGTTTCGCTCAAATGCTTTTGAACGACGGCGAATACCGCGGCCAAAGAATTATCGACAAAAGCACTTTGGACTTAATGCTGGAGAAACACATCACTGAAGATGTTTCTCGGGAGTTTTTCTTCTACGGTCCTAATGGCGATTGGGGATTGGGTTTCCATCTTCAGCCTACTGATGGAAATAATGCCAATGGTCCACACAATTTTGGCTGGCGTGGTATTGGCGGAACTATTTTCGTAGTTGATAAAGCAAATGATTTCTTCATGATCTATATGGAACAGAAGCGCGGCGGACCACGTGGTGCGCCGTTTGATAATAATGTAGCGCAGCGAATGATTTATGAGGCTATGGCTGACTAGTTTGTTAGCCTGTCTTTAAGAAGCCAGCATGCCTTCCGGTGTACTGGCTTTTTTTGTGCATTAGTATTTTGGATGAAAGTCGGAAAGGATTAGGACGACTAGCCCAATAGATCATATTTACGGAGATAACCACGCAACTGATGATAGCTAAGCCCAAGAAATTCAGCAGCTTTCTTCTGGTTAAACTGGGTTAGCTCCATGGTTTGTTGCAGAAGCTTTATTTCAAACTCCTGAACTTCATTCTTGAGATCGAATGATTCCATGTTTGATATGTCAGGCACTGAACGATCGATAGAATGGGGAGCATTGTCATCAGCTTGTAGTACTGCTGAATCTGAAGCCTTTGGCCTGTAAGGAGATTCGAAGGGATTGAATACCAGTTGCGTGATATGACCCTCTCCGTTTTGGTATACCGCTCTCTCGATTACATTTTTTAGTTCGCGGATGTTGCCGGGCCAGGAGTAATTTTTTAGAGACTTTTCTACTTTGTCGGAGAAGCCTGCGAAAAACTCTCCGCCAATTTCTTTTACCATTCCCACGGCAAAATGTTCGGCTAGGATCAGGATGTCTTCTGCTCTTTCACGTAGTGGCGGCAGTGTTATTACATCAAATGCCAGACGGTCCAGCAGGTCTTCGCGAAACTTGTGTTGTTTCGCCAGACCCGGAAGGTCCTCGTTTGTTGCCGCTAATATCCTGACATCAACTGAGAGTGTTTCATTGCCTCCCAGGCGCTCAAATTCTCCATATTCGATGACTCTCAGGATTTTCTCCTGCACGGCCATAGCTGTATTGGCTAATTCATCTAGGAATAGTGTTCCCCCGTTTGCTCTCTCGAAATAACCCTTTCTCAGCTTCGTGGCGCCGGTGAAGGCTCCAGCTTCGTGACCGAAGAGCTGGGCTTCCAGTAGGGTTTCGCTCATGGCCGCGCAGTTGATCTTGAGGAATGATTGCTCCCAACGTTGAGACAGAAAGTGGAGCCTCGCCCCCACCAATTCCTTTCCTGTACCCCGCTCACCCACTATCAACACCGGCTTGTTCAAGGGTGCAACATGAGAGATATGTTCCTGCATCTCCAGAAAGCTGGCGGATTCGCCTATCATTCGTGGGGCTGTGCTTCTTTCAACCATGACGTCTTAATATATTCCATTAATTCAATAAGTTAGCGGGCTAATGTGCCTGGAAAGCCGGTATGATGGTGCTGGCTTGCCTGACGCAATTATTCTTGCTCACGAGTAGTGAAAAATACCACTAGTTAGGTGTTTTAGCCATTTCTGGAAGAAAGGGAATTGGGGGCCTATATTTAGTTGTTATATATCAATAAGTTAAAATTATTAAATTCTTGGCACGGTATCTGCTCTTATCTTATTAAGCCAAGCCATTTCGCGCTTGTGAGTGAAGAGATACATGAGGTATCAGTGAATGAGCATATTTAACCGACTTTCTGACATCATTAACTCCAACATCAGCTCCTTGCTTGATAAGGCGGAAGATCCTGAAAAAATGATCCGTATGGTTATTCAGGAAATGGAAGAAACCCTGGTGGAGGTACGCAGTGGTACAGCCAAGGTTATCGCCGAGAAGAAGACCCTCTCCCGCCGGTCTGAGCAGTATAAGAAACAAGCTGCTGACTGGGAGACTAAAGCTGAGCTGGCTCTCTCCAAAGGCCGTGAGGATCTTGCCAAGGCTGCCCTGAATGAGAAAGCCAATATCAACTCAACTGTTGATATCACCGAAGCGGACCTGGCAAAACTGGATGAGACTCTGGATAAGCTAAGTTCCGAGATCGAACAATTACAGGCAAAGCTCAATGATGCACGGGCTCGTCAAAAAACTATTGTTATGCGCACTAAAGCGACTAATTCGCGTTTAGACGTGAGTCGTCAGCTGCATAACTATTCTATTGACAATGCCATGGACAAATTTGAATATTACGAGAAGAAGATCGATCAGATGGAAGGCCAGATGGAAGGTAGCAAAATTCATCAGGAAAAACGCGGCCTTCAAAATGAATTCGACGACCTGGCACGACAGGAGTCAATAGACCAGGAACTGGAAGAGTTAAAAACCAAACTTAACGACAAGTAACTTTTTAACAGACAGGTATTAACATGGGCGTTTTAGAGTTCATTATAACAATCGTAGCTATGGTACTTTGTGCCATAACTTGCTGGATACTGCTGCTAAAGAAAGGCCGCCGCAATGTTCGCATCGAACCGGAAGCGAAGTATAGCAGCGATGAGCTTTCAGCAATGGCTGAATCCCTAGGCGAACGAATCGATATTCTGGAATCCATCCTAGATGCTGAGGTTCCTGACTGGAGAGAACAACATGGGCACGGGTCCGAGTAGTTTAAGACTAAATCAGCGACGAGCTCGCTGGCTGGGAGTCTGCGCAGGCATAGCCGATTGGCTAGATGTTCCTGTCACCCTGGTGCGAGTAGTCTTTGTAATTTGCGTACTGAGCTGGCCTACACTAATTATTGGCTACTTCATTCTTTACTTCTGTTTAGACAAGGACATTACTCCAGAGAAGATGAGAAATTATTTTGCCAACGCAAGCACGGCAGAACATTTTAGGGAATTGGATTACCGCAAGCCAATCTACAAAAACGAGCGAAACAAAAAGATCGCTGGCGTATGTAGCGGAATCGCTGACTACTTTGAAGTAAGTCCGTTTGCGGTAAGAGCAGTTACCTTAATATCTTTGTTTATTTTTGGGCCGTTTACTTTCTGGGCATACATTATCTGTATCTTTGCTTTTGATCCAGATCCCCATATGACTCCTGAAAATCGCATGAAGATGCGCAGCAACAAACATCAGCACAAGGCTAAATGGAAACAGAAAAGAGCGGAAAGACGTGCTCGTAGAAAGAATCGCAAAAGCTATCGAAACGAAGAATATAAAGAGTTCACCGACGAGGTAGAGGCTGCGGTCGAAGAAGTCGGAGAAGCTGTCGCAACTGCCTTTGGTGAAATGGCTAGCAATATGGCAGATAAGGAAACAGCTCACAAGAATGCTGACCCTGATAACTATATGGATACTGAGGCTGAGATGGAGAGCACGCCGAAATACAACCCGAAGGAATGTACGGACGTCTATAACACACTAGAGCTAAGACTTAGAGAAATAGAAGCCTATATGACTTCCAAGAAATTTCGACTGCACTGCGAGATCAACAGAATTTAAAGCTCCCCTCTCTGTGTAGCTACGTCCAGCGCAGCATTGCACAAGGAGTTGGCGCCCACCGAGGTCTATAAAACCTTAGGGCGCCATTTTTTTTGCCTCTCAGAAACTAAGTGACTCATTCACTCCCTGAATTGCCAAGCAAAACTTAATGCTTAGCAACTACTATTCAAGAATTAAACTCTATGAATTAAACCTTAGTACAATTCGCCCCATCACCTATAATGATCCTAATACTCTGTATGGATTATGAAGCATGAAGTACTGCCAACAATGCGCAGCAGACCTGCACTACCGAATACCTGAAGGTGATGACAAGCCTCGCTATTGCTGCATTGAATGTGACCTGGTGTTTTACCAAAATCCGAAAAATGTTGTGGGCACTCTGCCCATCTTCGATGGCAAGGTTCTATTGTGTAAACGCGCAATCCAACCCAGAAAAGGCAAGTGGACACTGCCAGCTGGCTTTCTGGAAAATGGAGAATCCAGTCTTGAAGGAGCAATTAGAGAAACGGATGAAGAAGCAGGCGCTTCGGTAAAAGTATCCGCGAATAGCCTCTACACCCTCTTCAATCTTCCATCTATTAATCAGATGTACCTGTTCTTCAAAGTAGAGCTGGAGAATTTGGATTTTGAGCCCGGCATCGAATCCCTTGAAGTTCAGCTATTCGCGGAAGAAGAGATCCCCTGGAAAGAGATCGCTTTTCCCGTGGTTAAAACCACATTGGAATCTTATTTTGAAGACCGGAAAAACAATGTGTTTCCAGTGCGCATGTTCGATGTACACCATTCAGCCGACAAGGTAATAAGCACTACGCTTATCAGTGAGAACAAGGTGTAATGAGAGCGAAATGTTGCGAGAAACAGGAAGAGTCAGAACTAGGCGATGTTTTCTGTGCGAAGAACTGAATAGGCTACTTCATCATAGGGATGGGATTCTTTCATAGCTGTAATAACTTCAGCTATCACAGACTCCGGGCACACCATCTCTACCTTAAATTCGACTACAGTCTCCAATTTATCCTGCTCACCCAAAAATGGCCGGCTTCCAGGTAGTGGCCGAAACTGACCCTCTCCTGCTGTTTGCCAGGCACAGCTATCGTAGAGCCCAGCTTTCCCTGCTCCCGCGGAGAACATTGCAGACTTCACTGTTTCTAGATGAGATTCTGGAACATAGAATTCAATTTTTAGAAGTTGATTACTTTCAGTCACAAGATTCACTCCTGCTATTCACGTCTAAAAGAATTTAGGCTAGCCACTTCCGCGCATTTCGAAACATGCGCATAGAAGGCGCATCTTCCTGCCAGTCATTCGGGTGCCATGAATTCTGAGAGGCTCTGAACACTCTTTCCGGATGAGGCATCATGATCGTAACTCTGCCATCGGCACTGCTAATTCCCGCTATGCCATCGGGAGAGCCGTTAGGATTAGCCGGATACTTCGCTGCAGTGTTTCCATAATTGTCTGCGAAGCGCATGGCGATGCCATTGCTATCGACTAAACTTTGCTGCAACTCTGCACTGCCGAAATCGGCCCGACCCTCGCCATGAGCGACGGCGATAGGAAAACAGGAGCCGGCCATTCCTTCCAGGAATACCGAGTTTGTTTCCTCAATACGAACCAGACTCACACGCCCTTCGAATTGCTCCGAGCGGTTGCGCTCGAAACGAGGCCAATTGTCTGCACCCGGAATCAAGTCCTGCAACAAGGAAATCATCTGACAGCCGTTACAAACACCCAGAGTCAGAGTGTTAGGACTGGCAAAGAAATTTTCAAAACTTTGACGAACAGAGTCGTTAAACAAGATGGATTTTGCCCAGCCACCGCCTGCACCCAATACGTCACCATAGGAGAAGCCTCCGCAGGCAACCAAGGCATTAAAGCTAGACAGATCTACCCTGCCCTCGATGATATCGGTCATATGCACATCGATAGCATCGAAGCGTGCTCGGTCAAATGCGGCTCCCATTTCAATCTGACCGTTAACACCTTGTTCTCTAAGAACAGCCACGCGCGGTTGAGCATTGGTATTCACATAGGGGGCCGTAATATCTTCATTCAGATCGAAAGCCAACTCAATCTTCATTCCCGGATCTTTCTGGTCAAGAATCTGATCGTATTCTTCTCGAGCGCAATCGGAATTATCACGAAGGCTCTGCATGTGATAACTAGTCGCTGACCAGATACGTTGCAAATCTATTCTCGAATGAGAAAGTAGTTCCTGGCTTCCATGACAAACGGTGATGCAGTCTGAGCTGTTTGTCATGGCAACCTCAACTATACAATCGCCAATTCCCAAAGATGCTGCCAAACTTTGTACAGCGTCTACGCGATCAGCCTTAACCTGAATTACCGCACCGATTTCTTCATTGAACAGTGCAGGTATGCTTAGTGAGCTATCTGCCTCGGTCAAGGTTTCCAGCTGAATATCAACACCGCAGTGACTGGCGAATGCCATTTCGCAAAGCGTTGCAAACAATCCGCCATCAGAACGATCGTGATAGGCAAGTAGGCTTCCTTGATCTCGACATTGCTTAACAAGGTTAAAGAGCGCAATCAGGTCTTCAGCCTTATCGAGATCTGGCACCGAACCGGTCATCTCTCTATATACCTGAGCGAGAGCCGAACCTGCCATGCGGTTCTTGCCACGACCAAGGTCTATCAATAATAGTTGGCTGTCGCCTTGGTCCGTTACTAATTGAGGAGTTAAGGTTTTACGAATATCACCAACGGTCGTAAAGGCGGTGATAATAAGTGAAAGTGGAGCTGTGTTGCTTTTCTCGCCCTCATCATCTTGCCAAACAGTGCGCATAGACATTGAGTCTTTACCCACTGGAATACAGATACCTAGCTGCGGGCATAGATCCATAGCGACGGCTTTCACAGTGTCATAAAGTTTGCTGTCCTCGTGGCCATGCCCTGCGGCGACCATCCAGTTTGCGGAAAGTTTAATATCTCCCAGTTTCTCAACATCCGCGCAAAGGATATTACTTACTGCCTCGGCGATAGCCATACGCCCGGAAGCTGCACCATCAAACAAAGCTAATGGTGTTCGTTCGCCCATTGCCATAGCCTCGCCCTTGTAAGAAGTATATGAAGCAGCGGTCACTGCGGCATCTGCAACTGGCACCTGCCAGGGTCCAATCATCTGATCTCTGTGAACCAATCCGGTAATGGTTCGATCTCCGATGGTGATGAGAAAACTTTTACTGGCAACTACGGGAAGAGAGAGCACCCTCTTCGCCGCTTCATCAATTTCAATTGATGCTATTGAAAATTTCTTGCTCTCTACAATTCCAGATTGCACGTCTCTGTGCATCTTCGGAGCCTTGCCAAACAAGACATCCATGGGCAAATCAATCGGGCTGTTTTCAAAATGAGAGTCATCAAGCCGAATATGCTTTTCTTCTGTGCTTTCACCCACTACTGCGTATGGGCAGCGCTCACGTTTACAAAGCGCGTCAAATTTAGGCAGGTCCTCAGTAGAAACAGCTAATACATAGCGTTCCTGAGCTTCGTTACACCAGATCTCCAGAGGAGACATCTGGTTTTCGGCATTGGGAATATCCCGTAAATTAAAAACACCCCCAGTTCCACCATCTTTAACTAGTTCCGGTAGGGCATTAGATAAACCACCCGCTCCGACATCATGAATAAAGTCTATTGGATTGTTATCTCCAAGCTGCCAACATTGGTCAATAACTTCCTGGCAACGTCGTTCCATCTCGGCGTTTTCTCTCTGCACCGAGGCAAAGTCTAAATCTTCACTGCCTGTACCCGAGGCCATGGATGAAGCCGCACCACCGCCGAGACCGATTAACATTGCAGGACCGCCCAACACGATCAGCTTGGCACCCACTGCGATATCACTCTTCTGAACATGACCATCGCGAATGTTTCCGATGCCGCCGGCAATCATGATGGGCTTGTGATAACCACGCACTTGCATCTCGCCTGACTCATTGAGCACACGTTCTTCGAAGCTACGAAAGTATCCACAGAGATTCGGCCGACCAAATTCATTGTTAAAAGTAGCACCACCAACCGGCGCCTCAATCATAATATCCAGCGCGGACGCAATATGCGCTGGTTTGCCCATATCCTCTTCCCAGGGCTGAGGCAATTCAGGAATACGAAGATTGGAAACACTAAAACCCGTTAAGCCAGCCTTGGGCTTAGAGCCGGTTCCAGTAGCCCCTTCATCGCGAATCTCACCACCGGAACCTGTTGATGCTCCCGGGAAGGGTGCAATAGCTGTTGGGTGATTATGAGTCTCCACTTTCATCAAGATATGGATAGGCTCTTCATTGAAACTGTATTGCTTGCTCTCGGGGTCCGGGAAGAATCTCTCCGCAACATGCCCTGCCATTACTGCAGCGTTATCCGAATAGGCTGACAACACATTCTCGGGAGATTTTTTATGAGTATTTCGAATCATTCCAAACAGAGAATTGGCTTGATCGCGGCCATCAATTGTCCAACTCGCATTGAAGATTTTGTGTCGGCAATGCTCTGAATTTGCCTGAGCGAACATCATTAATTCAATATCGTTCGGGTTTCGATTAAGGCCGCTAAATTGCTCGAAGAGGTAATCCATCTCGTCTTCAGCTAGAGCCAGGCCCATTTCGCTATTCGCGCTACATAGAGCGTCTCTGCCTAAACCGAGGATGTCTACTGCCTGATGAGGCTTGGGCTCAGCATGCTGAAACAGGCAAGATGCCTGTTGAACGTCACCCAGTACGGCCTGAGTCATACGGTCATGAAGCAAGCTATCCAGTTCTGTAATTTGCTCTGCTGACAAATCTTCACTTAGCTGAGCCGTGAATACAGTGCCTCGCTCCACTCTCTCGATCTGCTTCAGATCGCAATTGTGCAATATATCTGTCGCCTTGCTGGACCATGGCGAAATGGTTCCAGGTCGAGGAACAACCAGTCGTGTTAGAGCATGAGACTGACCTGGAGCATCGGGAATTTCACCGCCATACTGCAAAAGAGACGCAAGCACTTCGCTTTGGGACTCATTCAGTTTTGCGTCAGTGTCGAGTAGGTGAATATATTGGGCGGAAATTGAAATTACCGCGGGGAGTTGGGCCTGAATTTGATGGAGGAATTTGGAAGTTCTGAATGCAGAAAGAGCTGCCGCTCCAAACATCGCTTGCATTGATGTAATCCCGATCTTTAGATGCTAATGATTAAATGCTATCGACTATGTGTTTTCAAATAAGACCGACAGGAACATTTTGTGAAGAATTCCGTGTCAGATATTGATGGCGCATTGTACTGGATATTGAGCCTGATTGTCTGTCAAATAATGGCCGTTGCAGCGATTATTTTGCAATCCTAGATGCGTGGAATATAGCGTCCCGCTTCCTGTGAAACTATTTCATTTCCATTAGCATCCTCAACCCAGAAATCCACGTGGGAAAGCGAGGTAATATCGCGGTCACCTGTGTTAAAAACAGGCGTCGCTAACACACTATAGGTTTCACCCGCGCGAGCATTAAAGCGAAGAGTTCTACTGATGTTTGGTTGGCTTGAGGCATATTCAACCAGTGCCGGGGCAAGGCCTCGTTGACTGCCCAGGTCCCAGGCAAAATAGACTTCTACCTCATGAAAACCCGGGACAATTTGTATGGCCCCATATTCGGCACTGTTCTTAATCGGGGTGTCATCCACCCGAGAAAAACGAACCGCGTCGATATATCGATTTATCCAGTCTGAACGCACCAATTGCACGCCCTCCAGAACGGATAGCTGAAGATCGGTTCTCACATCACCAAAGTAGGCTTTGTAGGCATTATCGCCGGATACGCATGCGGTAATTGATAGCAATGCCACAATTGCAAGCAGGCTTCTCAGGCTGTGTTTTTGAATTAGTTTCTTACTCATATTATTCTGATCTTAGCAGGCATATTTCGCGGCTAGCCTTTGCCTCTGTCTTCTTACTCAGTCTTCTAACCCTGTCTTCGGGATTTAAAGAAGTTCAGCATTATGTCCCGGCATTCCTGTTCCAGAACCCCTTCAACAATTTCGATACTATGATTGAGGTGCTGCTGACCAGATTCGCTTTGATTGCTTAGCAGAGCTCCGGCCCGTGGCTCTCTCGCCCCAAATACCACGGTCTGAACCCTGGCATGGATTAGGGCACCAAAACACATGGTGCAAGGCTCGATTGTAACATAGAGCACAGTGCCAGGAAGTCGGTAATTCTGCCGAAACTGTGAACCTGCTCTTAAAGCGATGATCTCAGCATGGGCTGTGGGGTCAGATGCGCCTATAACCTGGTTAAACCCAGAGCCTATAAGCTCTCCAGCCTCAACCAGCACTGCACCTACGGGAACTTCATCCTGATCCCCTGCCTGCTGCGCTAGCTGCAGGGCCTGATTCATCCATTTTTCATGTTCTTGCATTTGCTCTACCGTTAGCTCTGTGTTCGCTTAATCATTATCGTGGAAAAACCGGGAGACTAAATATAGTCCCAGGGAAACTGCGGGGCCAATTCCCAGCGCAAATAACAGAGTACCCAGTCCAACTACGCCTCCCAAAAACCAGCCGCAGACTACTGCAATTAATTCTATTCCAGTTCTTACCCAAGCCACAGGAAGATCGGTGACCCTCTGTAATCCAGTCATCAAACCATCACGAGGACCTGGCCCCAGGTTTGCAATTAGATATAAGCCACTACCCAAGCCCACTAAGAGAATCCCAATAACTGTTTCGACAAACTTGAAAAGGTAGAGTTCCGGCTGAGGGAGATAAGGTAGCGAAAATTCGATAGCCGCAGAAATAATTACGGCATTGAGTATCGTCCCCAAGCCCGGAGTCTGAGAAAGCGGAATCCACAATAGGAGTACAGCCACGCTTACTGCAAACGTGGAAACTCCAATACTCCAGCCACTGATGTTTGATATGCCTTGGGCGAATACCGTCCACGGACTGACTCCAGCGCCAGCAGCGATAAGCAATGCTTCGCCGATTCCGAAGATTAACAGACCGAAGCAAAGGAAGAACAAGGTCGACACCCTGGGCTTAAAATCCAGGGGTTTCGCTGAACTCCAGGGCACAGTGGGGATCGATCTAAGTGATAGAAATTTCATGAGGGTGCGGCTTCCGCTTCCGGAGAGTAAAGTCCATTTTTCAGCTAACTCAGAAAACTGCTGAAATTAAATCCAAAGCTTAGGCTGACGAAGGGTTCAATCACGCATCGGCGGAAGTTAAAGCCTCGTGTGCCACCTGAACCTGATTACGGCCATTAGTCTTGGCTAAGTAAAGTGCCGCATCGACTCGATTAAGTAAACCTAATACTTCCAGTTCTTCTGTTGCTTCCGGATTTGCCTCAGCCACCCCCAGACTAATGGTCACACAATCATGGGGAGCCAATTTGGACTTCTCAACTTCTGCACGAATTCGTTCCGCAAACAGAGTAGCTCCTTGCTCGTTGGTTTCAGGCATTAGAATCATAAATTCTTCACCACCCCACCGTGCCAGGGTATCGATATCTCGGATTTTTTTAGCCACCAATCCAGAAAGCTTTATGAGCACTTCATCTCCTACTTGATGACCATATTTATCATTCACTTTCTTGAAAAAATCTATATCAAACATAATGATCGAGAAGGATTTTTTGTATCTTTCAGCTCTACCTATTTCACGTAACAATTGTGTATCAAAATATTGTCGGTTGTAAATTTTGGTCAGAGGATCATGCTGGTTTTTCTCATTGAGTAAATGATAACTACGATCTCTCTCAAAAAGCAGGGAGCCAATCACGAATATTGAAGAAACAGTGGACAACACAAAAATCTGTAGCGCCATGATTCTCAAATACTGATCTTCAAATACAAATGGTCCAAGCCCCAAGAGCTCTAGCCATATCAAGCAAATAGTAAAGAAGAGGGTTACCGAAAAAGAGATTCTCAGTCCAAAACGGATTAATGACCAGAACAAAATCGGGATCAGGATATAGGGCAAATTCGATGACTGAAAATCGTCAGCGCCAACGCTATACGCCACAATCGGGTAGAGCATTACGGCAAAGGCAAAAAAAACTGCCTCAGGTAAGTCTGCTTTAATTTCAATATCGTCTTCGGGATGAGCAAACGCCAGAATCAAGGGCGTCAGTAATAAAACTCCAACACCGTCACCAAGCCACCAGGTAACAAATGAAGCCCCATAAACATCACTCGGTAGTATTCCAAATATTTGCAGTGATGACACTCCAAATATCGCGCTCAGCAATGGCCCGAGTACGACTCCAAATACCATAAGACCTAAGAACGCATTTAGGCTTTTGAAGGGGTCGCCAAATTGGAAATACTTTCGCATGAAAAAGCATGCACCAACCGCACAAAGCGTATCGCCAATGCCATTAAATGATCCTGCTAACATTGTGGAAAGAAGCGCATCGCCAGATTCAGCGCTGAGGTATGCCCATGAGTTGCCCAAAAAAGCGCCTAGAAATATACCAGGCCAAATGTAGTAGCCTCTTATCAAGACCCAAGCCAGCATTATTCCAGAGGGAATCCAAACTGGAGTAATATTTCCGGGCTCTATAGCAAAGACTTGACCGATGCGAGCCCCGATCACATAGACCACGGTGACAGCCAACACTTCCACTAGCCGTGAACTCCGGCTTATTTCCTGACCAAACTGAGTCATATTGCTCCTAACGCCCCCACGTTATACCTGAACTCCACGAACTCACATAGCTCCGACAGGCTGAAATTCTCACCTTTTTAACATACAGGGCAAACTTACCCTTAGACCAAATTACCAGACTACATCTTGTAAAACTTGATACAGAGTAATGTTCAATCCGGTTTCTAGCTAGTGGTTTGCCCAAGATACTCGGCATCGCCTCTGGATGCATAAAGCCTGTAGAAATGATGCGCGCATTGCCAGAACTGACGCCTTCCTCCGCAGCTAGGGCAGATTATTGCTACAGACCGCCTAAGTCAAAGAAGGGCAACGCCCTATAATTTTTCAAAGGAGTTTTTTTCAAGGTTTTTGACTACCTGACCTGCTTCGAAAATCTGTCCGTTCATCGCTATATAGACGCCACAAGCAAGAACCTGAATAGCTCCAACAGCGCAACCAATATTAAAAATCGCGTCGTTGCTAGCAAAGGCTGCTGGCTGAAGAGCGCCGGTGAGTACGATGGTTTTGTCCTTGATGGGTTTCAGGCTATCGGCAGTTTTAACCATGCCATCGGTGCCATGAGTTATTAGCACATATCCAGACTCAGAAGATGCAACTCTATCGAAAATTATACGACGATGCTCATCAGTCATATCCAGGCTATCGATTCGCATTAACTGATCAACAGAAAATTCGAATCCAACCCCCATTTTCTCAAGCAGGCTACCAACTACAGGATCACCTACTTCGAACTCACTCTTGGCATCGAAGTAAATTTTGTCGAGAGTCCCGCCGGTGGTCAATATATCCAAAAACATACTAAATAGATTTCCTTAGTGTTCTCGATTCCCATTGAACACTGATTGCAAGTAAACATTTCTTCTAATCTAGTTCCAAACATATTCGCAGGGCTCAAATTCCTTACTCTGTTGCTGCCGAGTCTGGCATTAGATCGAACGCCACTACAATCCTTTCCGTATCGGTCGAAAAAGGAATAGTTCTGTGATGGAGAGACGAAGGAAAGAACACGATATCTCCTGCCGCTGGTTGATGCACTGTTGTAGGTAATCCATCGGCCGAATAGTTCGGCGAATTCAAACCGAATTCTATTGCACCTTCGTTTTTGTCTAGCGACGGAACAACCTGCAGGTATACGACACCACTCAACCAACCATCAACATGAATATGAGGTGTTTGATGTCCTTGTTGCTTTAAAATGACGTGCCAGCCATGAAAATTCTTCTGTCTCGGCCATTTTTGAATATAAGAACAGCTCTCATTCTGAGATTTTTCATAAAACCTAACCAACTCTGCGACAATAATGGACTTGAGTTGCGCCACATTCCCCGACGGAGCTGCAAACAAATTGATACCGGAAGGTGTTTGGAATCCCTTGTAGGTGGATTTATTTTCAGGTTCCCACTCAGTTCTTATATTTCGCAGCTCCTCGATTACATCCACTATAAAAATGTCCGGGTTTTCATGATGCGCAGAAACATTGGAGATATGGATAAAGTCTAGCGGGTTGTTGCAAAAACCATGGGCGCTGTTTTTCTTCTCTACGGCAGCAATAAAAGCTGCAAACGCCGCAACATGTAAATTCTCATTATCTAACCCAGACTGATCTGCAATTCTTTGAAAAATTTCTTCATTTCGTCCTAGCGCATAGAGAGATTCCAGGCTACGTAATCTTGATATTTGGTTATTACAACAGTCTGCATCTTTCAGGGCGGTTTCGAACTCTCCTCTATTAAAGAGCAATTCCCACCTATTCATTAATGCAGGGACAAAATCAGGCTGTAAGTCGATGGCGTGACTATAGCTTTCTTCAGCTTCGGACAACTTGTCTAGCTTTTTTAGGGTATTACCAAGATTAAAGTGAGCTTCGATATAGTCAGGCTTCAGGGCAATCGCTTTTCTGTAACTCGCTTCTGCCTCATCTAATCTACCCAGTTCTTTCAGTGCAACACCAAGAGTTCTATAGACTTCGGCGGCCGCAACTTCTGATACAGGAGCCTTATTTGTTGTCGATGCCAGTTTGCGATTCAGAGGTTCCAGTTTTTCTATCTTAAACCCAAGATCCTGAGCTCGTTCCAGAACTCCCTTTGCCGGTTCAAGCAGGCCCAGCCTAATAAGAACAGCAATATAGCTAAGCCAGAACTGTTCGACTGCAGGATTTATTTCGAGAGCGGTTTTAAACAGCGGCAAGGCAGCCTCTGCCGCATTCGCCGCGAGGGCTATTAATCCCAGGTTATGATTGGCGTCCGGGTGACCCGGTTGAGTTTGTAGAATTGCGCGGTAAAGTCGCTCAGCTTCTTGAAGATTACCTTCTCTATGGCTGGCTACGCCTTGCTGCATAGCTTGTTCAGTAGTCAGTGCCATTTCATTCTCTCAGAAGCAGCTTTTGAAGCATAAATTCAAGAAGTTACGACCGTGTAGTTACTCCCACTCAAT